>NZ_JBFAWH010000002.1:48176-761527 GCF_040680235.1 Streptomyces sp. NPDC052101
CCACGAGCATGCGCCGCTGCCTCGCGGAGGCCAACCCTCAGACACACCCGCCAGAAACCCGCGCAGACGCGCACCCCCCTGCGGCCGATCCCTGCCACACCCGCACGCACCATGCCTGCGCTGACGGTCCACAACGGCCCGGCTCAGCCATGCCCGCCACGAGCATGCGCCGCTGCCTCGCGGAGGCCAACCCTCAGACACACCCGCCAGAAACCCGCGCAGACGCGCACCCCCCTGCGGCCGATCCCTGCCATACCCGCGCGCACCATGCCTGCGCTGACGGTCCACGGCAGCTTGGCTCAGCCATGCCCGCCACGAGCATGCGCCGCTGCCTCGCTGAAGCCGGCCTCAACCATGCCCGCGAGGAACCTGTGTGGCGCCTCGGCGCTCCGGGCTCAGCCGTGTCCGCCTGCGCGGACCAGCCCGGTCTCGTAGGCCAGCACCACCACCTGCACGCGGTCGCGCAGGCCGAGCTTGGTCAGGATGCGGCCCACATGGGTCTTCACCGTCGCCTCGCTCAGCACCAGCCGCGCCGCGATCTCACCGTTGGACAGGCCCTGTGCGACCAGCACCATCACCTCGCGCTCCCGGTCGGTGAGCCGCTCCAGCTCCTTGTGCTGCGGCTCCGTGCCGGAGGAGGGCAGCATCGGCGCGAAGCGGTCCAGCAGACGCCGGGTGGTGGAGGGCGCCACGACCGCGTCGCCGCTGTGCACCGAGCGGATCGCGGCCAGCAGATCGCCCGGCGGCACATCCTTGAGCATGAAGCCGGAGGCACCCGCCTTCAGCCCGGAGAAGGCGTACTCGTCCAGGTCGAACGTGGTCAGGATGAGCACCTTGGGCGGGTTGGGCTCGGAGCAGATCCGCCGCGTGGTCTCCACGCCGTCCAGCTTCGGCATGCGGACGTCCATCAGGACGACGTCGACGGGCGTGGACCGCAGCACCTGCAGGGCCTCGACGCCGTCGCCCGCCTCCGCGACGACCTCCATGTCCGGCTGGGCGGCGAGCACCATCCGGAATCCGGTGCGCAGCAGCACCTGGTCGTCGACGAGCATCACGCGGATCGTCATCGGGCCTCTTTCGTTCGGGACGGTGGGTGTGGCTTCAGAGCGAGGGTGTTACAGGTGTCAACGGGGGGCGCGCGGCTGCGTCAGTGCGCCGGTTTGAGCGGGAGCAGGGCACTGATGCGGAATCCTCCGCCCGGGCGCGGCCCGGCGTCCAGGGTGCCACCGACCATGCCGACCCGCTCGCGCATACCGATCAGGCCATGCCCCTGGCCGTCCGCGCCGCCCTCCTCGTACAACTCGTGCGGCGCGCCCTTGCCGTCGTCCTCGACGAGCAGGCCGAGCCCGTCGTCGAAGTAGACCAGCCGCACGCTCGCGCCCGCGTTGGGCCCGCCGTGCTTGCGGGTGTTGGTGAGCGCCTCCTGCACGATCCGGTACGCGGTCAGCTCCACCCCGCTGGGCAGCGGGCGCGGGGTGCCCTCGACCTTGAAGTCGACCGGAAGGCCGGAGCTGCGGCACTGCTCGATGAGGTCGTCGATCTGCTCGACGTCGGGCTGGGGGACGTACTCCCCGCCCTCCTGGTGCTCGCCGGTACGCAGCACGCCCAGCAGGCGGCGCATCTCGGCGAGGGCCTGACGGCCGGTGGAGGAGATCGTCTCCAGGGCCTTCTTGGCCTGGTCGGGGGCGGCGTCGAGGACGTAGGCGGCGCCGTCCGCCTGCACCACCATCACCGACACGTTGTGCGCGACCACGTCGTGCAGCTCGCGCGCGATACGGGCGCGCTCGGCGGCCACCGCGACCTTCGACTGCGCCTCGCGCTCCTTCTCCAGGCGGGCCGCGCGCTCCTCCAGCTGCGCGAAGTAGGCGCGCCGGGTGCGCATGGAGTCACCGAGCACCCAGGCGAGCACGAACGGCACCGTCTGGAAGACCACGATCGCGATCTGCCCGGCGAAGCTGGAGTGGATGTCCGGCCAGCGGATCTGCGCAAGGGCCGCCGCGCAGAAGCTGACGGCGAGCGCGAGTCGGGAGGCCCAGCGCGCGCCCATCGTGGCAACCGTGTAGGTGATCACCAGCATGGCGACGTCGGCGAAGGTCGTCTCGACGTCCAGGACCAGCTGGGCCAGCCCGGTCGCGAAAGCCAGCAGCAGCATCGGCTCCGGGTAACGGCGGCGCAGCGCGACCACGACACTCAGGACAGCGGACACGGCCATTCCCGCGGCGAGCGTCCCGTGGTGACCGGCCACCCCGTCGAGACTGACCACGCTCAGCCCGGACAGCCCGAACAGGACGACGGCCCAGAAGGTGTCGACCCAGGTCGGGTGGCGGCGGAGGAAGTCATAGAGGCGCTGCACGTAACCCAGAGTAGGGAAACCTGATGCGTGCAGGGGTCAACCGGAGGACCGATCCCCGTCCGGCGCGCGTACTCCGCAAGGTGGAGGAAGTGATCATCTGTGCGCCTAGTCTGTTCCGGTGACGGATGAGACGGCACCGCGAGCGGAACCGCCCGCCGGCGACGGGCACGGCGCCGCCCCCGGCGGACACGGCCGGTGCGACGGAACGGGGCGGCGCGGCTGGCGTGCGGCGACCGAGGCGGCGCTGTACGGGCCCGGCGGCTTCTACCGGCGCCCGGAGGGCCCGGCCGGCCACTTCCGTACGTCCGTGCACGCCTCCCCGCTGTTCGCGCGGGCCGTGGCCCGGCTGCTGTGCCGGGTCGACGAGGCGCTGGGGCGGCCCTCGGCGCTGGACTTCGTCGACATGGGGGCGGGGCGCGGCGAGCTGGTCACCGGAGTGCTGGCCGCCCTGCCGGCCGAGGTGGCCGCCCGCACGCGCGCGTACGCCGTCGATCTCGCCGACCGCCCCGCCGTACTGGACGAACGGATCACCTGGCTGGACACGCCCCCGGCCGTCGTCACAGGGCTGTTGTTCGCCAACGAGTGGCTGGACAACGTGCCCGTGGACGTCGCCGAGGTCGACCCCGCGGGGGTGCCCCGGCTGGTGCTCGTCGCCGACGACGGCACCGAGCGGCTCGGCGAGCCGGTGACCGGCGCGGACGCGGACTGGCTCGCCCGGTGGTGGCCGCTGGCCGCCGAGGAAGGGCTGCGCGCGGAGATCGGGCTGCCCCGGGACCTGGCGTGGGCGGCGGCGGTGGACCGGGTGGTGCGCGGACTCGCGGTGGCCGTGGACTACGCGCACACCGTCGACACGCGCCCCCCGTTCGGGACGCTCACCGGGTTCCGGGAGGGGCGCGAGACGGCGCCCGTGCCGGACGGATCGTGTGACATCACGGCGCACGTCGCGCTGGACGCGTGCGCGACGGCTACCACGGCGCATACGAACTCGGGCGCGCCCCGGGACGCGACGCGCACGGCTCCTGGCACGGCGCACTCGCTCGCGGACACCGCACGCACTCTGTCCTCCGCGCGCCTTCTCACGCAGCGCGCCGCTCTGCGTGCCCTGGACCTCACCGGCGCGCGCCCCCCGCTCGCGCTGGCCTCCAAGGACCCTTCCGCCTATGTGCGCGCCCTCGCGAGCGCCGGGGAGGCCGCCGAGCTGACCGCCCCGGGCGGTTTCGGCGACTTCGGCTGGCTGGTCCAGCCGGTTGGAATTCCGGACCCGCTCGCCTGACCGACCGGTTCCTCCCCCGCGCCCGGCCTATTTGTCGATGTCGCCGACCACGAAGAACAGCGAGCCCAGGATCGCCACCATGTCCGCCACCAGCGTCCCCGGCAGCAGTTCGGTCAGCGCCTGGATGTTGTTGTACGAGGCCGAGCGCAGCTTCAGCCGGTACGGCGTCTTCTCACCCTTGCTGACCAGGTAGTAGCCGTTGATGCCGAGCGGGTTCTCGGTCCACGCGTAGGTGTGTCCCTCGGGCGCCTTCAGCACCTTCGGCAGCCGCTGGTTGATCGGCCCGGGCGGCAGCTCGGCGAGCCGGTCCAGGCAGGCGTCGGCGAGGTCGAGCGCGTTGTGGGTCTGCGCCAGGAGCACCTCGAAGCGGGCGAGACAGTCGCCCTCGCTCCGGGTGACGACCTCCAGGGTGTCCTGGAGGTCGCCGTACGCCAGGTACGGCTCGTCACGGCGCAGGTCGAAGTCGACGCCCGAGGCGCGCGCGATGGGCCCGCTCACGCCGTAGGCGTGCACGGTCTCCGGCGCGAGCACGCCCACTGCGCGCGTGCGCCCCCGGAAGATCTCGTTGCCGAGCACCAGGTCGTCGAAGACGTCCATGCGCGAGCGCACGGCCGCGACGGCGGCACGCGCGCGTGCCGTCCAGCCGGCCGGCAGATCCTCCTTGAGGCCGCCGACGCGGTTGAACATGTAGTGCATGCGGCCGCCGGAGACCTCCTCCATGACGTTCTGGAGCACTTCGCGCTCGCGGAACGCGTAGAACACCGGGGTGATGCCGCCCAGCTCCAGCGGATAGGAGCCGAGGAACATGAGGTGGTTCAGCACGCGGTTCAGCTCGGCGAGCAGCGTGCGCGTCCACACCGCCCGCTCGGGCACCTCCATGCCGAGCATCCGCTCCACGGCGAGGACCACGCCCAGCTCGTTCGAGAACGCCGACAGCCAGTCGTGGCGGTTGGCGAGCACGATGATCTGCCGGTAGTCGCGTGCCTCGAAGAGCTTCTCGGCGCCGCGGTGCATATAGCCGATCACCGGCTCCGCGCGCACGATGCGCTCTCCGTCCAGCACGAGCTTGAGCCGCAGCACGCCGTGCGTGGACGGGTGCTGAGGCCCGATGTTGAGCACCATGTCGGTGCTCTCCGCGGCGCCGCCGATCCCGACCGTGGTCTCCGTCGTAGGAGTCATGGCCCCAGTTTCCCCTACGTACGCTGGGCCCATGGAAACGGGGAGCCCGGAGGAGACCGGGATACCGGGCGACGAGCTGGTGTGGCGGGGGCTGCGGCCCGCTCTGGTGCGGGTGCGCCGGCTGCTGATCGCCGTGTGGGCGGCGGTGCTCGCGGTCGCCACCGGACTGCCGCTGGGCCTGCTCGCGGGGCCCGCGTGGGCGGCCTTCGCGCTGCTGCCGCCGGTGCTCGCCGCGGGGTGCTGGAGGCTGGTGGAGCGCAACTGGCGCTCGTGGCGCTACGCCGAGCGCGCGGACGACCTGCTGATCAGCCGCGGTGTCCTGTGGCGCGAGGAGACGGTGGTGCCGTACGGGCGGATGCAGCTGGTGGAGGTCACCTCCGGCCCGATCGAGCGCCGCTTCGGGCTGGCGACCGTGCAACTGCACACGGCGGCCGCCGCGACCGACGCCACCATCCCCGGCCTGGATCCGGCCGAGGCGGAACGGCTGCGCGACCGGCTCACCGAGCTGGGCGAGGCGCGATCGGCGGGCCTGTGACGCCCCGGGACCACGGTGACGCCATGGGCGCCGCGGACGAGGCGGGCCAGGCGGGCGCAGCGGACAGCGCAGCGGGCATAGGCGCCACGGGGCGTGCGGGCGTGGTCGAGCGCCGACTGCATCCCGTCACGCCCTTCCGGCGGGCCTGGGCGCCGATCGCCGTACTCGCCGGGTGGGCGGTGCACGACCCGAGCGGGACGCAGGAGCAGCTGGCGCGGCTGACCACCACCGTGCTGCTGCTGGGGCTCGCCGTGCTGGTGCCGGTGGCCGGCCTCTACGGCTTCCTGTCCTGGTGGTTCACGCACTTCGCGGTCACCGACAGCGAACTGCGCATACGGACCGGTCTGTTGTTCCGGCGCACCGCGCACATCCGGCTGGAGCGCATCCAGGCCGTGGACGTCTCCCGCCCCCTCCTCGCGCGCGTGGCGGGCGTCGCGAAGCTGCGGATCGACGTCGTGGGCGCCGACGACAAGGACGAACTGGCCTTCCTGGGCGAGCGGGAGGCACGCGCCCTGCGCGCGGAGCTGCTCGCGCGCGCGGCGGGTTTCGCGCCCGAGACGGCGCGCGAAGTCGGCGAGGCGCCGGCGCAGGAACTGCTGCGCGTGCCCCCACGCGCGCTGGCGCTCTCCCTGGCGCTGACGGGCGCCACCTGGGGCTCACTGTGCGCCGCGCTCGTCGTACCGACCGTGCTGTGGCTCGCCACCCACAACCTGTGGACAGTCCTCGCCACCGCCCTCCCGCTGTTCGGCGCGGCCGGCGCGAGCAGCGCGGGACGGTTCGCCGGCGAGTTCGACTGGAAGGTCAGCGAGTCACCGGACGGACTGCGCATCGACCACGGGCTGCTCGACCGTACGCACGAGACGGTCCCGCCCGGCCGGGTGCAGACCGTGCGCCTCGTGGAGCCGCTGCTGTGGCGGCGGCTCGGCTGGGTGCGGGTGGAACTGGACGTGGCCGGGTCCGCCAACTCGGTGCTGGTGCCGGTCGCCCCGCGCCCGATCGCCGAGTCGGTCGTCGCGCGCGTACTGCACGGCGTGACGGTGCCTCAGGAGTTGTCGCGGCCGCCGCGCCGGGCCCGCTGGTGCGTGCCGGTGTGGTGGCGCGGCCACCGCCTCGCGGTCACCGGCACGGTGTTCGCCACCCGGCACGGCCTGCTGCGTCGCAGGCTCTCCCTGGTCCCGCACGCCAAGGTGCAGAGCGTGCGGCTGACCCAGGGGCCCTGGCAGCGCCTCTGGCGGCTCGCGGAGGTCCATGTGGACACCGGGGCCGGCAAGACCGTGACGGCCCGTCTGCGGGACGCCCAGGAGGCCTCGCGGCTGCTGCACGCCCAGGCGGAGAGGTCCCGTACGGGCCGCCGGGACGCCCGCCCCGACCGCTGGATGACGTCTGGATGACACAGGGCCCGGCTCCCTGTGCGGGAAGCCGGGCCCTGTGCCTGGTGAGTCTCAGGAAGCCGCGCTGCGCAGCCCCTGGACGTCGATCTGCTCGGTCTCGTCGTGCGCGGTCAGGTCGATGACCTGGCCGACGCCGTGCGCCTGCCCGCCCGCGGGCTTGAACCCGGCCTCGGCCTCCGCCTTGTGCACGGCGAGGGCCTCCTGGCCGACGACGTCGGCGAGGTCCTCGTTCTGCACGGAGTCCAGCGCGGTCTTCGGCGCGTCCTTCTGGGTGCCGAAGAAGTCGAAACCGCCCTCGACCACCGGGCGTCGCGCGGGCGCGGCCGGTACGACGGCCACCGCGGTCGGCACGGTGAAGTGCCCGGCGGGCGGCCGGCCCACGGGCCCCGCGGGCTCGCCCGGTGTCGTGGAGGCGGCGGCCGCACGCGCGTGCCCGTCGGCCGCCACCGGCTGCCCCTGCGCCTCGTCCTCCTGGGCGGCCGGGGCACCGGCCTCGCTCCGAAGGTCACCGGCGCCGTCCGTCACGCCTACGGCCGCGCCGTCTCCGGCGCCGTCCCGGGTGCCTTCTCCGGAAACGTTTCCGGCGATCTCCGCGGTCCGTTCCGGACGGACGACGGAATCGGCGTCACCCGCACCTGACCTGCGCACATCCGCCCTGCCCGGCGGGACGGCTCCCGCATCGGCCTCGACCGCGTCGACATCGGTGTCAGAGTCGACATCGGCGTAGACCTCAACAGTCACCGGCTTCGGATCCGTGTCCCGGGAAGCCGCCGTCCCGGAAACCGCCGTCCCGGAAACCGCGGTCTCGGAAACCGCGGTCTCGGAAGACGCGGCCTCGGGAGCCCCGGCTTCGTCGTCCTCGGGCGTGGCCGTCTCCGCGGCCGCCGGCACGGGCTCGGCCGAAGCCTCGCCGCCGAACCGGGCCAGGGCCGTCAGGGCCCGCCGGTACAGCCGTGCGCCCTCGGGCGAGAACACCGCGTACGCCGCCGGCTCGCCCCCAGCCTGCCCAGCGTCTCCAGAGTCCTCGACGTCCGCTCCGGCGGCCTCGGTCTTCGTCTCGGCCGGCTCCGGCTCGGCGCGACGTGCGGGCGGCAGCGCGGGCAGGGACGAGGGGACGGCCGCCTCGATCTCCAGCAGCCGGCGTCCCTCCAGGGCGGTCGCGCGCTCGGTCTCCGCCGTGGCGTACCGGCGCAGCAGGGCCGCGTGCTCGTTGCGCAGGCCGGCCAGCTCCGCGCGCTTGGCGCGCAGCCGCTGCTCCAGCTTGGTGCGCAGTTCGCGCGACTCCTCCAGGTCGGTCTCCAGTTCGGCGACCCGCTCCTCGTACCGCCATTCGTCGCCGGCACGCGCGCGCATGAGTTCGGCGACCCGCTTGCCCGCCTGGGTGTCCCAGCGGCGCATCACGACCGCGCCGACGACGGCCGTCGCGGCGGCGGCAGCGGCCAGGGCGCGCAACACCGTGGCCTCGGAGAACGCCCATGGACCCAGCGCACAGACGACGGAGACACCGGCGATCGCCGACGGAGGCAACAGCCGGTGCAGAGGTGGGGAATGGCGGTGGCGTCCACGTGGCATGGCCAGAAACTTACCGCGCGTAGGCGAATCGTGGGCCCCCGCCCCGTAAAAACACGGCCACATCACCGGCTTCACGGGGCGTCGGGGGTACGGCGGCTCAGTGGTCGGTGAGGCGTCCGCTCATCCACTGCAGGGTCGGCGGGATCTCGCGCCGCCAGGTGTTGAAGTTGTGGCCGCCGCTGTCGAGGATGATCGACGAGATCCGGGTCACATTCGTGGCCTGCACGCGCGCGATGAACTTCAGCGTGTCCTTGTAGTTGTGCTCGCCGACCTTGCTGCTGGTGACGAGCAGCGAGGTGTCCGGCGCCTGCTCATGCTTGAGGAACCACTGCAGGTCGGCACGATTCTGCAGGGTCTTGTCGCCATGGAAGAGGTCACCGGTGGTGGGGTCGATCGGCGCCTTGTAGTACGGCGACAGGCCCGCGGCGGCGGCGTACACGTTGGGGTGGTGCATGGCGATCTTGAGCGCGCAGTAGCCGCCTGTGGAGTCGCCGATGATGCCCCAGCTGCCAGGCCGCTTGCCGACCCGGTAGTGCGCGAGGACGGCCTCCGGCAGATCCTTGGCGAAAAACGTTTCCGTCTGCGGCCCGCCCGGGATGTCCACGCACTCGGTGTCCCGCGGCGGCGCCACGGTCGGCCGCAGCATCACCAGGATCATCGGCTGCATCCGCCCGTCCTTGGCCAGCTGCTGTGCCGTGTGCGGATAGCGCAGCTTGTCCACCAGCGCCTGCGACGTCCCCGGGTAGCCGGTCAGGACGACCGCCGTCGGGAACGTACGCGTGCGGTACTGCGGCTGGAAGTACTCCGGCGGCAGGTAGACGAAGGCCGGCGTGGCGATGTGACTGGTCCGGCCGACGATGTCGACCTTCTGGATCTGTCCGGACAGCTGCGGGCTGCTGCCGCGCACGCCCGGGACGCCGGTCGAGGAGACCACCTGTATCGGACCGCCGGTGCTGCCGTTCGCGGAGTGGTCGACGACGATGCCCTGGTCGGTCTCCTGGCCGAACAGGTCGGCCCAGCTGGCGTAGAACCCGAAAGCCTGGTTGGCGGCGAGGCCCACGGACGAGAAGATCGCCAGCTGAGTGGCGAGCATCAGGCCGACCCGTCCGCTGATGGTCCGCCAGCTCTGCCGCGCGAGGCGTGGCCAAAGCCACACCGTTCCGACGAACAGAACTGCGGCGAAGACGATCGCCAGCACCAGCACCTTGTTGCTTGTGAGACCCATGGGCTGTTACCTGCCTGCGCTTTCCGCCCGGCACCCGCCCGCACATCGTCGCGAGAGCTTGCCCGAGGCTTTCCTTGGCCTTTGACCCGACTTTCCGGTGGGGAGTGAACCTCTCTCCCCGAGACACCGTCCTAGAGGGCGCAATGTCGCCGGATGCCCGATCGGGCCCGGGTTCAAGGTCTCTCGCAGAACTACGGGATGCGATGTCTGTCAGGATAGATGGGGAAATGTCGGGCGAGGTTCCGAGCCGATCAAGCCGGGCGCGGCGGATACTGCACGGCCCGCGCCCCGAGGCCGTCCCCGCCCTCGTCAGCCGGGCGGCCGCCCTCGTGGGTGTCCTGAACATTGCCGCGGGTGTGTTCCCGCGCTTCCGCCACAGCCGTATGCACGCTATCGCGGAGGTGCTGCCGGGTTCGTTCGGGCCCTTCGCCGCGGCGCTCGCGCTGAGCGCCGGCGTGCTGTTGTTGCTGCTCGCGCATGGTCTCAAGCGGCGCAAGCGCAGGGCGTGGCGGGCCGCGGTGGCGCTGCTCCCGGCGGGCGCGGCGGCCCAGTTCGCGTACCGGCACTCGATCATCGGCGTGCTCATCGCGGTCGCGCTGCTCGTGCCGCTGGTGCTCCACCGAGACCAGTTCGCGGCCCTGCCGGACCCGCGCAGCAGGTGGCGTGCTCTTACCAACTTCGTACTTATGAGTGCCGGTTCTCTGGTCCTCGGACTCGTGATCGTCAGCGTTCACCCGCACCGGACGATCGGCGACCCGAGCCTGGCCGACCGGTTGACCCATGTCGTCTACGGCCTGTTCGGCTTCGAGGGGCCGGTCGACTACCAGGGCAACACGACCTGGACCGTCGCCTTCTCCCTCGGCGCCCTCGGCTGGATCACCGCCGTCACCACCATCTACCTGGCCTTCCGCCCCGAGCACCCGGCCGCCCGCCTCTCCGAGCAGGACGAGTCCCAGCTGCGGGCCCTGCTGGAGAAGCACGGCGCGCGCGACTCGCTCGGCCACTTCGCCCTGCGCCGCGACAAGGCGGTCGTCTTCTCCCCCAGCGGCAAGGCGGCGGTCACCTACCGCGTCGTCTCCGGCGTGATGCTCGCCAGCGGCGACCCCATCGGCGACGTCGAGGCCTGGCCCGGCGCGATCGAGCGCTTCATGGACGAGGCCAAGGCGCACTCCTGGACGCCCGCCGTCGTGGGCTGCTCGGAGACGGGCGGCGAGGTGTGGACCCGCGAGACCGGCCTGGACGCCCTGGAACTGGGCGACGAGGCGGTGGTGGAGGTCGCGGATTTCTCGCTCGCCGGACGCGCGATGCGCAACGTCCGACAAATGGTCAAGCGCATCGAGCGAGCCGGCTACGAAACCCGGGTGCGGCGCATCCGTGACCTCAGCGACGGCGAACTGGAGCGCATCCGCCGGGCGGCGGAGGACTGGCGCGGCACCGACACCGAGCGCGGCTTCTCCATGGCGCTCGGCCGCATCGGCGACGTCGCGGACGGCGACTGCCTGATCGCCACCGCGCACAAGCAGGACGACGAGCCCGGCGAGTACGGCGATCTGAAGGCGATCCTGCACTTCGTGCCCTGGGGCAGGGACGGCGCCTCGCTGGAGCTGATGCGCCGCGACCGCAGCGCGGACCCCGGTATGAACGAACTGCTGATCGTCGCCGCCCTCCAGGCCGCCCCGAAGTTCGGCATCACCCGGATCTCGCTGAACTTCGCGATGTTCCGCTCCGCCCTCGCGCGCGGCGAGAAGATCGGCGCCGGTCCGGTGCTGCGCGGCTGGCGCGGACTGCTGGTGTTCCTCTCGCGCTGGTTCCAGATCGAGTCGCTCTACAAGTTCAACGCCAAGTTCCAGCCGCGCTGGGAGCCGCGGTTCATCGTCTACCGCGCCACCACCGACCTGCCCCGCATCGGTGTCGCCACCATGCAGGCGGAGGGCTTCGTCAACCTCGCGCTCCCGCTCCCGCGCTTCCTGCGCCGGCGCAGGGCGGCCGCCCAGCGCCCCTGCGCGCACGGCGTGGCGGAACGGGACGTCCGCGCGGCCTGAACGCCGTACGGAGAACCTGAGCACCGTGGGACCGAGCGGTGCGGCCGAGGACCGGCCCGGGCGGACACCCGACCCCCTCCAGCACGGGGGCTTCCGCCCGGGCCGCCGCGCGTTTGCGGCGTTCGGCTGGGCCTACGCTGAACGTATGAACTACCACAGCGGGCGCGGCCAGGTGGCCGGCCTTCCGGCATGGGACCGGTGCGCGGTCATGGGTGTGGTCAACGTGACCCCCGACTCCTTCTCGGACGGCGGCCGCTGGTTCGACACGACCGTCGCCGTCAAGCACGGGCTGGACCTCGTGGCCCAGGGCGCGGACCTGGTCGATGTCGGCGGCGAGTCCACCCGCCCCGGTGCCACCCGCGTCGACGAGGCCGAGGAACTCAGGCGCGTCATCCCGGTCGTCCGCGGCCTCGCCTCCGAAGGCGTCGTCGTCTCCGTGGACACCATGCGCGCCTCCGTGGCCGAGCAGGCCCTCGCGGCCGGCGCCGCCCTCGTCAACGACGTCAGCGGCGGCCTCGCCGACCCCGCGATGATCCCGGCGGTCGCCGACGCGGGCGCCCCGTTCATCGTGATGCACTGGCGCGGCTTCCTCCAGGGCGACAACGTCAAGGGCGCCTACGAGGACGTCGTCGGCGAAGTCGTGGGCGAACTGCACACGCGCGTGGAGGCCGTTCTGGCGGGCGGCATCGCTCCCGACCGCGTCGTCGTCGACCCCGGTCTCGGCTTCTCCAAGGAGGCCGAGCACGACCTCGTCCTCCTCGCCCACCTCGACCGCCTGCGCGCCCTCGGCCACCCGGTGCTCGTGGCCGCCTCCCGCAAGCGGTTCCTCGGCCGCGTCCTCGCCGGTCCGGACGGCGCACCCCCGCCGGCCCGGGAGCGCGACGCCGCCACGGCCGCCGTCTCCGCGCTCGCGGCGCACTCCGGCGCATGGGCGGTACGCGTACACGAGGTGCGCGCCACCGCAGACGCCGTACGGGTCGCGCGCGCCGTGGAGGAGGCGCGTGCGGCGGAACACGCGCCGGACGAGGCGAGTGAGCGCGGGGCGGAAGGACCCCGGTGAGCGCCCCTCATACCGACGTCGAACAGGTGGAAGCCGCCAACACCGCCTTCTACGAGGCGATGGAGCGCGGTGACTTCGAGGAGCTGTCCTCGCTCTGGCTCACCCCCGCCGACCTGGGCGTGGACGAGGAGTACCACGACCCGGCGGACACCGGCGTGATCTCCTGCGTCCACCCCGGCTGGCCGGTGCTCACCGGCCGCGGCGAGGTCCTCAGGTCGTACGCCCTGATCATGGCCAACACCGACTACATCCAGTTCTTCCTCACCGATGTGCATGTCTCCGTCACCGGCGACACGGCCCTCGTGACCTGCACCGAGAACATCCTCAGCGGTGGCCCCGCCCCGAAGGACGGCTCGGAGCTGGGACCGCTGGTCGGCCAGCTCGTCGTCGCCACGAACGTGTTCCGGCGCACCCCATCCGGCTGGAAGCTCTGGTCGCACCACGCCTCCCCCGTCCTGGCGGAGAGTGATGACGAGGACGGCGAGGCCGGTGTGGACGGCGTCAACGGCGTGGATCCGGACGACGAACCCCTCGGCTGAGCGGACGGACGGTTCCACTGGGACCAAGAAGTGGTTGGAATCACCTACCCCGGGGTAGGAGCCGCTACCAACCCATGACACCGCCGGGTTTCCCTCGGGAAACGCGAGATGAACCCTCGTGGTCCCGGTCCGGGCCCGCGCCCCGCAACCCGGCTTTGTCAGTGCCCGCAGGTAGATTCGTCTGAGGCCGGTGTACCGCCCGCACGTGGTACGGACCGGTGCTTCCCGACGATTGCAGGAGTGATTCGCGTGGATCGTGTCGCGCTGCGCGGCCTCAAGGCCCGCGGGCACCACGGTGTGTTCCCCAAGGAGCGCGAGGAGGGCCAGACCTTCATCGTCGACCTCGTCCTGGGGCTGGACACCCGGCCGGCCGCTGCCGACGACGACCTGGCGAAGACCGTGCACTACGGCGTCGTGGCCGAAGAGGTCGTGGCCGTGGTCGAGGGTGAGCCGGTGAACCTCATCGAGACCCTCGCCGAGCGGATCGCCCAGACCTGCCTGAAGCACGAAGGGGTCCTGGAGGTCGAGGTCCATGTGCACAAGCCGGACGCGCCGATCACCGTCCCCTTCGACGACGTGACCGTCACCATCACCCGGAGCCGAGTATGACCCGACCTTTCCTCCAGGGTCACAGCGACCCGACCGTCCAGCCGGTGCCCGCCTCGGTCGTCGAGAAGGTCGACGCCGCCGACACCACCCTGCACAACCCTCAGTGGGCCGTCATCTCCATCGGTGCCAACCTGGGCAACCGCCTGGAGACCCTCCAGGGCGCCGTCGACGCGCTAGAGGACACCCCCGGTGTCCGTGTGAAGGCCGTCTCCCCGGTGTACGAGACCGAGCCCTGGGGCGTCGAGCCAGGCAGCCAGCCGTCGTACTTCAACGCGGTCGTGGCCCTCAAGACCACCCTGCCCCCCGCCTCCCTGCTGGAGCGGGCGCACGCCATCGAGGAGGCGTTCAAACGCGTCCGTGACGAGCACTGGGGCCCGCGCACCCTGGACGTCGACATCGTCGCCTACGCCGACGTCACCTCCGACGACCCGCAGCTCACGCTGCCCCACCCGCGTGCCCATGAGCGCGCCTTCGTGCTCGCGCCGTGGCATGACGTGGACCCGCAGGCCCAGCTGCCCGGCCGCGGCGCGGTGGCCGAACTGCTGTCGGCCCTCACCCGCGCGGGCGTCGAACCCCGCGAGGACCTGGAACTCCGACTGCCCGAGTAGTCGTTAAGGTCAAGACGACAAGGTCGACACGACCGCAGTCCGGACCGGTCCGGGGGAGCTGAAGGGACACCGTGAGAGAGCTGCGTATCAGGGTGCTGGCCGGCGTGTTCGTCGTGGCCGGCGTCCTGTCCTGGGCGGGCGCCCGCCTCTGGAACTCGATCGGGACCCTCCCCAGCGTCCCCCTGGCCGCACCCATCGTGCTCGCCCTGATCGCGATGGTCCTGCTCTCGACGGCACTCTCACTGCGCGCCCGCTTCAAGGCCCAGCGCGAGCGCCGGCCCGGCGCGAAGGGCGTCGACCCGCTGATGGCCGCCCGCGCGGTCGTCTTCGGCCAGGCCAGCGCCCTGGTCGCCGCGCTCGTCGCCGGTATGTACGGCGGCACGGGCGTCTTCCTGCTGGAACTGCTCGACATCCCCGCCCGCCGCGACCAGGCCATCTACGCCGGCTTCTCGGTCCTTGCGGGGATCGGCGTGATAGCGGCGGCCCTGTTCCTGGAGCGGGTGTGCAAGCTCCCGGAGGACGACGACCAGAACCACCCGGGGGCGGAGCCGGTGGCCTGACCGCCGGCGCCCGGCGAAGGCATCGGCGTCACGGCGCGGGCATCCGGCGTCACCCGGTCAGTGCGCCATGATGAGGCTCATCGCCTCGTTCCGCGTGGCCACGTCCCGCAGCTGCCCCCGCACGGCCGACGTTATGGTCTTCGCCCCCGGCTTGCGGATGCCGCGCATGGACATGCACATGTGCTCGCACTCGATGACCACGATCACGCCTCGCGGCTCCAGGATCTTCATCAGGGAGTCGGCGATCTGCGTCGTGAGACGTTCCTGCACCTGAGGACGGCGCGCGAAGACGTCCACGAGCCGGGCCAGCTTGGACAGACCGGTGATCTTCCCGGACGTCGACGGGATGTATCCGACGTGCGCGACTCCCCGGAACGGCACCAGATGATGCTCACAGGTGCTGTACACCTCGATGTCCTTCACCAGGACCATCTCGTCGTGTCCCAGGTCGAACGTCGTCGTCAGGACGTCCTCGGGCTGCTGCCACAGGCCCGCGAAGATCTCCTTGTACGCCCGTGCCACCCGCGCCGGGGTCTCCCGCAGGCCCTCACGGTCCGGGTCCTCGCCGACCGCGATCAGCAGCTCGCGTACGGCGTTCTCGGCGCGCTTCTCGTCGAACTCGCCGATGCGGCACTCACCGTCCAGTGTCACGGGGTCGGTCATCTGGTTCCTCGTTCCTGTGCCTTCACGCGTGGCGGCGGCCACACGTTCATGTTGCGGACATAAGAAAGCCGCGCCCCCAGGCTAAAACCTGGGGGACGCGGCGTTCATTCCGGGCCGGTTGGCCGAAAGCGGTCAGCTCTCCGGGCGGTCCTCCGGAGTCTGGTCCGTCACCGGGGCCGACTCCGCGGCCGTGGACTTGACCGTGCTGATCGCCGCCGTCGCACCGTTCGCACCGTTGGTCAGTGCCAGCTCCTTCGGGGAGAGCACCGGCGGGCGGGTGGAGGGGGTGCGGCGGGAGGAGCCGGTCCACGCGGGCCGCGGCGGGCGCTTGTGGATCGGGGCGAAGATCTCGGCGATCTCCTCCTTGCCCAGGGTCTCCTTCTCCAGCAGGTGGAGGACGAGCTGGTCGAGCACGTCGCGGTTCTCGACCAGGATCTCCCAGGCCTCGTTGTGCGCGTTCTCGATGAGCTTCTTGACCTCTTCGTCGACCAGCGCGGCGACCTCTTCCGAGTAGTCGCGCTGGTGAGCCATCTCACGGCCGAGGAAGGGCTCGCTGTTGTCGCCGCCGAACTTGATGGCGCCGAGCCGCTCGGTCATGCCGTACTGGGTGACCATCGCGCGGGCCAGATTGGTGGCCTTCTCGATGTCGTTCGCGGCGCCGGTGGTCGGGTCGTGGAAGACCAGTTCCTCGGCGGCGCGGCCGCCCAGCATGTAGCCGAGCTGGTCGAGCATCTCGTTGCGGGTGGTCGAGTACTTGTCCTCGTCCGGCAGGACCATCGTGTAGCCGAGGGCGCGGCCGCGGGACAGGATCGTGATCTTGTGGACCGGGTCGGAGTTCGGCGAGGCCGCCGCGACCAGGGCGTGACCGCCCTCGTGGTACGCAGTGATCTTCTTCTCCTTGTCCGACATGATCCGGGTCCGCTTCTGCGGGCCCGCGACCACGCGGTCGATCGCCTCGTCCAGCGCCCTGTTGTCGATCAGCTTCTGGTCGCCTCGGGCGGTGAGCAGCGCGGCCTCGTTCAGCACGTTGGCGAGGTCGGCGCCGGTCATGCCCGGGGTGCGGCGGGCGACGGCGGACAGGTCGACGTCGGGCGCGACCGGCTTGCCCTTCTGGTGGACCTTGAGGATCTCCAGGCGGCCCTGCAGGTCCGGCGGGTCGACCGCGATCTGGCGGTCGAAGCGGCCGGGGCGCAGCAGTGCCGGGTCAAGGATGTCGGGCCGGTTGGTAGCGGCGATCAGGATGACGCCGCCCTTGACGTCGAAGCCGTCCATCTCGACGAGCAGCTGGTTCAGGGTCTGCTCACGCTCGTCGTGACCACCGCCGAGGCCGGCGCCGCGGTGGCGGCCGACCGCGTCGATCTCGTCGACGAAGACGATCGCCGGGGCGTTCGCCTTGGCCTGCTCGAACAGGTCACGGACTCGCGAGGCACCGACACCGACGAACATCTCGACGAAGTCGGAACCGGAGATCGAGTAGAAGGGGACGCCCGCCTCGCCGGCGACGGCACGCGCGAGCAGGGTCTTGCCGGTACCCGGGCGGCCGTAGAGCAGCACGCCCTTGGGGATCTTGGCGCCGACGGCCTGGAACTTGGCCGGCTCCTGCAGGAACTCCTTGATCTCGTGGAGTTCCTCGACGGCCTCGTCGCAGCCGGCGACGTCGGCGAACGTCGTCTTCGGGGTGTCCTTGGTGATGAGCTTGGCCTTGGACTTGCCGAAGTTCATCACGCGGGAGCCGCCGCCCTGCATCTGATTCATCAGGAACAGGAAGACGACCACGATCAGGACGAACGGCAGCAGGGAGAGCAGGACGCCGACGAACGGGTTCTGCTTGGACGGCGACACCGTGTAGCCGTCCGGGATCTGCTTGTCCTGGTACTTGGTCTGCAGCGTGCCGGCAATCGTCACGCCCTGGTCGCCGATGTAGCTCGCCTGGATCTTCGAGCTGCCTTCGACCTTCTGGCCGTCCTTGAGCGTGACCTTGATGCTCTGCTCGTCACCGGTGGTCAGCTTGGCCGACTGGACCTTGTTGGCGTTGATCGCCGCCACGACCTGGCCGGTGTCCACCGTCTTGTAGCCGCCGGACGAGCCGACGACCTGCATCAACACGACCACGGCAAGGACGGCCAGCACGATCCACATGACCGGCCCACGGAAGTATCGCTTCACGTCCATCCATACGGAGCGGTGCCGCCCCGTCCCTCCTGCCATAGTGAGTTTGATAAGACAGTTCTTCTGACGGTACCCCAGCATCAATGTCCGAAGCCGCACGAAGTCGCTTCGACGGCTGGGAAACCCGTCTCTGCATGCTTCAACGGCACGGAACCCGCCGGGGTTCCCGATCGTCCTACAAGGCTTGAGCCGAGTGGCTCAGCCGCCGTAGACGTGAGGCGCGAGCGTACCGACGAACGGCAGGTTGCGGTACTTCTCGGCGTAGTCGAGGCCGTAGCCGACGACGAATTCGTTCGGGATGTCGAAGCCGACCCACTCGACGTCGATGGCGACCTTGGCCGCGTCGGGCTTGCGCAGCAGCGTGCACACCTTCAGGGAGGCGGGCTCGCGCGAGCCGAGGTTGTTGATCAGCCAGGACAGGGTCAGGCCGGAGTCGATGATGTCCTCGACGATCAGGACGTGCCTGCCCTTGATGTCGGTGTCGAGGTCCTTCAGGATCCGCACCACACCGGAGGACTGGGTGCCCGCGCCGTAGGAGGACACGGCCATCCAGTCCATGGTGAGCGGGGTGGACAGCGCCCGGGCGAGGTCCGCCATGACCATCACGGCGCCCTTGAGGACGCCGACGATGAGCAGGTCCTTGCCCGCGTACTCCGCGTCGATCTTCGCGGCCAGTTCGGCCAGCTTCGCGTCGATCTCTTCCTTGGTGATGAGCACCTGCTGGAGGTCGGCACCCATGTCTTTCGCGTCCACCCGCATCACTTTCGGTCGTCCCGCACTTACGGCCGTGCTCACGGCCTCTGGCTACGGCCGTGGTCACGGCCACGGCCGCCCGAACCGGCCGCCTGAGGGTCGCTCCGCGGGGTCGGGATTCAGCCTTGCCGAATCACCAGTCTGCCACCCTGGCGCTGCGCGACGACTCTGCCCGGGAGATTGATGGCTCCCTGGCCGCGCCAGCCGGTGATCAGACGGTCGACTTCCTCGATGTGGCGGGCGAACAGCGAACCGGCCGGTGCACCGGCCTCGATGGCCGCGCGGCGCAGGATCCGGCGGCGTACGGCGGGCGGGAGGGCGTAGAGCTTGGCGCATTCCAGCAGGCCCGTGGCGTCGCGTACGGAGGCCTCGGCCTGGCTGGCCCAGGCGTCGAGGGCGTCGGCGTCGTCGCGGGAGAGCTGGGCGGTGCGGGCGAGCGCCTCCACGACTCCCTTGCCGAGGGCCTTCTCCAGGGCGGGCAGGCCTTCGTGCCGGAGCCGGGAGCGGGTGTAGGCGGGATCGGTGTTGTGCGGGTCGTCCCAGACCGGGAGGGACTGGACCATGCAGGCCTTGCGGGCGGTCTGCCGGTCGAGCGCGAGGAAGGGCCGCCGGTAACGGCCGTCGGCCCCCGAGACCGCGGCCATGCCGGACAGGGAGCGGATGCCGGAGCCGCGGGCGAGGCCCAGCAGGACGGTTTCGGCCTGGTCGTCGCGGGTGTGGCCGAGCAGGATCGCGCCGGCGCCGTGGCGTTCGGCGACGGCGTCGAGGGCGGCGTAGCGGGCGTCGCGGGCGGCTGCTTCGGGGCCGCCGTCGCGGCCGACGCTCACGGCGACCGACTCGACCGGGTCGAGGCCGAGTCCACGCAGGCGCAGGACGACCTCGTCGGCGCGGAGGCCGGAGCCGGGCTGAAGGCCGTGGTCGATGGTGACGCCCCCGGCGCGGACGCCGAGCTTGGGCGCTTCGAAGGCGAGGGCGGAGGCGAGGGCCATGGAGTCGGCGCCGCCGGAGCACGCGACGAGCACGAGCGGGGAGGGGAGCCGCTCGGCTGTCCGGTCCGGGCGCTCGCCGGAGGCCTGCCGGCCGGGCAGGCAGGAGGTGTGGTGGTCGTTGAGGATGTCGTGGAGGACGCGGCGGACCGCCAGGCGTATCGCCGCGACCGCAGGATGGGGACCCATGTCCGGTTCCCTTCATGAAGTTTTCGGGGGGTGAACCCGAGTCGGTCACTCAGAGTGTGTAGATGGTGACAGAACCGGGCGGTTCCCCGAGCATTGCACGCCTACGCATGGCTCACGGTCCCTCGGACGGGTGATTGGAGGGGCGTTCGCCTGCCGCAGGCCGGATTCATTTCACGACGTGTCCATGCCGTTCACGACTCGGCCTTGCGGTGCACCCGCGCGACCCAGTCCGCCGGTTTGGCGATCTCGGCCTTGGTGGGAAGGGTGTTGGGCGAGGTCCACACGCGGTTGAAGCCATCGGTGCCGACCTGTTCGACGACGGCCCGCACGAACCTCTCGCCGTCCCGGTACTGCCTCAGTTTGGCATCCAGACCCAGCAGCTTGCGCAGGGCGAGGTCGAGGCGGGAGGCACCCTTGGCGCGGCGCTGCTGGAACTTCTCGCGGATCTCCGCCACGGTCGGTACGACACTGGGTCCGACGCCGTCCATGACGTAGTCGGCGTGCCCCTCCAGCAGGGACATCACGGCGGTGAGGCGGCCGAGGATCTCCCGCTGGGCCGGGGTCTGCACCAGCTCGACGAAGGAGCGGCCGCCGTCGTCCTCCTCGCCCTCGGGACGGCCTCCGGCGAGGGACTGGGCGGCTTCCCTGATGCGCTCCAGGAAGGTCATCGGGTCGACGTCGGTCTCCGCCAAGAACGACTGGATTTCGCCCTCCAGATGGTCACGCAGCCAGGGCACGGCCGTGAACTGCGTGCGGTGGGTCTCCTCGTGCAGGCACACCCAGAGGCGGAAGTCGTGCGGTTCGACGTCGAGTTCGCGCTCGACGTGGACGATGTTCGGGGCGACGAGGAGGAGTCGGCCGCCGCCGTTCTCGCCGGCCGGGAGGTCGCGGGCGGCGGGGGCGAAGGTCTCGTACTGGCCAAGGACGCGGGACGACAGGAACGACAGCAGCATGCCGAGTTCGACGCCGGTGACCTTGCCGCCGACAGTGCCGAGAACCGCGCTGGTGGGGTTGCCCGAGCGGCGTTCCTGCATCTTCTCCAGGAGCGGTTTGAGGATCTCGCGGAAGCCGGCGACGTTGGCGCGCACCCAGCCGGGGCGGTCGACCACGAGGACCGGGGTGTCGTGGGTGTCCTCGGTGCCCATACGAGTGAAGCCCCGGACGTGTTCCTCCGAGGCTTTCGCGTGCCGGCGCAGCTCCGCGACGACGGCGCGTGCCTCGTCGCGGCTGACGTCGGGGCCCGGTCGCACGAGCCGTGTCGCGGTCGCCACCGCGAGGTTCCAGTCGACCATCCCGGGAGATGTGGTGCCACCGAAGCCAGTCATGCTGTCAACCGTACGGGACCGTCACCTCTTGAGGCAGGCCGTGCGCGCTCGGCAGGGGTGGTGGTGCGGGGCGGGCGCGGACAGCGGGGCGGTACGGCCCGGACCGCGGCGCGGGCGGGAGGTCATCTGCAGCCGCACTTCGCCAGTGCGGTCGCCGTCCTGTCCAGGGCGGACTCGGCCTCCGCGGGGTTCGTCGTGCCGGCGGCCATGAAGGCGAAGGCCAGGAGGCGGCCGTCGGCGTCCACGACGGTGCCGGCGAGGGTGTTCACCCCGGTCAGCGTGCCGGTCTTGGCGCGTACGACGCCCGCCGCGGTGTCGGTGTAGCGGTCGGCCAGGGTGCCCGTGAACCCGGCCACGGGCAGGCCGGTGAGGACGGGGCGCAGGCCGGGACGCCCAGGGTCGCCGGCCGTGACCAGCAGGCCGGTGAGGAGGTCGGCGGTGAGCCGGTCGTCGCGGTTCAGGCCGCTGCCGTCGTGGAAGGAGGCGCCGGACATCGGCAGGCCGAACTTGGTCAGCCGCGCCGAGATCGCCTTGGCGCCGCCGTCGAAGCTGCCGGGCTGGCCGCTGGCGAGGGCCGTCTGGCGGGCCAGGTGCTCGGCGATGTCGTTGTCGCTGTTGGTCAGCATCCGTTCGACCAGGGCGGACAGCGGGGGTGAGGAGACCGTGGCGAGGGTCTCCGCGCGCGTGCTGGCCTTGGAGGGGCCGGGGGGCGTCGTGGTGATGCCGGCGTCGTCCAGGAAGCCCGCGAACTCGTCGGCCGCGTCCTTCGCCGGGTCGCTCACCCGGGGCGCCGGGCCGCTGGTGGAGTCGTCGGTGCGGCCCTCGTCAGCGGTCAGGGCGCTGACCGGCGCCAGGTTGTCGTTGACGCCGATGGGGTGCAGGGCGGGGCCGGAGTAGAGGGTCGTGTCGTAGGAGAGCGTGACCTTGTGGATGCCGCGCTTGTGGAGTGCCTTCGCCGCGTTCGCCGCCAGTACGCGCAGGCTGGCCCAACCGTCGGCCTTCTCGTGCGCGGTGAGGGTGGGGTCGCCGCCGCCGACCAGGACGAGTTCGCCGGTGTCGGGTTCGAGGGCGGCGCGGGTGGTGAGGCGGTGGTCGGGGCCCAGGGCGGACAGGGCGGCGACCGCGGTGGCGATCTTGGTGGTGGAGGCCGGGGCGAGGGGCCTGTCCGCGTCGGCGCCGTACACGCGCCGACCGGTGGCCACGTCGACGACGACGGCCGCGTGCGTGCCGCCCAGCGCGGAGGCGTTCAGGAGGGGCCTGAGGGCGTCCGAGAAGGCCTTTCCGCCCGGGGCGGCCATCTTGGTGCCAACGGCGCTCCTCGTGGCGTCCAGGCCCACCAGGACGGGAGCGGCGCTCGGCGTGGGCCGGGGCGCCCCCGCCGCCGCATCTGATCCGCCGTGATCTGCGCCACCTGACCGCTGCAGGGCGGTCGCCCGGTCCCGCTCGGCCGTACGCTGACCGTTGGCGTCCCAGGGGCCGGCCACGGTCACCACGCCGGCGGCGAGCGCGAGGCCGGCGGTGGCGGCGCCCGCGGTGTACTGCCAGGTCCTGACGGACCGGGGACGCGACAGGTGCGGGGAGCGGGGCCGCAGGGCCCGCGCCCACCGCGCGAGACGCGGCCCGGCAGCCGTCGCGGCCCGCGCCAGACGTGGTCGTACGGCGTTCGCGATCCGCTCCACCTGCGGTCTCGCGGCTCGCCAAGGCCTCAGCTCTGGCACGACCACCAGCCCCTTTCGCGATCACACACGTGCGTGAGGGACACTTAATCACCAGAACTATGTGCTGATCATGGAGGAGCCACCGGTGGAGTTCGACGTCACGATCGAGATCCCGAAGGGTTCGCGCAACAAGTACGAGGTGGATCACGAGTCCGGTCGGATCCGCCTGGACCGTCGTCTCTTCACCTCGACCGCCTACCCGACCGACTACGGCTTCGTCGAGAACACCCTCGGCGAGGACGGCGACCCGCTGGACGCGCTGGTCATCCTGGACGAGCCGACTTTCCCGGGCTGCCTGATCAAGTGCCGTGCGATCGGCATGTTCCGCATGACGGACGAGGCGGGCGGCGACGACAAGCTGCTGTGCGTTCCGGCCACCGACCCGCGTGTGGAGCACCTGCGTGACATCCACCACGTGTCGGAGTTCGACCGCCTGGAGATCCAGCACTTCTTCGAGGTCTACAAGGACCTGGAGCCCGGCAAGTCCGTCGAGGGTGCCAACTGGGTGGGCCGTACGGACGCCGAGGCGGAGATCGAGCGGTCGTACAAGCGCTTCGAGGAGCAGGGCGGCCACTGAGCGCCCCCTCACGTCTTGTTTCGAACGGGCCGTACGCACACGCGTGCGGCCCGTTCGGGTATCCGTGCGCATACTGAGGCCAGTGGAAGGTGTCGTACAGGGAGCGGTGCGAGGTGACGGAGGCGGAGGACCGCAAGCCCCGGTCGGACGAGGCGCGGTACGACCCGGAGATCACGTCCGAGTTCGCCATTCCCGAGGGTCTCGCTGTCCCGAGGACGCTCGCCGAGCCGGAGACCACGTCCGAGTTCGCGCTCCCCGAGGGGCTGCAGACGCCGGAGCCGCCGAGCACCGAACCGGAGGGGTCGGCGTTCACCCTGCCGCGCACCTACAGCGCAGGGGACACCCTGGCGGCGTTCACCCCGGCCACCGGGGTGCCGCTGGTCAGCCTGGTCAAGGACGCGCCCTGGCAGGACCGGATGCGCACGATGCTGCGCATGCCGGTGGCCGAGCGGCCCGCGCCGGAGCACGTGCAGCGCGAGGAGGAGGGCGGCCCGGCCGTCCCGCGCGTCCTCGACCTGACCCTGCGTATCGGGGAGCTGCTGCTGGCCGGCGGCGAGGGCGCCGAGGACGTGGAGGCCGCGATGTTCGCGGTGTGCCGTTCCTACGGCCTGGACCGCTGCGAGCCGAACGTCACCTTCACGCTGCTGTCGATCTCGCACCAGCCGTCGCTGGTGGAGGACCCGGTGACGGCGTCGCGGACGGTACGGCGGCGGGGCACCGACTACACGCGGCTCGCGGCCGTGTTCCGGCTGGTGGACGACCTGACCGACCCGGAGACACATGTCTCGCTGGAGGAGGCCTACCGGCGGCTGGCGGAGATACGCCGTAACCGGCACCCCTATCCCGGCTGGGCGCTGACCCTGGCCAGCGGGCTGCTGGCCGGTGCGGCCTCCATCCTGGTCGGCGGTGACCTGATCGTGTTCATCGCGGCGGCCCTCGGCGCGATGCTCGGCGACCGGCTGGCCTGGCTGTGCGCGGGGCGGGGACTGCCGGAGTTCTACCAGTTCACGGTGGCCGCGATGCCGCCCGCGGCGATCGGGGTGGCGTTCGCGCTGGCGCACGTCGATGTGAAGGCGGCCGCCGTCGTCACCGGTGGGCTGTTCGCGCTGCTGCCCGGGCGGGCGCTGGTGGCGGGCGTGCAGGACGGCCTGACGGGCTTCTACATCACCGCGTCGGCCCGTCTGCTGGAGGTTCTGTACTTCTTCGTGGGCATCGTCACCGGCGTGCTGATCGTCCTGTACTTCGGCGTGAAGGTCGGCGGCAAGCTGAACCCGGACGCGGCGCTCATCATCAACGAGCGCCCGGTGATCCAGATCGCGGCCTCCATGCTGCTGTCGCTGACCTTCGCGGTGCTGCTCCAGCAGGAGCGGTCGACCGTGCTGTGGGTGACCCTCAACGGGGGCGTGGCGTGGACGGTGTACGGCGCGATGCACTACGTCGCGAACATCTCGCCGGTGGCGTCCACGGCCGTGGCGGCGGGGCTGGTGGGCCTGTTCGGGCAGCTGCTGTCGCGGTACCGGTTCGCGTCGGCGCTGCCGTACACGACGGCAGCGATCGGGCCGCTGCTGCCCGGCTCCGCCACGTATTTCGGGCTGCTGAGCATGGCGCAGAACGAGGTGGACAAGGGGCTGGTGTCGTTGGCCAACGCCGCGTCCCTGGCCATGGCCATCGCCATCGGGGTCAATCTCGGGTCGGAGGTCTTCCGGCTGTTCCTCCGGGTCGGTTCCCCCGGGAAGCGACGGGCCGCCAAGCGGACCAGGGGCTTCTAGGCGCCGTCCCCCGCTACTGCTGGCGGTAGTCGTAGGGGTACTGGTTCTGGTTCTGGTCGTACTGCTGCTGCGGGTACTGCTGGTTGTCGTAGTACTGCTGGTGGTCGTAGTACTGCTGGTTCCAGTCCTGCTGCTGGGACTGCTGGTACGGCTGCTCGTAGTGGTCGTACTGGTCGTACTGGTGGGTCTGGGGAGCCTGGGGAGCCTGGTGGTCGTACTGCGGCTCCGGCTCGATGCGGCGCAGCCTCGTCGTGGCGTCGTCCATGACCGGCGGGGCCGGGCGGGACGCTTCCGGCGTCTGCTGCCGGGCCTTCTTCTCCTTGCCGCGGGCCCGCAGGAACTCGATGGCGATCGGGACCACGGAGACGAGGACGATCAGGATCAGGATCGCCTCGATGTTCTTGTTGACGAAGTCGATGTTGCCGAGCCAGGAGCCGAGCAGGGTGACGCCCGCGCCCCACAGGGTGCCGCCGATGACGTTGAAGATCAGGAACGAGCGGTACTTCATGCCGCTGACGCCCGCGATGATCGGCGTGAACGTGCGCACGATGGGCACGAAGCGGGCCAGGACCAGGGACTTCGGGCCGTACTTCTCGAAGAACTCGTGGGCCTTGGTGACGTTCTCCTGCTTGAACAGGCGGGAGTCCGGGCGGTTGAACAGGGACGGGCCGACCTTCTTGCCGAACATGTAGCCCGCCTGGTCGCCGAGGATCGCGGCGAGGCAGATCAGTCCGATCGCGCCCCACAGGGGGAAGTCCAGCTGGTGCGAGGTGATCAGCAGGCCGCAGGTGAACAGCAGCGAGTCACCGGGCAGGAAGAAGCCGATGAGCAGGCCGGACTCGGCGAAGACGATGAGCAGCAGACCCCAGATGCTGTACGTGTCCAGCAGGTAGTTGGGATCCAGCCAGCTCGGGCCGAGGGCGAGTGTCATCACGGGTCCGGGCTCCTGAGGGGGTGAAGGCGGCTGTGGCGTCCATCTGAAGGCCGCACAAAGCTATCAACGTGATGTGACCGCCCCAGGTTCCACGGGTGGCTCCAGGATGCACTGTGGGATGACTGAGAGAAAGCTGTGACTCATGGGACTCGATGACTACGGCGGCGGCCAGGGCCCGCAGCCTGACGTGCTGGTCGTGACGACGAACGACGTGCCCGGACACCGGGTGGAACAGGTGATCGGCGAGGTCTTCGGACTCACCGTGCGCTCACGGCACCTCGGCAGCCAGATCGGCGCCGGACTGAAGTCGATGATCGGCGGCGAGCTGAAGGGGCTCACCAAGACGCTCGTACAGACCCGCAACCAGGCCATGGAGCGCCTGGTGGAGCAGGCACGCGCGCGTGGCGCCAACGGGGTGCTGGCGTTCCGGTTCGATGTGACCGAGGCCGCTGACGTGGGCACCGAGGTGTGCGCCTACGGCACGGCGGTGGTCCTGGCCCGGGAGTGAGCCCCGGGCCAGGACGTCAGGACGCGGTGTGCCGGTCGGCGTTGGCGAGGATCGCGTCGCGCAGGTGCTCGGCCAGACCGGGGCGCATGGCGTCGTAGAACGCCTTGAAGCGCTCGTCGGAGACATACATCTCCGCGAAGCAGCGGTGCATCTCGTACGGGACCTCGAAGTAGTACCTGCCGATGTGCTGCCGGTGTTCCTCGGCCATGTCCATCGCCGCCGCGCCGGTCGGCTGCTCGCCGGCGGCGACCAGCGCGGCGTACCGCTCGCCCCAGGCGTCCACCTCGGCCTGGATGCGCTTCCAGTCCTCCTTGGTGTAGGTGGCGGCGCGGCGCTGCGACTCGGCGTACGCCTCGGTATCGCCCCAGCGCGCCTCCGCCTCGTCGCGGTACTGCTCGGGGTCCTTGTCCCCGAAGACCTCGAACCGCTCCTCGGGGGTCAGGTTGATGCCCATCTTGCGTGCCTCCATGGCGTGCTCCACGGCCGTGGCCATCTTCTGCAGCTTCTCGATCCGGGCGGTCAGCAGTTCGTGCTGGCGGCGCAGGTGTGTGCGCGGGTCCGAATTGCCGGTGGCCAGGGCGTCGAGAAGGGCCGCGACCTCCTCGAGCGGAAAGCCGAGTTCCCGGTAGAACAGGATCTGCTGGAGCCGGTCGAGGTCGGCGTCGCTGTAGCGCCGGTGGCCGGCGTACGTGCGCTCGCTGGGTACGAGCAGGCCGATCTCGTCGTAGTGGTGCAGGGTGCGCACCGTGATCCCGGCGAACCCCGCGACCTGTCCCACGGAGTAGCTCACTTTCCGCTCCTTTTCGTCGGTACGGCCTCCACGCTGAGGCCTCACGCCACGTGAGGTGCAAGCCGGCTTACGTTCATGACGTTCGGGATGTTGTGGGCATTTTGTCCGCTTATGGTGAGCCCGTGGCCCAGGAAACCGACGCGCCGCAGGCGCCCCCGCCCGCCCCTACGGCTCCGGCGCGGGCCCTGCTGCCGTTCATCCTGCCCGCCGTGGCCGTGGGCGTGGGCGCGAGCCTGGTCTTCGTCGGGGTCAGCGTGGCGGCGGAGAAGCTCCAGCATGTGCTGTGGGGGCCGCTGCCGGACGCACTCGGGGTGGGCCGCTACTCGGTGCCGTGGGTGTTCGTGATGCTGATCGCCACCGGGCTCGCGGTCGGACTGGTGGTGTGGAAGGTGCCCGGGCACGCCGGCCCCGACCCGGCCACCGTCGGCCTGAACGCCCCGGTGCTGGCGCCGGTCGTGCTGCCTGGCCTGGTGCTGGCGGCCGGGCTGATGCTGGCCGGCGGTCCGAGCCTCGGCCCGGAGAACCCGGTCATCGCCGTGAACGTGGGCCTCGCGGCCTGGCTCGGCGCCCGCCTGCTGCCCCGGGCGCCGGGCACCCTGTGGCCGGTGCTGGCCGAGGCGGCGACGATCGGCGCGCTGTTCGGCACTCCGGTGGCGGCGGCGCTGGTCATCTCCGAGGCGCTGGCCGGGCGCCCGATGCGCGGGCAGCTGTGGGACAACGTGTTCGCGCCGCTGGCCGCCGGCGCGTGCGGGGCCGTGACGACCACCCTGGTGGCCCATCCGACCTTCGACCTGGGGCTGCCGCCGATGGGCCACCCGCATGCGAAGGACCTCCTGGCGGCCCTGGTGACCGCCTCGGCGGCCGCGGTGCTCGGCATGTGCGCCGTGTACGCCTTCCCGTACGTCCACGCGGCCTTCGGACGGCTGCAGCATCCGATGCTGATGCTTCCGGCCGGCGGGGTCGTGCTGGGCGCCCTGGGGGCCCTGGGCGGCCATCTGACGCTGTTCAAGGGGTTGTCGGAGATCGGGGAGCTGGTCCGCCGTCCGGAGGGCTGGTCGGCGGGGCAGTTCGCCGCGATGGCGGTGGTGAAGCTGGCCGCGCTGCTCGTCGCCGCGTCCTGCGGCTTTCGCGGCGGCCGTATCTTCCCGGCGGTCTTCATCGGTGCGGCCCTCGGTCTGTGCGCCCACGCGCTCGTGCCCGCCGTGCATCCGGCGGTGGGCGTGGCGACGGGCGTGCTGGGCATGCTCCTGGCGGTCACCCGGCAGGCCTGGGTGAGCCTGTTCACGGCCGCCGTTCTGATCGCCTCGCCGGGCGTCCTCGCCCTGCTGTGCATCGCGTCCCTGCCGGCCTGGCTGCTGGTGACGGGGCGCCCGCAGATGCAGCTGCGCGCGGATGGCACCCCGGTCCGCTGAGAACCTTCCCTGGAGGCACGTTCATGGCCCTGCACAAAGGTCCCGCGAAGCACGAAGAGCGGACGATGTCGGTCAACCCGTTCTTCGGGGAGGCCAATCCGGTCGGCGGCATGACCGAGGCCCCGCCCACGCACCGGCTCCCGGACGCGCCGCTGGCCCCGTCCACGGCGTATCAGCTGGTGCACGACGAGCTGATGCTGGACGGCAACTCCCGGCTGAACCTGGCCACGTTCGTGACCACCTGGATGGAGCCGCAGGCCGGGGTGCTGATGGCGGAGTGCCGGGACAAGAACATGATCGACAAGGACGAGTACCCGCGCACGGCCGAGCTGGAGCGGCGCTGTGTGGCGATGCTCGCGGACCTGTGGAACGCGCCGGACCCGGCGGCGGCGGTGGGCTGTTCGACGACCGGGTCGAGCGAGGCGTGCATGCTCGCCGGGATGGCGCTGAAGCGGCGCTGGATGAAAGGCAACGCCGACCGCTATCCGGGCGGCGCACGGCCCAATCTGGTCATGGGCGTCAACGTCCAGGTGTGCTGGGACAAGTTCTGCAACTTCTGGGAGGTGGAGGCCCGGCTGGTGCCCATGGAGGGCGACCGCTTCCACCTTGACCCGCAGGCCGCCGTCGAGCTGTGCGACGAGAACACCATCGGGGTCGTCGGCATCCTCGGCTCCACGTTCGACGGCTCCTACGAGCCGATCGCGGACCTGTGCGCGGCCCTGGACGCCCTGCAGGAACGCACGGGGCTCGACGTCCCGGTGCACGTGGACGGCGCGTCCGGCGGCATGGTGGCGCCCTTCCTGGACCCGGACCTCGTGTGGGACTTCCGTCTCCCGCGCGTGGCCTCGATCAACACCTCGGGGCACAAGTACGGCCTGGTCTATCCCGGCGTCGGGTGGGCGCTGTGGCGGGACAAGGAGGCGCTGCCGGAGGAACTCGTCTTCCGGGTCAACTACCTGGGCGGCGACATGCCCACCTTCGCACTCAACTTCTCCCGGCCCGGCGCCCAGGTGGTCGCGCAGTACTACAGCTTCCTGCGCCTCGGCCGCGAGGGGTACCGCGCGGTGCAGCAGTCGACGCGGGACGTGGCGCGCTCGCTGGCGGACGGGATCGCGGCGCTCGGCGACTTCCAGCTGCTCACGCACGGCGACGAGCTGCCGGTGTTCGCGCTGACCACGGCCGACGACGTCACGGCGTACGACGTCTTCGACGTCTCCCGCCGGCTGCGCGAGAGCGGCTGGCTCGTCCCCGCGTACACCTTCCCGGCGAACCGGCAGGACCTGTCCGTGCTGCGCGTCGTGTGCCGCAACGGCTTCTCCCGCGACCTCGCCGACCTGTTCCTGGCCGACCTGACCCGCCTGCTGCCCGAACTGCGCCGGCAGCCGCACCCCCTGACCAGGGACAAGGAGGCGGCGACCGGGTTCCACCACTAGCGCCACCGCCCGCGGCGGGCGAACTTCCGTACTGCCGGCGGGAAGAAGACCGCCAGCAGGGCGAGATGGATGCCGGCCCAGAGCATGGCGAAACGGAACAGCAGGAGCAGGCCGAAGGTCATGGTGAGCGCGAGCAGGTGTGCTGATCAAACTTGATCAGCGGTCGTCCCCCGGATGCCGCTCCCCCGTCGCGTACGGGTTCTCCTCGTCCTCGGCGAGGACGCCGACGAACGGATCGCCCTCGTCGGCGAAGGTGTAGGCACCGCTCTCGACGCGCTCGACGAGGCCGTGGGTCCACGCGGCCTCGGAGTCGGCCGTGTGGACCCACATGTTCATGATCTCGCCGATGTGGCCGAGCTGTTCGGGCCCCTCCTCGGGCACATAGTGCTCGGTGACCGAGGAACGCCACGCCTCGATCCGGCGCGTGCGCTCCTTCAGCAGCGCCACCGCCTCGGCCCTCGGCAGGTCGACCATGAAGCCGATGGCCGCGGTCTTCACGTCGCCGCGCTGGTCGTAGGTGACCAGCGCGGCGCGCAGCAGGGCGAAGTACTCCTCGGTGCCCCGGTCCGTCAGCTCGTACTCGGTGCGGGGCGGGCCGCCCGCCGTGGACGGCGCGATCTCGTGCGCGTGCAGCAGCCCCTGCTTGGCCATCTGCTTCAGGGCGTGGTAGATCGAGCCCGGCTTGGCGTTGGACCACTCGTGCGCGCCCCAGTACTCCAGGTCGTTGCGCACCTGGTACCCATGGGCCCGCCCGTGCCGGCGGACCGCGCCCAGCACGAGGAGACGGATCGCTGACATGGGGTCCAGGTTATTGCCGGTCCGCCGCCCGGCCCGCTCCAGGGCCTACCGCTGTCCGTCCTGCTCCAGGGCCACCAGCTCGAACGCGGTCCTGCCGTCCAGCGACTCGCGGATGATGTCGGCGTGGCCGGCGTGCCGGGCCGTCTCGCGGATCAGGTGCAGACACAGCCAGCGCAGGCTGACCCGGGTCGCCGGCGGGAACCAGGGGTCCGGCGGCAGCGGGAAGGTGTCGTCCAGGCTCGGCGCGGAGCGGATGAACTTCTCCGTCTCGGCGGCGACCCGCTCCCAGTCCGCCAGCTGCGAGGCGACCGTCTCCTCGCCGATCAGCTGGAACGTCTCGTGCCAGTTCGACTGGTCGCGCCGGATGGCCGGCGGCTCCTGCTTCGCCCGCGCGATCCAGCCCTGCTCGACCTCGGCGGCATGCTTGAGCAGGCCGCCGAGCGACAGCTCGCTGGCGGTGGGGCGGGTGCGGGCCTGCTCCTCGGTCAGCCCGAGCAGGGCCCGGCGGATGCCGCCGCGCTGTTCCTCGATGAACGCGAGCAGCGCCCCGCGCTCGTCGCCCCGCTCCTCCGCCGATACGTGCATGACCATGGCCGACCGCCTCTCCTCACCGTCACCGGGGCCGTCTGCCCCCTGACACCGACGACGCTACGGGCCAATGCGGTCAGATTCTGTCCGCATTGGCCGGCCGGTGGGCGGGAAACGCGGCGTTAGAACGGGAAGCCGCTGCGGCCGTGCTGGACCGAGATCCACTTGACGGTCGTGAAGGACTCCAGCGTCGTCTCACCGTTCAGGCGGCCGAGGCCGGAGTGCTTCTCGCCGCCGAACGGCACAATCGGCTCGTCGTGGACCGTGCCGTCGTTCACATGGAACATGCCGGTGTCGATCTGCTTGGCGAAGGCGACGCCGCGCTCGATGTCGCCCGTGTGGACGGCGCCGCTCAGGCCGTACGGGGTGTCGTTGACGATGCGGACCGCCTCCTCCTCGCCCTCGAACGGGATGAGGAAGACGACCGGGCCGAACACCTCCTGCTGGAGCAGTGCGGAGTCGGCGGGTACGTCGGCGAGCACGCTCGGCTCGACCAGGTTGCCGGACGTGCCGCCCCGCACGAGGGCGGTGGCCCCCTCGGCGAGCGCCTGCTCGACGGTGCCGGAAACGGCGTTCGCCTGCTGGGAGTTGATCACCGGGCCGATGACGGTCTGCGGGTCGCGCGGGTCGCCGACCTTGAGGGTGCGCACCTTGGCGACGAACTTCTCGGTGAACTCCTCGGCGACGGAGGCGTCCACGAGGACCCGGTTGGCGGCCATGCAGACCTGGCCCTGGTGCACGAACCGGCTGAAGACCGCCGCGTCCACCGCGTAGTCGATGTCGGCGTCGTCCAGGACCACCAGCGCGCTGTTGCCGCCCAGTTCGAGCACCGAGCGCTTGAAGTTCGCGGCGCAGACGGTGGCCACGTGCCGGCCGACCTTGTCGGAGCCGGTGAAGGAGATGACCTTCGGGACGGGGTGCTCGATGAACGCGTCGCCGATCTCGGCGATGTCGGTGACGACCACGTTGAGCAGGCCGCCGGGCAGCCCGGCCTCCTCGAAGAGCCTGGCGATCAGGGTGCCCCCGGTGATCGGGGTGTTCTGGTGGGGCTTGAGGACCACGGCATTGCCGAGCGCGAGGGCCGGGGCGACCGACTTCAGGGACAGCAGGAAGGGGAAGTTGAAGGGGCTGATGACACCCACGACGCCCACCGGCACCCGGTAGACGCGGTTCTCCTTGCCGTCGACCGGGGAGGGCAGAATCCTTCCCTCGGGGCGCAGCGCCAGCTGAATCGACTCGCGCAGGAACTCCTTGGCGAGATGCAGCTCGAAACCGGCCTTCACGCGCGTGCCGCCCAGTTCCGCGATGATCAGGTCGGCTATCTCCTGCTCACGGTCCTCTATGAGCCTGAGCGCCCGCTCGATGACTGCGCGGCGGGCGTAGGGGTTGGTCTCGGCCCACTGCTTCTGGGCGCGGGCGGCGGCCCGGTAGGCCTGGTCCACCTCGTCGACCGTGGCCACCGTGATCGAGGCCAGCTTCTCGTCGTCGTACGGGTTGAAGTCGATGACGTCCCAGGAGCCGCTGCCCGGACGCCACTCGCCGTCGATGTACTGCTGGGCCAGGTCGGTGAAGTAGGACGACATGTGATCCCTCAATCGCTAGCGGACACCAGATCTACGCCATGCCTGATCACACGTCATCGTACTTGTGTTTAAAGTGAGTTGAAGGAGTCCTCTCAAGACAGAAGAAGACCGCTCAGGACAGCTGGAGGAGTCCGCGGAGCAGGTCCCGGCTCTCGTCGGGGCCCGGGCTGTCCTGCTGGAGTTCCTTCAGCGCCTGCTCGTACTGGGCGACGTCCTCGCGCTTGTCCAGGTAGAGGGCGCTGGTCAGCTGCTCCATGTAGACGACGTCGGACAGATCGGCGTCGGGGAAGCTGAGGATGGTGAAGGCGCCGCTCTCGCCGGAGTGCCCGCCGAAGCCGAACGGCATGACCTGCAGCCGTACGTTGGGCCGCTCGGAGACGTCGATGAGGTGCTGGAGCTGGCCGCGCATCACCTCGCGGTCGCCGTAGGGACGGCGCAGGGCAGCCTCGTCGAGGACGAAGTGGAACTCGGGGGCGCTGTGCGCGAACAGGTGCTTCTGCCGCTCCAGGCGCAGCGCGACCCGCCGTTCGACATCGGCCGGGCTCGCGCCCTTCATGCCGCGCCGGACCACCGCGCGGGCGTACTGCTCGGTCTGGAGCAGGCCGTGGACGAACTGCACCTCGTAGACGCGGATGAGGGACGCGGCGCCCTCCAGGCCCACATAGGTGGGGAACCAGCTGGGCAGGACGTCGGTGTAACTGTGCCACCAGCCGGCCACGTTGGCCTCCCGGGCGAGGGAGAGCAGCGACTCGCGCTCCGTCTCCTCGGTGATGCCGTACAGCGTCAGCAGGTCCTCGACGTCCCTGGTCTTGAAGCTCACCCGGCCCAGCTCCATCCGGCTGATCTTCGACTCGGAGGCGCGGATCGAGTACCCCGCCGCCTCGCGCGTGATCCCCCGCGCCTCACGCAGTCGCCTGAGTTGCGAACCGAGCAGCATCCGCCGCACCACCGATCCGGGCTCTCCCGCGCTCACGTTCGTCAGCCTCCCCAACCGTCTTCAGGGCCCGCAGTCTGCCACTAAAACACTTCGAGCAGTACTCGGCCGGTTACGGAAACGGAAAGAGGCGGGCCGTTTCTGCCTGCGTGTGGTCGCGAAGAGGTCAGGACCTCTGGCGACAACCATCGAGAAGATGGCAGAAAAAATGGCCAAGAAGCGGTACGGGCGGTGCCATTTCGGTCGCGTGCACGTGCATCTGCCCTTGCATCTGCTCTGCGCATCCGAAACCATGGTGCCGCGCCACCGCTGCATCGCAACGACCGCGAATTCCCGGGAGTGCCTCGCATGGGAACGAATGGATCGACCATGCTCAAGCCGTTACGGCAGGGCCTTCCGCCGCTGGATCCCGCGGCCGTGTCCGATGCCGCCTCCTGCGCCCTGCCCGCCCGCTACGAGACGGTGCGCGAGGCCCGGCACTTCACCCGCGACACCCTCGACAAGTGGGACGTCGGCGACCGCTTCGACGACATATGCCTCGTCGTCTCCGAACTCGTCACCAACGCCCTGCGCCACGCGGTGCCGGCCGGCTCCGGCTGCCCGGAACACGCCGCGTCCGTACGACTGCACCTGATGCGCTGGACCGAGCGCCTGGTGTGCGCGGTGCGCGACCCGAGCCATGAGACGCCGGTGCCGCGGGATTCGGACGACTTCTCCGCCGAGTCCGGGCGCGGGCTGTTCCTGGTCGACTCCTTCGCCGACAGCTGGGGCTGGCACCCCCTCGCGGGCACCCTCGACGGCAAGGTCGTCTGGGCGATGTTCCGGCTCCAGTCGGCCTGACGCGGCGAAGCACTGACGAGCGCCCGGTGTCTACGCGCGTCACCGCGTCTGCTCCACCCGGTCCGACATCATTGCCGCCGGGGTGCCCTCCCCACTCGGGCCGCAGCTCGCTAGCTCGCGATCAGGTGGTCGAACTCTCCGTCCTTGATGCCGAGCAGCATGGCCTCGATCTCCGCGCGCGTGTAGACGAGCGCCGGGCCGTCCGGGAAGCGCGAGTTGCGTACGGCGACCTCGCCGCCCGGCAGCCGCGCGAACTCCACGCAGGAGCCCTGCGAGTTGCTGTGCCTGCTCTTCTGCCAGGCCACTCCGACCAGCTGCTCGGCAGCCATGCCGTTGTACACGTCGTACCCCCCGTACACGCCGTCAACGTCGCGGTCCACAGGTCGCTCCCCGGTGGTGCACTGGCTGATGTGGCCATAGATGCTGTGGTCAACTGACCCGGATCATAACCCCGTTCACATGCAGATGCATGAGCAAATGCACGTGCACGGGGGGTGTTCCCTCGGTTACAGGCTTGACGTCCGCTTTACCGAAGTGGCCTCTGCGACCTGTGCCGACAGCACTTCGCCCCGGTCGAAGGCGCGTTACCGAAGCTGCTCCAGCGTTTGCCCCAGTGCGGGCAGGACATGCCCCCGCCACCCCCCGTCCATGATCCTGCGTGCCATCAGCTGAGCCGGGTCGTCCGGATCGAAGCCCTCGTGCACTAGGAAGAGACGCGTACCGCGCCCTTCATGTTCCAGGGTCCAGGTGATGGTCCAGTCCGCGGGGTTGGCCGGATCGGCGTCGGCCCAGCGGACGGACAGCATCCGCTCGATGTCGTAGGCCAGGACCCGCACCTCCACGACCCCGGAGAAACGGGAGTTGGGACGCGGGACGGAGGCCATCCGGTACCGGTGGCCGACCTCCAGCCGGAAGCCCTCGGCGCCCGGCATCTGCCACCGCGCGAGCAGCTCCGGGTCGGTCAGGGCGCGCCAGACCTTGGCGGGCAGATGCGGGAAGAACTGGTCGACACGGATGGTGGTCAGGTCGTCCGCGTCATGGTCATGGCCGGGTTCGGTACTCATGGCCGGTCATCGTCGGGCAGCCGGTCCAGGAGATCGCCGAGGCCCTTCAGCTGGTCGCGCCAGAACCGCTCGTACGGGTGGAGCCAGTCCTGCACCTCGGCGAGCGGGGCCGCCCGAAGGCGGTAGATGCGCTGCCGTCCGGAGCGCTGCTCGCAGACGAGACCGGCCTCCCGGAGCACCTTGAGGTGTTCCGAGAGGCTCGGGCGGCGCATGTCGAAGTGGTCGGCCAGGGCCTGGACGGGCTGCGGCCCGCGCTCGCGCAGCAGCCGCAGCACCTCGCGGCGGGTGGCGTTGGCGAGCGCGGCGAAGACGCGGTCCTCGGCGGCGGCCTGACCGGACCCGGCTGCGGTCATCGCGGACCTTCCTACTGGTGAGCCTCCGTGAGCAGCATCAGACCGTTGCCGTCCGGGTCCCGGAAGGAGGCCATCCGGCCCCACGGGTACTCCTGCGGCCCCTGCACCTCGGTGCCCGCCTCGGCGAGCCGTGCGCAGTCGGCGTCGACATCGGTCGTCACCAACATGATCCCCCGTGCCGAACCGGGCTCGAAATCCCCCATGCCCGGCCCGGAGAGCGTGAAGACGGTCTGCGCACCCTGCGGTGCGACCTGGAGCCAGCGCCCGGGCGGCATCCGCAGGTCGGCGGTGACCTCGAAGCCGAGGACGTCCCGGTAGAAGCGCAGGGCACGGTCCTGGTCGGTGACGGGGAGGGTGACGAAGGAGGCGTGGGTGATGTTCATGGGCCCGACGATAGGTAGGCAATCCCCTACCAGTCAAGTGTAGGGAATCGCCTACCTAATCGGCTGCCCATCTCCGCGCTCAGCGGCCGGAGTACGGCAGGAGGGCCATCTCGCGGGCGTTCTTGACGGCCCGCGCGAGCAGTCGCTGCTGCTGGGCGGTGACCCGGGTGACGCGGCGGCTGCGGATCTTGCCCCGGTCGGAGACGAACTTCCGCAGCAGGTCGGTGTCCTTGTAGTCGATGTAGGTGATCCCGGCCTGGTCCAGGAGGTTCGGGCGGTCCTTGGCGGGCTTGCGGTCGCCCTTGCGGGACATCAGATCTCCAGCAGGGTGTCGAAGGCGGGCGGCAGCCGCTTCCAGGCGTCGCGCCCGGCGGCGTACTCGGCGTCGGTGAGCAGGCAGGACTCCAGCAGGTGCCGCAGTCCGTCGCGGTCGAGGCCCGGCGAGGTGAACACGAGGTGGTTGCAGCAGTCGCCGTGCTCGGCGTGCCAGTCCAACGCGGCCGCGGCCCGGCGCACCGGCGGGACCATCTCCCAGGCCGCGTCGGGCAGCGCGGCCAGCCACGGCCCGGCGCTCTCGACGCACAGCGCCCCGCCGGCCGCGTCCCAGTGCAGCAGCGTGTCCGGCCTGTCGGCGAGCCAGAACCGGCCCCGGCTGCGGGCCGCGGCGCAGGTCAGGTCCTCCAGCGCCGCGTACAGCCGCTCCGGGTGGAAGGGCCGGCGGCGGTGCCAGACCAGGGTCGACACGCCGAGGTTGTCGGCCTCGGCGGGCAGCAGGGCACAGGCCGGATGCTGGGCCGCCGCGGCGGCCTCCACGTCGAAACCGGCGAGGGCCGCCCGGGCCAGCGGGCCGAGCGCGGAGGCGGCCGACTCCGGTGCACGTGCAGCTGCGGGTTCCGGTGCAGATGCGGCGGCGGTGGGTTCCGGTGCGGATGCGGCGGCGGTGGGTTCCGGTGCGGATGCGGCCGCGTGGCCTGTGGGGAAGGCGCCCGCCGGGCCCCTGCGGCCGATCGGAACCCGGCGGGCGGTCGGATGGAGCTGCGCGAGCAGCTCGCGGTCCTCGTCGTCCGCCTCCGGGGAGTCGGCCAGGGCGAGGACGGGGGCGTACTCCAGCTGCCGGGCGAAGGTGTCGGCGATCGTGCGCCGGTCGGTGGCCGCCGCGGCGAGACCGGCCTCGGCGAGGTCGTCACCGTTGCCGAGGTAGGGCAGCACCAGCGCCGGGTCCACGGCGGTGATCACGGAGGTGACGGTCAGCCCGCCGGATGCGACCACCTCGGCCATCGCCTTGGGCTCGACCGAGTCCCACAGCTCGACGATCGCGAGCCGGGTCGTGCCGTCGTCGGCGAGCCTGCGCAGCTCGGGCACCAGGTCCTCGCGCAGCGCACAGCACGCGCAGTCGTCGACCAGGGGCGCCTCGCCCGCGGACAGCACGCCCGTGCGGTCGCGGACCGTGCGCACGACCGTGCCGGCGGCGGCCGTCGCCAGGTCGTGATGGAGTACGACGCTGGCGGGCACCTCGGCCAGCAACCGGTCGACGGCCGCCCTGCGCGCCTCGGCGTGCAGCCCGCCCACGACGGCCACGGCGAGGCTCACGCCCCGCCCCGCTTGCCGTACCGGCGCTCGAAACGCTCCACGCGCCCGGCGGTGTCCAGCACACGCGCGGTGCCGGTGTAGAAGGGGTGGCTGACGTTCGAGATCTCGACGTCGACCACCGGGTAGGTGTTGCCGTCCTCCCACTCGATCGTCCTGCCGCCCGCCACGGCCGAGAGCGTCGACCGGGTGAGGAAGGCGTGACGCGCGGCACGGTCACGGAACACGACGGGCCCGTAGTCCGGGTGGATTCCCTTGCGCATGGCGGTGGTTCAGCGCTCCTCTCGGAAGTCGGCGTGCCGGCCGGCGACCGGGTCGTACTTGCGCAGCGTCATACGGTCCGGGTCGTTACGGCGGTTCTTGCGGGTCACGTAGGTGTAGCCGGTCCCGGCGGTGGACCGGAGCCTGATGACCGGGCGGAGTTCGTTGCGTGCCATGCTGCTACCTTACTGAAAATGAATTCCATTACGAACTACACCTGAGGAGAGTTACGTCACCATGTCCGCGCACTGCATGCTCACCGGGGCCCGGCCGGGCTTCGGCAACCGCATCTCCCACTCCCATCGGCGCACCTCCCGCCGCTTCGACCCCAACATCCAGAGCAAGCGCTACTGGCTGCCCAGCGAGGGCCGCCAGGTCCGGCTGCGGCTGAGCGCGAAGGGGATCAAGACGGTGGACGCGATCGGCATCGAGGCGGCCGTGGCCCGGATCCGCGCCCGGGGAGAGCGGATCTGATGGCGAAGAAGAGCAAGATCGCGAAGAACGAGCGGCGCAAGGAGATCGTCGCCCGGTACGCCGTCCGGCGCGCCGAACTGAAGGAGATCATCCGGAAGCCGTCGTCCTCTGCGACCCAACGGCTCGCCGCCCAGCTCGAGTTGCGCGGGCAGCCGCGGGACGCGAGCGCCACGCGCGTGCGCAACCGCGACCAGGTCGACGGCCGCCCGCGCGGCTATCTGCGTACCTTCGGCCTGTCCCGGGTAAACCTGCGAGAGCAGGCTCACAACGGATTCCTGCCCGGCGTGCTGAAGTCCTCGTGGTGACCAGCTGGTAGCTTGCTGCGGGCCGTCCGGGCCGAGGACGGCCCGCCGCTACGAGCTTGGGAGCTTTCCGGTGACTACTGCGACTGCAAGGGTGCGGACCGCTACCGTGGCCGCGGGACTGGTGGGCGCGCTCGCCGCGCTGACCGCGTGCAGCGGGGGCAGCGACAACAAGACCTCCTCCTCCCCGACACCGAGCGCGACCGCCGCGTCCGCCTCCCCCTCGGGTTCGGGAAAGGTGACCGGAGCTTCGGACAAGCTCCAGGGCAGCTGGCTCACCACGAGCGGCGGCAAGATCGTGGCCCTGGTGATCACCGGGAAGAAGGCCGGGCTCTTCGTGACCGGGCGCAAGGTGTGGTGCCAGGGCACCGCCGGCAAGGACTCGGGGATGCAGATGATCCATCTGACCTGCCCCGACGGCAACAAGGACCGGGTCAACGGAATGGTCGACTCGGTGGACGGCAAGGGTATGACGGTGAGCTGGTCGGGCAAGACCGGCCAGGAGACGTACACCAAGGCGGAGGGCGGCAAGCTGCCGACGACGCTGCCGACCAAGCCGAAGCAGTGACCGCGTGAATCCGTTGCGGCGCGCCACCTGAAGCGGTGATTCCGCAGGGGTGCGCGAGCAGATGCGGAGCGTAGGCGCCATGATGCAGGGGCACCGTCACGACCTCGATGGGACTTGCTCATGCGCGCCATTCCGCTCACCGTCACGGCCCTCGCCGCCGCCCTGCTGCTGACCGCCTGCAACAACAGCGGCAGCAAGAGCGGCGACAAGAACAGCTCGGGCTGCGAGATCGGCGGGGTCTCCGTACAGATCGGGTCGGCGAGCGTGGCGCCGAAGGCCGGTGACACAGGTGAGATTCCCGTCAGCATCACCAATCAGAGCAAACCGTGCACCCTGGACAAGTTCGCGGGCGTCACCCTGGACACCGGCAGCGCCAAGGCCGACGTGCCGGTACTCAAGGGCGCGAAGGCCCAGAAGCTGAAGCTCGCCAAGGGCGACTCGGCGTCCTTCACCATCAGCTACGTGCGCGGCGCGGCGGGCGACAAGACCAGCCTGGACGTGAAGACCGTGAAGATCACCCTTCCCGGCACCACCGCCTCCCGCAGCTTCCCCTGGTCCTACGGCCCCGTAGCCGGCCAGTCCGGCACAACCGGCCCGAACGCCTCCGTGACCGCCTTCCAGCAGGTCGGCGACTGAACGGACGCGGGCTTGGCATGCGTTCCGGGCCTCAGCATCTGATCGGGGCTCAGCATCTGATCGGGGCTGGGCACCGGTTCTGACTGAGCAGGCGATCCGGGCTGGGCGCGCACCCCGATGGTTCGGGCTGGGTGCGCACTCCGGCGATTCGGACTGGGTGCGCGCTCCGGGCGGAGGCCTGGTCGACGGTCCGGGCTGGGCGCGCTCTGGGTGGAGGCCTGGCCGCGTGGTCCGGCCTCAGGGGGGTCGGCCCAGTCTGCGCCGTCTTCCAGACTGGGGCGGCATGCGAGCCTGAGGCCTGACCCCGCACGCCAGAGCTGGGCGGTCCTTCCAGCCCGGGGTAGCCATTCCCGCCCGAGGACTGGTCCTGCACCCCGGCCTGGGGCCGTCCCTTCCAGCCCGAGGCCCGGCCCTGCACGCCAGCTTGGGGTGCTCAGCCCAGCCTGGGGCGGTCGCTCCAGCCTGGGGCGGGATCCGAGCCCGAAGCCCGGCTCTGGACCCCGGCCTGGGGCGGTCGCTCCAGCCCGAGCGTGGGCCCCGCGCCCGTCCGGAGCGGTCGGTCCAGCCTGAGGTGCTTGCCCCGCCCTGGGTCCTGGAGGGCTCAGCCCCGTCCCGGGGCAGTCATTCCAGCCTGGGGCGGGATCTGACCTGGGCTTGGTCCGCTGCCCGGGCGCCCTCCGTCCAGCCGGCCGCGTCGCTCACCCCGCGCAGCCGGGTGGTGGTGGTCTCGGGGAACATGCGCTCCAGCCGGTCGGTGACGGCTATCTCCCTGGTGGCCAGGACCGGCAGCAGATCCTGGGTGACCTGGGTCTCCGCGGCGGCCACTAGCCGGTCGCCGACGCGGTGGGCGTAGGCGGCCAGGAACGACTGCCGGAAAGTCTTGGTCCGCTTCCGGCCGCCGGCTCTCTGGGCGGCTTCCGCCCTGGTCATCGCGTGCGTGGCCTGCACCAGCAGAGAGGTGTAGAGCAGCTCGACCGCCTCCAGGTCCGCCTCGAAGCCGACGATCGTGGAGAAAGCCAACGGTTCGTTCCACACCGCGCGGCAGTTGTTCGCGCCGGCCACGGCGTCGAGCAGGACCGCCTTGGCCTGTTCGTACGGCGGCTCGACGCCGATCCGGCAGGCGCCGGGCGCGTCCGGCGCGGGCGCCTCGGCGGCGAGCAGCGCCTCGTCCACGCTGTGCCGCGCCATCAGCTCCTGCGCCTTGGCGCTGAGGGCCTCCGCCTCCTCCGGATACCCGGTCGCCTCGGCCTTGGCGAGCAGCGCGCGGATACGGGCGAGCATGCGGGAGGCGGCCGGGCCCGGAGTGCGACGGGACTCGTCCTCCAGGGGCTCCAGAGTGGGCAGGCGGAGCAGCAGGCGGTACAGCTCCAGCACGGTCGTGGCCTGTGAGAAGCGGTCGGTCTCGCGGGCCGGGCCCTCGGGCAGGTCCGTCAGCTGGGCGGCCCAGCGGCGCCCACGCGGGCGGTCCCGGCCGGTCTGTGCGCGGATCAGCGCGGCGGCCAGGCGCACATGCGCGTCCGCCAGCTCGCGCCGCACCAGTCGTACGACATCGGCGGGCTGCCAGCCGCGCTGCCAGGCTGTCGCGACGAACTCCTCGCCCCGCCGCGCGAGTTCGGCGTCCGCGGCGGGGTCGGCGGCGAGCAGAGAGGCACCGGTGTCGAGGCCGGTGTCGGTGTCGTCGTAGAGGGCGGCCCGGAAGGCCAGCTCGACAGTGCTGGCAGGGCTGGCAGTGCTGGTCACATCGTCGATCGTGCCACGCCCCACCGACAGCGGGCCGAGCTTTGTCCACAGGCTGTGGATGAAGGAGATGAAGGAGCGAGCCGACAGGGTGCGGGCGGGACGCCGTTGATCGACACCAAGGTAGTCGCCGACGGCGACGGGGCCGGGAGGGCGACCACCGGGCAACCAGCAGCCGAGCACCCACGGTGCGGGACCGCACCCCCGTAACTGCCGCCCCCGCCCGCACGACACGGGCCGCGGCCCGGGAACAGACACCGACACCACCGACCACCCGTCACGGGCCACAGGCCACAGGCCACAGGCCACCGCCCCGAAACAGCCGCCACCGGCCGCACGGCACACGGCACACGGCACACGGCACACGGCACACGGCATGGGACCGAGGGGGCCGGACAGGCGGATCAGCCGCGGGGCGCCGATTCGCGGGTGGCCAGGTGCAGGGCACGGTCGAGGGCCGTGTCGGCCGGGCAGGGGACGTCGGGGCGTACGCCGACGCCTTCCCAGTTGGTGCCGGAGACGGGGTTGATCGCGCGGCCGACCGGGATCGAGGCCTCCAGATGCGGATGCACCGCCCAGCCATCGCGTGGATGCGCCCCACCCCGCGTGGTCTCGCCCACGACGACCGCACGGCCCAACTGCTGTAGATCGTAGGCGAGTTCCTCACCAGCGGAGAAGGTACGACCGCTGGTGAGCACATACACCGGCTTGGCGCCGCCGAACCGGGCGCCCGGAACGTGCGGGAGGGACCAGGACTGCTCGTACCGGTCGCCCGCACGCCAGTACTGGGTGTTGAGGTGGGTCCGCTCGTCCAGGAGATAGCTGCACACGAACGCCACCGTGTCCGGGTCTCCGCCGACCATGTTCCTGAGGTCCAGGACCAGCGTGCCCGCGGGCGCGACCAGCGTGAGCGCGGCCGACAGCGGCTCCGCCGCCCAGGCCAACCGGAAGAACAACGGGGCGAGTTCGAGCAGTGCGACGCCGCCCTGAAGAAGCTCCACGCGCGGCACTCCGCCGAGCGACGCGCCGAACTCGCTGCGCAGCGCGGCGAGATCGACCTGGTCCGCGTCCTCCTGCAGCCGCTCGGGGTGGAATTTCAGGCGCAGATGCTGGTCACCGTTCTCCGACTGCAGGTCGGCGGTGACGCGGGCGCCGAGTTCCGCCGGGTCGGCGGTGTCGTACGCCCCCTCCTTCAGCCGGCCGCGGAGCAGGGCGGCGAGCCGGTGCGCCACCTCCGGGAACACATAGTGGGCGGCCAGGAGTCGAGTGGTCTCCTCGATGACGGCGGGCACGTCGGCGACAAGGGCGGGCGATGCTTTCGGCGTGGTCATGGCGGGGAGTACAGCACCGGGCTTGCGAAAGCGTCAAGGAGATTAGACGCTTTACGCCATGACAGGACCGCAACCGCCCGCCCGTGACGCCGACGGTGTACTGGACATCTCCACACCGGAGCAGTTCGCCGCGCTCGCCCATCCGCTGCGGCAGCGCCTGCTCTTCGCACTGAACCACGAGGCCGCAACGATCAGTCAGTTGGCAGTGCGCCTCGGCGTGGCCAAGGGAAGCGTGGCGCACCACCTGAAGACGCTGCACACGGCGGGGCTCGTGCACATCACGGAGACCCGCAAGGTCCGGGGCGGCACCGAGCACTACTACCGGCGGACCGGACGGCGGCTACGGGTCGCCGAGCCGCGTGCCGCCGACCGCGCCGCCCTACTGAACGCCGTCGCCCAGGAGATCGACCACTCCCCGGAGGAACACCTGCTGAGCCTGCGCCACCTGCGCCTGAGCCCGGAGCGGGCACGGCGGCTGCGCGAGACGCTGGCCGAGCTGGTGGACGGGGCGGAGGAGGACGACGCGGACCAGCCGGTGCACGGCGTGCTGGTGGTGATGTACGAACACAGCACCTAGGCCCCAGCCCGAAGCCAGTAGCCCGCAGCCCGCAGCCCGCAGCCGTAGCCCGTAGGAAAACTGGACTGTCAACTGTCGGTTGACACCCGTGGGGGTGCAACCTACGGTTGACACATGGCGACCAATCCGAACATCACGGCATCCGTACGCCTCGACGACCTCATCGAGGCCATCAAGAAGGTTCATCCCGAGCCCCTCGACCAGCTCCAGGACGCGGTGATCGCCGCCGATCACCTCGGTGACGTGGCCGACCATCTGATCGGCCACTTCGTCGACCAGGCACGGCGCTCGGGCGCGTCATGGACCGAGATCGGCCGGAGCATGGGGGTGACCCGGCAGGCGGCGCAGAAGCGGTTCGTACCGAAGGAGTCCGCCGACCTCGACCCCAGCCAGGGCTTCAGCCGCTACACCCCGCGCGCGCGGAACGTGGTCATGGCCGCGCACAACGAGGCGGTGGCGGCCCGCAACTCCGAGGGCCGTTCCGAGCATCTGGTCCTCGGACTGCTGGCCGAGCCGGAAGGTCTGGCGGCGAAGGCGATCACCGCGCAGGGCGTCCTGCTCGACTCCGTACGACAGGCCGCGGCCGCCGCGCTCCCGCCTGCCTCGGAGGAGGTCCCGGACCTCGTCCCCTACGGCCCCGACGCCAAGAAGGCCCTGGAACTCACCTTCCGCGAGGCCCTCCGGCTCGGACACAACTACATCGGCACCGAGCACATCCTGCTCGCTCTCCTGGAGCAGGAGAACGGCGAGGGCGTCCTCAACGGCCTCGGCATCACCAAGGCCGGCACCGAGCAGCACCTCGCCAGGATGCTCTCGCTGCTGGCGGAGCAGAACCCGCTGGCCGAGCCGGCCTCCTCGGAGGACTGAAACCGCAGGTCAGGCGGATTGTCAGACCCGCCTGCCACACTCGCAGTCATGACCGACCGGTGGGCACTCGCACCGGCCGAGGACGGAGGCGTGGACGTCGCCCCCCTCGGCCCGGACGGGCTGCCCGCCGGGCCGGTGCGGCGGGAGAGCGATCTCGCCGGGGCGGTGCGGAGCCGCCCGGAGGTGACACGCTGGGTGTGGCGGTCCACCCCCGAGGTCTACCCGCGTCTGCTCGCCACGGGGGTGCGAGTGGAGCGGTGCTACGACATCGAGGACGCCGAGACACTCCTGCTGGGCCACGAGGGCCGGTACGGCGAGCCACGCTCGGCCGCCGCCGCCCTGGCCCGCCTCCGCGGCGGCCCCGTACCGCCCGATCCACCCCAGCGTTCCGCCGAACCGGGCGCCCAGTCCCCGCTGTTCGAGCCCACCGGCACCCATCTGCCCCTGACCGATCTCCTCGCGGTCTACGCCGAGCAGCTTCGGCGGCACGAGCGGACCGCCCACCCCGACCGGATGCGGCTGCTGACGGCCGCCGAGTCGGCCGGAATGCTGGTGGCCGCCGAGATGAACCACGCGGGCCTGCCATGGAGCACCGAGGTCCACCGCGACCTGCTGCACGACCTGCTGGGCGAGCGGTATGCAGGCGGCGGCGAGCCGCGTCGCCTCGCCGAGCTGGCCGACGAGGTGTCGGCCGCCTTCGGCCGCCGGGTCCGCCCCGAGCTGCCCGCCGATGTGATCAAGGCCTTCGCCCAGGCCGGCATCAAGGTGCGCTCGACCCGCCGCTGGGAGATCCAGTCCGTCGACCACCCGGCCGTCGAACCCCTGCTGGAGTACAAGAAGCTGTACCGCATCTGGGTGGCCCACGGCTGGTCCTGGCTGCAGGACTGGGTGCGCGAGGGCCGCTTCCGCCCCGAGTTCCTCGCCGGCGGCACGGTCACCGGACGCTGGGTGACCAACGGCGGGGGCGGGCTGCAGATCCCCAAGGTGATCCGCCGCGCCGTGGTCGCCGATCCCGGCTGGCGGCTGGTGGTGGCCGACGCCGACCAGATGGAGCCCCGCGTGCTCGCCGCGATCTCCCGCGACCCCGGCCTGATGGAGGTCGCCGGCCGCGAGAGCGACCTGTACCAGTCCGTCTCCGACCGCGCCTTCTCCGGCGACCGCGACCAGGCCAAGCTCGCCGTGCTCGGCGCGGTCTACGGCCAGACCTCGGGCGACGGCCTGAAGAACCTGGCCGCGCTGCGCCGCCGCTTCCCGAAGGCGGTCGCGTACGTCGACGAGGCCGCCCGCGCGGGCGAGGAGGGCCGACTGGTGCGCACCTGGCTGGGCCGGACCTGCCCACCGGCGGCCGGCTCCGGCGAGGACGCGGCGGAGGAGGCGGGCATCCCCGTCGGCGAGGACGACACCTACACACCGGCCCCCTGGGTCCCCGGCTACGCCTCCTCCGACTCCCGGGCGCGGGGCCGCTTCGCGCGGAACTTCGTCGTCCAGGGCAGCGCCGCCGACTGGGCGCTGCTGATGCTCGCCGGGCTGCGCCGGGCCTGCGCCGACCTCAAGGCCGAGCTGGTCTTCTTCCAGCACGACGAGGTGATCGTGCACTGTCCCGCCGACGAGGCCGACACGGTCGTCAAGGCCATCCGTGCCTCCGCCGGCCTCGCCGGACGGCTGACCTTCGGTGAGACACCGGTGCGCTTTCCGTTCACCACGGCGGTGGTGGAGTGCTATGCAGACGCCAAGTGAGCGCCGCTCGGGCGCACTTCGGTCACCGCGCGAGCAGTTCCCGCAGCTCCGTCACGACCTCCTGCTCGTCCGTGCCGTCCAGGGCCGTCAGCGCGGCGCGCCAGACGTCGTACGCCTCCGCCCGCCGCCCTTGCGCGCGCAGCAGCAGCCCGTGCTGGTGCCGTGCGAGGCCGCCCATGTAGCGGTCGGCACGGGCGTCGGCCCGGCTGAGCAGCTCGGCGCACTCGCGGCCCGCCCGCTCGGCCTCCCCCAGCTCCCGCAGGGCGCGGACCAGGCCGAGCCGGGTCTGGGACTCGCCGTGCCAGTCGCCATGGCCGCCCAGGATGCGCAGGCTTTCCTCGAAGTGCCCTGCGGCGGCGGCCGGTTCGCCCAGGGTGAGATGGGCGTAGCCGATATTGCAGTGCGCCGAGTGCTGCACAATGACCGCGCCGATCGCGTCCCCGATCGCCAGCGAGTGCCGGTGCTGCTCGATGGCGGCGCGCGGATCGGTGTGCTCGTAGAGATTGCCGAGGTGGCTGTGGGTGACGGCCTCGCCATAAGGGTCGCTCAACTGCCGCGAGTGGGCGAGGCTCTGCCGCAGCGCCTCCCCGGACTCCTCGAACCGCCCGAGGCCCTCCAGCAGCAGACCGCGGTTGTTCAGACAGCGCCGGATCCTGGAGACGACACCGAGCCGCCCCCAGATCTCCAGGGACTGGTCGGTGAGGGCGAGGGCGTCCTTCTGCCGGCCGGTCATGAAGTGCAGTCCGGCCAGGTCACCCAGTGCGTACGCCTCGGCGGCCGCGTCCCCGAGCCGCCGCGCCGCCCCGAGCGCGGCCCGCCCGAGCACCTCCATCTCGGCGACCCGTCCGCCGCGCTGGACATAGGGGAAGAGCAGCCGCGCGAGCACCGAGAGATGGGCGGCCCGGAGCGGATCGGAGGTGTCCGCGTTCCGTGCCACCAGGGCGACGACGTTCTCCAGCTCCACCTCGCCCCAGGCGAAAGCCTCCTCGGCGGACTCGAAGGGCATCAGCTCGGCCACGTCCAGCGCATGCTCCGCCGGCTGCGCGGAGGTCGCCCGGCGCCGGTCCTCCTGATCGAGCCCTGGCTCGACGACCGCCTCCAGCACCCACTCGGCCACGGCGGCGTACCAGCGCAGTGCGGTCAGCTCGGGCGCACCCGGCGACACCCCCGTGCCTGTGCCTCCCATGCCCGTCCCTGCGTCCATGTCTGCGCCTGCACCCGTGCCCGCGTCCGTTCCCGTGTCCGCCAGTTCACGGGCGAAGTCGCGGACCAGGTCGTGCGGGGCGTAGCGGCCGTAGGCCGTCTCCTCCAGCAGGGCCACGTCGACCAGGCGGTCGAGGGCGGCCTCGGCGCGGCGCTCGTCGGTGCCGGTGAGGCGGGCGATCAGCGGGGCGCCGTAGGTCGGCAGGTCCAGCGCACCGATACGGCACAGCGCGAGGGCCGCGTCCCGGTCCGCCTCGCGCTCGGCGGCGGCCAGCGCGTCGTGGGCGACGGCCAGGGAGCGCCGGACGCTCAGATCGTCGTACTCCAGATGCCGCAGCCTGCCGTCCGTCTCGGCGAGCTGGCCGGCCAGTACATCGGGGGTGAGGGCGCGGCGGGCGGCGAGCCGGGCGGCGACGACGCGCAGCGCCAGCGGAAGCCGGCCGGTCAGCTCGACCAGCGCATGCCCGGCGTCCAGCCCCGCGCGTCCGCTCACCGCGCGCAGCAGTGCCGCGCTGTCCTCGCCGGTCAGCGGCGCGAGCGGGAAGCGCCGGGCGCCGTCGAGGGCGGTCAGCGGCGAGCGGCTGGTGACGATCACCGCGCAGCCGGGCCCGGCCGGCAGCAGAGGCCGTACCTGGGCCGCGTTCGCCGCGTCGTCCAGTACCAGCAGGATGCGGGCCGGGGCGAGCAGCGAGCGGAGCAACGCGGCTGCCGCGTCCGGGTGTTCGGGGATGCTGCGGGGCTCGGCGCCCAGATCCCGGAGCAGTGCGGCGAGTGCCTGGGCGGAGGTGAGCGGGGTCATGCCGGGGGTGGCGCCGTGCAGGTTGACGTACAGCTGACCATCGGTGAAGCGATCCCGCAGCTCATGCCCGACATGCAGGGCGAGCGCGCTCTTGCCGACGCCCGCCATGCCACTGATCACGGCGATGGACGGAGCCGGGGCGGGCGGCTCGGCGAGTGCCTGCCGCAGCTCGCGACGGACGTCGGCGCGGCCGGTGAAATGGGCCGGTGGCGCCGGGAGTTGTGCCGGTCGCGGAGTCTGCCGGGCATCCGGCCCCGGCCCCTGCCCGGCGCTCTCCTGCGGGACGGCCGCCGCGGCTTCCTCCTCGGGTGCGCCGTCCAAGTGCCCGGCGTCCTGCGGATGTCGACGAACCTTGCCGTCCGCGCCCCGCCGGTGGCCGGCGCGCTCCTCACGCGCCCGCCGCTGGTCCTCGTCACTCCCCCGCAGCACCTCGACATGCGCCTCGCGTACCGCCGGACCGGGTTCGATGCCGAGTTCCTCGACCAGCCGGGCGCGCAGATCGCGGTGGACGGCGAGTGCCTCGGCCTGGCGGCCGGTGCGGTGCAGGGCGAGCATGAGCTGACGGTGGTACGCCTCGCGCAGCGGATACTCGGCGACCAGTGCCGCCAGCTCCGGGACGATCCCGGCCAGCCGTGCGCCGCCCACGGCGAGTTCGGCGTCGTAGCGCCATTCCAGCAGGAGCAGCCGGGCCTCCTCCAGGCGCTGCACCAGGGCATAGCCGCCGAGGTCGGCCGGGAGCCCGCTGAGCGGGGTGCCGCGCCAGAGCGCCAGCCCGGCGGTGCAGGCCCGTACGATCCCCGACCAGTCCCGCCGGGCGTGCGCGGCACGCGCCTCGGCGACCCGGGCGTCGAAGACGTGCACGTCCAACTCGCCGTGGTCGACGCGCAGCACGTACCCCGGCGGTACGGCCCTGAGCCGGTCGGGGTCGTCCAGGAGCCGACGCAGCCGGGTGACGTGATTGTGCAGGGACGCCTGCGCGGAGACGGGCGGCGCTCCGCCCCACAGGGCGTCCTTCAGCGACTCCACCGACACGACCCGGCCCGGCTCCAGCAGCAGCGCGGCCAGCAGCGCGCGCACCTTGGGGCTGCCGATGGCGCGGAGGCCGTTGTCGGGGGTGCCGGTGCCATCGGCGGCGGGTTCACGCAAGGCGGTTTCACCGGGACCGGCGGTTTCACCAGGACCGTCGGTTTCGCCGGGATGGGCATCGGAGGTCTCGCACGAGATCCCGAACAACGGTCGGTCATACAGGACGGGCGGCCCCAGCAGTCCGAACCGCAGCTCGCACCGCCGCATCACGCCGTACCACTGCCTTCCCGCGCGGTCGGGACCGACCGTGCTCCGCGCCGAGCCTGCGCCCGACGTTCCCTGGCGGAAATCCACCCTGTCCACAACGGTTTCCCGCCACCTTCTGCCGGCCGACCCGGCCCCTGATCGGCCTGTCCGGCGGCCTGTTCCGGAAACCGTCGGCGAGTTCCGGCCAACGGATCCGCGACGTGCCGACGAACCGTTGGCCACATGTTAGCGATCCGTTGGCGCATCCTGATGTGATCATTTCCATCGGATCTGGCCGTACGGTGCGCGCGTAAGTCGCGTAACTCGGGGGAGTGTCGCCGCAGGCTGGATCCGGGGACACAAAGGGGCCCCGGTCGGCGGAGGTGAACGCCCGGGGCCCCGTCCCGTCACCTTCTCCGCGCCCGTGCCGCGCCGCTGTCACCCCAAGGCCTGTCGGCCCAGGACCTGTCGGCCCAAGACCTGTCGCCCCAAGGCCCATCGACCACAGGTCCATCGACCACAGACCCGTCGGCCCAAGGCCCCATCGGCCACAGACCCGCCGGGCGTGGCCCCGTCGCCTCAGATCACCGGCGGACGCCCGAGGCGGGTGAGCCGCCACACCGTCCGCCAGCGCATGGGCCGACGCTCGCCCGCCGGTTCCCGCAGCCCTTCCACGAACCCGCCGAACCATGCCTTCAGCCCCGCCGACGAGCGAGTGCGGGCGAGGGTGAGCAGCGTCCATACCCCGAGGTGCACGGGGATCAGCGGCAACGGCAGCCGGCGCCGGACGAGCCAGACGCGGTTGCGGGCGTTGACTCGGTAGTAGATGGCGTGCCGGGCCGGTGAGGTCTTGGGGTGCTGGAGCAGCAGTTCGGGGGCGTAGAGGATCTTCCAGCCGGCGTCGGCGGCGCGCCAGGCGAGGTCGGTCTCCTCGTGCGCGAAGAAGAACTCGGCGGGCCAGTCCCCGGTCTCGGCCAGCATCGCCATGCGCAGGGCGTGTCCGCCGCCGAGGAAGCCGGTGACATAGCCGCCGCGCATCGGGTCGGACTTGCCGACCCTCGGCACATGCCGCTGCTGGGTCTCGCCGTGCTCGTCGGCGATGCGGAAGCCGACGATGCCGAGATGCGGATCGGCGGCGTACAGGTCCCGCACGCGGCGCAGCACATCGGGGTCGACGAGCAGGCCGTCGTCGTCCAGTTCCACGACGACGTCGACGTCGCCGTACTCCCGCAGTCGGGCGAGGGCGACATTCCGGCCGCCGGGGCAGCCGAGGTTCTCCTCCACGTCGATGGTGGTGACCTCGCCGGGCAGGGAGAGCCGGCGGGCGAACTCGGGCAGCCGGCAGCCATTGCCGACGATCACGGTGCGGGCAGGGGCGAGATCCTGCTTGGCCACGGACTCCAGCAGGGCGTCGACCTCAGCGGGCCGGTTGCCCATGGTCACCACGGCGACGGCGATCCTCGGCTCCGCCACGTCCCTCACCCCATCCAGCCGACGGCGGCACCACGCCCCGACCGCGCGGTGCCCGCCGTTCACCAAGATGTTGCCTCAGGTCCGTGGGTTCACCCGAGCCGGATTCACTTTGCAGCCCTTTTGCTCCGGTTTTGTCCGCACGTTCCCTCGCGGGCGGGAACAGCAGCGGAGGGACGGCGCCGGCCGACCCATCAGCCTCCGGGTACGAAGAACCCCGGGCCAGACGGTGTCCGACCCGGGGTCTCAGTGGAGCCGCTTTCGGGATTCGAACCCGAGACCTACGCATTACGAGTGCGTTGCTCTGGCCATCTGAGCTAAAGCGGCGCGCTGCCCGCACTATGGTGCGATCGGCAACGTCGGTAAGTCTACACAGTTTCCGAGGGTGCTTCGTACCGGCCCCGGAGCAGGGGGCTCCGGGGCCGGTGACAGGGGCTATGAGCAGCGCTTTCCTGTGCCCGACGGGGTGCCGTGGAGCAGGTAGGTGTTGATCGTCGAGTCGATGCAGGAGCTGCCCCGGCCGTAGGCGGTGTGGCCGTCGCCGACGTATGTCAGGAGGCGGGCCGAGGAGAGCTGGCGGGCCAGGGACTGCGCCCACCGGTAGGGCGTCGCCGGGTCGCGGGTGGTGCCGACCACCACGATCGGCGCGGCGCCCTTCGCCTCGATGCGGTGCGGCTCGCCCACGGCCTTCACCGGCCAGTACGCGCAGTTCAGTGAGGACCAGGCCAGGCCGTCGCCGAAGACCGGGGAGGCCTTCTCGAAGGCGGGCAGCGCCTTCTCCACCTGGTCGGGGCCGGTGAAGGCCGGCGGCAGGTCCAGGCAGTTCACGGCGGCGTTGGCCATCATGAGGTTGCTGTAGTGGCCGCCGGCGTCACGTTCGTAGTAGCTGTCGGAGAGCGCGAGCAGGCCCGCGCCGTCGTTCTCCTTCATCGCCGAGGTCAGCGCCTCGCGCAGCTGCTCCCACTCCGCCTGGTCGTACATCGCCGCGATCACCCCGGTCGTGGCCAGCGCCTCACCGAGCTTGCGGCCGTCCGCGTCGCCCGCCGGGATGGGGTGCTGGTCCAGCTTCCGGTAGAACGCCTTGAGGTGATCGCCGACCTGCGCCGGCGTCGTGTCCTTGTCGCCGAGCGGGCAGTCGGAGTGCTGCACGCAGTCCTTCGCGAACGCCTGGAACGCCGTCTCGAAGCCGGCCGTCTGCTCCAGGGTCATCTTCCGGGCGTCCTGGGAGGGGTCCATCGCGCCGTCCAGCACCATCCGGCCGACCCGTCCGGGGAACAGCCCGGCGTACGTGGCCCCCAGGAACGTGCCGTACGACGCTCCCACGTAGTTCAGTTTCTGATCACCCAGCGCCGCCCGCAGGATGTCCATGTCCCGCGCCGCCTCCACGGTGGAGACGTGCCGCAGCAGCCGCGCCGAGTGCGCCTCGCAGCTCTCCGCGAACTTCTTGTCCGCCGTGACCAGCGCGCTCCGCTCCTGCTGGTCGTCGGGCGTCAGGTCGGTCTGTGTGTACGCGTCCATCTGGCGGCCGTCGAGGCATTGGACGGGCTCGCTGCGGGCGACGCCCCGAGGGTCCACCGCGACCATGTCGTAGCGGGCGCGGACGTCGGCCGGGTAGCTGATGCCCGCGTAGCTCTGGAGGTAGCCGACCGCCGAACCGCCGGGACCGCCCGGGTTGACCAGCAGCGAACCGAGCGGCTTGCCCTTGCCGGTGGCCTTCTTCCGGGCGACAGCGAGCTGGATGTCGCCCGAGCCGGGCTTGGCGTAGTCCAGTGGGGCCTTCATGGTCGCGCACTGGAAACCGGGGACGCCGCAGCTGCGCCAGTGCAGCTGCTGGGTGTAGTACGACGACAGCGCGGACGGCGTCGCGCGCGGCAGCGCGGCCAGCGCCGCGTCCGCCTCACCGTGGGCGGACGTGGTCGAACTCCCGGAGGAGGAGCAGGCGGACACGAGCAGGGCGGCGGCCGTGAACAGGGTGGCGGTGAGGCGGGCCGTCGTCCGGGTGCGGGTGCGCCGGGTCCGGCGGGGGGATGGCCTGGTGTACATCAGGCGAGCGTAACGCTGTGCGACGCCTTGAGTGCGGTGCGTGCGGATTATGGCTCGTACGGGGGACATACCTGCCTCCGAGGGGTGGCCGCCGGGAGGACGGCTGAGGGGGGCAGCCAGGTGGAGCGGCGGCTGTGCGGAGGTGGAGCGGCGGAGGACTGGCGACGGATCGGCGGCGGACCGGCGGCGGACCGGTGAAAGGGACAGCCGGGGCGGCAGTCGGGCTGGCCGGACCATGGGGTCACACACGCACCCGGCCCGGCGGGCAGCCGCCGTCGTCATCCCCGGGGTGGCGGCCCACCGGCAACCCCGTCCTCGTCGGCCCGGCGGCAACCCCGTCGCCGTCAGCCCGCTCGCAACGCCATCGTCATCGCCTCCACCGCCAGCAGCGGGGCCACATTGCCGTCGAGGGCCTCGCGGCAGGCGGCGATCGCCTCGATGCGGCGGAGCGTGGATTCCGGGGTGCTGCCGCGCGCGAGCCGCTCCAGGGCCTCCTCGGCGTCGGCGTTGGCGATTGCCACCCGGGAGCCGAGCTGGAGGGCGAGGACGTCGCGGTAGAAGGCGGTGAGGTCGCCGAGGGCGATGTCGAGGCTGTCGCGCTGCGTACGGGTTCTGCGGCGCTTCTGCATGTCCTCCAGGTCCTTGATCACGCCCGCCGTGCCGCGCGGCAGCCGGCCGCCCTGGGTCGCACCCAGCGCCGCCTTCAGCTCCTCGGTCTCCTTGCCGTCCATCTCCTCGGCGAGCTGCTTGGCGTCCTCGGCGGCCGCGTCGACCAGTTCCTGGGCTGCCTTCAGGCAGGCGCCGACCTCGTCCAGCCGCAGCGGCAGCCTGAGCACGGAGGCGCGGCGCTCGCGGGCCGCCGGGTCCGTGGCCAGGCGCCGGGCCCGGTCGACGTGCCCCTGGGTGGCGCGGGCGGCGGCCACGGCGACCTCCGGCTCGATGCCGTCGCGCCGTACGAGCATGTCGGCGATCGCGTCCACGGACGGCGTGCGCAGGTTCAGGTGGCGGCAGCGGGAGCGGATCGTCGGCAGGACGTCCTCGATGGAGGGGGCGCACAGCAGCCAGACGGTGCGCGGGGCAGGCTCCTCGACGGCCTTGAGGACGGCGTTGGCCGACTTCTCGTTCAGCCGCTCGGCGTCCTCGACGAGGATGATCTGCCAGCGGCCGTTCGCCGGGGCGGTGAACGACTTGCGGACCGTGTCCCGCATGTCCTTCACGAGGATCTCGGAGCCCACGGCGGCCACCGTGGTGACGTCCGCGTGGGTGCCGAGCAGCGCGGTGTGGCAGCCGTCACAGAAGCCGCAGCCGGGGGCTCCGCCGAGGGCTCTGTCGGGGCTCACGCACTGCAGGGCCGCGGCGAAGGCTCTGGCCGCCTGGTTCCGGCCGGCGCCGGGCGGGCCCGTGAACAGCCAGGCGTGCGTCATCTTCGACGCCTCGGGCGGCGGCTCGTCGGCGGCGGCGGCCGTGACGAGGGCGTCGGCGTCCCGCGCGGCGGCGTCGAGCACCGCGCTCACCTTCTCCTGCCCGACGAGGTCGTCCCATACGGTCATGGGTCACGCCGCCCTTCCGTCACACTCCGCGTTCCTTCCATCCATTGTGCGGGCGGCCACTGACAACACCGTCCGCGCGCTCGTCGTCCGGCCCGCGCGCTCGTCGCCGCCGGCGGGAAAGGCGAAGGCGGCGCCGGTCGGTGTTCCGACCCACGCCGCCCGCTGCTCGCCGTACCCGGCGGGACCGGCCGTCAGCCTCGGCGGCCGCGGCCCCCGCGACCCCGCTCCTCGCCCTGGTCGCCGTACTCGCGCTTGTCGTACGAACCCAGCAGTTCGTCCGCCAGCGTCGGCAGGTCGTCCAGCGGGGTCTCCTCGGCCCACTCGGGACGCGGCCGGCGGCGCGGCGTGCCGTCGGGGTCGATCTGGGGCATCTCGCGCGTGCGGTCCTCGGAGCCGTCGGGGCCCGCGGCGGGCCGCTCGTCCCGGAAGAAGCCGGGTGGCACCCGGTCCGCCGGGGCGTCACCCCGTACCGACGGCAGCACGGCCGTCTCGTCGGCCGCACCCGGAACCACCGGCGGCAGCACGGCGGTCTCCTCGGCGGGGGCGGCGGACACTGGCGGAAGGACGGCCGTCTCGTCGGTAAGGCCGGAAGCCACCGGTGGCTGCGGCAGCTCGGCGGTCACCTCGGAGTCCGCGTGGGAGCCGTCGGAGGCATTGCCGACCTGGGCACCCTGGGCACCCTGAGAGTCCTTGGCGTCCCGGGCCCTCTGGGCATCCTGGGCTTCCTCCGCGGAGCCGCCCCGCTCCTCACGCACCGGGCGCAGCACCGTCGTCTCGTCGGTCCCCGGCGAGACCACCGGCGTCGGGACCGTCTCCTCGGCGCCGCGCGCGTGCGGCGACACCACCGGCGTGGGAACCGTCGCCGCGTCCGGCACGACGCCCGGCGCGGACGGCAGGGGGGCGCTGGGCCTGCGGGCCGCGGTGTCGGCCGCCGCCGCTGCCTCAGCCGCCTGCCGGCGCGCCTCCTCGGCCCGCAGCAGCGCCTCCTCGGCCTTGCGCTGCTTCTCCAGGCGCCGCGCCTCCTCCTCGGCACGCAGCCGCGCCTGCCGGGCCTCTTCCTCGGCGCGCAGCCGGGCCTCTTCCTCGGCCTGCTTGCGGCGCCGATCCTCCTCGGCCCTGCGGCGGGCCTCCTCCTCGGCGCGGGCCTTCTCCTCGGCGAGCAGCCGCTGCCGCTCCTCCTCCGCGCGGCGGGCGGCCTCCGCGGCACGCTGCCGGGCCTCCTCCGCCTGCCGTTCGGCCTCGCGGCGCTGCGCCTCCTCCAGCTCGCGGCGCTTGCGCTCCTCCTCCTCGGCGCGGAGCCGGGCCAGCTCCTCCTGGCGCTCGCGCTCCAGGCGCTCCTCCTCAGCCTTGCGCGCGGCCTCTTCCTCGGCCTTGCGGCGGGCCTCCTCCTCGGCCTTCTTCCGCGCCTCCTCCTGGGCCTTGATCTCGGCCTCGGACAGCGGCAGCACGGTGTCGAGCCGGTGCCGGATCACGGTGGTGACGGCCTCGGGATCCTGTCCGGCGTCCACCACCAGATAGCGGCCGGGGTCGGAGGCGGCCAGTGTGAGGAAACCGGCCCGCACGCGCGCGTGGAACTCCGCAGGCTCCGACTCCAGCCGGTCCGGCGCCTCGGTGAACCGCTCACGGGCGGTCTCCGGGGAGACGTCCAGCAGAACGGTCAGGTGCGGGACGAGGCCGTTGGTCGCCCAGCGATTGATGCGGGCGATCTCGGTCGGGGACAGATCGCGGCCGGCGCCCTGGTAGGCGACGGACGAGTCGATGTACCGGTCGGAGATGACCACGGCGCCGCGCTCCAGGGCGGGCCGTACGACGGTGTCGACGTGCTCGGCCCGGTCGGCGGCGTACAGCAGCGCCTCCGCGCGGTGCGACAGGCCTGCCGAGGACACGTCCAGCAGGATCGAGCGCAGCCGCTTGCCGACCGGGGTGGCACCCGGCTCGCGGGTGAGCACGACCTCGTGGCCCTTGGCGCGGATCCACTCGGCGAGGGCCTCGGCCTGGGTGGACTTCCCGGCGCCGTCGCCGCCCTCCAGGGCGACGAAGAAGCCCGTCGTCGCCGGTGCCTCGACCGGGTCGTCGCCGCCGAGCAGCGCGTCCTTGAGGTCCTGGCGCAGCGGGATGCCGGAGCGGTCGTCGACCTTGGCGAGCACCAGCGCCGCCACCGGCAGCAGCAGCGCGCCTACCAGCATCAGCGTGAAGGAGGCGCCGCCGTGGGCGAAGACGAACCTGCCGTTCTCCATCCGGTGCCGGCCGATGAGCCCGGCGACCACGGGGGCGATCAGCGCGCCGAGCGCTATGAAGACCCGGACGACCGCGTGCAGGTGCTCGGTGACCCGCGCACGGCGGTAGTCCTCGGTCTCCTGGTCGAGCAGGGCGTGCCCGGTGTTCGCGGCCACGCCCGCGCTGACGCCGGCCAGCGTGACGATGAGCAGCACCGTGGTGACGTCCGGGACCAGCCCGGCGGCCAGCAGGGCGATGCCGGTGAGGGCGATCGCGAGGGCGAGCAGCCGGCGGCGCGAGAGCGACGGCAGCAGCGCGGGGGCCGTACGGATCCCGGCGGCGACACCGCCGGTCAGGCCGAGGACCAGCAGGCCGTACAGGACCGGGCCGCCGCCCAGGTCGGTGGCGTGCAGCACGCACGCCGAGACGGCGGCGGCGATGGCTCCGGCGACCGCCGCGCAGGCCGGGACGAGCAGCGGGATCGCGCCCGTACGGCCCTTGTCGACACCGGTGCCGGTGCGCGGGCGGCGCAGGCCCTCCAGCGGGGACCGCGCGCGCGGGGTGCGCACGTCGGGCAGCTCCAGCGAGGTCAGCACGGACAGGGAGGCGGCGAACAGACCGGCCGCCACATACGACCCGAGGGCCGCGTGGTGCTGGTCGAACCAGGCCACGCCGACGCCCAGCAGGTTGTTGATCAGGCTGGCGACGACCAGGGTCGCGGCGGCCAGCGGCACGGCGACGAAGCTCGTGCGCAGCGAGAGGCGGCGCAGGGCGTCCATGTGGTCCGGCAGCGGCCGTACGGTCGCGCCCTCCGGGGGCGGGCCGGGCAGCAGGGCCGGGGCCGCGCTCTCCCGGCACACCGTCCACAGGCGCTCGGCGACGCCGGTGACGAAGGCGGTGACCAGCAGGACGGCCAGTGCGTCGTCCGGGGTCCAGTCGATCCACAGCGGCGCGATGATCAGCAGGGCGGCGCGCACGCCGTCGGCGCCGACCATGGTCCAGCGGCGGTCGAGCGGGCCCTCCTGGGCGGTGAGCGTGGTCAGCGGGCCGAGGAGGACCGCGCCGAACAGCAGCGCGGCGAGGACACGTGCCGCGAAGACCGTCGCCACTGCGAACGCCACACCCCGGTATCCGCCCCCGAAGGAGCCCTGGACGATCGCCGCCTGGAGGGCGAGGGCCACCAGGACGAGGAGTGCCAGGGTGTCGCCGACACCGCTCACCAGCTGCGCGCTCCACAGGCGCCGCAGCTGCGGTCGGCGCAGCAAGGAGCGGACGGCGCGCTCGCGGGAGTCCGCGACCAGCTCGTCGTCCGGGGCTGTGGTGGGGGCCGTTGGCTGCTCGGCTCGCGTCATGTGTTCAGCCTATCGGCAGCCGCCGACAGCACACGTCGCCTCTCCTGGCATGCGCACGCCCCGACACCAAAGTGATGCCAGGGCGTTCGCTGAGCGAAGCCGGAAAGGCGGCCGATTGCGGCGACTGTCTCCCCCGTGGCGGTCCTCCGCGTCAGTCCACTGACCGGTGGCGCCGGTCCACTGATCGGGGGAGTCAGTCCTCCGAGCCGGAAGCCGTCGCCTTGGAAGCCGTCGCCTTCTTGGCGGTGGTCTTCTTCGCCGTGGTCTTCTTCGCGGCCGCGGTCGTCTTCTTCACCGCCGTCTTCTTGGCGGCGGTCTTCTTCGCCGGGGCCGTCTTCTTGGCCACGGCCTTCTTCGCGGTCTTCTTGGCGGGGGCCTTCGCGCGCTTCTCGGCGAGCAGCTCGAAGCCGCGCTCCGGGGTGATCGTCTCGACGCTGTCACCGGAGCGCAGGGTCGCGTTGGTCTCGCCGTCGGTGACGTACGGACCGAAGCGGCCGTCCTTGACCACGACCGGCTTGCCGGAGACCGGGTCCTCGCCCAGCTCCTTCAGCGGCGGCTTGGCGGCGGCCCGGCCGCGCTGCTTGGGCTGCGCGTAGATCGCCTGCGCCTCCTCCAGCGTGATCGTGAAGAGCTGGTCCTCGGACTGCAGCGAACGCGAGTCCGTGCCCTTCTTCAGGTACGGGCCGTAGCGGCCGTTCTGCGCGGTGATCTCCTGGCCGTCGGCGTCGGTGCCCACGATGCGCGGCAGCGACATCAGCTTCAGTGCGTCGTCGAGCGTCACCGTGTCGAGCGCCATCGACTTGAAGAGCGAGGCCGTGCGCGGCTTGACCGCGTTCTTGCCGGTCTTCGGGGTGCCCTCGGGGAGGATCTCGGTGACGTACGGGCCGTAGCGGCCGTCCTTGGCGACGATCGTGTGGCCGGTGGCCGGGTCCGTGCCCAGCTCGAAGTCGCCGCTCGGCTTGGCGAGCAGTTCCTCGGCCAGCTCGACGGACAGCTCGTCCGGTGCCAGGTCGTCCGGGATGTCGGCGCGCTGGTGCTCCTCGGTGTCCTTCTCGCCGCGCTCGATGTACGGGCCGTAGCGGCCGACGCGGAGCACGATGTCGTTGCCCACCGGGAACGAGGACACCTCGCGCGCGTCGATCGCACCCAGGTCGGTCACCAGCTCCTTGAGGCCACCGAGGTGGTCGCCGTCGCCGTTGCCCGCCTCGGCCGCTCCGCCGTGGCCCGTCCCCTCGCCGAAGTAGAAGCGCTTCAGCCACGGCACGGCCTTGGCCTCACCGGCCGCGATGCGGTCGAGGTCATCCTCCATCTTGGCGGTGAAGTCGTAGTCGACGAGCCGCCCGAAGTGCTTCTCCAGGAGGTTGACCACGGCGAAGGACAGGAAGGACGGCACCAGGGCCGTGCCCTTCTTGAAGACATAGCCGCGGTCCAGGATCGTGCCGATGATCGACGCGTACGTCGACGGGCGGCCGATCTCGCGCTCTTCCAGCTCCTTGACCAGGGAGGCCTCGGTGTAGCGGGCGGGAGGCTTGGTGGCGTGGCCGTCGACCGTGATCTCCTCGGCGGACAGCGCGTCGCCCTCGGCGACCTGCGGCAGCCGGCGCTCGCGGTCGTCCAGCTCGGCGTTCGGGTCGTCGGCGCCCTCGACGTAGGCCTTCAGGAAGCCGTGGAAGGTGATCGTCTTGCCGGAGGCGCTGAACTCGACGTCCCGGCCGTCGGCGGCGGTGCCGCCGATCTTCACGGTCACGCTGTTGCCGGTCGCGTCCTTCATCTGAGAGGCGACGGTCCGCTTCCAGATCAGCTCGTAGAGCTTGAACTGGTCGCCGGTCAGGCCGGTCTCGGCGGGAGTGCGGAAACGATCACCCGAGGGGCGGATCGCTTCGTGGGCCTCCTGCGCGTTCTTGACCTTGCCGGCGTACGTACGCGGCTGGGGGGGCAGGTAGTCGGCGCCGTAGAGCTGCGTGACCTGCGCGCGGGCCGCCGCGATCGCCGTGTCGCTCAGCGTCGTGGAGTCCGTACGCATGTACGTGATGTAGCCGTTCTCGTACAGCTTCTGCGCGATCTGCATCGTGGCCTTCGCGCCGAAGCCGAGCTTGCGGCTGGCCTCCTGCTGCAGCGTCGTCGTACGGAACGGGGCGTACGGCGAGCGGCGGTACGGCTTGGACTCGACGGAGCGCACGGAGAAGCGGGTGTTCTCCAGCGCGGCGGCGAGGGCGCGGGCGGTCGCCTCGTCGAGGTGGAGGGTGTTCGCGCTCTTCAGTTGTCCCAGGGAGTCGAAGTCGCGGCCCTGCGCGACCCGCCTGCCGTCGACGGTCTGCAGGCGGGCGACCAGCGACGACGGGTCCGACAGGTCTCCCGCGCGGCCGGTCGCGAAGGTGCCCGTCAGGTCCCAGTACTCGGCAGAACGAAAGGCGATGCGCTCGCGTTCCCGCTCCACGACGAGTCGGGTCGCGACGGACTGGACGCGGCCGGCCGACAGCCGGGGCATGACCTTCTTCCAGAGGACCGGCGAGACCTCGTAGCCGTAGAGGCGGTCGAGGATGCGGCGGGTCTCCTGGGCGTCGACCAGCTTCTGGTTGAGCTGGCGCGGGTTGGCGACGGCCTCGCGGATCGCGTCCTTGGTGATCTCGTGGAACACCATCCGCTTGACCGGGATCTTCGGCTTGAGGACCTCCTGGAGGTGCCAGGCGATCGCCTCGCCCTCCCGGTCCTCATCGGTGGCGAGGAACAGCTCGTCGGAGTCCTTCAGCAGGTCCTTGAGCTTCTTGACCTGCGCTCTCTTGTCGGCGTTGATCACATAGATCGGCTGGAAGTCATGGTCGACGTCCACACCGAGGCGGCGCACCTCGCCGGTGTACTTCTCGGGCACCTCGGCGGCGCCGTTGGGGAGGTCGCGGATGTGCCCGACGCTCGCTTCGACGACGTAGCCGGGGCCGAGGTAGCCCTTGATCGTCTTCGCCTTGGCAGGCGACTCGACGATGACGAGTCGGCGGCCGCCCTGTGCGGTCTCGCTGGTCGGGGACAACTTCGCTCTTCTCTCCGGTCGACGCTGGGGCCTCCCCGGGGTTTCGTCCCCAGGGGCGCGGCGTACTGCTGGCAGGTGTGACGCTGCGGAGTGTGACGGTACATCCCGCCCCCGTGTCAAACGGGAAAAGCCCACAACGGCCACTCGAACGGTAACCCGACTACCGCCATTCCTGCCGCCCGGACTACCGGGTACCCACATCAGGCCTGTCCGGAGCGTGACGCTCCCCTTACTCTCGCGGCACTCCCGCCGCGGCACGCCCGCCGACGTCAGAGGCGGGTCAGGCAGTACACACCGAGGATCAGCGCGACCGCCCCGGCCACGCTCGCGAGGGCGGCCGATGCGACCGGGTTCACACTGCGGGCCACCGGCTCGCGGCGCCGGAGGCGGGTGCCGGTCCAGGTCAGCAGGGCACCTCCGAACAGGGCGAACACCATTCCCGCGAAGATCGCCGGAACGCTCTCCATCGCCCGCCCACCCCTTCCGTGCCGTCCGGCTCCGCCCAGCGCCGGGAGACTGGCACGCACGGAAGACGAGCGGGCGACATCAGGGTGAACGGAGGGTCGACGTGATGCCGAACATGCGATCGAGCACCGTCGGCGCGAACAGCGGTCCGTACTTTTCCGGCCGTTTTCCCGGCACGGCGCGTCACGGCCTGGCCCCCCGGTCCGCGCCGGCCCCGTGCCGCCGGCGTACGACGATGATCCAGGCGCGGCCACCCCGGCATCCCGGATCGGCTACGACCGCACGGGCACCCGGCGTACCTCAGGCGAACCAGCCGCCGTACCCCCGCCTCACCGCGCCGGATCCAGGAAGCCCTGCTCCACCAGCAGGCGGATCTGCGCGGGGGTGCGGTCGCGGAGCAACACCGGGTCCTCGTTCATGAGTTGGGCGATGGCGTCCAGGATGCGCCCGGCGCTCAGCGTGCCGTCGCACACGCCCGCGAACCCGGCGCCGACCGTGTCCACCTTCGTGGCCCGGCGCATGCCCCGGTGCTGGCGCAGCACCACGTGCTCAGGGTCCTCGGCGCCGGGCAGCCCGACCTGCTCCTGGACCACTTCGGCGGCGAGCCTGAAGTGGTTTTCCAGCAGCGCCGCGTCGTCGTGCTCCCGGAGGTAGTCGAGGCGCTCGAAGTGTGCCCGGATCGTGTCCCCGAGAGGCTGCTCGACCGGGTGCGGCCACTCCTCCACGGTGACGACGGGCTCGGCGGACCCCGTCCTGCGCAGGGTGATCCAGCCGAAGCCGACCGCCTTGACCTTGCGCGCCTCGAACTCGTCGAGCCAGGCGTCGTAACGCCCCTGGTACTCCGCCGGATCCCCGCGATGGTCACCGGCGTCCCTCAGCCACAGCTCGGCGTACTGCGTGACGTCCTGCACCTCGCGCTGCACGATCCAGGCATCGCACCCGCGCGGCACCCATGACCTGAGTCTGTCCTGCCAGTCCTCCCCTGCCACGTGCTGCCAGTTGGCGAGGAACTGCGCGAACCCGCCCTCGTTCAGCCGTTCCCCTGCCCGCTGAACGAGCGAGCGGCACAGATCGTCCCCGCCCATGCCGCCGTCCCGGTACGTCAGCCGGGCACCGGGAGAGATGACGAACGGCGGGTTGGACACGATGAGGTCGAAGGTCTCGTCGTCCCGGACGGGCTCGAAGAGCGAACCCTCGCGCAGGTCGGCGGCGGGCGCGCCGGAGAGCGCGAGGGTGAGCGCGGTGATGTGCAGCGCGCGCGGGTTGAGGTCGGTCGCCGTCACGCGCGTGGCGTGCTGCGTGGCGTGCAGCGCCTGGATGCCGGAACCGGTGCCGAGGTCCAGTGCGGAGGCGACCGGCGTGCGCACGGTGATGCCGGCGAGGGTCGTGGAGGCACCGCCGACGCCCAGGACGACGCCCTCGTCGTGCTGCCCGATGCCACCGGCGCCGCCCACCGCGCAGCCCAGGTCGGAGACGATGAACCAGTCCTCGCCGCCGGGGCCGCCGTAGGGCCGCACGTCCACGGTGGCGGCCACCTCGTCGCCGCCCACGCGCGTGAGCCACCCGCCCTCCAGCGCCTCCTGGAGGGGCAGAACGGCCGCCACGCGCGCGTGCGGCACCGGTTGCTGGAGCAGGAACAGCCGCACGAGCGTCTCCAGCGGCGTGTCGCCGCGGGTCGCCCGCAGGGCGGGCACGGTCTCGCTGCGGGCCAGCGCCGCGTACGCGGGGGCGCCCAGCAGGTCGAGCAGCCCGTCGGCGGTGAAGGAGGCGGCCAGCAGCGCGTCCCGCAGGCGCGCGGCGATGTCGGTCCGGTCGGAAGCGGGCAGGGAAGCGAGTCCGGAGTCAGTCACGCCCCCCATTGTGGCCCGCGGCGGGCGACTCAGCTCTTGGCCGGCGACGGCGACGCGGAGGCCTTCGTGCAGCCGGACTGCTTGGTCACCGCCGCGTTGACGTCACCCTTCTCCAGGTTCTGCAGGGAGGTGATCACGCCGTCGTACTGTGCCGCCACCGTCTTCATCCGGTCCGAGAGGTCACCCAGACCGGAGGCGAACTTCGTCTGGTCCTTGGTGTCGAGCCCGTCCACGCGCTTCTTGAGATCGACATACGCCGCGGACAGGGCCGTGAGCTTCTTGACGGCGTCCTGCTGCTTGCCCGCGCCGTCGTCGACGCCGGGAGGCGCCCCCGCGCCGGAAAGGGTGGTCGCGCGTGCCTTGAAGCCGTCGGCCAGGTCCTGGAAGGCCTGGGAGTCGGTCTTCTGGACGTCCTTCGGCGGGCCGTCCTTGGCGACCTTCGCGAGCGCGTCGAAGGCGCCCGAGATCTTCGCCTGCTGCGCGGGCAGCGGGTCGCACACCGTCTTGGCCCAGGCCACGAGCTTCGGATCGGGCCCCTTGTCGCCGCCGCCGCTGCTGCTGCATCCCGTCAGCGCCGCCACCAGTACCGCACCGCCGGACAGCGCGGCCGTGAGCTTCTTGTTCACCGGATCGGTCCCTTCCATGGCTCTCGGCCCACGGACCCTACACGGCGGACGCACACCCCCTGCACCCCGAACGCCCTCCAAAGCTCTGTTTGTGACTCTTTGCACCTTGAGAGAGAAGGCTCACCACGTGGGCGAGCCCACAGACGACAGCGGGCGGGCGGCACGTCAGCACGCGCCGTCCGCCCGCCTGTTGTGCGGGGCTTCTCCGACAGTCCCGGGAGTACTGCTACGAAACGACCGCCGTGCTCGCCGAGTTGGAGATCCGCTCGGTGCTCTCGTCGTCGCCGACGGCGATGCCGCGCCGCTTGGAGATGTACACGGCGACGACGATCACCACGAGGGCGAGGAGCGCGATCGTGATCCGTACGGCCAGGTTCTTGTCGCTGCCGTACGAGAACTTGATCACCGCGGGCGCGATGAGCAGCGAGACCAGGTTCATGACCTTCAGCAGCGGGTTGATCGCCGGCCCCGCGGTGTCCTTGAAGGGGTCGCCGACGGTGTCGCCGATCACCGTGGCCGCGTGAGCCTCACTGCCCTTGCCGCCGTGGTGGCCGTCCTCCACCAGCTTCTTGGCGTTGTCCCAGGCGCCGCCGGAGTTGGCGAGGAACACGGCCATCAGCGTGCCCGCGCCGATCGCACCGGCGAGATAGGAGCCGAGCGAGCCGACGCCGAGCGTGAACCCGATGAAGATGGGCGCCATCACGGCGAGCAGACCGGGTGTGGCCAGCTCCCTGAGGGCGTCCGCGGTACAGATGTCGACGACCTTGCCGTACTCGGGCTTCTCAGTGAAGTCCATGATCCCGGGCTTCTCACGGAACTGCCGCCGCACCTCGAACACCACCGAACCCGCCGAGCGTGACACGGCGTTGATGGCCAGTCCGGAGAAGAGGAAGACGACCGCGGCGCCCGCGATGAGGCCGACGAGGTTGTTGGGCTGCGAGATGTCCAGGGACAGACTCATCGGCGCACCGGGGCCGGTGAGTTTCGCCCCGACTTCCTGCACATTGGTGTTGATCGCGTCGCGGTACGACCCGAACAGCGCCGATGCGGCGAGGACGGCGGTGGCGATGGCGATGCCCTTGGTGATGGCCTTGGTCGTGTTGCCGACCGCGTCCAGGTTGGTGAGCACCCGTGCGCCCGCGCCCTCGACGTCGCCGGACATCTCGGCGATGCCCTGCGCGTTGTCGGAGACCGGCCCGAAGGTGTCCATGGCGACGATCACACCGACCGTGGTGAGCAGACCGGTGCCGGCCAGGGCGACCGCGAACAGCGCCAGCATGATCGACGTACCGCCGAGCAGGAACGCGCCGTACACGCCGAGCCCGATGAGCAGCGCGGTGTACACGGCCGACTCCAGGCCCACCGAGATGCCGGACAGGACGACCGTGGCCGGGCCCGTGAGGGAGGTCTTGCCGATGTCCCTGACCGGGCGCCGGTTGGTCTCGGTGAAGTAGCCGGTCAGCTGCTGGATGACGGCGGCGAGCAGGATGCCGATCGCCACCGCGACCAGGGCGACGATCCGCGGGTCGCCGCCCTTGCCCCTGATCGCCGCGTCGGTCACCCCGTCGAGATCGGAGTACTTCGACGGCAGGTAGACGAAGACGGCGATCGCGACCAGCGCCAGCGAGATCACCGCGGAGATGAAGAAGCCGCGGTTGATCGCGGTCATGCCGCTGCGGTCGGTGCGGCGGGGGGCGACCGCGAAGATGCCGATCATCGCCGTGATGACGCCGATGGCGGGCACCAGCAGCGGGAAGGCGAGTCCGGAGTCGCCGAAGGCCACCTTGCCGAGGATCAGCGCGGCCACCAGGGTCACGGCGTACGACTCGAAGAGGTCGGCCGCCATGCCCGCGCAGTCGCCGACGTTGTCGCCCACGTTGTCGGCGATGGTCGCGGCATTGCGCGGGTCGTCCTCCGGAATGCCCTGTTCGACCTTGCCGACCAGGTCGGCGCCGACGTCGGCGGCCTTGGTGAAGATGCCGCCGCCCACCCGCATGAACATGGCGATCAGGGCGGCGCCGAGGCCGAAGCCCTCCAGCACCTTCGGCGCGTCGGCGGCGTACACCAGCACCACACAGGAGGCGCCCAGCAGGCCGAGCCCCACCGTGAACATGCCGACTACGCCGCCTGTGCGAAATGCGATCTTCATCGCGGTGTGCGAGACGGTGGTGAGATCTTTTTCCGGTTCGCCTGGTGCCGGTGTGGCCTCCCGGGCCGCCGCGGCGACCCGCACATTGCTGCGCACGGCGAGCCACATGCCGATATAGCCGGTGGCCGCCGAGAACGCCGCACCGATCAGGAAGAACACCGACCGGCCGGCACGTTGATTCCAGTTGTCCGCGGGCAGCAGCATGAGCAGGAAGAAGACGACGACAGCGAATGCGCCGAGCGTGCGCAACTGCCGGGCGAGATACGCCTTCGCCCCTTCCTGGACCGCTTCGGCGATCCGTTTCATGCTGTCGGTGCCCTCGCCCGCGGCCAGCACCTGGCGCACCAGGATCCCCGCGACCACCAACGCGGCCAGGGCGACCGCCGCGATGACGGCCACGATGATCCGGTTGTCGTCGGTCAGGACCGCTGCCGCGAGGGAAGTAGGGTGATCCGATTGAGGGATGGAAAGCCCCGCCATTCGTCCTCCTTGACGCTTGGGCTGAGCTCAAGATGTGGACGGATTCTAGGTACCTCGGAGTGATCTCAACAGAGCGCGGTAAACGGAATTAGCCTCAACGGGCTCATCAGCAAATGATCGCGATCCCGCCATCGAACCCGAATGGAGTAATGCCCTCGAACCGTTGACGAGCCATGGGTCCCTGTATTGGCTGCTTGATCAATTCTCGAGGGGCTTTGATCGTGAATTCATTCACGAATTCGTGGGCGTGTCGGGAAAACACGAAGGGCCCTGCTCGGCAGGGCCCTCGGAAGGTGGAACGGCGGCGCTCAGAGCAGCGCCGCGGCCGGCGGTGTGGTCGGCCAGGTCATGCGGATCCGGCCGCCGTCCTGTCCGGTGGTGACCTCGACGTCGTCGACGAGGCCGCTGATGACCGCGAGGCCCATCTCGTCCTCCTCGATCTCCGCCTCGCTCTCCCGCCCGGCGCCGGGCGTGTCCGACGGGACGGCATGCGGCGCCTCGTCACCGACCTCGATGGAGAACTGTTTCTCCTCTTCGATCAGCGCCACCTTCACCGGCGCGCTGATGCCGCTGCTCTGGTGGAGACCGACGGCACGGGAGCAGGCCTCGCCGACGGCGAGCCGGACCTCGTCGAGGACAGCCTCGTCCACTCCTGCCCTGCGTGCCACCGCGGCCGCCACCAACCGGGCGGTCCGGACGTGCTCGGGCAGCGCGCTGAAGCGGAGTTCGACGGTGGCCATGCATCCCCCTCGCGACTACGGGCGTGCGGTGGGAGGGCGGGGCCGCCGAAAGCCCGCACCCCCTGCTGTGCTTCTGCACCCGGACCCCTTCATGGGCCCGGACGGGACCGCACGGCGTACGGGCTCCGGCTGGAGCCCGACGCCGATGACGGACCCAGGGTCAGTCGGTGGCCGCCACCGCTTCCTCGACCGAGGTGTGGATCGGGAACACCTTGGTGAGGCCGGTGATACGGAAGATCTTGAGAATGCGCTCCTGGTTGCAGACCAGGCGCAGCGAGCCCTCGTGGGCACGCACTCGCTTCAGGCCGCCGACCAGCACGCCGAGCCCGGTGGAGTCGAGGAAGTCCACGCCCTCCATGTCGACGACGAGGTGGAAATTCCCGTCGTTCACCAGCTCGACCAGCTGCTCGCGCAGCTTGGGCGCGGTATACACGTCGATTTCGCCACCGACTCGGACGACCGTACGATCGCCGACGGTCTCGGTCGACAGGGACAGGTCCACGGATCCTCCAGCACCTTGCTATCGAGCGGTCGCCCCTCGGGCACCTCGGCTTGCGGCCCTCGGGACGCTTCGCCAGCCGCGATGGCATTCAATCACTTACCGGCAGGCGTGCACGACGCCTTGGCCCCATTGTCCGTCACGCCAGTGACACACTCGGTGCCAATGGCCAAGAATCACCGATCCGATCGATCCCCGGCGGCCCCGGCGCCCCGCCCGTCTCCGGGCGCGGTCCTGGACCGGCTCGCGTCCGGGCCGAGCCGGTCTGCGCGTATCACTCATACGGAGCACTTGCCCCCGCGCGCGGGCCGCCATGCCGTCTGGCCTGACCGGATTCGGTCCGAGGTGATCGCGGCCGTCCAGGCCTGCGGCATCGAACACCCCTGGGCACACCAGGCACTGGCCGCCGAGCACGCCCTGGACGGCGACTCGGTGGTCGTCGCCACCGGGACCGCCTCGGGCAAGTCCCTCGCGTATCTGATGCCCGTCCTGTCCACCCTCCTGGACGGCTCCGAGGCGCCGAACGGCCGCGGTGCCACCGCCCTGTACCTGGCCCCCACCAAGGCACTCGCGGCGGATCAGTGCCGGTCGGTGAAGGAACTTTCACAACCTCTCGGCAGCCGCGTGCGCCCCGCCGTGTACGACGGCGACACCCCGGTCGAGGAACGGGAGTGGATCCGCCAGTACGCCAACTACGTCCTCACCAACCCCGACATGCTGCACCGCGGGATACTCCCCTCCCATCCGCGCTGGTCCTCCTTCCTGAAGTCGCTCAAGTACGTCGTCATCGACGAGTGCCACACCTACCGGGGCGTTTTCGGCTCGCACGTCGCCCAGGTGCTGCGCCGGCTGCGCCGCCTGTGCGCCCGCTACGGCGCCTCGCCCGTCTTCCTGCTGGCCTCCGCGACCGCCGCCGAGCCCGCTGTCGCCGCACGGCGGCTGACCGGCCTGCCGGTGATCGAGGTCGCCGACGACGCCTCCCCGCGCGGAGAACTCGTCTTCGCCCTCTGGGAGCCCCCGCTCACCGAACTGCACGGCGAGAAGGGCGCTCCCGTACGGCGCACCGCCACCGCCGAGACCGCCGACCTGCTCACCGACCTCACCGTGCAGGGCGTGCGCTCGGTCGCCTTCGTACGGTCCCGGCGCGGCGCCGAGCTGATCTCGGTGATCGCCCAGGAGAGGCTGGCCGAGGTCGACCGCTCCTTGGTCCGGCGGGTCGCGGCCTACCGCGGCGGCTACCTCCCCGAGGAGCGCCGCGCCCTGGAACGTGCTCTGCACTCCGGCGAACTCCTCGGCCTTGCCGCCACGACGGCCCTGGAGCTGGGTGTGGACGTCTCCGGCCTGGACGCGGTGGTGATCGCCGGCTACCCGGGCACGCGCGCGTCCCTGTGGCAGCAGGCGGGCCGCGCCGGCCGCGCCGGGCAGGGTGCCCTGGCGGTGCTCGTCGCCCGTGACGACCCGCTGGACACCTTCCTGGTCCACCACCCCGAGGCCCTGTTCGACCAACCGGTGGAGTCCACCGTCCTCGACCCGGACAACCCCTACGTCCTCGCCCCGCACCTGTGCGCCGCCGCCGCGGAACTCCCGCTGACCGAGGAGGACCTGGACCTCTTCGGGCCCGCCTGCGCGGATGTACTGCCGCAGCTGGAGGCCGCGAAGCTGCTGCGCAGGCGGACGAAGGCCTGGCACTGGACGCGCCGCGAGCGGGCCGCCGACCTGACCGACATCCGCGGCGCGGGCGGCCGCCCGGTGCAGGTGGTCGAGTCCGGCACGGGCCGCCTGCTCGGCACGGTCGACGCGGGCGCCGCGCACTCCACGGTCCACGAGGGCGCGGTCCATCTGCACCAGGGCCGCACCTACCTGGTGCACCAGCTGGACCTGGAGGACGCGGTCGCCCTGGTCGAGCAGGCCGATCCGCCGTACTCCACGATGGCCCGCGACACCACCGCGATCTCCATCCTGGAGACGGACACCGAGATCCCGTGGGGCGCCGGCCGGCTCTGCTACGGCTCGGTCGAAGTCACCAACCAGGTGGTCTCCTATCTCCGCAGACGCCTCATCACCGGCGAAGTGCTCGGCGAGACGAAACTCGACCTCCCTCCTCGTACGCTGCGCACCCGCGCAGTGTGGTGGACGGTCACCGACGATCAGCTGGACGAGGCCCGGATCAACCCGGAGATCCTCGGCGGCGCCCTGCACGCCGCCGAACACGCCTCCATCGGCCTGCTCCCCCTCTTCGCGACCTGCGACCGCTGGGACATCGGCGGTGTCTCCGTCCCCCTCCACCCCGACACCCTGCTCCCCACGGTCTTCGTCTACGACGGCCACCCCGGCGGCGCGGGCTTCGCCGAGCGGGCCTTCCACACCGCCCGTGCCTGGCTCACCGCCACCCGCGAGGCCATCGCCTCCTGCGAGTGCGAGGCCGGCTGCCCGTCCTGCATCCAGTCCCCCAAGTGCGGCAACGGCAACGATCCGCTGCACAAGAGGGGGGCGGTACGGCTCCTCACGGTGCTGTTGCGGGGGGCGCCGCAGGAGAAGGAGGCCGAGGAGGGCCCGGAGAGCCCGGTGAGTCCGGGGAGCCCAGGGCATCCGGGGAGCGAAGGCCATCCGGCCGCGCCGGCTCGGGGGCAGGGACAGGTGCCCCGGGCTTGAGCATGGGCGGCACCGGACCCGCCGGCCCCGCTCTGGCCCTGACCTCCGCCGTGAACGGCCCTCTTCCCGAGGCCGCCGTCACGTCCGAGGTCTCGCCGACGATCGCGCACCGCACCAGCCGTACGCCCTGCGCCGCCGCCACCCGCTCGGCCCGCGCGCAGGCCGCCGCGCCGCCCTCGGTCCAGTGGTCCGCCGCAGCGAGCGCCGCAAGGTCCGCGCCGCCGGCCGCCCGGTGCCGGACCACGACGGCCTGCCCGAGTGCCAGTACGGCGCCGAACACCACGCAGAGCACAGCGATCGCCCCCAGGCTCCACACGGTGGCGGACCCCCGGTCCGACTGCTGCCGGTCCCGCGCCCTACCTCCCCTCACGGCCTCGCCTCCCCAGCCACCGCGGTCTTCCCAGACCCTGCGCTCTCCCCAGCTCCTGCGGTCTCCTGCGTCTCCTCCGTCTGCGCGACGGCCTCCTCCCGCACCTCGAACGGCAGCCCGCTCAGCACCGGGGGCCTGGCCACCACCGTCACCCGGACCCGGTCGCCCTCGCGCCCGACGGTCACGCGCGCCCCGCGCGGGGCCGCCTCCCGGGTCACGGTCACCACCGCGTCGGCCGGGTCCTGGCGGGCGGCGGCCCGGGCACCGACGCGGGCGGCGTCCACGCACCGGATCTGGGCGGCCACCACGAGCAGCCCCCAGACCAGCGCCATCGTGAACGCCACCAGCACGCACAGCACCACGGCCGCCTCTGCGGTCACGAACCCCCGGTCCGCCCCTCGCTCACATCCGCGCACTGAGGGCCTTCTTCACGATGTCCTGCAGCTCCGCCCGGACCTGACCGCTGGTGACGACCTCGTAGAGCAGCAACGCGAACCCGACGGCCGCGATGATCCCCATCGCGTACTCGGACGTCACCATTCCGGCGTCCCCGCGGCCCTTCCCCCGCAGCCGTACCGCCACTTCCTTGATCTTCCTGCGCATTCCAACCCCCGTGAGACTCAGGTCTTTCGGTGTTCTTCTCTGCTGTTTCCGTCACGACTTCCCGGTGCCTGCGCGGGCTCGTTCGCTCTCGTACGCCTCACCTGCCTCCCACCACCGAGCCCGCGAGCCCGATCACGACGGGCAGTACGCCGACCGCGATGAAGGCGGGCAGGAAACACAGGCCCACCGGCGCGGAGATCAGTACGGCCGCGCGCCGGGCCCGGGTCGTCGCGGTACGGGCCCACTGCGCGCGGGCGTCCGAGGCGAGGCGGGCGGCCGGGCCGGCCGCCGGAATCCCGGACTCGTCGGCCCGCTCCAGCAGCCGCGCCAGGGCTCCGACGCCGGGCAGCGCGGCCAATCCCCGCCAGGCGTCCGCCGGTTCACCGCCGAGCCGCACCTCCGCCGCGCCCTGCGCCAGCGCCCGCCCCACGGGCCCGTCGAGCGCCTCCCCCACCGCCTGGGCGGCGATCACCGGGCCGGCGCCGGCCGCGACGCAGGCGGCCAGCAGGTCGGCCGCGAGCGGGAGTTGGTGTGCGACCGCGGCGGCGTCGACCGGCTCCGCCCGGTCGACTGCGGACTTCCGGCTCCGCCACCGCCACAGCAGGACCCCGGCCCCCAGCCCCAGCACGGCCCCGGTCACGCCACCGACCAAGACCCAGGTCCCGCACACCGCCCCGGCCGGCGGCAGCCACCGCCGCGCGGCGTCCGCCGGCACGAACCGCGGCCTGGACACCGGGACTTCCAGGCCCAGCAGCTCGGCCACCCGCCTCCGCGCCCGACGCCGCCGCCGGAGCAGATCCCACCGCCAGGCCACCCAGCCGAGGACCAGCGTCACACCGCCGACCATCCCCAACCTGTGGACAACTTCCCCGCTCATACCGCCCGCTCTCCTCCGCTCCGTCCCGGTCCAAGGCACCCACCCCGCGCCGCACCCCGGCACGCCGCTCCCCCGCTCACACCGCCCCCGCAGCCCGCACGATCCGCACCGCCCACCACATGCCGGCCGCCTCGAACGCCGACCCGACCGTCAGGCAGCCGAGACCGGGGCCGGTGTGGAGCAGCACATGGAGGGGGTCCGCGCCCATGGCCGCGCCGAGGAGCAGGCCGAGGGCGGGCAGGACGGCGAGCAGCACGGTGGTCGCCCGCGCGCCCGCCAACTGGGCCCGCAGGTCAGCCCGTCGGTCCCGCTCGGCGCGCAGGGCCGTCTCCAGCCGGTCCAGGCCGGCCGCGAGTCCGGCGCCCTGGTCCACGGCCACCCGCCAGCACGCGGCCAGCCCCAGCAGACCCTCGGCGCCCGGTTGCCGGGCCGCCGCGGCGAGCGCGCCGGGCACGTCCCCGCCGAACCGCGCCGCCGCGACCATGGCCGCCTGAGCCTCGCCGAGTCCGCCGGAGTCCTGCGCCGCCCGCAGCAGCGCCTCGCCCGGCTGGCGTCCGGCGCGCACCTCCGCGGCGAGGGCCCCGCACAGGGCGATCACCGCGTCGGTCCGCCGCTCCCGGCTGAGCCGGGCCTGCCGGGCCAGCCGCACCCGGCGCAGCACCGGCACCCCGGCCGCCCCCGCGAAGACCGGCATCACCGAGGCCCCCAGCAGCCCGAGCAACAGGCCGGCCGCCAGTGCCCACCACTCGGGACCCAGCCGACCACGCAGTCGCCGTAGTTCCGCGCGGGCCTGGTCCCAGCAGGGCGGGCCGGTCGCCACCACTCCGCCGCCCGCGAGCAGCAACCGGGCCCGCCGCACCCCGTAATGCCGCTCGCCCAGCAGCCGGACCAGCGCGCCGAGACAGATCAGCGCGGCCGCCATGGACGCCTCACCGGTCACTTCCGTCACCTTTCTCGGTCCTTCCCGAACTCGTCCGCGGCGTCCAGGAGGTGCCGCAGCCGCTCCCAGCCCCGCTCCCGCACAAAGGCCCGCTCGCCCCAGCGCAGGGCCGGCACCGTCCGGACCAGCCCCGTGACATCCCGCTCCAGCACATGCACCTCGGCGATCCGGCGCCGTCCGGACCGGTCCCGTGCGAGGTGCAGGACCACGCAGAGCGCGGCCGCCAACTGGCTGTGCAGTGCGGCCCGGTCGAGCCCGGCGGCCGTGGCCAGCGCCTCCAGGCGGGCCGGCACGTCTCCGGCGGCGTTGGCGTGGACCGTGCAACAGCCGCCTTCGTGGCCCGTGTTGAGAGCCGCGAGCAGATGCACCACCTCGGGTCCGCGGACCTCGCCGACGACCAGCCGGTCGGGCCGCATCCGCAGCGCCTGCCGGACGAGGTCCTCCAGGGTGACCAGGCCGGCGCCCTCCTGGTTGGCGGGGCGGGTCTCCAGCCTGACGACGTGCGGGTGGTCCGGTCGCAGCTCGGCCGAGTCCTCGGCGAGCACGATCCGCTCGCCCGCTCCGACCAGGCCCAGCAGTGCGCTGAGCAGAGTCGTCTTGCCGCTACCGGTTCCGCCGCTGACGAGGAAGGAGAGCCGGGCCGCCAGCAGCGCGCGCAGGATCCGGTCGCCGCCGGGCGGCACGGTGCCGGCCTCGACGAGTTCCTCCAGCGTGAACGCCCGGGGCCGTACGACCCGCAGGGCGAGGCAGGTGCAGCCGACGGCGACCGGGGGCAGCACCGCGTGCAGGCGGGTGCCGTCGGGCAGCCGGGCGTCCGCCCACGGCCGGGCGTCGTCCAGCCGGCGTCCGGCCACGGCGGCCAGCCGCTGCGCAAGGCGTCGTACGGCCGTCGCGTCGGGGAAGGTGACCGCGGTCAGCTGCAGTCCGCCGCCGCGGTCCACCCAGACCCGGTCCGGGGCGGACACCAGGACGTCGGTGACGTCCGGGTCGGCGAGCAGTGGCTCCAGGGGGCCGGTACCGACGAGTTCGGACCTCAGCTGCCGGGCCGCGCCGAGGACCTCGGCGTCGCCGAGCACCCGGCCCTGTTCGCGCAGGGCCTGGGCCACGCGCGCGGGGGTGGGTTCGGCGCCGCTCTCGGCCAGCCGGCGCCGGACGCCGTCGAGCAGGGCGGCGCCGTCCGCGCGGTCCAGTCCGGGCAGGCTCATCGGGTGCCTCCGGCCTCGACCAGCGCGCGCTCCCAGAAGTTCGTACAGAAGCGGGCGAGCGGGTCGCGTGCGGTGGCGCCGGGCGGTTTCGCACCGCCCTGGGGACGCAGCAGCGGGGGTTCGACCGGCACCTCGCCGGCCAGCGGCAGGCCGAGCAGGCGGGCAACCTCCCGGTCGTCCAGACCCGGTGCGTACGGCCCGCGTACCGCGACGCGCAGGTCGCGCACGACCATCCCGACGGCGGAGGCGACCCGCCCGGCGGCCGCGACCGCGCGCAGGTCGGCGGGGACGACGAGCAGCGCCAGATCGAGCTGGGCGAGGACTTCGGCGACCCCGTCGTCGAGGCAGCGGGGCAGGTCGACCACGACCGTGCCGCCGCGCCGCCGGGCGGCGGCGAGCACCGCGCGCACCGCCTGCGGCGGGACGGCGACGCAGTCGCCGCGGTCCCAGCTCAGCACCCGCAGGGAGTGCAGTTCGGGCAGGGACTCCTCCAGGGCACCGCCACCGACGCGCCCGCGGGAGGCGGCGAAGGCCGGCCAGCGCAGTCCGTCGGTGCTCTCGCCGCCGAGGAGTACGTCGAGCCCGCCGCCGAGCGGATCGGCGTCCACGAGGAGGGTGCGCAGTCCCTCACGCGCGGAGGTGACGGCGAGCGCGCACGCGAGCGTGGAGGCACCGGCGCCGCCCCGGCCGCCGATCACCCCGACGGTGAGGGCCGGGCGGCCGACGCCCTCGGCGACGTCGGCGATCCGGTCGACCAGCCACTGCTCGCCGTCGGGCAGCATCAGGACGTGGTCCGCGCCGATCTCCACGGCGCGTTTCCACACCCCCGGGTCGTCCTGGTCCCGGCCGACCAGCACCACTGCGCGCCGGCGGGGAGCCCCGCCGACCCGGCGGGCGGCGTCGTCGCCGACGAGCACCAGCGGGGCCGTCTGCCAGACGTCGCCGTGCTCCGGCACGCCGTGGTGGACCTCGGGTGTGGCACCTGCGGCCGCGCACAGGCGCAGCAGGTCGTCCAGGATGTCGGCGTCCTCGGTGACGATGAGCGGCCGGCCCGGCCGGTCTCCGGTACCGGGCGGCGGGTCGTGGGTGACGGCTGCGGTCACGGGTGTTCCCCCTTCGCTGCGTGGGCCGCGCAGCCCCTGCGGCCACGCGATTCCCAAAGGTGTGAAGAACCGCCAAGCGGCCCCCCATATGAACGGCCGACGGAAACCGGCCATACGCACTCGGACAATCGGAACCGGACATGAACTCGCCATGGCCCGAGCGCGCTGGAATCACGGTGCAGCGATCCTCGAAATCAAGTGGATCTTGGTGGAAAACTGTGGACAACTCGGAGGCTGTGAATATCGCCGTCACCCACACCGGTGACCCTGTACCGACCTCTGTGCGACTTCCACAGAGCAGCGCGATGATTACCGGGAGTAACGAATCATGGGCGCACGGAAGCGGCGGCCGCGACGGCACGATGTCGGCCCTGCGGCCAGGCGAAGGGGGAGAGAAGGGCGAAAACCCGCCCGGACATGCGACGACCCCCGCCGGGGGGGAGAGCGGGGGTCGTCCCCACGGCCGACTCGGGGGGGGAGGAGTCGGACCGGGTTAGCACGGTCGCGAACGATCCGTGACTTCCATGGTGTACCCGAGAGCCCTCTCAGGCAAACCCACGCGCCCCACCTTACGCCGAATGGTGGGCGCCTATGCTCAGGGGCGTGGAAAACCACTCCTTGCCCCGCGCAGCAGCCTTCTTTGACCTGGACAAGACGGTCATTGCGAAGTCGAGCACACTCACGTTCAGCAAGTCCTTCTACCAAGGCGGGCTGATCAACCGCAGGGCCGCTCTGCGCACCGCATATGCCCAGTTCGTGTTCCTGGCCGGAGGCCTGGATCACGACCAGATGGAGCGCATGCGCGAGTATCTGTCCACCCTGTGCCGCGGCTGGAACGTGCAGCAGGTGCGGGAGATCGTCGCCGAGACCCTGCACGACCTGATCGACCCGATCATCTACGACGAGGCCGCCTCCCTCATCGAGGAGCACCACACGGCCGGGCGGGACGTGGTGATCGTGTCGACCTCGGGCGCCGAGGTCGTCGAGCCCATCGGCGAGCTGCTGGGCGCGGACCGGGTGGTGGCCACGCGCATGGTCGTCGGCGAGGACGGCTGCTTCACCGGCGAGGTGGAGTACTACGCCTACGGCCCGACCAAGGCCGAGGCGATCCGGGAGCTGGCCGAGTCCGAGGGCTACGACCTCGACCGCTGCTACGCCTACAGCGACTCCGCGACCGATCTGCCGATGCTGCAGACCGTCGGGCACCCGCACGCGGTGAACCCGGACCGCGCGCTCCGCCGCGAGGCGGCCGCGCGCGGCTGGCCGGTTCTCGAGTTCCGCCGGCCGGTCCCACTCAAGAAGCGGCTGCCCGCGTTCTCCGTACCGCCCCGGCCCGCGCTGGTCGCGGCGGCGGCCATAGGAGCGGCGGCCGCGACCGCCGGCCTCGTCTGGTACGCCAACCGGCGTCGGAGCACCGCCTGACCGACGCCCGTTTCACACCTGTTTGAGGCTGAAAGTAAAGAACTGCAGGCAGGGGTTCCGCTTCCCTCCAGGGCGCGGTACAAAGTCCTTAGGCCCGCGAGACCAAAGGACATCCGAGAGGATCACCTACCACTACGCACTTGGCCCACGGACCCCACATGAACATCGGGCACCCACGCGACGTCGACCCGTCGATTACGGGCCAGCCGCACCAGGTGACGGGCAAAGTTCCCCGGCCTGATGGGCAGATATCGAGGACGCTTGGTAACCCGGTGAGCATGCCAGCGGCGGTACGAGTCCTCGTACCGCCGCAACCCATGTCCGGCCGCTTCCGGCCCGAGCCGCCCCCTCAGGCCGCACCGCGCTGCAGTGCCTCGCACACGGCCGTCGACTCGCGTGCACCCAGCTCGACCGCCCTGCCGCAGTGGGCGATCCAGGTCGCCATGCCCTCGGGGGTGCCGGAGACATATCCGTCCAGCGCCGCCAGGTAGGAGGCGCGGCCCAGTTCGGCGTGGCCGGCCTCGGCCGGGCAGATCGCCTTCGGGTCCAGGCCGCTGCCGATCAGGACGAGCCGCTCGGCCGCGCGCGCGACCAGGCCGTTGTGGGACACGAAGGGCCGCAGCGCGAGCAGTTCGCCGTGCACCACGGCGGCCGTCACCAGCGCGGGCGCGGACGTTCCGGCGATGATCAGGTCCGCGAGCCCCTCCAGCCGGCCGGAGACCTCCCGGGCGTCCGGCAGCGGCAGCTCGATCAGCGGCTCGTCCACGCTCTCGCCGGCCTGGCGCGGCCTGCCGACCTCGTCACCCTTGCTCGCCGCGGCCACCAGGTGCAGCCGGGCCAGCACTCGCAGGGGTGACTGCCGCCAGATGGACAGCAGCTGTCCCGCCTCCGCCGACAGCCTGAGGGCGGCGCCCATCACGCGCGCCTCGGCGTCGCCGCCGAAGTCGGTGCGTCGCCGCACCTCCTCCAGGGCCCAGTCGGCGCCGGACAGTGCCGCCGAGCCGCGGGCGCCGCGCAGGGCCGCCTCGGCGGTGATCTCGGTGCTGCGGCGCCGCATGATCCGATGCCCGTAGACCCGGTCCACGGCCTTGCGTACGGACTCCACGGAGTCGGGCACACCGGGCAGGGAGCCCAGGGCCGCGAGCGGGTCGGCGTTCGCGCCTGTCGTACTCATGAGTACGACCCTACGCACCGCAGCGGCCCACCCCTCGAAGGAGTGGTCTTCTTCACTTCCGCCTGACACATACAGCTATCGCCTGACTACCCTTGGTGAACATGAAAATTGCTTTCGTCGGGAAGGGCGGCAGTGGCAAGACCACGCTCTCCTCCCTCTTCATCCGCCACCTCGTGGCCACCGGCGCTCCGGTGGTCGCCATCGACGCGGACATCAACCAGCACCTCGGTCCCGCGCTCGGCCTCGACGAGGCGGAGGCCGCGGCACTGCCCGCCATGGGCGAGCGACTGTCACTGATCAAGGACCATCTGCGCGGCACCAACCCGCGCATCCACTCCGCCGCGACGATGATCAAGACGACCCCGCCCGGCGAGGGCTCACGGCTGGTCCGGGTGCGGGAGCCGAATCCGGTCTACGACGCCTGCGCACGACCGGTGGAACTCGACGGCGGCGCCGTCCGTTTGATGGTCACCGGCCCCTTCACGGACGCCGACCTAGGGGTCGCCTGCTACCACTCCAAGACAGGAGCGGTGGAGCTGTTCCTGAACCACCTCGTCGACGGCCCCGACGAGTACGTCGTGGTCGACATGACGGCGGGTTCGGACTCCTTCGCCTCCGGCATGTTCACCCGCTTCGACATGACGTTCCTCGTCGCCGAGCCGACCCGGAAGGGGGTCTCCGTCTACCGCCAGTACAAGGAGTACGCCCGCGACTTCGGCGTCGCCCTGAAGGTCGTCGGCAACAAGATCCAGGAACAGGACGACATCGACTTCCTGCGCGCGGAGGTCGGGGACGACCTGCTGGTGACGGTCGGGCGCTCGGACTGGGTGCGCGCCATGGAGAAGGGCCGGCCGCCCCGGTTCGACCTCCTGGAGGACGCCAACGCCCGCGCCCTGCACACCCTGCGGGCCACCGCGGACGCCACGTACGAGCTGCGGGACTGGGAGCGCTACACCCGCCAGATGGTGCACTTCCACCTGAGGAACGCCGAGGCATGGGGCAATGAGCGCACCGGGGCCGACCTGGCGGCGCAGGTCGACCCCGGCTTCGTGCTCAGCGAGGACATCGACGCGGGCGTGACAACTCCCGCGTGATGCCTGCCGTTCGCCCCCGCCGTCCGCCCCCTGCCGTCTGCCCCCACCGCATGACGTCTCCTTCCTGACGTCTACGGCTTGACCGGCGGCGCCCCCGGCACGCCCTTAGGCGCCGGGGCCGGGTGACCGGACAGGAAGGACGCCCAGCCCTGCCTGGGAGCCTCGCCCACCTGCAAGGTGCGCAGCTTCTCCAGGACCTGCGGGTCCTGGGCGTCCAGCCAGTCGACCAGCTGATGGAAGGACACGCAGCGCACGTCGGGCTTGTTGCACACCTCCTTCACCGTGTCCTCGACGGCGCGCATATAGGTGCCGCCGTTCCAGGACTCGAAGTGGTTGCCGATGATCAGCGGCGCGCGGTTGCCGTCATAGGCCCGGTAGAAGCCCTTGACGAGGCCGTCGCGCATCTGGTCACCCCAGTAGTCGAACTTGTCAGGGTCGCCCTGGGTCTCGGTGCCGGACTGGTTGACCATGAAGTTGTAGTCCATGGTCAGCTGCTCATAGGTGTGCCCGGGGAAGGGCACCAGCTGCATCGACAGGTCCCACAGGCCCTCCTTCTTCTTGGGCCAGACCTGCTCGTTGACCCCGCTGGAGTCGTAGCGGAAGCCCAACTGGTGGGCCGCCTTCATGAAGTTGCCCTGGCCCTCCAGGCAGGGGGTGCGGGCGCCGATCAGCTCCTTGTCGTAGTCGAAGGGCAGCGGAGCCGACTTCTTCATGCCGGTGTTGGTCTTCCAGGTCTTCACGAACCGCTTGGCCTGGTCGATCTCGCTCTTCCACTCGTCCACCGACCAGGTACCGACGCCGCCGTCGGGCCCGCAGAAGTGGCCGTTGAAGTGCGTGCCGATCTCGTTGCCCTCCAGCCACGCGAGCCGTGCCTGCTTGGCGGTGTCGGCGATCCCCTTCTCGTCGTTGAAGCCGATGTCGGAACTGCCCGGCGAGTGCTGCGGCGGCTTGTACTGCTCCCGCTTCTCCTCCGGCAGCATGTACACGCCGCTGAGGAAGTACGTCATGGTCGTGCCGTTCTCCTTGGCGACCTTGCGAAAGTGCGAGAACAGCTTCTGGCTGTCCTCGCCCGCGCCGTCCCAGGAGAACACCACGAACTGCGGCGGCTTCTGACCCGGCTTCAGCCGCTCCGGTCTGGGCAGATGCGGCTGCGAGCCGGTGTACGCGGTGGATCCGTCACCGATCAGCCGGAGCATGCTCCGGGGAACCGGAGGCCCCTTCCGCGGGCCGGACACCCCTTCCTTCGAACCGTGGGAGCCGGTCGCGCAACCGGCGAGCGACGAGGCACAGGCCGCGGCGATCACAACGCCGATGGCGATCCTCTGGTTGGCGGTCATGTTCCGCCCACCTTCTTCCTTCTCTCTGGCAAGCGCTGACGAGGACTGCTTTCTGGTGATGTGCCGGGATTGCCCCAGCGGCGCCGCCAAGGTCGCACAAAAGCAAGAAGGAATTAGTACGACAAGCCGATCAAATGATTAGTTCACCCATGCGAGTGATCGGTTGGGCTATTTGCCCCGGAAAGTTATGCATTGCCTTTACCTGTCATTACGATTCATTTACCGACGTTGATCCATCCCGCCCAGTCCGCGACCGTGCCGCCCCGGAGGAGACGGGACCATGTCAGCCTGCGCACCCCCGCACCCGCAGCAGCCGCCTTTGCCGCACGGCCCGCCACCGGGCCACCGGCGCCAATTCCCCGTGGCGGGCGCCGACCTGTCCGCCTCCCTCACGGTCTTCCTGATCGCCCTGCCCCTGTCCCTGGGTATCGCCCTGGCCACCGGCGCCCCGCTCCAGGCCGGTCTCGTCGCCGCCGCCGCGGGCGGACTCGTCGCCGGCCGGCTCGGCGGCTGCCCGCTCCAGGTCAGCGGTCCCGCCGCCGGGCTCACCGTGGTCACCGCCGACCTGATCCACCGCTACGGCTGGCGGACGACCTGCGGCATCACCGTGCTCGCCGGACTCGCCCAGCTCGGTCTCGGCTGTCTGCGGGTGGCGCGCGGCGCGCTCGCGGTCAGCCCGGCCGTGGTGCACGGCATGCTCGCCGGGATCGGCATCACCATCGCCGTCGCCCAGCTGCACATCGTGCTCGGCGGCAGCCCGGACAGCTCCGTCCTCGCCAACCTGCGGGCCCTGCCCGCCCAGTTGGCCGCCCTGCATCCGGGCGCCGTCTCGATGAGCGCGCTGACCCTCGCTCTGCTGCTGGTCTGGCCCCGCCTGCCGGGCCGCCCCGGCCGGCTGCTCCGGAGCGTGCCGGCCGGCCTCGTGGCCGTGGCCGGGGCCACCGCGACGGCGGCCCTCACCGGCCTGGCCCTGCCCCGCGTCGACCTGCCGTCCTGGCGCAGCCACGCCCTGGCCGGACTGCCGGAGGGCCCGGCGCTGGGCCTCGCCGCCGCCGTGCTCACCACCACGCTGGTGTGCAGCGTGCAGTCGCTGCTCGGCGCGGTGGCCGTGGACAGGCTGCTCGGATCCCGCCCCGGCCCGGTCCCGCGGGTCGGCCGCTCCGATCTGGACCGGGAGCTGCTGGGCCAGGGCGCCGCCAACATCGTCTCCGGGGCGCTCGGCGGACTGCCCGTCGCCGGGGTGGCCGTGCGCAGTACCGCGAATGTGAACTCCGGTGCCCTGAGCCGGAACTCCGCGATGCTGCACGGCGTTCTCGTAGTAGTCGCCGCGCTGCTGATGGTCCCGATCCTGGAGGAGATCCCGCTCGCCTCCCTCGCCGCCCTGGTGATGGCCGTCGGCATCCAGATGGTGTCCCTGCACCACATCCGCACGGTGACGCGCCACCGCGAAGTGCCGGTCTACGCCGCGACCGCACTCGGCGTGGTGCTCCTCGGCGTCCTCCAGGGCGTGTCCCTCGGGGTCGCCATGGCGGTCGCCCTCGCCCTGCACCGCCTCGCCCGCACCCGCATCACCCACGCAGAGAAGGAAGGAGTCCATCACGTACGGATCCGAGGTCAGTTGACGTTCCTCGCGGTGCCCCGGCTCAGCCGCACCCTGCATCTCGTACCCCAAGGCGCCCACGCCGTCGTGGAGTTGGACGGTTCGTTCATGGACCACGCGGCGTACGAGTCACTGCAGGACTGGCAGAGCGCCCACACCGCGCGAGGCGGTACGGCCGAGCTGTCGGGCCGGCGCGGCGGAATCCGGACCGCCGGGACACGCCCGTCCACCCCGTGCCGCTGCCTCCCCTGGACCCCCTGGCGCACTCACCGGTCCTGCTTCCCGGAACCTGCCGCCGCCCCGGCGGGCCGGGAGACGGACCGGGAGGGCGGCCAGGAAGCGGGGCAGGAAGCGGGGCAGGAACTCGCCCGGGGGATCGGCTCGTTCCAGCGCAACACCGCGCCGCTGGTGCGGGAGGAGCTGGCTCGGCTCGCCCGGGAGGGACAGCGGCCCGCGCAGCTCTTCCTCACCTGCGCCGATTCCCGGCTCGTCACGTCGATGATCACCGCCAGCGGTCCCGGCGACCTGTTCGTCGTCCGCAATGTCGGCAACCTGGTGCCGGCGCCGGGCGAGGAGCACGGCGACGACTCGGTGGCGGCCGCGGTCGAGTACGCCGTGGACGTACTGAAGGTGCGGTCCATCACGGTGTGCGGGCACTCCGGGTGCGGGGCGATGCAGGCGCTGCTGGCCGCCGAGCCCGGGGGTGCGGCGACGCCGCTGAGCCGGTGGCTCAGGCACGGCCTGCCGAGCCTGGAACGGATGGCCGACGTCCGGCGCGCCCGGCCCCGGCTGGCCGGACGGGCGCCCGCCGGCGCGGTGGAGCAGCTGTGCCTGACCAACGTGGTGCAGCAGTTGGAGCACCTGCGAGCGCACGCCCCGGTCGCGCGGGCGCTGGCCGCCGGGACGCTGGAGCTGCACGGGATGTACTTCCACGTGGGCGAGGCGCAGGCGTATCTGCTCGGTCGGACCGGGAAGGTGTTCGGGGACGTGAGAGAGGACGGGAGCGCGGCGGACGAGCTGTGCAGTCCGGTGTGAACGACCACCCCAGACAGGTCTAAACCAATTTCGCCGTGGACTCTTGTCATCGGCACCTCTCGTCTGATGAGGTGTGGCTCAGGACACAACGGACACCCCGGGAAAGGGAGATGTCGTGAGTAACGAGAGCCTGGCCAACCTGCTGAAGGAAGAACGCAGGTTCGCGCCCCCCGCCGGCCTGGCCGCGCACGCCAACGTCACCGGGGAGGCGTACGAACAGGCCAAGGCTGACAGGCTCGGCTTCTGGGCCGCGCAGGCACGCCGCCTGACCTGGGCAAAGGAGCCGACGGAGACGCTGGACTGGACGAACCCGCCGTTCGCGAAGTGGTTCAAGGACGGCGAGCTGAACGTCGCGTACAACTGCGTGGACCGGCATGTGGAGGCCGGTCTCGGGGACCGGGTCGCCATCCACTTCGAGGGTGAGCCCGGCGACAGCCGCTCGATCACCTACGCCGAGCTGAAGGACGAGGTCTCCAAGGCGGCCAACGCGCTGCTGGAGCTGGGCGTGCGCAAGGGCGACCGGGTCGCCGTCTACATGCCGATGATCCCCGAGACCGCGATCGCGATGCTGGCCTCGGCCCGGATCGGCGCCGCGCACTCGGTGGTCTTCGGCGGCTTCTCGGCCGACGCGCTCGCGACCCGGATCCAGGACGCGGACGCCAAGGTCGTCATCACCGCCGACGGCGGCTACCGGCGCGGCAAGCCGTCCGCGCTGAAGCCGGCCGTGGACGAGGCGATCGCCAAGGTCGACAACGTCGAGCACGTGCTGGTGGTGCGCCGTACCGGCCAGGACGTGGCCTGGGGCGGCGAGCGGGACCACTGGTGGCACGACCTCGTGGAGCGCCAGTCGGCCGAGCACACCGCCGAGGCGTTCGAGGCGGAGCACCCGCTGTTCATCCTCTACACCTCCGGCACGACCGGTAAGCCGAAGGGCATCCTGCACACCTCCGGCGGCTACCTCACCCAGGCGGCGTACACGCACTGGGCGGTCTTCGACCTCAAGCCGGAGACGGACGTGTACTGGTGCACGGCCGACGTCGGCTGGGTCACCGGGCACTCGTACATCGTGTACGGCCCGCTGGCCAACGGCGCGACGCAGGTCATGTACGAGGGCACGCCGGACACCCCGCACCAGGGCCGGTTCTGGGAGATCGTGCAGAAGTACAAGGTCACGACCCTCTACACCGCGCCGACGGCGATCCGGACGTTCATGAAGTGGGGGGACGACATCCCCGCCAAGTTCGACCTGAGCAGCCTGCGCGTGCTCGGATCGGTCGGCGAGCCGATCAACCCCGAGGCATGGATCTGGTACCGCAAGCACATCGGCGCCGACCGGACGCCGGTCGTGGACACCTGGTGGCAGACCGAGACCGGCGCGATGATGATCTCGCCGCTGCCCGGCGTCACCGAGGCCAAGCCCGGCTCCGCGCAGCGCCCGCTGCCCGGCATCAGCGCGACGGTCGTCGACGACGAGGCGCACGAGGTGCCCAACGGCGGCGGTGGCTATCTGGTGCTCACCGAGCCGTGGCCGTCGATGCTGCGCACCATCTGGGGCGACGACCAGCGGTTCATCGACACCTACTGGTCCCGTTTCGAGGGCATGTACTTCGCCGGTGACGGCGCGAAGAAGGACGACGACGGCGACATCTGGCTGCTGGGCCGGGTGGACGACGTGATGCTCGTGTCCGGGCACAACATCTCCACCACCGAGGTGGAGTCGGCGCTCGTCTCCCACCCGTCGGTCGCCGAGGCGGCCGTCGTCGGTGCCGCCGACGAGACGACCGGCCAGGCGATCGTCGCCTTCGTGATCCTGCGCGGTACGGCGGCGGAGACCGAGGGGCTCGTCGGTGAGCTGCGCGACCATGTGGGCGCCACGCTCGGCCCCATCGCCAAGCCCAAGCGGATCCTGCCGGTCGCCGAGCTGCCCAAGACCCGCTCCGGCAAGATCATGCGCCGCCTGCTGCGCGACGTGGCCGAGAACCGCCAGCTCGGTGACGTCACCACGCTGACGGACTCCGCCGTCATGGACCTCATCCAGGCCAAGCTGCCGGCGGCGCCGAGCGAGGACTGACCGGTACCACCCCGCAGGGGGCACCCGGCCGACGGGCTGGGTGCCCCCTTTGCGTCTACCGTGAAGATCACCGGTCCCGGGCCGCACCCTTTGAGCCATCCGGCAACTTTAGGTAAGCTAAGTAAAGCGTCAAGAGCGCGACAAGGGTGCGCCGGGAAGTCTGGTCGGCAGATGAGCCGTCCTGCCTACCCACCGGAGGTCTTCCCGTGACCGCGCCCCGCACCCCCCGCAAGGTCCTCGGACGCCTCTCGCTGCCCGAGCGTGCCTTCGTCGCGGACGCGCTGCGCACCGAGACCGTCGGCGGCGTCCTGCTCCTGCTCGCCACCGTAGTGGCGCTGATCTGGGCGAACATCCCCGCCCTCCGCCACAGCCACGAGTCCGTCAGCGGCTTCCACCTCGGCCCCGGCGCCCTCGGCCTGAACCTCTCCATCGCCCACTGGGCCGCCGACGGCCTGCTCGCGGTGTTCTTCTTCGTGGCCGGCATCGAGCTGAAGCGCGAACTGGTCGCCGGAGACCTGCGCGAACCCAGGGCGGCCGCACTGCCCGTGGTGGCCGCGCTGTGCGGCATGGCCGTACCGGCGCTCGTGTACACCCTCACCAACCTCACCGGGCACGGCTCGACGCAGGGCTGGGCGGTGCCCACCGCCACCGACATCGCCTTCGCGCTCGCCGTCCTCGCGGTCATCGGCACCTCCCTGCCCAGCTCGCTGCGCGCCTTCCTGCTCACCCTCGCGGTCGTCGACGACCTCTTCGCGATCCTGATCATCGCGGTCTTCTTCACCGACCGGCTGAACTTCGCCGCGCTCGGCGGCGCCGTCGCCGCACTGGTGGTCTTCTGGCTGCTGCTGCGCAAGGGCGTGCGCGGCTGGTACGTGTACATACCGCTCGCCCTGGTGATCTGGGCGCTGATGTACAACAGCGGCGTGCACGCCACCATCGCGGGCGTGGCGATGGGCCTGATGCTGCGCTGCACCACCCGGGAGGGTGAGCAGCACTCGCCGGGCGAGCACATCGAGCACCTGGTGCGGCCCCTGTCCGCCGGGCTCGCCGTGCCGATGTTCGCGCTGTTCAGCGCCGGGGTGAAGATCTCCGGCGGGGCGCTCGGGGATGTGTTCACCAAGCCCGAGACGCTCGGTGTGGTGCTGGGGCTGGTCGTCGGCAAGACGCTCGGCATATTCGGCGGCACCTGGCTGACCGCCCGCTTCACCCGCGCCTCCCTCAGCGAGGACCTCGCCTGGGCCGACGTCTTCGCGGTGGCCTCCCTCGCCGGCATCGGCTTCACCGTCTCCCTGCTCATCGGCGAACTCGCCTTCGCCGGCGACGCCGTCCTCACCGACGAGGTCAAGGCGGCCGTCCTCATCGGATCTCTGATGGCCGCGGTGTGCGCGACGGTGCTGCTGAAGATCCGCAACGCCAAGTACCGCCGCCTGTGCGAGGAAGAGGAGCGCGACGACGACCTCGACGGCATCCCGGACATCTACGAGCAGGACGACCCGGCCTACCACCTGCGCATGGCCGGGATCCACGAGCGCAAGGCCGCCGAACACCGCCGTATCGCGGCCGAGCGGGCGGCCGCGGCGCGCCACGGGCTTGCGGAAGTACCGGGCGGGGCAGGCGAGGAGGACGGCCGTCCGGCATGATCTGACGAGACGGTACAAAACCAGACGGCCGCACGAGCGGGCCCGCCGACCGCCCACCACGGCGCGGCAGGGCACGCTCGCGGCACGAGAGACCTCTGAGGGAGAACGCGATGAGCGCACCCGACGGCAGCCCGGTCGGCGCCGAACGCAGCATCGGCCAGCTGTTCGCCTCGGCGACGACCGAAATGTCGGCGCTGGTGCACGACGAGATCGCCCTGGCCAAGGCCCAGCTGAAGCAGGACGTGAAGCGCGGCGCGGTCAGCGGCGGCGCCTTCTCGGTGGCGGCCGCGGTGCTCGTCTTCTCCCTGCCGATGCTCAACTTCGCCCTCGCCTACGGCATCCGGACCTGGACCCACTGGAACCTGGCGATCTGCTTCGTGCTGTCCTTCGCGGCCAATGTGCTCGTCGCCGTCCTCCTCGGGATCATCGGCGTGGTCTTCGCGAAGAAGGCCAAGAAGAGCCAGGGCCCGCGGAAGGTGGCCGCGTCGATGAAGGAGACGGCGGGCGTCCTGCAGAACGCCAAGCCGCATCCGCGCGCGGAGCTGCCCGAGGACCGGACCCCCGCGGCCATCGAAGCTGTGGCACGCTCGTCGTCATGACCGACCCCGCCCCTTCGGCCGTACGGATCGACCTCCCCCACGGGGAGAAGGTGACGCACCGGGACGTCGCCGCCAACGGCGCGCGCTTCCACATCGCCGAACTCGGCGACGGCCCCCTGGTGCTGCTGCTGCACGGCTTCCCGCAGTTCTGGTGGACCTGGCGGCACCAGCTGGTCGCGCTCGCGGACGCGGGCTACCGGGCGGTGGCGATGGACCTGCGGGGCGTCGGCGGCAGCGACCGCACGCCCCGCGGGTACGACCCCGCCAACCTCGCGCTCGACGTCACCGGCGTGATCCGCTCGCTCGGCGAGCCGGACGCGGCACTCGTCGGCCACGACCTGGGCGGCTATCTGGCGTGGACGGCGGCGGCGATGCGGCCCAAGCTCGTCCGGCGCCTCGCCGTGGTGTCGATGCCGCATCCGCGGCGCTGGCGCACGGCGATGCTGCGGGACGCCCGGCAGACGGCCGCCAACTCCTACATCTGGGGCTTCCAGCGGCCGTGGATTCCGGAGCGTCAACTCACCGCGGACGGAGGGGCGATGGTGGGCCGGCTGATCCGGGACTGGTCCGGGCCGCAGCCGCCGGAGGACGAGGCGGTGGAGATCTACCAGCGGGCCATGTGCATCCCGTCGACCGCGCACTGCGCGATCGAGCCGTACCGCTGGCTGGTGCGCTCGCTGGCCCGCCCGGACGGCATCCAGTTCAACCGCCGGATGAAGCGGCCGGTACGGGTGCCGACGCTGCATCTGCACGGCTCGCTGGACCCGGTGACGCGCACGCGCAGCGCGGCCGGATCGGGCGAGTACGTCGAAGCGCCGTACCGCTGGCGGCTGTTCGACGGTCTCGGCCACTTCCCGCACGAGGAGGACCCGGCGGCGTTCTCCACGGAGCTGGTCAACTGGCTGAAGGATCCCGAGCCGGATCGGTGACCGTACGGTCAGGTTTGGATGCGTGGAGTATCCGGATCGTGAACACTTGTCCCCCGAACGGCCACATGCCTGCCGCATAGGCCAATTGGGCGGCGCTCAGGCGGTTATCGACCTTCGGGCAGGGGCACACGTCGGGGTATGGGCTGGACGCACGACTACAGTGACGCACCCCGCAACCGCCGCTCGGCCTCCGGTCTGAGCACGCCTCAGCGAGGCAATCCGCAATGCGCGGAAGGGGACCTCCGCGTGGGAATCCCGCGCATCCTGCGCCGCCGGGCCCGCTGGGTCTCGGTGCGTCTGCGTCACCCGCGCGGCTGAAGCCGCGTCCGGGGATCACCGGGCATCCCTGCGGGGGTCACAGGGCGCAGCTGTCCGTACCCACCTGCTCGTTCGCCGTACGTCCCTGCTCGATGTCGGGCTGGATCTCGTCCGCCGTGAGGACGTAGCCGGTCTGGGCGTCGTCGAGGGACTTGGCGAACACCACGCCGTACACCCGGCCGCCGGGGGTGAGCAGCGGGCCGCCCGAGTTGCCCTGGCGGACGGTCGTGTACAGCGAGTAGACGTCGCGGCGGACGGTGCCCCGGTGGTAGATGTCCGGGCCGTTGGCCGTGATGCGCCCGCGCACCCGCGCGGCACGCACGTCGTACGAGCCGTTCTCCGGGAAGCCCGCGACGATCGCGCCGTCACCGCCGGCCGCGTCCTGCGCCGAGAACTTCAGGGCGTGCGCCTTCAGGTCGGGTACGTCGAGCACCGCGATGTCGCGCTTCCAGTCGTACAGGACGACCTTGGCGTCGTACCTGCGGCCCTCGCCGCCTATCTGCACGGTGGGCGAATCGACGCCGCCCACCACGTGCGCGTTGGTCATGACCCGGCGGTCGGCGAAGACGAAGCCGGTGCCCTCCAGCACCTTTCCGCAGCTCTGCGCGGTGCCGGTCACCTTGACGATGGACCGCTGGGCGCGCACGGCGACCTGGCTGTTCGCGAGGGCGGGGTCGGGCGGCCGGACGTCCTTGATCGGCTCGTTGGCGAACGGGCTGAAGACCTGCGGGAAGCCGTTCTGCGCGAGGACGGAGGAGAAGTCCGCGAACCAGGTGTCGGCCTGCGCGGGCAGCGCCCGGGAGACGCCGAGGAGCACCTTGGAGCCGCGGACCTCCTTGCCGAGCGTCGGCAGGGTGGTGCCGGCGAGGGCGGAGCCGATCAGCCAGGCCACCAGCAGCATCGCGACGACGTTGACCAGGGCGCCGCCGGTGGCGTCCAGGGCGCGGGCCGGGGACCAGGTGATGTACCGGCGCAGCTTGTTGCCGAGGTGGGTGGTCAGGGCCTGGCCGACGGAGGCGCAGACGATGACGACGACGACGGCGACCACGGCGGCGGTGGTGCCGACCCGCGCGTTGTCGGTCACGGCGTCCCAGATGACGGGCAGGGCGTACACGGCGACGAGGCCGCCGCCCATGAACCCGATCACCGACAGGATGCCGACGACGAAGCCCTGGCGGTAGCCGACGACCGCGAACCACACGGCCGCGACCAGCAACAGGATGTCCAGCACGTTCACTGCTTGAGGCCTCGCCTACTCACTCCAGTCCCCGCAGCCCGGACGAGGGTCCGGCCCGCCACGCAGTGGCAGGAGGACACGACGTCCCCCGGGAAACACAGCACACGGTGGACACCCTGTCATGACCGCCAGTCGAGCGGGACCTGCTTGTCTCTGTCCCAGGGGCGCTCCCAGCCCGCGAAATGCAGCAGGCGGTCGATCACTCCGGCGGTGAAACCCCACACCAGGGCCGATTCGACCAGGAATGCCGGACCTCGGTGTCCGCTGGGGTGGACGGCGGTGGCGCGGTGGTCGGGGTCCGTGAGATCCGCCACGGGGACCGTGAACACCCGCGCCGTCTCGTTCGGGTCGACGACGCCGACCGGGCTGGGCTCGCGCCACCAGCCGAGCACGGGCGTGACGACGAAGCCGCTGACCGGGATGTACAGCGCGGGCAGCACGCCGAAGAGCTGGACGCCGGACGGATCGAGGCCGGTCTCCTCCTCGGCCTCGCGCAGCGCGGCTCTCAGCGGTCCGTCGGTGTGCGGATCGCCGTCCTCGGGGTCGAGGGCGCCGCCCGGGAAGGACGGCTGCCCGGGGTGCGAGCGCAGCGAGCCCGCGCGCTCCATCAGCAGCAGCTCCGGGCCGTGCTCGCCCTCGCCGAACAGGATCAGCACGGCTGACTGCCGGCCCGTGCCGTTCTCCGGCGGCAGGAAGCGGCTCAGCTGAAGCGGCTCGACCGTCTCGGCGGCCCGCACCACGGGCGCCAGCCAGTCCGGCAGCCCCTCTTTGCTGAGCGTCACCGCGCCGCCCCGCGTCTCACTGGCCCTCGCCATCGCCACCCCCGTCGCTCTGTCCGTCCAACGCCCGAGGGCCCCGAGATCGTTCCGTCACGCGGCCCCCAGCGGCGGGGCCGGCTTGCCGCCCGCGTCGAGGTAGGCCTGCGGGGGCTTGAGCCGCTGGCCGGGGAAGCCGCCCTTCTCGTACTTCAGGAGCTTGGCGGCCTTCTCGGGGTCGGTCTCGCCCTCGCCGTAGGCCGGGCAGAGCGGGGCGATCGGGCAGGCGCCGCATGCGGGCTTGCGGGCGTGGCAGATCCGGCGGCCGTGCCAGATCACGTGGTGGGACAGGTCGGTCCACTCGCTCTTCGGGAAGAGCGCCCCGACGGCGGCCTCGATCTTGTCGGGATCGGTCTCGTCCGTCCACCGCCAGCGCCGTACCAACCGCTGGAAGTGGGTGTCCACGGTGATCCCGGGCCGCCCGAAGGCGTTGCCGAGCACGACGAAGGCGGTCTTGCGGCCGACGCCGGGCAGCTTGACCAGGTCCTCCAGCCGCCCCGGCACCTCGCCGCCGAATTCCTCGGTCAGGGCCTTGGAGAGCCCTGTCACCGACTTGGTCTTGGCCCGGAAGAACCCGCAGGGGCGCAGGATCTCCTCGACCTCCTCCGGATTGGCGGCGGCCAGGTCCTCGGGGGTCGGGTACTTGGCGAAGAGCGCCGGGGTCGTCTGGTTGACGCGCAGGTCGGTGGTCTGGGCCGACAGCACGGTGGCGACCAGCAGCTGGAAGGGGTTCTCGAAGTCCAGCTCCGGGTGGGCGTACGGATAGACCTCGGCCAGCTCGCGGTTGATGCGGCGGGCGCGGCGGACCAGGGCGGTGCGGGACTCCTCCGCCGGGGGTTTCACGGCGATCTTCCGGACGGGCGCCGCCGTCTTCACGGACACGGGTTCGCCGGCCGCCTTCTTCACGGCCACGGCTTTCCCTGCCGCCTTCCTCACCGCCGCCGCCTTCTTGGCCTGGGTGACCTTTTTTGCCGTTTTTCTGGTTTTCTTACCATCGCCGGAGCCCTGTTCGCCCACGGCGGAATCACGACGTACAACCACCCGCTAAGCCCCCTTGGCCTGTGCTCTCACCGGCGTTTTGGACACCCGGCCAGCCTAAAGCCCGCCACCGACATCCGCCCCGGACCCCGAGGAACGGACCCCGATTGGACCCCTGACGCTTACCTCGGGACACCTGTGCGGCATCCTTGTGACAGATCACACTGTTTGGACCGTCCGGCAAGATGGGGAGCACGGTCCCCTGGTACCACGGGGGAGCAAGATCCCCTGAGCAGGTCGACAAGGAGAGAACTCGTGGACGACGTTCTGCGGCGCAACCCGCTCTTCGCGGCTCTCGACGACGAGCAGGCCGCGGAGCTTCGCGCCTCCATGAGCGAGGTGACCCTCGCACGCGGCGACTCCCTCTTCCACGAGGGCGACCCGGGCGACCGGCTGTACGTCGTCACCGAGGGGAAGGTCAAGCTCCACCGCACCTCCCCCGACGGCCGCGAGAACATGCTCGCCGTCGTCGGCCCCAGCGAGCTGATCGGTGAGCTGTCGCTCTTCGACCCGGGCCCGCGTACGGCCACCGCGACCGCGCTGACCGAGGTCAAGCTGCTCGGCCTCGGCCACGGCGACCTCCAGCCCTGGCTGAACGCCCGCCCCGAGGTGGCCGGCGCCCTGCTGCGCGCTGTCGCCCGCCGTCTGCGCAAGACCAACGACGCCATGTCCGACCTGGTCTTCTCCGACGTCCCCGGTCGTGTGGCGCGCGCCCTGCTGGACCTCTCGCGCCGCTTCGGCGTGCAGTCCGAGGAGGGCATCCACGTCGTCCACGACCTGACGCAGGAGGAGCTGGCCCAGCTGGTCGGCGCCTCGCGCGAGACCGTGAACAAGGCGCTGGCGGACTTCGCCCAGCGCGGGTGGCTCCGCCTGGAGGCGCGGGCCGTGATCCTGCTGGACGTGGAGAGGCTGGCGAAGCGGTCCCGCTGACGCCGGTCCTGGCCGCACGGGCTGTCCGACGCCGACCGGCGCGACCGGCGCGGAAAATGCGCCGCGCTTCGGCACCGGACAGGGCACAGTGAGCGCATGCCCGAGCCCCCCGTCCCGCACGGCCTCGACGACCTGGGATTCATCGCGCGCGAAGGCTCCCTCGCGCGCGTGCCGCCCGTATTCCGTCCTGTCGTGGCCGCCGCGCGCGACCGCGTGCTGGACGGCTTCGGGGCGCGGCTGCACAGCGCGTACCTCTACGGATCGATTCCGCGCGGCACCGCGCGCGTGGGGCGCAGCGATCTGGACCTGCTGGTCGCCCTGCGCGAGGAGCCGACGGACGCCGACCGGGAAGCCGTGCGGGCCCTCGGCGAGGCGCTCGACAAGGAGTTTCCGCAGATCGACGGCGTCGGCACCCTGCTGTACGGCCGGGACCGGCTGCTGAGCGAACCGGAGCGGTACGACCTGGCGTGGTTCGTCGCCTGTCTGTGCACGCCGCTGCTCGGCGAAGACCTCGCCGAGTACCTGCCCCGCTACCGCCCCGACTCCCTGCTCGCCCGCGAGACCAACGGCGACCTCGCGCACTGGCTGCCGCGCTGGCGGGAGCGGATCGCGGCGGCCGAGGACACCGAGGAGGCCCGGCGACCGCTCGTGCGCTTCATGTCCCGCCACCTCGCCCGCACCGGGTTCACCCTGGTCATGCCCCGCTGGAACGGCTGGACGAGCGATCTGCGCGAGATGGCCGACGTCTTCGGCGCGTACTACCCGCAGCGGGCCGCCCAGCTGCGTACGGCGGCGGAGTACGGCTACGAGCCCGTCGGCGCCCCGGACGTCCTGCGGTCGTACGTCGACGACCTGGGCCCCTGGCTCGCGACGGAGTACGCGCGCGTGCACGGCGTGAAGGCACCGCGCCCGGAGGACTGACCCAAGACCGCTCAGCCGCCTGCGAAGTCGGCCGGAACCCGCCCCCGCCGCAGGACAACCCGCCCGTCCCCGGCCTCATCTTGCCTCCGGTAGCAGCGAACCGACCGGAAGGCAGCCGACGTGACCAGACCGCCCGCTCCCCTCGCCCGCCGCGGCGCGGCCGTGGCCACCGCCCTCGGTCTGGTGGCCCTCGCCGGGCCGCAGGCGGCCCACGCGGCGCCTGCCGCCGCGGTCACCGGCCCCGCGGCCCTGCACTGGTCCACCTGTCCCGCAGGCTCCGACGCGCCGCGCGGCACCTACTGCGCCACGCTCAAGGTGCCCCTCGACTACGCGAAGCCGGGCGGCCGGCAGATCAAGCTCACGCTGTCGATGGCCGGCGATCTGCACGCCCCGCGCACCCTCGTGGTCAACCCCGGCGGGCCGGGCGAACCAGGCATCGGCACGGCCAAGCTGGTCTGGAGTTCGCTGCCCCAGGACGTCGGTGCGGCGTACAACGTGGTCAGTTTCGACCCGCGCGGAGTCGGTGCCAGCACCCCCGTCTCCTGCGGGGACACCAGCAAGCTGATCAAGCATCCGGCCGCGCCGTACACGCCCGCCACCGCCGCCCAGGAGCAGGCGCGGCGCACGGTCGCAGGCAAGGTCGCCGAGCAGTGCTCCGCGCACGCGAAGGACCTGCTGCCGTACATCACCACCGCGAACGCGGCCCGCGACATGGACCGGATCCGCACCGCGTTCCACCGCGACAAGCTGGACTACCTCGGCTATTCGTACGGGACGCGGCTCGGCGCGACATACGCGACACTGTTCCCCGCGCACACCGGCCGCATGATTCTGGACAGCGTCGTCGATCCGACGGTCAGCACCTACGGCTCGCAGTACGAGCAGGATCCGGCGCTCCAGCACCGGGCCGGCCAGTTCTTCGCGTGGGCGGCCGGGAAGGACGCGACCTACCACCTGGGCGCCGACGGCGCGAAGGTGTCGGCCGCGTGGGACGCCGTCCGCGCGAGGCTGGCCGCCCACCCCGCCGGAGGGCGCGCGGGCAGCGCCGAGCTGGACGATCTGCTGGCCTCCGCCATGTACAGCAACCTGCTCTGGGGCGATGTGGCCCAGGCCGTCTCGGACTACCGGCGCGGGGATGCGAGCACACTGCTCGGCGCGACCGACCAGCTGGCCCTCGGCGGAGTGGACGCGGCCCAGCTCGCCTACAACTGCGTGGACGACGCCTGGCCCCGCGACTGGGCGACCTGGCACCGGGACACGGCGGCGGCCGCCCCGAAGGCCCCGCTGTTCGCCTGGCTGAACACCTGGTACAGCGCACCCTGCGCCTCCTGGAAGGCCCCTGCGGCCCGGCCCGTGAGGATCGGCTCGGTGAAGGTGCCGCCGGTCCTGCTGCTCCAGGCCAAGGACGACCCGGCGACCCCGGTCATGGGCGCGCGGCGCATGCAGAAGGCGCTGTCCGGCTCCCGTCTCGTCGTCGCGGGCGGCGGCAACCACGGCCAGTACCTGTTCGACGGAAACCCCTGCATGGACCGCGCCGGAAACCGCTATCTGCTCACGGGGAAGCTCCCGGCCGCGAACGCCACGTGCCCGGCACCGAAGACGCCGTAGCACCCCCGGCCCGAACCGTGACGCGAGTCACAGCGGCGGACTGTCACGGTTCACCGCGCGGAAGTGTCTCAGTGCCGTCCGAAGAGAGGAGCCGAGCCGGATCATGGCCGCCGAGGATGCCTTCACCGAGCACCGTCCGCTGCTGTTCACCATCGCCTACGAGATCCTGGGCAGCGCCGCGGACGCCGAGGACGTGCTGCAGGAGAGCTACCTGCGCTGGCGGGAGGTCGATCCGGCCACGGTCGGGCACGCGCGCGCGTACCTGGTGCGTACGGTGACCCGGCAGGCGCTCAACCACCTGCGCGCGGCCAGGTCCCGGCGCGAGGAGTACGTCGGCGCCTGGCTGCCCGAACCGATCCGCACCGCACCCGACGTCGGCGACGACGTGGTCCTCGCCGAGTCGGTGTCGATGGCCATGATGCTGGTCCTGGAGACGCTGAACCCGACCGAGCGCGCGGTGTTCGTCCTGCACGACGTGTTCGGCTACAGCCACGGTGAGATCGCCGCCGTGGTCGGCAAGGCCGAGGTCACCGTCCGGCAGATCGCGCACCGCGCGCGTGGGCACGTCCACGCGCGCCGCCGCCGCTTCGAGCCCGACTCCGCCGCGACCGGGGAGATCGTCGAACGGTTCCTGCGGTCGGCGGCGGACGGTGATGTGCAGGCCCTGATGGACCTGCTCGCGCCCGATGTCGTCGTGATCTCCGACGGCGGCGGGAAGGTCACCGCCGCCCGCCGTCCGGTCGTCGGGCGCGACGAGGTCGCCCTGTTCGTCCTCGGTGTGTACCGCACCAGCGCGACGACGGCCGGGATCGAGCCCGCCCGCTACAACGGTATGCCCGCGGCCCGGTTCCTCACCGGCGGCGCGCTGGACTGGCTGGTGGCGTTCGAGATCCGGGACGGACGGATCACCGGCCTCTACGGCATGCGCAACCCGGACAAGCTGGACCGCGCCGACGAGGTGCGCCCGCTCGACAGAGGAGCACACGGATGAGGAGGCCGACAGACATGGAGACCATGACCGTGGAACGCGTGATCGACGCCCCGATCGAGGACGTGTTCGCCTGGCTGACGACGACCACCCACTACACCGCGTCCCCTCTGGTGCTGCGCTGCCGGCTGGCCCGGCACGGCGAGGGCGCGCCCTACGGCGTCGGCGCGATCCGCGACCACCTCTGGCTGATCGGCTGGTTCCGGGAGCGGATCAGCGTGTACGAGCCGCCCTACGCCACGGAGTACGTCGTGGAGCGCAGCGTGCCGCCGGCCCGGCACGAGCTGGGCCGTATGACGTTCACGGAGACGGACGGCGGCACCCTGGTCCGCTGGACGACCCGGGCCGAGATCCCCCTGCCGCTGCTCGGCGCCTTCCTCACCCGCCGCCTGGCCCGCCCGGTCATCACCCGCACCTTCGGCGCCATCCTCCATGCGGCCGAGAAGGCGCTGACCTGCCAGGCCGCGAAGACCCCCACGACCCGGTAGGGACTTCGTCACAACGGCTGGATCAGCCCGTGCTCGGTCAGATAGTCCAACTGGGCCCGTACGGACAGCTCCGCCGCCGGCCACAGGGAGCGGTCCACGTCGGCGTACACATGGGCGACGACCTCGGCCGGGGTCAGACAGCCGTTCTCGACCGCCGTCTCCACCTGAGCGAGCCGGTGGGCGCGGTGGGCGAGGTAGAACTCGACGGCGCCCTGGGCGTCCTCCAGGACCGGCCCGTGCCCCGGCAGGACCGTGTGCACGCCGTCGTCGACCGTCAGCGAGCGCAGTCGGCGCAGGGAGTCCAGATAGTCGCCCAGGCGGCCGTCGGGGTGCGCCACGACCGTCGTACCGCGACCGAGGATGGTGTCGCCGGTCAGCACGGCCCGGTCGGCCGGGAGATGGAAGCACAGCGAGTCCGAGGTGTGCCCGGGGGTCGGTACGACCCTCAGCTCCAGGCCGCCGACGGTGATCACGTCCCCGGCCGCCAGGCCCTCGTCACCCAGGCGCAGGGCGGGATCGAGGGCACGCACGCGCGTGCCGGTCAGTTCCGCGAAGCGGACGGCGCCCTCGGCATGGTCAGGGTGGCCGTGGGTGAGCAGGGTCAGGGCTATGCGTTTGCCGGCCTTCTCGGCCATGTCCACCACAGCGCTCAGATGGCCGTCGTCCAGCGGGCCCGGGTCGATCACCACGGCGAGAGCGGAGTCGGGCTCGGCGACGATCCAGGTGTTGGTGCCGTCCAGGGTCATCGCGGAGGCGTTGGGGGCCAGCACATTGACCGCCCGTTCGGTCGCGGGGCCCGACAGGACCCCGCCGCGGGGCTGGCCGGGCAGGGCTGCTGCGTCGGTCATGCGGGGCCTCCACCGGTGCTCGGAGCGGTTGATATGTGCTTGGTGAACTCGTCGTGCCCCGGCCAGGACAGCACGATCTCGCCGTCCTGGAGGCGGGCGCGGGCCAGCACCGGCGTCATGTCGCGCTCGGGGGCGGCCGTGAGCGTCTCGGCCGCGAAGGCGAACGGCATCAGCTGGCGCAGGGTGGCGATGGTGGGCGGCATCATCAGCAGCTCGCCCCTGTCATAGCCGGCGGCGGCCTGCGCGGGGCGGATCCACACCGTGCGGTCGGCCTCCGTGGAGGCGTTGCGGGTGCGCTGCCCCTCCGGCAGGACGGCCACGAAGAACCAGGTGTCATAGCGCCGGGACTCGAACTCGGGGGTGATCCAGCGGGTCCAGGCGCCCAGCAGGTCCGAGCGCAGCACCAGGCCGCGCCGGTCCAGGAACTCGGCGAAGGACAGCTCGCGCGCGACCAGCGCCGCCCGGTCCGCCTCCCAGTCCTCCCCGGTGGTGTCGCCGACGACCGAGTCCGCGTCGGGCCCGGCGAGCAGGACACCCGCCTCCTCGTACGTCTCCCGTACGGCCGCGCAGACGATCGCCTGGGCGCCCGGCTCCTCGACGCCGAGGCGGTCCGCCCACCACGCGCGCGTGGGGCCCGCCCAGCGCACCAGACGGTCGTCGTCGCGCGGGTCGACACCGCCCCCCGGATACGCGTACGCGCCTCCGGCGAAGGCCATGGAGGCGCGTCTGCGCAGCATATGGACGACCGGGCCGGCCTCGGTGTCCTTCAGGAGCAGGACCGTGGCCGCGCGTCTGGGGGACACCGGGGTGAGGGTGCCGTCCGCGAGCGCGCGGATGCGGTCCGGCCACTCCGGTGGGTACCACTGACCGTTCGCCATGGCCGGAGGCTATCCCGTGCAGGGCGAATGTTCGAGAGGTGCCCGAGGCCAGAGGGGCCTGCCGGGACCTACGGAACCAGCTCGACCTGGATCTCGACCTCGACCGGCGCGTCCAGCGGCAGCACCGCGACGCCGACCGCGCTGCGGGCGTGCACGCCCTTGTCGCCGAGGACCTCGCCGAGCAGTTCGCTGGCGCCGTTGACGACACCGGGCTGCCCGGTGAAGTCGGACGCGGAGGCGACGAAGCCGACGACCTTCACCACGCGCGCGATGCGGTCCAGGTCACCGGTGACGGACTTCACGGCGGCCAGCGCGTTCAGCGCGCAGGTCCGGGCCAGGCCCTTGGCCTCCTCCGGGGTGACCTCGGCGCCCACCTTGCCGGTGACCGGCAGCTTGCCCTCGACCATCGGCAGCTGACCGGCGGTGTAGACGTACACGCCGGACTGCACGGCCGGCTGGTACGCGGCCAGCGGCGGTACGACCTCCGGCAGGGTCAGGCCCAGTTCGGCCAGCTTGGCCTCGACCGCGCTCATGCCTGCTTCTCCCGCTTCAGGTAGGCCACGAGCTGCTCGGGGTTGTTGGGTCCGGGCACGACCTGGACCAGCTCCCAGCCGTCCTCGCCCCAGGTGTCCAGAATCTGCTTCGTGGCATGGACGAGCAGCGGCACAGTTGCGTATTCCCACTTGGTCATGGGGCCGACTGTAGCCGCTGCGACCGGTGGGGAAGGCGGTCGGCCGCGGCCGGCGGTGTCCACAGGCGGCCGGCCGAGTGTGACCACCGTTATCCACAGCCTCGGGCGTGCGCGTCCGCCGGACTGGTTAGTCTCGAAGGCGTGAGCAGGCTCCAGGTCGTCAGCGGCAAGGGCGGGACCGGAAAGACGACGGTCGCCGCCGCATTGGCACTGGCCCTCGCGACCGAGGGGAAGCGGACGCTTCTCGTGGAGGTCGAGGGCCGGCAGGGCATCGCGCAGCTCTTCGAGACGGAGGCGTTGCCCTACGAGGAGCGGAAGATCGCGGTCGCTCCCGGGGGAGGCGAGGTGTACGCCCTGGCCATAGACCCCGAACTGGCCCTTCTGGACTACCTCCAGATGTTCTACAAGCTCGGCGGGGCGGGCCGCGCCCTCAAGAAGCTCGGCGCGATCGACTTCGCCACCACCATCGCGCCCGGCATCAGAGACGTCCTGCTGACCGGCAAGGCGTGCGAAGCCGTCCGCCGCAAGGACAAGAAGGGGCGGTTCGCCTACGACTACGTCGTCATGGACGCCCCGCCGACCGGCCGCATCACCCGCTTCCTGAATGTCAACGACGAGGTGGCGGGCCTCGCGAAGATCGGCCCCATACACAATCAGGCGCAGGCGGTGATGCGGGTGCTGAAGTCACCGGAGACGGCGGTGCACCTGGTGACGCTGCTGGAGGAGATGCCGGTCCAGGAGACCGCCGACGGCATCGCCGAACTCCGCGCCGCACGGCTTCCGGTGGGCCGGGTCATCGTGAACATGGTCCGGCCGGAGGTGTTGGACGCGGCCGACCTGGAACTCGTACGGACCGTGGAGCGTTCATCGGTTGCACAGGCGTTGTCGGCGGCCGGGCTCGGCGGGGCCCGGCGCGGCGGCAAGGCGGAGCAGCTGGTGGACCCGCTGCTGCGGCAGGCCGAGGAGTACGCCGAGCGGTACGCGCTGGAGCAGGAGCAGCGCACCGTCCTCGGCGAGCTGGGCCTGCCGCTGGGCGAACTGCCGCTGCTCGCCGAGGGCATGGACCTGGCGGGCCTGTACGAACTCGCCACCGAGCTGCGGAAGCAGGGGTTGTCATGAGTCCGGACCCGGCCGAGGCGTCCGAGTCGGCTGAAGGGCACGAGAAGGCCCGCCGGCTCTCCCCCGCGCGCGTGCTGGACATCGATCCGCTGCTGGACGACCCGAAGACCCGGATCGTGGTGTGCTGCGGCTCGGGCGGGGTCGGCAAGACGACGACCGCGGCGGCCCTCGGCCTCCGGGCGGCCGAGCGGGGCCGCAAGGTGGTCGTGCTGACCATCGACCCGGCCAGGCGGCTGGCCCAGTCGATGGGCATCGACTCCCTCGACAACGTGCCCCGGCGGGTGAAGGGCACCGAGGGCGAGGGGGAACTGCACGCCATGATGCTCGACATGAAGCGCACCTTCGACGAGGTCGTGGAGGCGCACGCGGACTCCGATCGGGCGGCCGCGATCCTGGCGAACCCCTTCTACCAGTCGCTCTCGGCGGGCTTCGCGGGCACGCAGGAGTACATGGCGATGGAGAAGCTCGGCCAGCTGCGCGCGAAGGACGAGTGGGACCTGATCGTCGTCGACACCCCGCCGTCCCGCTCGGCGCTGGACTTCCTGGACGCGCCGAAGCGGCTGGGCTCCTTCCTGGACGGCCGGCTGATCCGTCTGCTCACCGCGCCCGCCAAGCTCGGCGGCCGCGCGGGCATGGCCTTCCTCAACGTCGGCATGTCGATGATGACCGGCACGCTGGGCAAGCTGCTGGGCGGTCAGCTGCTGAAGGACGTCCAGACGTTCGTGGCCGCGATGGACACCACCTTCGGCGGATTCCGTACGCGCGCGGACGCCACGTACAAGCTTCTCCAGGCACCCGGCACGGCGTTCCTGGTGGTCGCGGCCCCGGAGCGGGACGCGCTGCGCGAGGCGGCGTACTTCGTGGAGCGGCTGGCCGCGGAGAAGATGCCGCTGGTGGGTCTGGTGCTGAACCGGGTCCATGGCAGCGACGCGGGCCGGCTGTCGGCCGAGGGGGCACTCACGGCCGCCGAAAATCTTGAGGACCCCCGCATTGTGGATCAGGGGGGCGGGAAAGCTGGACTTCGTAACTCCCCCGAACCACACGGCAGTTCGCGATCTCCCGCATCCGGGACCGCAACCGACGCCCCTGCTTCCGAAGAAGGCTCCCCCGCCGACACGGAGCGCCCTGTCGACCGGCTCACCGCAGGACTGCTGAGACTGCATGCCGATCGCATGCAGCTGCTCTCGCGCGAGCAGCGCACACGTGACCGTTTCACCGCCCGTCATCCCGAGGTGGCGATGGTCGAAGTGCCCGCACTGCCCGGCGATGTCCACGACCTCACGGGCCTGCGCGACATCGGCGCCCGGCTGGCTGCGGGCGCGACAGACACCACAGAGCGGTCAGATCCGACATAGCGGACGATATATGAGCGGCACGGATGACACGCGCGCGGATACAGCGGCTGCCTGCGTACGCCCGACGTCTTCCGGCGCCTTCCGACGTCTCGCGCACCCAGGACGTGCACCCGCGCGGCACTCAGGGCCTGTGCCGGGGGGATGTGCCAGAGGGAATGCCCTCAGCTCACCGCCGCGTAGTGCTCGTACACCTCGTCACTGTCGAGGGGCACGATGCCCGCGCCGCGCTCGTATTCCGAGCGGGCGGTCTCCAGCAGTCTGCGCCAGGAGGTCACGGTGGGCCGGCGACGCAGCAGTGCGCGGCGCTCCCGCTCCGTCATGCCTCCCCACACGCCGAACTCGACGCGATTGTCCAGCGCATCGGCCAGGCACTCGGTGCGTACCGGACATCCGGTGCACACCGCCTTGGCCCGGTTCTGCGCAGCTCCCTGAACGAACAGTTCATCCGGATCGGTAGTGCGGCAGGCAGCCTGCGCACTCCAGTCGGTTACCCAGCCCATACCGGCGCCGTCCTCTCCCGAATCGAGGCTCCCCCACGGCGGCAGCGGCATATTCACCGCCGCCAGTTGAGGACGTTACGGAAGGTGGGCACAGCGCAACACCCCCTTCGGGCCCAATCTTGAATGGCCCGAACGGACTATGGGTAAGCGGCAGATCACCCGCGGGAGTGAGCTGACGACATATGCGACCATCCCGGCAAACCGGGACAGCTGTGATGCGCCACAACGGGCGCTGGATGACACACAAGGCGGATTCGGACACGTCCACCTCAGGAACCTGGCACGCCCCCGCGCAGAAAACGGGGTACACCCGGAACGATTCGGGGTCGCCGGACGTATTGATACGTGACCGCACTGCTGTGACAGTTGAGAGCAGCTTAGGCCAAGGCCTGCGCGCGTGTCCGGCGAATGGGAACGTAGGGCGTCCCGCTTTGCCGTGCCGTGACGAGGCCGCTCCTTCGGAACGCTCATAAGTACGGATTAGGCTGCCCCCATGCCAAAGAAGCGCTCGGGCGGTGGTCTGTCGCCAACGCAGCAGGCCGCCAAGTTCCTCGGTGTCAGTGTCCTCGCCGGAGTCGTGATGGCGGGCATCGCGCTGCCCGCGGCCGGCGCGTTGGGCCTCGCGGCCAAGGGCTCGGTCCAGGGCTTCGACGAGATCCCGGCCAACCTCAAGAGTCCCCAGCTGAGTCAGCGCACGACAATACTGGACAACCAGGGCAAGCAGATCGCGACCGTCTACTCCCGCGACCGTACGGTGGTGGACCTCAAGGACATCTCGCCGTACATGCAGAAGGCGATCGTCGCGATCGAGGACGCGCGCTTCTACAAGCACGGCGCGATCGACCTCAAAGGCGTGCTGCGCGCCCTGAACAAGAACGCGCAGCAAGGCGGCGTCGCACAGGGCGCCTCCACCCTCACCCAGCAGCTGGTGAAGAACTACTTCATCGAGGAGGCCGGCGACGACCCGACGAAGGTCGCCGAGGCCACCCAGCAGACCCTGGGCCGCAAGGTCAAGGAGCTGAAGTACGCGATCCAGATCGAGGAGAAGCTCGGCAAGAAGAAGATCCTCGAGAACTACCTGAACATCACGTTCTTCGGCGAGCAGGCCTACGGCGTCGAGGCCGCCGCCCAGCGCTACTTCTCCAAGCACGCCAAGGACCTGAGCCTCCAGGAAGCGGCGCTGCTGGCCGGCGTCGTGCAGTCGCCGAGCCGCTACGACCCGGTCAACGACGAGGCGGAGGCCGCCAAGCGGCGCAACATCGTGCTCCAGCGGATGGCGGACGTCGGCGACATCTCCCAGAAGGAGGCCGACGAGGCCAAGCGGACACCGCTCGGACTGCACCCGAGCCAGCCGAAGAACGGCTGCATCACCGCGGTCAAGGGCGCCGGCTTCTTCTGCGACTACGTGCGCGACATCGTCCTGAACGACCCGGTCTACGGAAAGACCCAGGAGACCCGGGCGAAGCTGTGGAACCAGGGCGGTCTGACGATCCGTACGACGCTCGACCCGCAGGCGCAGGAATCCGTGCAGGCGTCGGTCAAGGACCACGTCTACCAGTCCGACCCGGTGGCGACGGCCGCGGCCATCGTCGAGCCGGGCACCGGCAAGATCCTCGCCATGGGCCAGTCCCGCCCGTACGGCTTCGGCAGGAACGAGACGCAGATCAACCTCTCCGTCAACTCGAACATGGGCGGCGGCGCGGGCTACCAGGGCGGTTCGACGTTCAAGCCGATCGTCGCGGCGGCCGCGATCGAGGGAGGCAAACCCCCGACGCAGCAGTACCCGTCGCCGTACGAGATGCCGTACCCGAGCCCCGTGCAGCAGTGTGACGGCAAGGTCTGGCGCAACGACCCGGGCAACCCCGCCAAGCTGACGAACGAGAACGAGTCGGAGCACGGGCCGTACGGCATGAAGGAAGCGACCGCCAAGTCGGTCAACACCTACTACGTGCAGCTGATCAGCGACATCGGGATCTGCCCCGTCACCCAGATGGCGAAGAGGATGGGCGTGGAGCGCGCCGACGGCCGGGTGATGGACCAGGCCCCCTCCATCGCGCTCGGCACCCAGGAGGTGTCGCCGCTGACGATGGCGAACGCGTACGCCACCTTCGCCTCGCGCGGTATCTACTGCACCCCGGTCGCCATCACGTCGATCACCCAGAAGGTCGGCAGCGAGCAGAAGTCACTGGAGGTGCCGAAGTCGACCTGCTCGCGCGCGATGTCGCAGAAGACCGCGGACACCGTCAGCACGCTCCTCAAGGGCGTGGTCGAGGACGGCACGGGTCAGGAGGCCGGTCTCGGCGACCGCCCGAGCGCGGGCAAGACGGGTACGACGGACGAGCGCTACGCGGCCTGGTTCGTCGGCTACACCCCGAACATGGCGGGCGCGGTCTGGGTCGGCGACCCGCAGCACAAGCGCCAGATGATCAACATCACCATCGGCGGCGTCCCGCACGAGAAGGTGTTCGGCGGCGAGGTGCCCGGCCCGATCTGGCGCGACATGATGACCGGCGCGCTGGCGGGCAAGCCGGCGCAGGACTTCCACCTGATCGACATCCCCGACGACAACAACAAGGGCGGCAAGGGGAACGGCCGGGGAAAAGGACACGGGGGGACGGGCGGCGGCAAGAACGGGGACAGCACGGGCGGGATCGGCGGACTGATCGGCGGTCTGACGGACGGGGGAACGACGGACGGCACCACGGGTGACACGACCGGCGGCACCTTCCCGACACCGACCATCTCCCTCCCGGGCAACTTCATCCAGGGCCAGGGCAACGGCGGAAACGGGAACGGGGGCTGGCGGGGCTAGTCCCGGTCATATGAGTACGGCGGCGGGGCCGCACCCTGAAGTGAGGGTGCGGCCCCGCCGCCGTACGGTCCGTATATTCCGCATCTACGGCTGTTCCGTACATGCGGCGAGTACGGGTGGCTCAGCCCTGGAGCAGCTTCTTCACCACGGCGGCGACGCGGCCGCCCTCGGCCAGGCCGGCCACCTTCGGGTTCACGATCTTCATGACGGCGCCCATGGCCCGCGGCCCCTCGGCGCCGGCCGCCTTCGCCTCTGCCACGGCCTGGGCGACGATCGCGTTCAGCTCGTCGTCGGACAGCTGCTTGGGCAGGTACTCGGCGAGCACCTCGCCCTCCGCCTTCTCCCGCTCGGCCGACTCGGCCCGGCCACCCTGCGCGAAGGCGTCGGCGGCCTCACGGCGCTTCTTCGCCTCACGGGTGATCACCTTGACGATCTCGTCGTCGGAGAGCTCCCGCTTCTCCTTGCCCGCGACCTCCTCCTTGGTGATCGCGGCGAGCGTCATCCGGAGCGTCGAGGAGCGCAGCTCGTCGCGCCCCTTGATCGCGGCGTTGAGGTCGTCATGCAGCTTCGACTTGAGCGTGGTGGTCATGCGATCGATTGTCGCAGGTGCACCACGGCGAACGCCCGCTGATTTAGGGGAGGCCGGACGATTCGGGGGAGTCCGGCCGGTCCCGGCGTCCCTCCAGGGTCTGACACGATGGACGTATGCGCGCGCGATACGGAGTACCCCTGGGAATCATGGCGGCAGGCGCCGCCGGACTGGCGTACGCGGCGGGTTTCGAGGCCCGCTCCTTCCGCCTCCGACGAGTGACGGTCCCGGTCCTCCCGCCGGGCATGCGCCCGCTGCGCGTGCTGCAGGTCTCCGACATCCACATGGTGAGCGGCCAGCGCAAGAAGCAGCGGTGGCTGCAGTCGCTGGCGGGCCTGCGCCCGGACTTCGTGATCAACACCGGCGACAACCTCTCGGACCCGGAGGGCGTCCCCGAGGCCCTGGACGCGCTCGGCCCGCTGATGGAGTTCCCGGGCGCGTACGTCTTCGGCTCCAACGACTACTACGGCCCCAAACTCCGCAACCCCGCCCGCTACTTGCTGGAGAGGACGAGCGGCCGGCACGGGCTGAACGGCAACGCGCCGGCCGTGCGCGCCATCCACAACCCGTGGGAGGACCTGCGCGACGGCTTCGACACGGCGGGCTGGCTGAACCTGACGAACACGCGGGGTGTCCTGAAGGTCGAGGGCGTCTCGATCGAGCTGACAGGCCTCGACGACCCCCACATCAAGCGCGACCGCTACGCCCAGGTGTCCGGCGGCCCCTCCGGAACCTACGACTTCTCGCTCGGTGTGGTCCACGCCCCGTACCTGCGCACACTGGACGCGTTCACGGCGGACGGCTACCCCCTGATCCTGGCCGGCCACACCCACGGCGGCCAGCTGTGCATCCCGTTCTACGGCGCCCTGGTCACCAACTGCGACCTGGACACGGACCGAGTGAAGGGCCTGTCCACCCACACGGCGGACGGCCACACCTCCTACCTCCACGTCTCGGCAGGGTGCGGCACCAACCGCTACACCCCGGTCCGCTTCGCCTGCCCACCGGAGGCGACCCTGCTGACACTGGTGGGGCGGGGCTGACGCGCGGGGCTCACGCGCAGTGCTCACGCCGGCGGGGCGAAGCCGATGCCGGTGGCTCGGGAAGGGTCGTAACACACCCGGGGCGACAAGGGTCGTAACCCACCCGGACTAACCCGAATGGCCCCACCCCTCCCCCGCTCCTACCGTGAGGGCATGACCGCCCCGATACCCAGGGACATCCCCGACCTGCCCGCGGTCCCGGGCCCGCCCGTGCTGCTGCACGCCCCGGTCCCGGCGACGGCGGTGGTGGCACCGGTCCGCCGCCCCACGGTCGCCCTGCTGCGCCTCCTGACCGCCGTGCTGGCGGCAGTCGGCGTGGCCCTGGAGCTGCTGCTGGGCACGCCGGCCCGCACCATGAGCTACTTCAGCATTCAGGCGAACATCCTGCTGGCCGTCGTCATGCTCCTGTCGGCGTCCAGGGCGCGGCGGGCCCGCCGCCCGCTGCCGTCGGCCGTGACAGGCGCCACACTTCTCTACGTCGTGATCACGGCGCTCGTCTACCACCTGCTCCTGGCCCACACCACGCCACCGTTCTCCATGACGGGCGCGACGACGGCCCCGCTGCGCTGGCACGGCCAGTGGGCGACCCTCCAGATCCTGCACACGATCACGCCGGCGGCGGCCGTACTGGACTGGCTGCTGCTCACGCCCGCGGCCCGCCTGCACCTGCGCCAGGCGGCCACCTGGCTCCTGTACCCCCTGGCCTACCTGGTCTTCTCCCTGGCCCGAGCGGCCTTCCTCGCCCCCTCCCACCCCGCCCGCTACCTCTACCCCTTCCTCGACGCCGGCGCCCACGGCTACCGCAGCACCCTGGCCAACGCGCTCCTCATCGGCCTCGCTATCTACGCCCTGGCCGTCCTCCTGGTCGCCCTGGACCACACCCGCCCGACCCCGGTCCGCCGCCGCGTCTAAACCGGATTTCGTCTCCAGCCACCAGTGGGCTAAAGTAAACGTCGTCGCCGCGAGAGCAGCGACATCGGGGTGTAGCGCAGCTTGGCAGCGCGCTTCGTTCGGGACGAAGAGGTCGTGGGTTCAAATCCCGCCACCCCGACGCTGTAGTACCAGGTCAGGGGCCTGATCCACCAAGTGGATCAGGCCCCTGACGGGTTTCTGGAGATCGTTTGGGAGAAATCTGGGAGAAGATCTTGATCGGCTTCTCCCAGAGGGTGCCCGGTGAGGCTGCATGGGGTGCGGCAGCTGAGGGCACTCGGACCTGCGCGTTCGCGAATCCGGCCCCGTGACCATACCCGCCCGCCGCAACCGCCATAAGGATCACGACACATGGCAGGCCATCGCTCAGCGCGTCCTCACGACCACGCTCGCGCGCTCGCCCAGCAAGTGCGGGCACTGCGCGAAGCCCGTGGGTGGTCACGGGAACGGCTCGCCAAGGAAGCCTGCATCAGCACCAGGATGCTGGCCCGCCTGGAGGGCGAGGGAGCGATCCAGCCAGGTTTCTTCACCGTCGGCGCGGTCGCAGAGGCGCTTGAGGTCTCCCTGGATGATCTGTTCCGGGAGACCCACGTCGCCCCCGGCCTGTGGTCCGCCGGATACGAAGGGCGGGACATCGACTCGTTCGTCGCCTCGCTCCTCGACAGCCGTATCGATGTAGTGGCGGACGTCCGGCTGACGCCGATCAGCCGCAAGAAAGGCTTCAGCAAGACCCGCCTCGGGGAGATGCTGGGCGAAGCCGGCATCGATTACACCCGCCTTCGCGGCCTGGGCAATCCCAAGGAGAACCGGGCGCCGTTCTGGGACGGCCGCCTGGACGTGGGCCATGCCCGCTTCCACGGCATACTCCGGTCCGAGGAAGCGCAGGCCGCTCAGTCGGCCTGCAAAGGTGGGATGCTCACCAAGTGACACTGGCAAGTCTGATCATCAGCATCATCGCCCTGTGCGTCGCGGCGGGCAATCTGGGTTGGCAGCTGGCGCTATACCTACTCAACGGACCACGTATCCAGGTGCGTATGGAGGTAGGGGCATACGGGCGGGGCGGTCTAATAGCGATGCCCGTCGAGAACGTGAAGAACCTTACGGAGACGTTCGCCTCGTTCGAACAGCAAGGCTTTTCTCAGACTGCCCTGGTGGTCCGTGTCGTCAACCACGGTCGACTCGGAGTCGAGCTCCTCGACTTCGGCATCGACGTTCCGAGGGGAGTCAGCTACAAACCCGTCGCGGAAGCGATCAGCGATACACCGATGCCCTACGTGCTGGAGCCTCACCGCGAAGGCGTGTGGGCCATGCCCTTCCACTATGCGGTCTCTCTGGTTGAGGCCAGCAAGGCGACATGGCCCAACGAGACGCATCCGATCGGAGCATACGTTCGACGGGCGGGCGGCAAGACAGTCCGCGCCAAGCAAACGCTCCCGCTCGCCCTCGAAAGCACCTCGTCGACGGAATAAGGCCCCAGCATTCTGCCGTGCCACAACGGATGGAAAGAAGGGACGAGGACTCACGCGGAAACCGGGCTCGGCAGCTGGGCCATGGGTCCTGCTTTCCCTCACCTCCGCAGCGGGGTGGGCCGCTAGGGCGGATCATGCGTGCCCTGTCTAAGAATCCACCTGCTGATCGACCGCTGCTTCGTAGAAGGCATCCGCGAGGGCGACGATGATCGAGTTGATAGCCGGCCCGTCGGTGAAGAAATAGTCAGCCATCGTGTTGTGGGCGTCCTGGTTGTCTGCGACCGCCTCCGTAACAGCTGCTTGGAAGTCTGGTGACTCCAGGAACTGCTTCTTGGAGTTCACCTTGGTCTGGTTGATCAGGTTCGGGTCGGCGAGCAACCGCTGGACGAGCCCCTGTACGAACTCCCGGACCTGGTACTCGGCGAACGACTCGGCGCCGAATAGGTCGTTCATTTTGTCTATTACGACCTGGAGCGCAACGTACTTCGGCTCCTTCTTCGTGCCCGTGCCGGCGGCGCTGATGCCCTTCAGTTGGCCGTCGCCCACGAGCGAGATGTCGACCGGGCTCGCCTTGCTGTGCTTGACCCCGACCAGCACCACGTCGGAAAGGTCCACCTCGGCCGCCCAGGCGGACTCGGCGATGACCTTCTCCAGCAAGCGCAGGAAGATCGAGAGCATCTCCATGTAGGGGTCGCCGTAGTCGACGATCTGGGACATGAAGTCATAGAGGCGTACGTAGGTGGAGACATCCTTACGGAAGAGGTCGAGCGCGTTGAGGGCTACCTTGTCCTCTTCCTCGATCGCTCGCGCGTAGCGGCGCCGGAAGTCGTGCTGTGCCGGGCTGATCGCCGCCGAGAGCGCGTTGTTGCCCTTCCGGGTCACCCACAGCTCGGCGACCTTGCGGACGTCGTCCTCGGTGTAGATGTTGGCCTGGGCGAGCTTGGTGGCCAGGTGGACGACGACGTACGGGTCGGTCTCGGTCTCCAGGGTGGCGTCCTTGAAGTACGGCTCGAAGGCTGCCTTGATGTCTTCCGGCTTGTTGGCGAAGTCAATGACGAATGTCTTGCGTTTCTGCTCTCCGCCAGGGGTGCGGTGGGTGCGGTTGAGCCGGGAGAGTGTCTGCACGGCTGTGACGCCTGACAGTTTCTTGTCGATGTACATCGCCGTGAGTAAGGGCTGGTCGAAGCCGGTCTGGAACTTGTTGGCGACCAGCATGATCTTGTAGGTGTCGCCCTTGAACGCGGCCGCCAGATCAGCCCCGGCGCCGGGGTTCATGTTGGCCTCGGTGAACTCGGCGTCTTTCGACGGCTGCGGACCCCAGTCACTGTGCCAGCTCTCATCCTCGGGTATCGCCACCCCGGCGGAGAAGGCGACCAGCGTGCGGTAGTCGTACGAGGGATCCTCGGCGCGACGCCTGGCGATGTAGGCGTCGATGGCCAGCTTGTACTTAACCGCGGATTTGCGGGAGTCGGTCACCACCATTGCCTTCGCCTTGCCTTCGAGGAGGTAGGCGACGTTGGCGTGGAAGTGCTCGACGATGATCCGTACCTTCTGGCTGATGTTCGTCGGGTGGAGCTGCACCCATCGCATCAGCCCCTTGCGGGCGGTGGCCTCCTCGACCTCCCCTCCGTCACCGCTCTCGGCTTTGCCGGCGATCTTCAGCGCGGTGTCGTAGGACTGGTAACCCTTGAGCACATCGAGGATGTAGTTCTCCTCGATCGCCTGCTTCATCGAGTACAGGTGGAACTCATGCGGCTTCCCGTCGGCGCCCTTGCGGCCGAACAGTTCGAGGGTCTTGTTCTTCGGCGTCGCGGTAAAGGCGAAGTAGGAGATGTTCTCAGACTCGGCCCGCTCGGTCATCTCGGAGGCCAGGATCGACTCCACGTCGACCTCGCCGCCCTCCTCGATCTCCTTGACCTCCTCGGCGGTCAGCACCTGCTTCAGCTTGGAGGAGATCTGACCCGATTGGGAGGAGTGCGCCTCATCGGCGATGACCGCGAAGCGCTTGCCCTTCAGGCTGGCATCGGTCCGGATCTCGTTCAGCGCATGTGGGAAGGTCTGCACCGTCACCGCGATGATGAGCTCACCGTTCTTCAACGCCTGCGCCAGCAGACCCGACTTCGACTTCGCGCCGGCCTTGCGGACGTCCTCGGGGCTGATCGTCGCGACGATCTTGCCGCTGCCGTCGATCTGCCGGATCGCGTCTTGCAGCTGGGAGTCGAGCACGGTGCGGTCCACGACTACGATGACCGAGTCAAAGACCTTCTGATCATCGACGTGTAGACGGGCCAGCCGGTGAGCCGTCCAGGCGATGGTGTTCGTCTTCCCCGACCCGGCCGAGTGCTCAATCAGGTACCGCTGCCCGACACCCTCCTCCTTCACCGCCTCCACAATCTTGGTGACGGCCTCCCACTGGTGGAAGCGTGGGAAGAGCATGCTCGTACGCCGTACCGAGTTGCCGGTGGTGACGTCCCACTCCTCCTTGGTCTGCACGATCATCAGCCGTCCGATGATGTTCAGCCAGGCGTACTTCTCCCAGACGCGTTCCCACAGGTACGCCGTCGACGACCGTCCGTCCGCGCCGGGCGGGTTGCCGGCACCACTGTCGAAGCCCATGTTGAACGGCAGAAAGTGGGTCTTGTCCCCTTCCAGCCTCGTGGTCATCGCCGCCAAGTCGTTCGAGACCGCGAAGTGCACCAGCGCCCGGTGCCCGAACGACAGCAACGGCTCGGGCCGCCCGTTCGTCAACGGATTGCGGTGCTGCTTGTACTGGTGGATCGCCTCGTCCAGCGACTGGGTGAAGTCGGTCTTCAGCTCCACCGTGGCCACTGGGAGGCCGTTGATGAAGAAGACGAGATCGATACTGCGCTGGTCGGCGGTCGAGAAGTGCACCTGCCGCACCACTCGTACCCGCATCGCCTCGTAGTGCGCCGTGGTGGTCGCGTTGAGGGACGTCTCCGGGCGGAACTGCGCCATCTTCAACCGGCCACCACCGATGTACTGCACCCCGTTGCGCAGGATGTTCAGCGTGCCGCCGCCGTGTTCCAGCGGCCGGTCGAGCGCCGCGGTCAGCACGTCCAGGAACTTCGCCTGCGAGCCCGCGGCCTTCAACGCCTTCTCGTACGCCGACTTCTGCGTCTCCTCCAGCCACGCGTACAGGTCGTCCGGGAACAGCGCCCGCTCCCGGTCGTATTCACCAGCGTCATGGTCGTTCGCCGAGTACAGCCAACCGTGAGCCTCGAGGTATTCACAGATCTCCGTCTCGAAGACCACCTCGTTGTGGTCGGCCATCACGCCGCCTCTCGTACGTCGATCTGCCCCGTAACCGCCGCAGTGATCAACGCTGCCCTCCGCTCCCGGGCGAGCTCGATGAACCGCTCGGTCTCCGCAATGAGCGATCCGATCGCGGCTGTCTGCTCGTCGAGGGCCGCGACGGCCCCTCTCTGGTCTTCGATAGGTGGCAGCGCAATAGGAAGGTTGCCGACCGTCCACTTGTTGGTAGCAGCAAGGTTCGTCGTCTGCTTTGCCGTAGTGCGGAAATAGGACCGGGCGACCGGACCATCGAGCCAATAGACCAGAAACTCCGAGTCGAGGCTTTCAATCGGCCTGACTGCGAAGATGTGGTTTTGATGCAGCATGTTGGGCAAGTCGCCGTGCCAGAGTGCCCCTCGCCCCAACTTATCGATGTCCCCGCCCTCGGTCATCAGGACGTCCCCACGCTGGAGCATAGAGCGAACAGCGCGCTCAGGAGGAACTCGGACCGTCTTGATCTCACCTAGATCCACGTATCCAGCCTGAACATTTGCGACGCGCAGGTACGGCCACTCGGCATCAGCTGAGTCGCCCGCACCACTCAATGTCACCCCTGTCTGAATCGTCGAAACATACTTCAGTCTGGTCATGGTGTCGCTCAGCTTGGCCAAGGTGCTCGCGATTACAGCTGCACGCCGTTCGCGGAGCATCTCGATCAGGCGCTGCTGCTCCTCGATGAGCATGTCGATGCGGGACGTCTCGCGGTCGAGGTAGTCGGCAATGGCACGCTGCTCGTCGATCCCTGGAAGGAGCACGTCGATCGTCCGAAGGACGGTAAATGGGACCTCCGTCGTGCGAATGCCGCCGTGCTCACCTCCGGCTGAGATCCCACGCTCACGTGCGATGAGCTCGCTGGTGAACCACGAAGACTTCATAAGATGAACGATGTAGCGCGAATCCATGCCCTTGCGAGGGCGCATCACTTCGTAGTGGTAGGTGACCAGTCCGTCCTCATGAGCGACGCCCATCGCGCCAGAACGGATCTTCATCTTGTTGAAGACAATGTCCCCTTTGCGGCACACCTTGTAGGCATCGAGCGACTCTGCACGTTGAGGTGCGTCTGTCAGCTCGCTGCGCCGTACCACACCCTTGGTCTGCGACACAGACATCAGCGGGAGCTCAACGCCAGGAATCCGCTCATCGATCTTCTGAACTGCTGCGCCCAACCGGGTCATCCCTCGACCTCCCGCAAGAGGCCCAGGATTTTTGCGACCTGCTTCTCCAGATCGGCGTCGATCTCGGCGAGTGGCCGGGGCGGAACGTATTTATAGAAGTGGCGAGTGAAGGGAATTTCGTAGCCTGTCTTGACCTTGGCCCAGTCGATCCAGGCGTCATCGGGGACGTGCGGCTTCACCTCGGTGTCGAAGTACGCCTGGATGACCTCGACCTTGCCCGCCGGGCCGGCGGTGGAGCCGCCGTAGGTGAAGGGCACGTTCTCCGTGTCACGTTTCTTGGTGTCCGGTTTCGGTTTGCCCTTGCGGTCGGTGATCGGTTTGCCGTCCTCATCCAGCAGGGGCTGCTCGACGGTGATGGTCCAGTAGCCGAACTCGTCGTTGCGCAGCACCTTGGAGATGCCGGGGTCGGCGTTCGTGAAGTCGGCGTACAGCTTGACGACCTTCGCGCGGTCGTCGTCGCTTATCTCACGTCCCTTGGAGCCGAGGTTCTTACGCATCTTGGTCCAGAACGACGTGCCGTCGATGAGTTGGACCTTGCCTTGGCGGTCGGGATGCTTGGTGTTGTCAAGGATCCAGATGTAGGTGGCAAGACCGGTGTTGAAGAACATGTTGGTCGGCAGCGCGACGATCGCCTCGACGAGGTCGTTCTCCAGCAGCCACTTGCGGATATTACTAGGGCCGGATTCAGCGGCGCCGGTGAACAGGGGGGAGCCGTTCATGACGATGCCGACGCGGCCTCCACCGTCCTCAGGTGCGCGCATCTTGTGGGCCAGGTGGAGCAGGAAGAGCATCTGGCCGTCGGAAGTCGCCGGGAGGCCGGGCGCGAAGCGGCCGTAAGGGCCAGCAGAGTCGCGCTCGGCCGTGATCGCCTTGGCGTACTGCTTCCAGTCCACTCCGTAGGGCGGGTTGGACATGCAGTAGTCGAACTGGCGACCCTTGAAGGCGTCATCGGTGAGTGTGTTGCCAAAGGCGATGTTGGTCGCGTCGTGGCCCTTGGCGAGCAGGTCGGACTTGCAGATGGCGTACGACTGCGGGTTGTACTCCTGGCCGTACAGGCTCAGCTTCGCCTCTGGGTTCTGCGCGAGCAGGTGCTCCTCTGCCAGGGAGAGCATGCCGCCGGTGCCGGCGGTGGGGTCGTACAGCGACCGGATGATGCCGCCCTCGGAGAGGTCGACGTCCTTCTCGGCGAAGAGCAGGTCGACCAGCAGCCGGATCGCGTCGCGCGGCGTGTAGTGGTCTCCGGAGGTCTCGTTCGCGGCCTCGTTGAACTTGCGGATGATGTACTCGAAGGCATCACCCATGTCGGAGTTCGACACCACATCCGGGTGGAGATCGACGGCGCCGAAGGACTTAACCACCTCGCGCAGGAGCCCGGCCTTCTCCAAGGCCAGGATCTCCTTCTTGAAGTCGAAGTACTCGAACACGTCCACGTCGGTGGAGAACCGGTCGATGTAGTCAGCGAGGTTGTCCGCCAGCCCGTCCGCATCAGCCAGCAGGTTCGCGAACTCATACTTGGAGGTGTTGTAGAACGTCCGCCCCGTGGCCTTCTTGACCTCCACCCTGAGCCGGTTCGGGTTCTCGTATCGCGCAGCCAGCTCCCGTACCGCCGCGCGATCCGGCTCAAGTACGCAGTCGAGCCGTCTCAAGATCGTGAACGGGAGAATCACTGTCCCGTACTGGTTGGGGCGATAGGGGCCCCGAAGCTGGTCAGCGATTGACCAGATAAAACTACCGAGCGTGCTCACAAGGTTCCTCACGAGAATCGTCTAACAGTGACGATACTTTGCCAGAGGCAGCAGCCAGCGTCCCATGGTTCAGCTATGGAACCCCATTCAAGGGCTGAAGCGCCGACCTGTACCACCTCTCGCGCGCCGTCGCGTCCTCGCAGCACGCAGCTCATATCGCCACGCAGCCGAGGTGGGCCGAAGCTGGGGCCGATGGGGCGGCGATTGTCAAGACGGTTGGGTGACTGCCCCGCTTCCACCGTTCAGGTGTTCGTTGATGCGTCGCAGGCGTTGCCAGGCGGCGGGGTCGGTACCGTCGCCGAGCGGATAGTGCAGGGCGGGGCGGCCGGCCGGGCCGAGTCTGGTCGGGGTGCAGTCCGGCAAGGCGCTGCGGGCATGGCTGATGCCGAGGTCGGCCACGGCATCTGGGCCGAGAGTAAGAGAGACCGGGATCGATGGCGGTTCGTAGTGGGCCGGAGTGGTCAGGTCCGCGCGGGCCGCACGGAGTTCACTGATCATTGTGGCGAGGTTGTGCCTGGCCGCGAGGGATTCGGCGAGCTGGGGCAGTAGCTCGATCGGTGCTCGCTCGTCGGCGGCGTAGCCGAGAGCCAGGGTGATGTGCTCCTCTACGCCCCCTTGCGTGTGAGCGATGCGCAAGGTGGCGATCGCAGGGCGGTCGGCGGTGCCTAGGGCGACAGCCCAGGTGGGCTGGGCCTGGCGGGAGCGGCTGCGGGCCAGGTCGGTCAGTTGCCTTGGCGACCAAGGGACGTTGACGGGCTCGGCGGTGGCCCATCCGGCCGGCGGCAGTCCAGTGAGGGTCTGCCAGGCGTCCTCCAGAGCGCCACCGAGTATCAGGTGCTCCTGGGCGGGGTGGATGGTGCGGATGGACAGCAGCAACTGCCGTTCACCGCCCTTGCCGGGCGGGGGTTGGAAGGCGTCCGCGATCCGGGGGCCGTTGTCGGCAGCCGGGGTGAAGCGTCCGTCGTGCCAGCGCAGTACGGCTCCGGAGAGGCCGTCGTAGTAGCCGTTGTCGGGGTGGCGTACGACCCAGCGTGCGGGCATGCGCTCCAACACGGTGCGGGTGGGCAGGCTCAGCCGCGTCTTGGGGGACGTGACGAGATACAGCTCCCGTCGGTCCTGCGCCACGGTTCGCACCGCTTCGGTCAGCCATGTTGTGGCGGCAACGACGGGGCGATCGTAGATGACGATGACGCTCTTGTCGGTCAGCACATCCGCATCGGTCAGTACGTCCACGTCAGCGGACGGGACCGTCACCTCACCCGTGGCTGGTACGGTCACGACGTCGGTATGGGCGGCTTCAGGCGGCCATGTGATGCCGCCGAGCAGCGTTGTCAGCCGTCCCGCGACCGAGCCGGCCAGCAGCCTGGCTTCCGCGATGGCGGTGGAAGCCCGCACCTCGGTCCACCACACCGGTCCCTCTGTCTGCACGCCAGGTCCCAGCAGCCGCTCCGTCTCGCCCGGCACCTGCAGGTAGCGGGGGGCCTCCACGGAGACCAGGAGCTTTCCGTCGTCCGTGCACAACTGGGCGACGGATCCGCCACCTGCCCGGTTCACGCGCAGGTCCGGGCCGCCGGCGTGCAGTGCGGCCAGCAGCGTCTTGGTATCCGGCATCTGTGGGGTGAGGGCGATGACGTCCTGGGGCATGTGCTGCTTTCTGTCAGAGAGGACGGCACTACGGCGCTCAGTACCGGCCCGAGAGTTCTTCGAGGGCGTCCAGCGACGGGGCTTCTTGAGGGGCGTCCTCGACGACCAAGCCGATCTCCGGACGCGGCGGACTCTGCGCTACCCACGACAGCCCGGTGAGTGCACTGAGCCCTTGGCCATGAGCGACCCGCTGGCCTAGCAGCCATTGAGCGCCCGCTTCGAAGCCACCTCGCCAGCGTCTGTTGCGTGTGCGGCCAGGACGTCCAGACGTCTGCGGCCGCTTCCGTTACGCGAGCGGATACCTTCAGCACCCGGCGTGACTTCCAAGTCCAGTCACCCACGGGTTAGAGATGATCACGCCATGCCCTTGGGGAGCCCCCCTTTCGAGCTGCCCCGCGCGGGCTTCCGCGTCGCCGAGAAATCGTTGTTGAAGCCGGGTGGGGATTTTCCGCGACCCTCACTACCCTGCTGATATTCCCGCCCTGCTCATTCCTCGTCGCCGGCCTGTGCAGCGAGGTTCAAGGTGAGCTCTGCGCTGGCCAGCATCCGGACGATTTCGATGGGACGGTTAGCGAATTCTTTGGCTACGACATCGATGGGGTCGACCCGACGAGTCTGTCCGTCGAGTCCAGTTGCCTCGATGACATAGCGGAATCCAACCGGCCCAGCGGGATCATCCGCGACGATCCAGCGCGCCCCGTACTTATGGATGAGGAAGTCGGCGACGTAGGACGCCAAATCCAAGTGCAGAGTGACCCAGTCGGACTCCTCGAATTCACTCAGAGGAGCGCGGGACACGTAGTCGTCCAAGGCGGGGATGAGGCCCGTTGGGTCGCTCGCGTAAATTCCGGGGGGCACTCCGAGCATATCCGCAATGTCGATGGCGTTCCGATGCCTCTCCTCGCTCCAGCCCTGGAGGTCGGGTTCATTTGCGTTTACCACGTTATGTTCCTTTCGCGGCTTTCGCGGTTACTTGGGGGCCGGCCCGAACTCGATGAAGATGATGCGAGCATGTATGAGGTAGTTTCTCAGCGCTTGCGACGGAGGTGCATGCAGGAAGACCCAGCGTGGATCGAACCTTGGGTCCAGCCGTCTTAGCGTGAGGTCCTTGTTGATTTGCTCAAGGATACCTTCGTTCAGCGGGACTTCGCCCCTCACCCGACGGGTGCCGCCACCCTTGAGTTTGATCGTCCTCCATTCAAGGTAATGCTTTACCTCCACAGCCAGAGTCCGGCCGTCAGGCATGTCCACTGGGACATCGACATTGCGGCCTCCTGGCGCCTTTACAGGGTGGTAAGGGTGGTCATGAGTGGGCACGCGATAGTGTCGCTCAGGTGCGCCGCCTGCAATCTTGCGGACGTAGTCCTCTGCCCCCTTGTACCTTTCCCGGCTGTGACGCATGCGCCGCATCTCGCGCAAGGTTCTGTCAGCGGTACCCGGCGGGAGCGCGCGGCGTGTGTGATCCGGCTCTGCGCCCGAGGCGTTGTGATGGTGTGGATCGGACGAGTGGCTGCCCGGGTCAGCGGGTGAATCATGGCCAGTGTGCTCATCGCCAGCGTCATGGTGGGCGGAGCCGTTGTCGGATGCCGAGCCGTGAGGGCCAGGTCCCGTTCCTCCGGAGCCATGTCCCCCTGCTCCGCTGCCCGCTCCGCGCCGGCTGACCGGTTCTGCACCGGCACCCCTGGTGGAAGAGCCTTCGGATGATGCAGCGTGGCCGCTGGCGTGTCCGCCTGCTTGCCCCGGTGTCCGCTCACTGGTGTGCGCGGAGCCGGCGGCGTGTTCTGCGCGGGCACCGGTTCCGACCAACTCGTGTGATCGGTTGGAGTGGGCGGACGTATCCGTTGCGCCGCGTGCCGAATCCGAGGTCGCGTGGCTCAGTGGCGCCTCACCGCCACGGTCGGCGGCGGCAGGCTCGTGCGGGGCCTCGGCAAGGTTGGGCGTGCCGTCGGCGTTGATCGGAATGAGCTGGCCGTTCTTGTCGACCCTGTAGCGGTTGCTGAGGTCGTCCAGGGCGCCGTCGGGGAACCTCGTCTTCGGCAGCCGCAGGTGTTCGCTGACGTTGGTCAGTACCTCGGAGACCTTCGGCAGATCGGACAGGGCTCTCGCCGCTCTCGCGGCGCCGGAGATCGGATCCAGGGCACCTCCGACCTTGGCCACCGTGCTGGCGGCTTCGACGAATCTGCCTGCCTTGCCCAGCCTGGCGAGTGCCCCGCCAGCGCCCCCCAACACGGTGAGGAGGTTGAAGCTGGTGACAGCGTGGGCCCGAGCCGGGTCCTTGTGCCACTCGTCGTAGGCGATGAACTGCTTGCCGAACTCCTTGGCGTACGCCTCGCTGCCGCGCTGCCAGTCCGAGAGGTGGTCGCCCTCGCCGACCGCATCCATGCCGTAGGCGTAGGCGCCGACGACGGTGCGTTTGAGGCCGTCCCAGGTCTGGTGCTGTGCGTCGGAGCCGTTGATGCCCAGGATGTTGTCCTCGAAGGTGCCCAGGCCGACGAAGCCGCCCCAGAGGCTGTCTTTGACGAGGCCGTCCCACGCCCAGCTCTTGATGCCGTGGCCCCACCAGTCCATGCTCCAGCGGTCGTAGGTGCGGGCAACGGGAGTACCCCACGGCAGGTCGGGCATGGACTCGAGCTTGTCGACGCTGATGCCGTACGTGCCGCCCTCGTCGCCGACGGGGCGGCACATGGCCGGGCTGATGGCGCCGATCTTGACCGCCGCGTTGTGCTCCGCGTTCTTGAATCCCACGACGGCTTCTGCCACGCCGTGCATGAGGGCGTTGTGCTCGTCGACCTTGTGCTGGTCATTGGTCCAGTGGTCGTCGCCTTCGACGCTGTCGACGAAGGCGATCGCCTTCTCCTTCAGATGCTTCAAGCGGTCAGCGAATGGCTTGGCTTCGGCGACGAAGGTGTCCAGGGCGTCGGCGAGGGACTCGATGTGGCCGGCGAACTCGTCCGCCGTGTCCATCACCGGCTGGGTGGAGGAGAGGAGCTGGTCCGCCTCCGGCGCCTTGTAGAACGCGCCCGTCGCCTGGAAGCGTGAGTGGACGTCTTGGCCGGCGTTACGGATGCCGATCGCGTGTTTGCGCAGCTCGGTGACCGCCTTGGACAGCTTCCCGAAGTCACCGGTGTACTGGAATATCCCACCCGGCTCGATCATCTCCACTACGCGCCACCCCCGTGGTGCTTCGTCCGCTCGCCCACGGCCTGAAGCTCGGCCGGGGTGGGCGCCTTGGCCGCGTCACGCTGGGCCCGGGCGGCCATCGCCAGGTCACCGTCGATGTAGGCACCGGTCGCCTTGACCGTCCCGTCCATCGTCTTCTTGATACGGGCCGCCATGAACTTGATCGAGTCCTCGGTGTCGGACACGAAGTTCGCGACCGCGGCACCCACCGGCCCCACCGGCGGGCCACCGCAGTACGGGCCGCTGATCGTGCCTGCGGACTCCGCCGCGTCCTGGACGCTCGTCCCGTAGCCCTTGATGTCCTTGCTCAGGTCGTCGGCCGCAAGACCCACCAAGGACAGAATGGACTCCACCCCGCTGGGACTGATGTCCCACCCCGTCACGTCAACCCCCGCTGCTTCTACGGCAGATACGTTCCCTCAGCGCTGCTCAGCATCGCACGCGCCACTGACAACAGGACATTCATCCCTATCAGATCGGTTGTTGCAGCAGCCATACGCTTCTGGCCAAAGGCACGGCGAACTCATCACTTGGTCATGCCGGGGCCTGCGTTGGCTCGGCCTCGGGTACGAGCGCGGTCTGGATCAGCTGGTGACGGCGGCCCCGGCGGACCAGCGTGCCGCGCCCTGGCGGCTGGGCGGAGGCGTACAGACCGGGGAAGAGCTGACCTTCGGTGCGGTCGCCCGTCATCACCAGTGCCGTGGCGCCGGTTTCGCGCAGTGCCGTCAGGAGCGGCTCGTACAGGGCCCGCGAGGCTCCGGCGACCCGACGGGCGACGACGAAGTGCAGGCCGATGTCCCGGGCGGAGGAGATGTACGGCAGGAACGGGGAGAGGGGCTGCTGCCCGGCCGCGGTGAGGATGTCGTAGTCGTCGACGAGGATCACGATCCGCGGGCCGGTGAACGACGGCTCATCAGTCAGGGCGTCGGGGTCGGGGGCCTCCGGAAGACGTTTCGCCAGCTCGGTGGCGATGCCGGTGGCGAGTGCCTGGGACAGCGCGGCGTTGTGCGCGTAGCCACCGCGGTACGGCTCCGGAATCACTCCCCGCAGGCCGCGCCGCGCATCGAACACACCGAAGACCAGCTCGTCCTTGTCGTAGCGGTCGATGAGGGAGCGAGAGACGAGCCTGAGCAGGTTCGTCTTGCCGCACTCGTTGTCGCCGAGGACCAGCAGGTGCTGATCGGCGCCGAACAGGTCCAGGACGGTCGCGGAGAGGGTCTCCTGGTCGACGCCGATCGGGATCGCGTGCGGTTCCGCCACGGTGGAGGGCAGGCGCTGCGCGGGCAGCCTGGTCGGCAGCACCCGCACGGGCGCGGCGGTCTCACCGTGCCAGGCGGCGCGCAGCGTGGCCGCCGCGTGCTCCAGGGCCTGACCTAGACCATCCGTCGTCGCATGGGCGTCGATGCGAGGGAGTGCCGCCTGGGCGAACAGCTTGCCGTCCGTCAGAGCCCGGCCCGGTGTGTCCGCCGACAGGGTCGCGGACAGCTTGCGGTCGACGGAGGAGTCGGCCGGGTCGTTGAGACGCAGTTCGATACGGCTGCCGAACAGTGACTGGGTGGCGATGCGAACGTCATTCCAGCGGAGCATGCCCGCCACGACATGAATGCCGTAGCCGCTGCCGCGCTTGAGGAGGTCGGCCACATCGTCGTCGAGGTGGGCGAACTCGTCGCGCAGAGCGCCGAATCCGTCGATGAGTAGCACCACGTCGGTGGAGCCGAGCTGGGGAAGTTCCCCTCGTCCGCGCAAGGCCCGCAGCTGGTCGACCGAGTCGATGCCCCGCTCGCGGAAGATCTCCTCCCGCTCGGCGAGCATGGCACGCACTTCGGCGACAGTACGGGCGGCGCGCTCGTGGCCGGCGCGGGTCGCGATGCCGCCGACGTGCGGCAGGTCCGTCAGGGCGCTCAGGCCACCGCCGGCCAGGTCCAGGCCGTAGACGGCGACATCACGCGGGGTGTGGGTGAGGGCGAGGGAGAGCGCCAGGGTGCGCAGCAAGGTCGTCTTGCCGGAGGCCGGGCCGCCGATGACGGCGGTGTGCCCGCCCGCGGTGTTCAGATCGTGCACCCACGGGCCCTGCCACTGCCGGGCCGGATCGTCGAGCACCCCAAGTGGCACCCGCAACGGGCTGTCCACACGGGCGAGCCGGAGGCCGTCGGCGGATGCCTCCACCGGGCCGGCAGCCGCGTCGAGGGTGAGGGCCTCGGGCAGAGGTGGCAGCCAGATCCGGCGCACCGGTTCAGCGACGTCGGCGAGCCGGCCGACCGCCACGCCCAGGACCGTCGGCCCGGTCTCGCGCTCACGCGGCACCGGCGCGTCCTCGCCCGGCTCGGCAGCAGGGGCGTTGAAGGCGGGATACGTCCAGGCGCGGGGTTCGGCGTCGGTGGTGCTCTCGTGTACGACGGGGCCGCGGTACGCGCCGGAGACGAAGCCGGCCTTGAAGCGGGTGTAGGTGGAGGTGTCGACCTTCAGGTAGCCGAAGCCGGGCAGGGGCGGCAGGTGGAAGGCGTCGGTGGTCTCCAGGACTGTACGTGACTCGTCCGCCGAGAAGGTGCGCAGACCGAGCCGGTACGACAGGTACGTCTCCAGCCCTTTGAGCTTGCCGCCCTCGATGCGCTGGCTGGACAGCAGCAGATGGACACCGATGGAGCGGCCGATGCGGCCGATCGACAGGAATAGGTCGATGAAGTCCGGTTTCGCGGTAAGGAGTTCGCCGAACTCGTCTATGACGACGAAGAGATGTGGCAGCGGCTCGAGGTCCGGCCGGGCCGTGGCGCGCAAGGTGCGGTAGTGCCCGATGTCGGCGACGTTGCCCGCGTCCTTGAGAACCTGCTGACGGCGCTTGATCTCACCGGCCAGCGAGGTGTGCACGCGCTCGACCAGTCCGGCCTGGTTCTCCAGGTTCGTGATCACGCCCGCCACGTGCGGCAGAGGAGCAAATGGGGCGAACGTGGCACCGCCCTTGTAGTCGACCAGGACCATCGCCAGATCATCCGGCGAGTGCGTCGTCACCAGGGCCAGCACCAGGGTGCGCAGCAGTTCGCTCTTTCCGGAGCCGGTCGCGCCGACACACAGACCGTGTGGGCCCATGCCGAGTTCGGCAGACTCCTTCAGGTCGAGCAGCACCGGCTGATGCCGGTCGTCCAAGCCGATCGGCACCCGCAGGAAGTCCCGCTCCCCGCGCGGCGCCCACGTCCGGACTGGGTCGAGGGCGGCCATGTCATCGATGCCGAGCAACTGCGGGAAGTCGACGGGCCCGGAGACGGGGGTGCCCTCGGCGGCGGACTCGGCGGACAGGCGCAGCGGCGCGAGGGCCCGGGCGAGACCCTCGGCCTCGGGGAGTCGGGTGCGGTCGGCGACCCCGTCCGTCCGTACGACCTGCTCTCCGCGCAGATCCTCCACCGTGACCTCGTCGCCGTCGACGGTGATGCGCACGGAGACGTGATCAGGCTCGTGAATCTGTTCGGCGAGCAGGTGCAGCACCGTGACGCCCATGTCGTCCAGGGCGACGGCGGCGTCCGGACGCGGTAGCTCGACGGCGTTCTCCCCGTACGCGTCGCTGAGGACCAGCAGCCGGTCGGTCAGGGCGAGCGCCTTGTTGTCGGACAGCCCGCGGCGCACCTCGGCCGCGTACGAGGCACGCCGCCCCAGATCCGAGCCGATCACCTGAGCCAGCTGAGCCATGCCGGGGGCGATGCGCCGCGCGGCGAGGGCGCCGTCATGGCTTTGCGGGTCGAGGACGTGCGGGAGCCACTTGGCCCACTCCCACTCCTCGATACGGTCCCCGGGCGCGGCGAGCGCGATGGCGACGTCGTCCGGTGCGTGGGTCACGGCGGCCTGCACGAGCAGGGACCGGGCGATGCGCAGCACCCCGGCGCGGTCGCCGACGATGCTCACATTGCCGGCGCGGTCCAGTGGCACGGTCAGCGGATGGTCGGACACGGTGGTGTAGCGGGCCTGCAGGGCGCGTGCCTCGTTCAGCATGAACGGGTCGGGCGGGGTGAGCACGCCTCCGGCTGTCTGCTGGCCGATGGTCAGCTCCTGCACGGGTACGTCACCGAGACCGACCCGCACATGGAGGAAGTCTGTGTCCGTGCGGCGCCGCTCCCACAGCCGCGCGGGATCGCGTAGCACGTCGTACAGGGCCGTGGGCGCGGGGTGCAGCAGCCGGGCGGCACGACGACGCTCTCGCTCGTCAGCGCCCAACTCGGCACGTAGCTCCTCCAGGTACTCCAGGTAGCGTTCGCGCTGGACGCGCCGCTGGCGCTGTGCCTTGCCGCGCTGCGAAAGGAACAGAGCGACCGCACCGAGCAGCGCGATGACGAGCACGACGGCGCCCAGGCCCGCGAACTGGCTGGAGCGGATCACCGTCATCATCACGACCGAGCTCATGACGCCGGCCATCGGCAGCAGAGCGGTCGCCGGGCTGCCGGTCTTGCCCTCCGGCAGGTTCGGCGGAGGCTCGATCGTGCGAGCCGCCGGCGGGAGCAGCGGACGCGTCGAGCGGGCGGGGCGATGGACCTGTTGCTGGGTCAACGCACCCGCACCGCCCTCTGCAGTGTCTCGGCGGCGAGCTGGGTGGCCGCGCGGCGCGTGGCCTCACCCAGCCGATCGGGCATGATCGGTCCGCCACCGGCCAGATGCCGGTCGTAGGGCAGATGCACGAGAGTGACTCCGGTTTCCCGCAAATGGGCCGTGGCGGCCTTCAGGTCGAGGTTCGCGTCGGGAGTGTTCGAGGTGAGGGCCACGACGGTGGAGGCGAGTGCGGCATGCGGCAGCCCGCCGAGCCAGTCCAGGACGATGCGGGTACCGCCCACGCCTTCTGCGGTGAGCGGGGCGACGACCACACGTGCGTGCGCGGTGTCCATCGCCGTACGGGCCACCTCGCCGGGCAACGTCTCGCAGTCCACGACCGTGACGGCGAAGTAACGCCGCAGCGCAAGCGTCACGGTGCGGTAGGTCGCAACGTCCAGCGGGGCGCCCACCCGCCCTTGACTCGCGGGCAGCAGCCAGCCACCGTCGGCAACCGGCACCAAGTACCCGGTGATGTCAGTCAGTTGCATCGAAGGAGTAAGGATCCGAGACACTTCGACGCACGACCAGCGTACGGACTGAGCGCCCATACGCACCGGCAGCGTGCCCAGGGCCGCGTCCGCCTCCAGAGCGAGCACGGGGTCGTGCCGGTAGTGGCTGAACGCCCGCGCCAGCAGCGCGGCGGTCGTGGTCTTGCCCACTCCACCACGGATCGACGTCACCGCGATCACCCGGCCCGTGGTCACCGGCTGCTGCACCATGCTGCCCAGCCGGCTCTCCTCGGCGACCTCCTGCGCGGCCGACGAGGTCAGCTTGCGCAGCGACCGGCCGGAACGCCGGACCAGCGAATCGCCGTGCTGGGGCGAGCCGAGCGCTATGGCGAGGCGCGGGTCGAGCGTCGGCACCGGCTCGGGCGTCGCCATGGGCAGCCGGGCCTGGCGGGGCGGCCGTACGGCGGGGGAGGCGTTCGGTGGCGTCGCCGGGGTCTGCGGGACTGCCTCGACACCGGGAGCGGGGGACCCGGTACCGGGGTGGGTCTGGGCCGACGGCGCCGGTGGAACCTCGGGCGCGGGGCGCGGGGATACCTGAGCCGGGGTCTGCGGGGCGGACCGCTCCTGGTCCCCGCGCGAGACCGGCCCTGTGGTGTGGTGTTCGCGGGACGGCCGACCCGGGTTGGGACGCTCCTCGTCCGTGTGGCGCACGGGCAAGGGCGGCCGGGCGTCACCCGGCGCCCGCTGCTCGCGCGCCTCGTCGGCACAGCCCACGGTCAGCTCACGCAGCACGTCGTCCTGCCAACGGCCGGGAGTCGTCATCACCGCCACCTCACGCGAAGGTGCCCAGCAGCCGCCCGTACACCCCGAACACCCCGAGGACCAACGGGAACAGAGCGACCACACCAGCCGACTCCAGCACGTCGCCAGCCTTGCGCAGCCGAACCCGGACATGCTCGGCGGGCTGCACGGCCAGCACACCCAGCGACACCACGACCAGCACGCCGAGAACGGCGAGCGGTGCCGACGCTCCCGAGTGCTCCCGCCACAACCAGGCCAGCCGCAGCGTCACCACCATGGACGCCGCGAGCAGTACGACCACCTCCGCCACCAGCGGGTAGGCACGCGCCCGCAACGCGAGGACGAACGCCACGGCGACAGCCAGCCACACCGTCCACACCGTCACCGTACGCACCGCCAGCACTCCGGCGACCGCACCGCAGACCGCGGTGACGACCGTCGCCAGAGCCAGCCCCCGATGCGTGGCGGCCAACGCGGTGGCCACTTGATAGCGACCGACGGACGAGCCCGCGGAGCGCCGATCGTCCAGCCCGGACAGACCCGACGCCGCCAGCGCCAGCCGCGGCAGCACACCTAGCGCGACGATGGACACCACGGCGAGCAGCGCCCCGGCACGTGCCGAACCGGCCGTGCCGGCTCCGCCGGACTGGAACGCGAGCGCCACCTCCCAGCACGCGCCCGCTCCGGCCAGTGCCCCTGCCCCGACCAGCGCACCCCGCCCGAACGGTGAGAACCACCCGAGGAGCAACAGCGCCACCACCAGGACCGAGAGCACCGTCGCCAACCGCACAGCTCCCGGCCAGCTCTGGGCTGCGGCAAGCGCCGACGCGCCCTGCACACCCACAGCGGCACTCACCACGACCAGAGCGGCGGCAAGCCCCTTGTGCCCGGCACGCCCCAGCAGCGCACCGGCCACCGAGGCCACCGCCGCGATCACCAGGAGCGACCATCCCGCAGTCCCGGCCTCGAACCCCTGACGCGCCATGAAGCCGATGGCCGACGCCCAGACCACACCCGCGCCGGCGGCCGTGATCCGCCGCGCCCGCGCGTCCCACCGCCAGGCCCGCACATCCAGATCGCCGGCCGCCTCGTCACTCACGTCATGGACCACCGGAGCGGACGGCGCGTCCTCGACCCGAACCAGCCGGAGCACAGCACCGTCGGGCACTCCCGCCGACTCCAGCGTGGCATCCGGCTCCAGAGCACTTCCGTCGGCCGTCACCAGGTGCCGGTCCTGCGGGTACTCGGCCAACCGGTCGTCGAGCAGCCGCATCACCTCGGGCAACAGCAACCCGACCGGCTCCCGGGCCGGCAGCACCAGATCCACCCGCCGACGCTCACCGACCAACGTGACTCGACTCAGTGCCGTACGGCTCACAGTCCCCCGGGATATCACGCGTTCGAACCTATCATCGGGCCGAATTCGCAGGCTGCGGTGGAACGGTGCGCTGACCGGAGGGCGAGGACACAGGCACAGAAGTCCCGTACGGAGCCTTCCCGATCACGCGGTGCGCGACGAAGGACCATCCCACACACCCCGCACACACCACGGCGGCGATCACCACCCCCGCGAACGCCTTTCCGAGCCGCTCGTCCACGGTCCGCCGCTGCCGCTGCGCCCCGAACAACACGGCATCACGCAACCGCCGACGCCGCACCGCCACGGACTCAAGAAGCTGACTGTCGTAATCCTGGGCTGACATCACTCAAATCCGGTTCGCTGGACACGCAGGTGCTCGTCGAACATCTTCTCGCCGTGCGGATCCTTGAGGCAACGAGGCAAGGGGTGGGCAGCGGTCAACAGCGCAGGCCGACAATGCCCCACCCCCGGCCCTCTGCTTCCGTGACCACCTCGCCCCAGTCGGTGAGAAGGTCGGCAAACGACTCGAACGTACCGATCCGTCCGCCGGGCTCCGCCGCGTGCTGAATGAATGGCTCGCGCAGGATTTCCAGGTGAGTTTTCGCCTGCCGCCACCATCCAGCGAGCAGAGGTACCTGATCGGGCGGACACCACAGCAAGAGGTCCGCGTCCCAGGTGCACGGCCGCTCAGGGAGCCCCGAACCGGCGCCGGTGGCGTCCTCCAGTCCGTGCCAGAACAACGTGTCGATGAACCGGTCCAGCACCTCACGCACCTTCGGCTCGACGAACTCGCGCATGTACTCCCACCGAAAGCCGGCCCACACGTGCGGTTTGTACGAGCCGTGCGTGTTCCGGAAGGCATACCGGCCGAACCAGTCGTCACCCGGCTGCGTGGACCACGACCAGCCATGCTCGAAGAGGTCGTCGCTGTACGCCTCGCCGAACGCGGCCTCGGTCAGCAGGTCTTCCCGATCACCGGGCACTGCCGCCTCCACACGCGGCCAGCCACGATCAGTACCTCTATCGACACCCCCACCACACCAGCGTACGGCGCGGACACGGATCTACGACGGCCAGACGACCGCGCCGTCACGCACTACCAACGGTGTGGGCCGGGGCTCTTCGTAGAAACGGATCCATCCCAGATGGACTTCGCCGTCGGAGCCCAGGTGCCGCTCGCTAGCCTTGGCCGCGAGCCAGCTGAGGAGTTCACCAGTGCGCTCGAAATCGTCCGGATGGATCTCCTGCCGGCTGGTCAACGCCCAGCCCTCCTGCCCCGTGTCCTGCCGACGCAGCAGCACGGAGACAAGAGCACCCCCAATCTTGTAGCTGTCACCGTGCTGGCCAAGAAGAGGCTCAGGATGATCCTCGATGACGAACTCTCCGTCTTCGTCCTCTTCCACGACCGGAAATTCGGTGACGATACTGAGTGTGTCCGGCTGCGAGCCCGCTCCCAGATGCCACCGCAGCTCCGTGAGTTCCCCCGCCGACAACTCGTCACGCAAGTCCAACGCAAGCATCAGCTCGAACATGTCAGCCATGGTCGCGCAGGCTACCCGCGCACGGCCTGTTCGGGCGAGCGGCCAACGGGAGCGGCGAGGGACACCGCCGACCGCAGGTCAGCCGATGTTGTCGACAGCTGCCTTGGCCTTGGCGAGGGTGGCCTGAGCGGTGCCGTCGTTCTGCTCCAGCGTGGTGCGGACCAGACGGATGATCTCGCGCACCTCGGCCGCGGCCTTGTGCCAGCGGACCTCCTTGCCGTGGTACTCGTCCGAGACACCGTCGGCCTGAAAGTCGGCCATCGCCGCCTTGACCGCCCGGTCGCGGTCGGTCAGCACGCGCTCCAGCTGGCCGATAATGCCGGACAGGCCGGTTTGTACGTCGGCGGAGGCGCCGGTGTCGTACGAGCGGCGGTCGTGATTCTGGGCCATGATCGAGTCCCCCTTGAAACGGTGACGGCAGTGGTTACTTGCTCTGCGAGGACGGCTATCAGAAACGGGCCGCGTCGAAGTTGGCCATCCCCATGTTCTGGTGCGCGTTGTCACCCAACTCCACGTCACCACTGCCGAACGCCGTGTCCATACCGGACTGACCGCCCAGGATCGCGCCCAGCGAGCCGTTCAGTTCCGCCGTGATCTCGTCGGCATGCGCCTTGAACGTGTCGAACGCGGCCTTGCCAGCACCGTTGAACTTGCCCTCCAGCGGTTCGGCCGCCTGGATCAGCAACCTGATCAGCGTTCCCAGGTCGTCGCTTGAGCCGACGGTGCTCTTCCCGAGCTGTGACAGGGTCGTCGACCCCATGTCGAACTTCATCCACCCACCCCGTAAGCGTGTTGTGTGCCGGGACTACTCAATCGCCGCTGCTTCACCTCGCGACGCCAGAGCCCACAATGCGTCGAACATCCTCCCGCATCCCAAGTTGCAGGCGCAACGCGAAAGGGGCCGAAGTGGCGTGATCTGGTGCATGCGATAGGGCGAGACTGAGGGCAATCTGGCCATCCGGGACGGGCTCGTGTCGCCGAATCGGTCGATGCAACCTGGATGAGCGTTGAATCGCCGACCTCCTACGGGGAAACGGCAGTGCCCCGCAACAGCGTTGCGGGGCACCGTGGGGCTACCGGAGGGCGACCGCGCGTGCACGCAGGAGGTTGTTGAGCACGCGCACCGGTGAAGTCGGGCACAGGGCCAGGCGGGCGTCGAGCGCTGCCTCCCACTGCTCGGTCAGCCCCAGCATGAGGCGCTTACGCATGCCTGGGGTGACGTGGGCGTAGCGTGCGGAGACCGAACCGTCGAGGTGGCCCATGCGCTCGTCCATGAGCACCTTCTCCGTGCCCAGATCCTCCATCATCGTCCGGTGGGTGTGACGGAGGCCGTGGGGTGTGAGGCCCTTGGCGATCGGGAGCCAGCAGGCATCGGCGCGATCGGTGGCGCCCCGCCCTCGTGCCGGGACGCCGGGCCACGGCTCGCCGAGGATGGGCACGGGGCGGGCTTCCTGCGGTGCCTTCTTCGGGTACCAGCCGGAGACCGCCGGCGTGAACAACCAGGTCGCAAAACCGTTCCTGCGCCAGTGGGCTGCATGCCCCGACACAGCGCCACCTCGCACGAATCCAAGGTCGGCCACGGCCTTCTCGACCCGCACCCGCGTGGCGTCGGCGACGCGGTGGGGGTGGTTGAGGACATTGGACACCGTCCCCGTGGAGACCCCGGCCAGCCGAGCTACGTCGACGAGCTTGGCGCCGTGGTGGCCGCCGGTCCGCGCTGCCCCCTGGCCTCGGAAGACGTACGTCCGCCCGTGACATGGGCAGGGTGTCGGCTTCGTGCGGGCGATGTGGTCGAAGACCAGGGCCGACAGCCAGTCCATCGCATCGATGGTCCGGTAGCTGTCGTCCTTGGGCGGACAGCGCACCAGCTCGCCGGTGTCCAGCTCGTACAGCTGCCACTCGACGCGGAATGCACCAGGCCGGACGAACTCAGTCTCCAGGCCGATAATCTCGCCCCAGCGCTTGCCCGTGTAGCCCTTGAGGACGACGGCGACGAACTCGTCGTCACGGCCGGAGAGCAGGGCAGCTCGCTCTGCGGTCATCAGGATGCCGAGCGCGTCGGTGACGACCTTCTCCGGGCCGCGGTTGCGGGAGCGGCCGGCGCGTTTACCGCGCCCGCGCCGCCTGGCGGCCGGGTTGGACGTGATCAGTCCCTCGTCGATCGCGTCCTCGAAGATCAGGTGGAGGGTCGAGCGCCAGGTTTTGACGCTGGAGGCCGCGTACACGGCCTTCTCCTTCTTCTCCCAGGCGTCGACGTCCGTGCGCAGGATGCCGGCGAGCGCCTTGTCCTCGAACTCGGGGAGCAGGTGCTCCTCGATGTGGCGCTTGTAGTTCTGCATGGTCGAGGCGGCCAGGTCCTGGGCCTCGTACCAGCGGCTGGCGTACTCGCCGAAGGTCTCCTGCCCAAGCCCCGGGTCGCGCCACTGACCGCGCCGAACGGTCACCTCTTCCGCGTCCGCGGCCTGCTTGGCCTCGCGCTTGGTGGCGAACTTGATCACGGCACCCGTGGAATCGGCGACCGTGCCGTACTTGCCGTCCTCGATCTTGTACCGGCCGCGCCAGTAGCCGCCGCGCTTCTCTGCGTACCCCAATGGGTTCCCTCCCTTCTCTCGCGTGGGGTGCGTTAAGCGGCGGCTCCGAACTGGGACTGGGTCATGCGGCGAGGCGGCCGGGCCTTGAGACGAACCGTGGGCGCGGCTGCCTCGGTACGCTCTCGCACCGCAGGCTGCCGGGCCGGCGCAGCAATGCCACCGGGACGCTGCGGGTTTCGGGCCGGGCGCTCTTCGTGCATGCGCACGATCTCGGCGAGGTGATCAGACGAGAAGCGGTAGGCCCGGCCGACGCGGGTGAACGGGATGAGTCGCCGACGGGCGCGGTCCTTGACCCACCAGGCGGAGCAGCCGAGGACGGCGGCGACTTCCTCGGGGAGGTAGAGGCGCGGCAGGGCGGCGTCGGGGTGCGGAGTCGGCGTGGAGGCAGGGGGTATTGCCGGTCGGTACAAGGGGTGAGTCCTCTTCTGGCGGGCGTGGGTGCGGCAACACCGACCCGCCGGTCGATCGCTAGGGATGGCGTGAGGGATGTCCCGTGCCGGGGGTTTGCCGGCCCAGCACGGGAGCGGGCGCCGAGCTACGTCTCGTTGGTACGGCCGGCGTCGCGGCTCTCGCCAGGTAGCGGGCCGTACGTCTCCAGCAGGTGCTTGGCGGACGCCTCAGCGATGGCGTTGGAGACCATCACGTCGGCCTCCTCGCGGAGGTCGGGGTGCTCGGCGAGGTAGGCATCGAGGTCGTCGCGCGCCTTGGTGTAGCCGGCGTTGGCGCGCTGGGTCTCGCGGAACGCGTCCACGACCGCGTCGATGAGCTCCATGGCACGGGCCTGGGCGGCAAGCTGCGGGGGCCCGACGAGGTTGCGCAGGTCGAGGCCGAAGACCTCGGCGAATCCGATGGCCTCGTCCAGATTGATGCGGCGCTTGCCGTTCTCGATGCGCCAGACCGCGGACGGGTTCATCTCGAAGCCGGCCTCGTTCAGGCGGTCGGACAGAGCATTGGTGCTCCATCCACGCGCCTCGCGCTCCAGCTTGATGCGCACCGCGACGTTCGCCTCGCCGCTGAGCAGCACACCCTGCGGGGAGTCGTCGTCTACCACGGCCATCTCCTTCCCTTCGTAGCAGTCCACTGCCATTTGCAGCAACCCCTCAACAGTAGCATGCGTTCTGCGAGATGCAGAACACTTCTGCGATCGGCAATTCGTGTGACATACTGATAGCCCCACCCTGACCAGCCCGAGGAATCGCCGCGACCCACCCCACGTAGCACCGCACGCAAAAAGCCCCCGGCTGTCACCGGGGGCCAAGCGCAAACCTCTCAACCGCCATCCCTAGCGATCGACCCGCGAGGCCGGGATTGCCGTCCCGTATGGCCCGCGAGCAGAGGAGCTGATGCCCAGTATGACCGACGCCCAACCGAATACGCCATCCCGCTTCGAGTACGGCTACGCGTCATCTCCGGACGAGCCTGGGCAGGCTCCCTTCAATCTGGACGCCGAGAGCGCGGTGCTCGGCGCCTGCATGCACCACAGCCATGTCATCGACACCGTGCGTCCTGTTCTGGGCGACAACGCCTTCTACCGGCCCGCCCACGAGACCATCTGGCGCGCGATGCTCGCCCAGCACCGCGAGGGCAAACCGACCGACCCGATCGTTTTGACCGAACTGCTCGAGCAGCAGGGGGATCTCAAGCGTGTCGGCGGCGCCCCGTATCTGCACCAGCTCGCCAGCGCGCTCTATGACATCGGTAGCGCGGAGCACCACGCGGAGATCATCCGCACGAAGGCCAACTTGCGTCGTCTGCTGGCCTCCGCCGTCCGCACCGTCCAGCGGGCTCAGGAGCCGGGCGCCGACCCTGAGGCGATACGCAGCGAGGTCGAGGCGGAGATGCGGGCCGAGCGCGAGCGGGCACTCGCCTCGGGCCAGGGACGTCTGAACCGCTTCGCCAAAGACGGGTGGTCCTTCGTCAAGGAGACCGGCGCGGACGCCGAGCCGTTGTGGGGCACGCGTGAGAAGACCGTCTGGGCGCCGGGCGAGAGCCTGATGATCGTCGGCGCACCCGGGGTCGGCAAGACCACCCTGGCCCACCAGGTGGTCTTCGCCCGCCTGGGGCTGCAGGAGACGGTCCTGGAGATGCCGGTCGCCCCGAGCAGGCGGGTGCTCTACCTGGCCATGGACCGGCCCCGGCAGATCGCCAGGGCCATGGACCGGCGCGTCTTCCCCACCGACGAGAAGATCCTGCGTGAGCGGCTCGTGGTCTGGGAGGGCCCGCTGCCCGCCACCCTCGACAAGGAGCCCGATCTCCTCGCCGATCTCGCCGCCGCCCACCGGGCCGACACCATCGTGATCGACAGCCTCAAGGACGCGGTGAGCACCATGGTCGACGACGGCCTCGCTGTCGCCTTCCACAACGCCCGCATGCGCGCACTGCGAGGCGGCGTGGAGATCATGGAGCTGCACCACCAGCGCAAGGCCACCGCCGACGCACCGCGCGGCCAGCGCCCCAGCCTGGACCAGGTCTACGGCTCCGCCTGGATCACCGCCGGCGCGGGCAGCGTCCTGTTCATCAGCGGCCGGGCAGGCGACCCCGCCGTCACCCTCCACCACCTCAAGACCCCCACCGGGGAGATCGGCCCGCTCGACGTCACCCACGACCACGTGCGCGGCACCACCACGGTCGACCCCAGCAAGGACCCCGCGGTCCTGCTGCGCAACGCCCCGGGCGGGCTGACCGCACGCGACCTGGCCGCGGTCCTGGTCGGCGGCGAGCCCGAACGCGCCGACGTGGAGAAGGCCCGCCGCCACCTGGCCCGCCTCGTCGACAGCGGCCTGGCCACCAAGGCCGACGGCATCGCTGGAGGAGCCGGAGGCGGGCAGCAGACCCGCTACTACGCCTCCGCACGCCACCTCACCGCCGTCGGCTGACCCCTCGCCTGTACCGCGTGAAGCGTTCACGCGACCGTACACGCGGCCCTCACGCGAACACCCCGCCGTGAACCGCTCACAGCGTCCACGCTGACCGCAAAACCGCAGGTCAAGCGATCACGCGAGCGTCCACGCCGTACACGCACCCAAGCGATCACGCGCCGGGCCCCCTTTAGAAGGGGGCCCGCGTGAACGCCCCCTGCGTGAACGCCCCTCACCCCTCGCACCACAAGCCCCACCGCACCACCCCATGGAGAGACCTGACGTGCCCTCCCCTGCCCCGATAGCCCCGGCCACCGAAGGCGGCACTGCCTCGCTCCTGCCGCACTGGGCTCCCGCCCCCGTGATGGCCGTGGCGCTTCTTGCCCTGCTCGGCCTGGTCGCCCTGTCCACCGCGTGGATGAAGCGCCGGCAGCACCGCCGGCCGTCCGGCACCAACCGCTGGTGCGGGGCCGTCGCGGTGCCGGTTGCGGCCGTGGCCGCGCTCGGCTGCACCGCATACAGCGCGGACACCAGCTGGCGGTTCGCCGCCGACTACCTCGACATGGGCGGCACCGCCGAGCGCATCGCGATGTTCGCCGCCGCTGAGCTCGCCCTGTTCGCCACCGCCCTGATGGCCCGGCAGAACCTCAACGGCCCAAAACAGGCCCCCGGCCTGCCCGGCACCCTCACCTGGGTCATCACCGCCGTCCAAGTTTTGCCCGCCTACGCCGAGTCCGGGCTGGTCGGCGGCACCGTGCGAGCCTTCGTCGGCCCGGTCATGGCCGCGATGCTCTGGCACCTGGCCATGGGCATCGAGCTGCGCCACCGCACCCCCGACGCCAACTCGCACAGCCTGGCTGCCGTCCTCGTCCGCCAGGCCCGCGAACGCCTCCTGGCCCGTCTCGGCATCGCCGACCAGGACGCCGATGCCGCCCGCCTCATCCGCGACCGCGCGCTAAGCGAAGCCGTCGCCCTGATCCTGCGCGCCGAGTCGATGACCGACCGCCAGCGCAGCAAGCGGCGGCAACGACGCCTGACGGAACGCCTGCACGAGGCCCTGGAACGGGCCGGCGTCGACGGCGACCCGCTCCAGGACGAGCTGCTGCTGCGCAAGCTCGCCACCCGCAAGCAGGCCCTCGGCCTCGCCTCCATCACACTGCCGCCTCGCTGGGAGGTCCCGGCCGTCTCCAGCCCCGCCCGGGAATCCGGGCACAGCCGCCCGCGCTCCGGCCGCCCGAAATCACTGCCGCGGGCAGAGGACGCTGCCCGCCCACACCCATCGGATCCGGGTGGCGACGAGGTGCCTCCGTCTGCCCGCCCGGAACATGCCCGCACGGTGCCCGGGCTGCCCGCACGGGCAGAAGCCAAAGGCAGCCCGGCGCTCACGGGTAACAGCTCGGGCAGTGTGTCGGGCAAGCGCGATCGGAAGGCGGCTGCCCGGAAGAAGCGCGACACGGGCAAAGCCCGCGCCTCCGACGAGGTCATCCTCAAGCACACCCGCCGCATCTACGAGGAGACCGGCAGCGTCGGACGCGACCGGGTCGAAGCCGTCCTGCGCGCCGCCGGCTACACCGTCTCCAGCGACGACGTCGGACGCATCGTCCGCGAATTCAAGGCCCAGCTCAAAGCCGCAGCCGGCGATCCACTCCTCTGATCCTCGCAGCACCGGCACTCCCCATCAGACCCCGACCCGAAGGGCCCCATGCACGCCCCGCACCACGAAGATCCCACGCTCCACGAGGAATCCCGGCCGATCACCCCTGCCCCAGGCACAGCAAGTTGTCCCGGGAGCATTGCTCCCGGAGTTCCCGCCCCAGGGGTGGCGGGAGCGCCCCGGCGCCAGGGGGCGCCGGGCCGACAGGCTGCGGCCGAGGGCGGACCGCAGGTGGGAGGAGACCGGCAGGTCGAGTCCCTTTCCCGGCGGCGTCAGCGCGTCCGTCAGCCGAAGTCCCGTAAGCGCCTGCACCAGCCCAGCTGTCGTATGAACGACGCCGAGTACCAGCGCTTCACCGACGCAGCCGCTCACTGCGAGATGTCCAACGCCGCGTTCCTCGCCTACGCCGTGGACAAGGCCGCCCGCGACCTGACCCGCACGGCCGCCGAGATCGCCACCGAGCGAGAGGTCATCGAGGAGCTGTTCGCCGCCCGTCGGCACTTGGGCCGCATCCACGGCCTGTTCAACCAGGTCGCCAAGGCCCTCAACTCCGGCGCCGACGCACCCCACCTCGACGCGGCGACCGAGGCCGTCCGCGGCGCTGCCCGCCGTATGGAGGACGCCGCCGACGCGCTGCTTGCCCACCGGGACGGCGGTGCCACTGCGTGATCCCCAGTATCCACAAGCGCGGCAGCAAGACGATCGGCCTGCTCCGTTACCTGTATGGGCCGGGCACCCACGAGGAGCACATCGACCCGCACCTGGTGGCCGCCTTCGACCCGCTCACTCCCGACCCTGGCCGCGACCCGGACGTCACCTTCGGGCAGTTTCAGCGGCTGCTCAACCAGCCCGTCAACGCCCTGCTCGCCGGCCGCCGCCCGAAGAAGCACGTGTGGCACATGTCCGTGCGGGCCAGCCCGGAGGATCCGATCCTGTCGGATGAGGACTGGGCGGCCATCGCCCGCCGCATGGTCGCCGCCACCGGCATCGCCCCCGAAGGCGACGACGCCGCGTGCCGGTGGGCCGCCGTCCGGCACGCGGACGACCACATCCACATCATCGCCACCCTGGTCCGCGACGACGGCCGCCGGCCCCGTCTGCACAACGAGGCCCGCCGCGCCCAGGCCGAATGCCGCCGCATCGAAGCCGACTACGGTCTGCGCCGCGTCGCCTCCGGAGACGGCACCGCCGCCAAGCGCCCCACCAGCGCCGAACGCCGCAAAGCCGAACGCCAGGGCCGGGAACGAACGGCACGCGAGGAACTGCGCGAGACCGTACGGCGCGCGGTGGCCGGCGCGACGAGCGAGGAGGAGTTCTTCGATCGGCTGGCCGCCGCGGGCCTTCTGATCCGCAAGCGGGTCGCGCCCTCCGGTGACCTGCTCGGCTACAAGGTCGCGCTGCCCGGCGACCGCAACGGTGAGAAGGAGCCGGTGTTCTACGCGGGCTCCACGCTCGCCCCCGATCTGTCCCTGCCCCGCGTCCGCGAACGCTGGGCCCTGCACGCGGAGACTGTCGCTTCGGCGGACGGCTCTGGGCGGGAGCAGCCCGTCCTGCCGGAGGTGACAGGTCCCGCGTTCGCGCGGCGTCGGGCTACCGCCGCTACCTGGCAGGCGTTGTTGGTCATCGACCAGGGCGACGACGGCGCGGCAGCGGCCCAGATCGCCGCGGCGGGAGAGGTGCTGGACGCGCTGGCCAAGACCTCCGCCGCCCACACCCGCAAGGAGCTGCGCGAGGCAGCCTTCATGTTCGAGCGGGCCAGTCGCTCCTACATCAGGGCCGTGCGTGGGCACGACCGCGCCCTGCGCCAGGCCGCCCGCGACCTCGTCCACAGCGGGCCAGCTCTCGGTCGCGGCGAAGACGGCGCCACCACCGCGATGCTCATCGACATGGCCTTCTTCCTCGCCATGGCCGCGGCGAACTGGCACGCCAAGAAGCGCCACAGCCAGCAGGCCCAGGCCGCCCGGCAAGCCGCCGAACACCTGCGCGCCGCCTACCAGGCCGCCGCAGGCGAGCCCATGGCCGCACTCGGCCAACGAGGCCGTCGTCTGGCCCCGCGTGTTCGGCAGCGGCAAGCCACCCTTCTCCAGCAAGTGCTGCCAGACCTGGCCGAACGCATCCTCGCCGAAGCCGGCTGGGCCGCCTTGGCCACCACCCTCGACGACGTCCGGAAGGCCGGCCATGACCCGGCCGTTCTGCTGACCGACGCCGCCCGACGGCGCGAGCTCGACACCGCCACCTCCATCAGCGACGTCCTGGTGTGGCGCCTGCGCCGCAGCGCCCACCTGCTCGCCCTACCCGCAAGCCCCGACGGAACGGCCGCCCGGGGCAGTCGGCGCACCGCGCCCCCGGCGCCCGTCACGCAACCGGCCACCAGCGCCGTGAACGACCCCAGCCGACGGCGCTGACCAGCGAGAAACGGGCGGAACATAGCCGACGATCGGCGGTTGGGCAAACCGCCGATTCTCCGGACCATTGGTGCCGACAAGCCCCACAACATGCCCTTGGCACCTCGTCCCCACCGCAGTCAAGCGCCCGTCACCCTCGCCGCCGGCCCACGCTCAGCAACCGCCCTTCCGCGAGCACCCTGTTTCTCGCGGCTCACACCTCCTTGACCAAGGCACCCGCACGTCATGTCCCGAGCACCACCCGCCAGCTCACCCCCGAACCGCTCACCAGCACAAACCGATCTCACGACACCACACAAGGAACCACCCGTGCCCTCCTCTATTCGCCCCGAAGTCGTCCTCCTCATCACCAAGTTGGACTTCAGCCACCCCGACATCCGGACGCGCCCGTACCACCGCGACGGGCGCCCGTTCACCCGCGCCGAGCGCGACCTGCTGGTCACCTTCACCCCGGAGGAAAAGGCCGCCGCGAAGGCGCAGATACAGCTCGAAGCCGAATGGCAGCGTGAACTCGACGAAATGAAGGACGCCTTCGTCGACCTGCTCATGAAGTACTTTGCCAAGCTTCCCAAGGGATCCGTGGTCAGCGACGCCGTCGCCATCATGACCGACGAGGACTACGCGGAGTTCGGACGCCTGGCCGAGATCGTCACTGCGGAAGACACCCTCGAATTCCGCGCCCTGCACGAAGGAAGCTGACCGGCCGCACAGCAACGGCGGCCCACCCGGTGGGCTCGCGAAGCCGGGCCTTCCCGAGGGGAGGCCCGGCTTCAATGCGTTGGACGGCCCTCAGCTGGCTGGAGCGCGCAGGAGCCGATCGCGTGTACTTTCGGGCAGCACCCGGCGCAGGACCGGTGCGCTGGAGCTGAGGGAGTCGGCGAACGCGGCGACGAGGTCGTGCGGCACGCTGGCGCTGAACGACGCGGCCCATAGGTAGCCCGCGCCGCGCACTGGCTCGGCCCACGCCTGCCACCCGGCCAGGGCTGCCTCGTCCGCCTCAGCGACCAGCGCCAGTGGGTCGCCATCCTGGATGAGGGGTGGCACCTCGCCGAGGTGGATGTGGGCGGCGAACGTCGGGTCCACCGCGCCTGTGCCGACGTCGCGCAGCCAACCGTGCGCCGTTACCGCGTCGAGGACCAGCTCGGGGTCACCGCACTGCAGGGCGGGCTGGTTGCGGGCGTCGAGGGCGGTAAGGAAGCCGGCGAGGATCTCCCCCGGGACATCGGGGGTGAAGTAGGCCGACCACTGGGCGAGCGGACTGCTCGGGTCCGTACGAGCGGAGACCTGCCAGGCGATCGGCAGGTTCCCCAGGTGGAACGGCTCGTCCGGCAGGACCCACTGCGCCCACCGCAGGGAGTCGGGGCTGATGTGCAGGACGGTGCTGCGCAGGACCTGACGGTCCTCCGGCGCCTCGTCCGGCTCCTGGCGCCCCCGGACGAGCGTCAGGCTCGTCCAACCCAGGCCGGCAAGCGTGTCAGCGACGGCGTCGTACAGGCGTCCGTCGTCACCGGCCAGGTGCCGCGGACCGACCCAGTACACGGACGGGACGCAGGCCGGAGCAGGTGGATCGATCGGGAAATCGGGACGCAGGTACGCCTCCAAGAAGTCGGGGGGCTTGAAGCCACCAGCGGTGCGTAAAGCTGGATGGAGGTGCCGGGCCGGCTTGCGGCGGCCTCGGGTTGCAGATGGCCGGGCTACCCCGTCTCGCCCTCACCAGCCAGACGACGGGCTCCCCCAGCGGCGCCGACTCGTGCCGCTGCGTGTCACACCCGCTGGGAGGTCTCCAGCACGCGCGCGACCGCGGCGGCGACGACATCCGCCGGCGTCTCGGTGTCGAAGGACATCTGGTAGCCGCGCACCTTGGCCGTACCGGTGACGGCGATCTTCCACCCCTCGCCGTCGGTACCAGGACGGCCGGACGGAAACCATCCGAGATAGAAGGATCCATCCTTCGAGTTGACGTGTACGTCCGCGCGGTCGTCGACGACCAGGACGAAGTCGTCGGCGGAGAACTGATCCATCACGAGCGTGGCCTGGCCCGGGCCGAGCAACCACTCACGCAGCTGCAGGGCCTCGACGGTGGTGGAGAATCCGGGACCCTGGGGCGCCGCAGTCACAGGCAATCACCTCTCTGACCTGGTGTTTTACGAGAAGGTCGTCAAGGCTCACATGCCCTTGAGGCGCTTACCAGCTATTCGTGGATCTTTGCTGTCTGCCCCCGGCGAACTGCGGCACTCTCGGACGACGCGGCAGGGCATTCCGGGGAGCAGGCACCCGACACCCGCCCCCTTCTAGGGTGACGTGCGGCACGGCGGCGTCTTCGGCATGCCCCGTGCCCGAGACGACGTTGGCCTGGGCTCCGCTCGGACCGGAGTCCTGGTAGCCGGCTCCTTCCGGACCGCTCCGCAGGCCGTCACGTCGTCACGGATCGAGCTGAGAGCGATGGGTCTCCAGTCACCGTCATCCTGCAGACAGAGATCCCTTTCCGTTCCAGGTTGCGCGCTGGTGATTCAGATGCTTACGGACTGCTCGGGCGCGACCGGCGCCGACGCACACAGCACCCGTGGCCGACGGGGCGACCTGAGCCACGCTCTCGTCACTGGCGTTACGGGCGATGAGAGCAGGAGCGCCGGTCGCCGCCAGGACATGACGCACTGACCAGCCCCGCCGCCTCGAAGTAGGTCTGCACACGCGCCATCGCCTGAGCCATTTCTTGGGCGCTCGGCCGTTCTAAATGGCCGATACCCGACAGTGGGTGGCGCAGAGGTGACCTTGACCGGGTCCGTTGCGGCTGGTCCGCTTACTACCGATGTGGCGTCGAGATCAGCGGGATCCGGGGGTGTGTACGTGATCTGGGTGCACCTGTATGTGCCGTACCAGCCAGCTCGCCGCTCACTCCGCACCGCGCCACGAAGGGCAGGAGCCCCGCGGAGTCGGGATACGCCACCACCGAGACACTCTTCGCACGTCGGCACGGCGGAGCCTGAGGCATGAGGATGCGGCGCGGTGCGGCACTCGCCGTCGTGGCTGGTGGCGGCGCGGTCACCACGATGCTCGTGGGTCTGGTGACGAACGCGGTGTCGGCGCAGTCTCATTGGCCGTCCTGGTTGGGATGGTTACAGAAGCATCCCTGGCTGTCGTTCGTCATGCTGGGAGTGGTCGCGGCTGCGCTGACGGCGGTCCTGGCCGTGCTGGACGATCGTCGGCCCTCGGAGCAGGACCCGGAGCCCGTGCTCCGACCGGACGACGGCGCCGGTCCGCCTGGCGCTGCTCTGGTGCTGCGGTCGCTGCCTCGCGACACCTCGGCGTTCACCAACCGGTCCGCCGAGCTCGAGTCGCTGGTCCAGTCGGTCCGTGCCGCGCAGGAGACCGGCGAAGGTCTCCCGGTCCATGTGATCGACGGGATGCCGGGCGTCGGGAAGACCGCCTTCGCCGTGCACGCGGGGCACGTCCTCTCAGAGCGGTTCCCGGACGGACAGCTCTTCGTGAACCTCAACGGGCACACCCCCGGACGCAGCCCCGTGCAGGCCACCGAGGCCCTGGCCTCCCTCCTCACCGCCGCTGGCGTGCCGACGCAGCAGATCCCCGTCGGTGACGACATCGGAGCAGTCACGGAGGCCCGGGCGGCCATGTGGCGCAGTCGGCTCGCTGGGAAGAAGGCGCTGCTCATTCTCGACAACGCGGGCAGTTACCGGCAGCTGGAGCCGCTGCTCCCAGGCGGTAGCGAATGCCTGGTACTGGTCACATCTCGCAAGCGGCTGGCCGCACAGGAGGAAGTGGTGCTGCCGGTGGAGGCGCTGCCACCGGATCACGCGGTGGATCTGTTCGTACGACTCAGCGGCCGGCCGGCCGATGCACTCGACCGGGACGTGCTCGGGGAACTGGTGCGGCTGTGCGGGTACCTGCCGCTCGGGGTGTCGCTGCTCGCCGCGCGGCTGCGGCATCACCCCTCGTGGAGCGCCACGGATCTACACGCGAGGCTCGTTGCAGCGCGGGACCGGCTGGGCGAACTGCGGGCCGGGGAGCGTGCGGTCGCCGCCACCTTCGACCTGTCCTATCAGGACCTCGCAGCGGAGCTGCAGCACTTCTTCCGGGCCCTCGGTCACTACCCCGGTACAGATCTCGACGCGTACGCCGGGGCGGCACTCGCCGCGGTCACGGTGACGGACGCCCGCGACGAGCTCGACGCGCTCTACGACGCCCACCTGATCGACGAGCATCCTGGAAGCCGTTACCGGCTTCACGACCTCCTGCGCGATTACGCCCGCGGTCTCGCTGACGAAGGAGACAGCATGGACCACGTACAGGCCGTCCGGCGTGTGGGCACCTACTATCTGGCCGCTCTCGCCGTCGCCAACGAACACATCGCCCGAAGCGGTGCGGTCGCTCCGCCGCCGCCCGACGATGCGGGAGCGGTGGAGACCCCGCCCTTGGAGTCGCGTCCGGCTGCACTGAGCTGGTTGGAGGACGAGCGGCCCAACATCCTGGCCTGCATTCGGCGGGCGAACTCCCTAGCTCTGCACGACCTGGTGATCCGCCTGGCCGCAGCCATGGCGCCCTTCCTCCGGCAGGCCGGCCCCTGGGACCAGGCCGTGGGGCTGCACCGGACCGCAGCCGAGGCCGCCCGGCACACCGGCGACCAGCGGGCACTGGCCGGCGCGCTGACCGAGCTCGGCGTCATACGGCGCTTCATGGCCGCCTACCCCGAGGCGACCGAGGCCCTCAACGAGGCCGTCACGCAGTACGACGGGGTCGGCGACCCGCGCGGCAAGGCGGACGCCCTGAACCAGCTCGGCATCGTCTGGTACCTCACCGCGGACAACGATGCCTCCGCCCGCGCCCAGACCGAGGCCCTGACCCTCTACCGCGAGATCGACCACCAGCTCGGACAGGCCAACGCCCTCGCCGACCTCGGCATGGTACGACGCCAGACCAGCGACTTCGACGCAGCCGTCGAAGCCCAGTCCGAAGCCCTGTCGCTCTACCGTGGGCTCGGCGACCGCTACGGGGAAGCCAACTCCCTGCGGGATCTCGGCGTCGTGTACAGCCTCACGGGCGAATACGAGCGGGCCGCGCAACAGCACCGTGAAGCACTTGGCATCTACGAAGAACTCGACGACCGGGTCCACCAGGCGTACGCCCTCACTGAGCTGGGCGTCGTACGACGGCTCACCGGGGACCTCGACGGCGCCCGCGAAGCCCACACCCAGGCCCTGGACTACTTCAGCGAACTCGGCGAGCGGTTCGGGCGTGCGAACTGCATCCGCCAGCTCGGGGCGCTGGACCGTCTGACCGGGGATGCGACGACGGCGATCCGCGAGCTTGAGGAAGCCCTGGAGGCTTATCGCGCCCTCGGCATCCGCGGGGGCGAAGCCGCCTCGCTCGGCGAGCTGGGGGCAGCTCGTGCGGCTGTCGGTGACCGGGACGGGGCTGTCGGGGCGTTCGAGCAGAGCCTTGACATCCTCCGCGAACTCGGCGATCGCTGTGGTGAGGCGGAGGTGCTGAACCACTGGGGAACACTTCTGCGTACGACCGGCGCCCCGAACTCGGCACGCCGCCTCTTCGAGCAGGCGCTGGCGACGGCCCAGGCCATCCGGTGTCCGTTGGAGGAGGCACGGGCACTGGAAGGACTGGGCCGCTGCGATTGGGGGCTTAACGGCCCCGAAGGCGCCGTGCGGCCGCTGCGCGAGGCTCTCTCCATCTACCGGCGGCTGGGCGTGAGTGTGCTGGCCGACGACATCGAGCGGCTCCTGGTGTCGCAGACGGGATGAGTCAAGTGCGTGGCCGGTTTCCCTGTGTTGCGGTAAGTGGCCGGCCTGCTACGTTGCGGGCTGATCTAGCGCCTTCAACCATCGCTGTCTCACTGCGCCCGTCCCGTCTCGGCCACGTCCTTCACGAGGAGCGTTGAATGCCGTCACGTACATCCCATTCCACGTCGCACGCCATGGCTCCCGCCGGTCGGCAGCCCGCCCAGCGCAACGTAGTCCTGGACCGCGTCGCCGCCCGAGTACAACAGCGCCGGGTGGCCGAACAGGCAGCGACGAACCGCGTCGGCGACGGCGCCCACGCCGCCTCGCTCGTCTGGCCTTGGCCGTTCTGAACACCTGCCATCGATGACGAGGCTCGAAGTCGCCGTTCCCTTCCGGACATTCATCCTCAAGATCGCCAACCGCTGCAACATCGACTGTGACTACTGCTTCGTCTTCAACTCCAAGGACCAGGCGGCGCGGCACCTGCCTGCCCGGATGGGCCTGGACGTAGCCCAAGCCGCAGCCCGGAGGATCGGCGAGCACGTCATGGCGCATGGCCTCCCGTCCGTCCACGTCGTGCTGCACGGCGGAGAACCGCTGCTCGCCGGTGTCCGGCACATGGCCGACCTCCTCGCTGCTGTTCGGGATGGGATTCCGGCGAGCACCGAGGTGCACTTCGAGCTCCAGACCAACGCGACACTCCTCTCCGAGACGTGGCTGGACCTCTTCGAGCAGTACGGCGTGGTGGTGGGCGTCAGTCTCGACGGGCCGCCGGCCGCGAACGACCGACACCGGCTCACCCACCACGGGCGATCCAGCTCGGCCTCCACCGTGCGCGGCATCGAACTCCTGCGATCCCGGCCGCACCTGTTCGCCGGATTACTCGCCGTCGTGGACCTGGCCAACGACCCGGTCGAGGTCCACGACTACCTGGCATCCTTCGAGCCTCCCGTGATCGACTTCGGCTTCCCGCACGGGACCCACGACGATCCACCCCACCGCAACGACCCAAGCGTGCCCGAGTACGGGCTCTGGATGAGCCAGGTCTATGACGCCTGGCTCAACCGCCCGGACCACCAGCACAGCGTCCGGATGCTGGAGGACATCGTCGCGCTGAGCTCCGGCGTACGCAGCTCGGTGGAGACGCTCGGGCTGGCTCCACCCACCAGCGTCGTGATCGAGTCCGACGGCAGCATCGAGGGCGTGGACACCCTCCGCTCCGTCGAGGAGGGCGCCACCAGCCTCGGGCTCGACGTCTTCAACGACTCCTTCGACACTGCCGTCCGCCACCCCAAGCTCCGGCACCGCCAGCAGGAGGGCACGGTCGCGCTCGCCGAGGAATGCCAGGGCTGTCCCCTGGTGGCGGTGTGCGGCGGCGGATACCTGCCCCACCGCTTCAGCACAGACCGTGGGTACCGCAACCCATCCGTCTACTGCGCGGACCTGGCGTATCTCATTCGGCACGTCCAGGGTTCTCTACAGGGGTACGGCTGGGTGCTGGATGCTGCCGCGCCGGCCGCCCCCTGACCGCACCGCCGCCCGCCCGAGGCTCACCCCTCACGAGAGGAGCTGTACGCCGATGACCGTGACGATCCGGCCGGCCGAGAAGAACGACGTCCGACAGCTGGCCAGGCTGATCGAGGAGATCGAGCGCTTCTACGGCACCGCGGATGCCGACATCCAGCCGTTCGACGAGCGTCAGGCACAGGTCGAGGAGGCGCTCTTCGGGTCGCCGCCTCTGGCTTCCGCCCTGGTGGTCGAGGACGAGGCGGGCGACATCGTGGGCCTCGCCGCGTACTCGTTCCTCTGGCCGAGCGCCGGTTCCACCCACTCCCTCTTCCTCAAGGAGCTGTACGTCCGTGACACCCTGCGTCGGCAGGGCATCGGGGCCCAGCTGATGAGCGAACTCCGTGACCTGGCTACGGCACGCCCCGGCTGCACCCGCCTGGAATGGATGACGGACCGGGTGAACTCGGATGCGCGCACCTTCTACCGATCGCTCGGGTTCGACGAGGACAACGAGAAGATCGTCTACCGGATCGGCACCAGCACGATGTGAGGCTCTGGAAGGGCACCGATGAAGTCTCAGCACACGCCACGGCGTTCCTGGCACAAGAGTTCGTACAGCGGGAACGAGGACTCGTACTGCGTCGAAGTAGCCGACTTCCCCAACGGAATCGGCATCCGGGACTCCAAGAACCCCGACGGACCCGTGCTGCTCTTCGACATGCCCGACTGGGCAAGCTTCGTCATAGCCGTCGGGGCGGGACAGCTCGGCTCCTAGCTGTTCCGGTGTTGTCCGGGCAAGAGAGGGTGCCCCCTCGACGGATACCTTTCCTGGGCCGACCCGGCACCGACCATTTTCGTAGTACCTGACCCCGCGGGCGCGGCTGCCAGCAACACGGGACGGCAGGCAACACAGCGGTGCGAGGAGTACGAAGGAAGGCTGCCGATCAAGTAGCGCGCTTCAACCAGTGGCCACGTCCAGCAAGACCTCCGCCAAGCGGTCGGCAGCATCCGGACGTCCCAGAGAGCGGGCCTGCTCCGCCATGTGCCGGCGCTCGCCAGGTGAAGAGATGAGCGGGGCGACGGCGTCACGAAGCCCCTCGGGCGTGACCGCGCCCCCCAGGAGAGCGACAGCGGCGTCGGCCTCCTGAAGATGCAGAGCGTTGTGCTCCTGCTCGTTGCCCGCCGACGTCGCGAGCGGGATCAGGATGGACGGCTTACCCAGGGCAGTGAGCTCGGCGATCGTGCCGGCTCCACTGCGGGAGATCACGATGTCGGCGAGGGCGAGGACGTCGGGGAGCTCCGGGCCGACGAAGTCGGTGACGAGGTAGCGGTGCCGAAGGTGGTTCGGGAGTTCGGTCGCGTACCGGTGGGACTCCTCGATGGACGTGGCGCCGCACTGATGGATGACGTTGGCCTGGGTGAGCAACCACGGCAGGACCGCGCGGACGACGGTGTTGATCTGGACGGAGCCCTGGGCGCCGCCGGTGACGTAGATCGTGGGCAGGGCGGGATCGAAGCCCGTCAGGCCGAGTGCGCTGATCGCCTTGTCCGGCTGACCGGTCAGGACCTCGGGGCGGACCGGGTTGCCGGTCACCACGGCCGAAGCGCGGACCGAGTCCGGCAGGAGCGGGAGCGTCGACTCCGAGGAGACGGCGACGCGGGTGGCGGCGCGGGCCAAGGCCCGGTTGGCCAGCCCCAGGCGCACGGTCTGCTCGTGGATGACCAGCGGACGGCGGCAGAACTTGGCGGCGAGTCCGACCGGGACCGCGACATAGCCGCCGGTCGACAGCACCATGTCGGGCTTGAAGTCCGAGACGATCGCGCGGGCCTGGGCCGCGCCGAGCGGCACGCGGCCCATGTCCTTGATGTTCGCGGGAGAAGCCAGCTTCAGCGGGTTGCTGGAGCGGCGGATCTTGCCCGTGGCCACCGTTCTGAAGGGGATGCCCTCACGTTCGGCGACTCGCGCCTCCAGGCCGGTCGCGGTACCTACCCACAGCACGTCCAGGCCGCTCCCCAGGCGGGCCAGTCGTGCGCTCGTCGTACGGATCGCGGTGAGCGCGGGGTAGGTGTGGCCGCCCGTCCCGCCGCCCGTGACGATCAGCCGGAAGGAACGTCCCAGGGCGGCGAGGCGGCGGTCGAGGTCTGCGCTGGTCACGTCGTCGGTGTTCCCGTTCCGGCGGGCGCCGGGGCCGTGCCCGGGCCAGGGGTCATTCGGACTTGCCGGACGATATCAGGCAGCCGGACCTTCGTGAGGAGCCGTCCGGCGCCCCAAGGAGTGGTTCCGAACTGCTCCAGATACGTGCTCAGGGTGCGCTGCTGGGCGAGGGTAAGGACGAACTCGCGCACGCCCGGTTCCGGGTGCTGGAAGTTGCGCGGGTCTAGTCGCACGACCTCCCGGCGGCCGGCCGCGGCCAGCAGTTCGTCGAGGTCGAAGCGCGCGGTCTGGCGCAGTACCTCGGGAGGGTCGGTGCGGAAGATGTCGGACAGTACGAGGCGGTGGTACTCGGCGCTCTCCCGTACCAGGGCCTCCATGAGGCTCCCACCGCCCACTCCGACGCCGATCTCCCGGAGCGCGGTCAGGCAGGCGCGGGCGGCGAGGTCCGCGGTGTCCTCCAGGGCTTCGGAAATGATCCGGGTCCGGTAGGTGTAGAGCAGGTTGTTGCCAAGGCGGCCGGCGACGTACTCGTCGATGTGCTCGGTCGCGTACGTCAGGAGCTCGGTGCGGTCGTCCCACAGCTGATCGTCGGTCTCGGCCGTGAACTCCTCCAGGACTTTGGTCAGAGCGGAACCGCGGCCAAGGGTCCGCGCGAACTCCAGCCAGCGCATGGGCGAAATCCGATGGGCGCGCAGGATGACCAAAAGGACGGCGAAGGTGCCGCCGTTGTAGAGGGAGGCCAGCAGCAGGTTCATCACCCGGCATTCCCGGTAGTCCTCGTAGGGCATGTCGGGGACGGTGACGCAGACCTCGTCCAGTTCGGCGGTACGCAGCTCCTCCCCGAGCGCGTTGTAAGTGCCGTAGCAGCGCGGCATGACGCGCCACTTGGTGACCAGCCCGTGTTCGCAGCGGTAGGCGTCCGTGCACATCTCGCTGCCCGGCAGCAGGGTGAGCTGGAACATGTTGAGCCGGTCGAATCCGGCGTCCACGAGCTGGCGCAGGGTGCCAAGGTGCTTGGCCTTGGAGTCGCCGGGGAGGGCGAGGATCACCTCGCTGTACGTGCCCGCGCCGGCTTCCGAGGCGGCCAGGGCGATCTCCATGAGCTTGCCGGTGTCGATGTTCTTGCGGGCGATGCTGCGCAGCACATCGGGGTCGAGGGACTGCACGGCGCCGGACAGGCTGATCGCGCCGGGGACCTGGGCGACGGCGGACAGGACGCGGTCGCGCTGGTTCTTGCCGGTGGTGACGTTGACAACGCGCGGCCAGCCGTAGAGCTGCTGGCACTCGGCGATCACCCGGCAGGTCTCCTGGTCCTCGGGGTACATGCCGAAGTTGCTGTCGGTGATGAGGAGCTCGTTGCGGGCGGCGCCGAACTCGACCAGCGGTTTCATGCGGCGGCCGATGTAGTGCAGCTCGTCCCGGATCTGCCGTTCGTGCTTCTTGGCGACCGTCTGGAAGTACCGGGTGCCCTCCTGGCAGAAGGTGCACTTGAAGGGGCAGCCGCGGTTCGTCTGCACCGTGGGGACGAGCTTGCCGTCGAAGAACTCGTCCATGAGGCCGGCCAGGTAGGGAGACGGCACGCTGGACAGGTAGCGGATCCGCGGGCGGGGCGGCGGCGCGTACAGGGCTCCGTCGTCGTGGAGGTTGTGTGCTCCCGGGATGGTGCCGCGCACTTCTTTCCGGTCGAAGTCGTTGAGGGTGAGCAGCAGGTCCGAGAACGCCGCCTCACCCTCTCCTTCGACGTAGAAGTCCACCTTCCCGACCAAGCGCTGGTGCCAGAAGTCGGTCTGTTCCGGCAGACGGAGTGGATAGTGAGGGCCGCCGAAGACGATGGTGGTGTCCGGAAAACGCCGTTTGACCAACTCGGCGAACGCGAGCGAGAGCTGGCTGTTCCAGATGTAGTGCGAGAACCCGATCACGTCGGGCGGGCCGTCCTGCTCCAGCGCGACCGCCAGCGCCTCGGGGTACTTGAACAGCCGCACTGGGTGAGCCAGGTCCATCTTCGTGGACGCATAGGTGGCCAGGCCGCCGACCGCCTGCGGCATCGTCTCCGCTGAGATCGCCTGCTGGGTGTACGTGAGGTCGGCCAGCCACACCGTCAGTGTGATCCGCGGACGGGCCGATACGCCAACGACCGGGGTGGGGAGCAACACGGCCTCGGTCATGCCACGGCCTCCGCGCGGCGCAGGAAGATCTGCAGGAGCAGTCGGCGCTCGTCCTCGGGCACGTCCCCCTGCCCTTCGCCGAGCGCCTCGCGCCCATGACAGCACAGATGCTGGTTCACGATGAGCAGGTCGCCCCTGCCGAGCAGGAACTTCCGCTGGCCGAGGACGAGCTCGCGCTCCAGGGCCCAGACCGCTTTGATGTACGGGTCGTCGGGATCGGCGTCGGCGAGCATCTTCGCGGTGAACCGTACGAAGCCCTTCAGGGGCGGGAGCCCGTCGATAACGGGGAACGGGTTCCACTCCTCGCCGACACCGGTCAGGTCGTAGAAGTCTCCGTCCTCGAAACGCGTGTGCGTCAACCGCTCGGCGTCTGTGTAGCTGAGCCGGTCCACGGCGCGGCGAACCTGCGAGACGAGGCTGTGGCCCTGGCCCCTGGGGTCAGGGCGTACGCACAGAAGGGCGCTGTAGTCGGGCGGCAAGCTGGAGTTCACGATGTCGATGTGCATCGGGTTGTAGCCGGTGCCCGTCGCGCGCATCGGGTCGATCGTCAGGTTGGTGCCCAGCGGCTTCCACAGCGGCCACCGGTCGAAGGCACGCAGCGGAGTGGCGATCAGGGAGACCAGTGCCGTGACGGCGCGCACACCGGCCTCCTCGGTGTCGGCCGCGTCGAGAAGCCCGGCCAGCTCCAGGACGGCGAAGCCCTCGCCCTCCGGGTCGTTCAGCAGGCCGTCGCATGTGGCGACGAACTCGGGAGTGCGCGGAAGGTCCGCCAGGGTCTGTCGGTAGGCGGTGGCAGACTTCTCGGACAGTCGGCCCTCGGCGAGCTGCCACTCGGGCAGCGACGTCGCGCACCGAGCCACGTCGACGACGAAGTCTTTCTGTAGCGGTACGCGGTGAGAGGCAGCGGCCCGATGTTGAGGCATGCGGAACTCCTTGATCAGGTGTGATGTTGAGAGGCGGGCTGAGATGCCGGCGCACTGTCGGTGGCGCCTGGCGACGGCCGCGTCTCCCTACGGCTGGAGCAGAGAGCCGAAGTCGACGGGATCGAAGACGAGCCAGAGGGTGAGCAGAACGGGCATGATCAGAACGGCGAACTGGAACCAGCCGAAGCCGTAGCGCCGCAGGAGTCGGAGCGGATGGCGAAGGCCCCAGCACAGGGGCCTCAGTCCCGTCCGCCGGGCGCGGGCGTGCTGACGGACCGTGTCTCTGGGCACCGGTTTCATTGGCGCCTGCGCTTCGATCCGAGGCTGTGGTCCTGACTCCGCGAACGGCCTTCGTGACCGACGTCCGAGAACTGGGGCACCACGGGAAAGACGCACCAGGCCGTCGTTCCGTCGGCGGTGAACCCCCAGGTTCCGCCGAGCTCGTCGACGAGCACGTCCACGAGCCAGAGGCCCCTCCCACTCTCCGAGTCCGGGCCCACACGTCCCGGCTCGGGCACCGCGGATGGTGAGTGGTCGTTGACCTCAAGCCGCACCCGCCCTCCGGTAACCCGCATACGGAAGCCGACCGCTTCTCCCCGGCCGTGGAGCACCGCGTTGGTGACCAGCTCCGAGATCAGCACCTCGGCGGCTTCGACGCGGACGCTGGGCACTCGGCACACGTTCTTCAACCAGGCGGTACCGATACGCCGGACCTGCTCCACACGCGATCTCTCGCGTAGGAACGCGAGATCAACGGGCGACGGGATCCCTACGACCGCACCGTCCTCAGCGGCGTCGCACAGGCTCGTGAGACTCAAGGGAACGGGTGAGGCCGTGGTCGGAATCGAGGGCACCATCGCCTAGTCCTTCCGCAGACAGGTCAGGAACTCGGCCGGGGGTGAGGAAGCATCCCGGCGGGTGGCCCAACCACCGTGCCCGGTGGGAAAGTTGCTTCGCAACGAAACGGCTCAAGAAATTTCACCGCGAAGGAAAATGGCACATGACACCGCAAGCGCATGGTCTGTTGCGGCGCGCATATCGCGTGTCAGACTGCGCGCGTCGCGGTTTCGACAAAGGCATGCGACGGAAAGGCGAGCACATGGCGGCCAAACCCAGGCCAACGGTTAGGCGCATCGAACTCGGTTACGAGCTACGGCAGTTGCGTGAACGGGCCGGGATGACGCTGGACGACGTGGCCGGCAGCGGCGTCATCAAGGGGCTGTACGTCACCAAGCTGCACCGCGTCGAGAAGGGCCTCCAGGACCTCCGCAGTGCCGGCGATCTGCGGGCCCTGCTGGAGTTGTACGGCGTGACCGACGACCGCGACGTGGACCAGCTGCTGGGAATTCAGCGCGACGGCGCGAGTCAGGACTGGTGGACTCCCTTCCGGTCCACGATGCCGTCAGGCATGCCCCGCTTCGTCGGGATCGAGACCGCGGCGCGGGAGACGTGGGCCTTCCACCCGGCACTCGTTCTCGGGCTGCTTCAGACGGAGGCGTACGCACGCGCTCTGTACGAACTCGCCAAACCGATCGAGGAGACCACGAGCGAGTTCATCGACAAGAACATCCGGGTTCGGATGCGGCGGAGGGAGGCCCTCACCAGGGAGGAGGAGCCGCTGCGACTGAGGGCTGTCCTGTACGAGCCCGCCCTTCGGTACATCGTGGGAGGCCCGGACGTGATGCGGGAGCAGTACGACGAGATCATCAGGCTCGCCTCCCTGCCCAACGTGAGCGTTCAGGTACTCCCCCAGTCCCTGCGGGGCTACCTGTCCGTGCACGACTTCACCATCCTGCACCTGGACGACAGCATGCCGACATCAGTGCAGGTGGACAACGCGTGGAGCGCCACGTCGGTCTCCGACAAGCCACGCGAGGTCGGAAGGTTCACCCGGAAGTTCAACGCCCTCACGGCATCAGCGCTGCCGCCGGAGGACACACCCGCGTTCCTGCATCAACTCACCCGAGAGATCAGCAAATGACCCTGACCCGTACCCACATGGCGCCCGAACTCACCGACGCCGGCGCGCGCTGGTTCAAGTCGTCCTACTCTGACGGCGCCGGCAACAACTGCGTCGAGATAGCCGACCTCGCGGATACGACGTACGCCGGAGTCGCCATCCGCGACAGCAAGGACCCTCAGGGGCCTGCGCTGCTTGTCGACGGGGCTTCATTCGCAGCGTTCGTTCACGGGATCGCCCACACCAGGGGCGTCTCGAACTGACCTGGACCGACAAAGACAAGACGCTCCTGTCGACCGGGGACGGCAGGTACGACTGCACGTTCGTCGACCCGCCGGACTGAGTAGTCAGCGCTCTGCCGAACACCTCACACGAATCCGGGTCCTGGCCTGCCCCGGACCTGTCCAGGGCAGGCGCCTCAGGCGCCCTACCTGGCCGGACTCTGATCATTCAGTGCCGCTTGAGTCTTCGTGACCTCGGACTCGGCGCACTCGCGCGCATCGTGTGCACGTTCCGCCGCTCTTCTGCTCACGGCCAGGAAGCCGACGAGCGCCGCCACGACGCCGGCGACCACCGCGCTGTTGTGAGCCCAGCGGGCAACAATGCGGGCCTGTCGCAGGTTCAGCCGGGCGGCGGCACATCGACCTTCCACTCCTCGCCTGCGAGCCGAACCGGCCGCATTGACCGCGCCAACGGCGCAGACCTCGGCGAGCGCCGCGAACGCGAACGCTAGGACCACCAACCCGCCGAGGGCCAGACCGGCGGCCAGAGGTACCGAGGCCACACGCTCCACCGTCGGTGTCCTCGACGTGAACGCATCCTTCAGCCCGACGCCGGCCATCCCGAAAAGCAGGACGGTGAACCAGCCGTAGCCGATCAGTGACCATAGCGGGCCATCTTCTTCGTCCTCATCTTCTGCCGGTTCGCCGGTCTCAGGAGTCTCTCCACCGTTGCGAGCCTCCGCTTCTGTCGGGGACTCACCGGCATGCCCGCTAGGTGTGGAAGCAACATGATGATGGACGTCCCCGATGACATCGCCCGCGATGAAGATCCCGGGACCGTGGTTGTGCTGGTCTCCCTCTCTCGGGGGCTCAGCTGTCTCTGCCATGCGCCGTGCCGTGATTGATCGTGAGACCACCCTCGACGTTGCCACTGATAAAGGTGCCCGAGCCGTGGTTGTGCTGGTTGGTCACGGAGGTCTGCCTGTCTGTTCCGATCAGGGTACGCAGCTCCGCATAGGTCGCCGGGTCCGTCCGTACGAGTTGTTCCAGGGCGGGAGCCCACTCGGCTGCGGCCCTGCGCGCCGCCTCACCGCGGTCCGGCGCGGAACGCTGCACCACCATCGCTCGGTGCTGGTCGAGGCGCTCCAAGAGGACCGTGGTATCCGATCGGCTATCCCTGCTCAACAGACGCCGGATGATGTCCCGAGCCCTCGCGTAGGCATCCTGTGACGCCTCGCTGAGCAGGGCCGCGACCACTGTCGTCACGGCGAAGGTCATTTCGTCCACGTGTGCCGTCTCCCCCACTGGTTGCTGCACTGTATCCGCGCACGCCTCAGTCGGCAGCCGGAACCCTTCATCCCGTGTTCGCCCTGGCACTTGCACAGAGTGCACGCATCAACTCAGCCATCCAGCAATGGCGTTGGCGAGTGCTTCGCCGCCCTGCTGGACCACGGTTCCTGTCACCACGGCGGGAAGTGCCTGGGCGATGCCCCGAAGTACGCCGGCCTGTACGTCGGGCGCGGCCAGTGAGGTGTCCACGGTGTCCGCCATGGCACGCAGCACTGCCGCATTGGCTAGGCCCGCCTCATTGCGCTCCACATCGGCACGGAACGCGGTGAGGAGGTCTCGTACGGCCTCGATGTCGACAGTGCCCTGGACTGGCGCGGACTGGTAGACGTGGGAGATGTTCTGGCCCACGACGTTCTGGTTCGGAGCGTTGTTGTTGCCGCCGATGCTGATACCCGAGCCGTGTCCCTGCTCAGGCTCGGGGCGACGCCGTCCCATCCTCATCACTTGCCTCCCTGGTTGCCGTTACTCTGGCCCACCCCGCGGATGTCACTGCCCGCGACGTTCTGGATCGGCGCGTTGTTGTCGCCGTACACCTGGATGTTGGTGATGACCGCAGCCACTTGGCGCTCATACGGGGCGGTGTCCACACCCAGCTCGTCGAGGTACTCGGCGACGGTCCGAAAGATGCAGGTCTGCATCAACACGACATGTCTCTTGGCGTCATCGCTCTGGTGCATGTCCGTAACTTCTTCGGTGGAGTATCGATCGCGCAGGCTGACCGGATCCTTCTCTTCAGCGCGGCCGTCCTCGACCTGTTCGCCGAGCCCAAGTCGCGCCACGAACCGCCACAGCGCGAGCGGGCCCGTAGCCGCGTCCAGCAGCGACTGCGTTACGACCCAGCCGAGCAATCGTGTCCCCCGCTTAGCGACTGGTGCGTCGGTCACCCGCAGTTCGTTGTACAGAGGCGTCATCACGTGCGGACGTACTGTCAGCCGTAGTTCGCCCGCCTCCAGTGCGGCGTGTACGAATACGCTGACCACGACCTGGCCGTCCCAGCTGACGCACTGCGCCCGCAGATACAACCGGTCCGGCATGCTGGACGGCGACCGGCGCCCCCGGCCGCGCAAGTCCGGCACCTCCAGCTTCGCCGCGCGGGTGCGCCGCAGCCACAGCGCCGAGGGCAGACCCAGCACCTCCGCGACAGAGAAGCCGGGCAGCGGATCAGTGATCTCCCGGGCTCCGCGCCCCAGCTCCCGCAGCGCCGCACCCATCCGCCGCAACAGTTCTGCCTCCCCGAAGGGCTTGACCGACTCCTCCGGATCCTTCGGCTTCAACGGGATGGCGATGTCAGCGGATCCCCACACGTCGCGCCCGGCACCCACGAAGTGCTCGGGCTCGTCGTACGGCAGCTCCCGCCGCCCCTGTTCGTTGCCTATGTGCGTCATCCGGCGCCCGCCCTTCGCGGCAACCCACGGCAGCCGATCGGACGACACGCCCTCTCGGACAAGCCGGGCCAGCGCCGCCCGCGCAGCGAGCCGGTCGCCAACACACACCAGCGCGGCCCCAACCAACAGTGCGAAGGGCAAGAGAAGAAGCCCAACCCGCAGGGGGACGACCTCGTCGCCCACCGGCTTGTACGGAACGACCGCGAGCACCCACGGGATACACAGCACGAGATACGCCACCCGGGGTGAACTGGCCAGCCGCGACTTCCTCCCCTTTCGCAACGCCCGATACGCTGCCCAGCGCATCAAGAGAGCCACCAGGACGACCCCTATCCAAACGACGGCCGCCCGCGGTGCCGCGTACATCACGAGAACAGCCAGGAACAGCACCGCCATGCGTCGAGCCCATCGACGTCGCCGTGCACGCAGGCTGTGCGCCATCACGGGTACGAGGTCGAATCCGTACGACGGAACAGGCAGCGGCGGCCCGTGCAGTACGTGGTCCACAACCCACTGCGCCACGGGCTCGCCCAGCGGCGGGCAGTCGTCGCTGCCCTCCAGGTAGATGCGTCTACGGGTACTGCGCCGTGGCTTGTTCGGCTTCTTGCCCTTGCCCCGGAGCTTGCGCCACCACGCTTTGACTGCCCCAACTCGGTCAGGACGCGCGTAAACGGCCTGGCACAGCAGCCTGGTCACTTCCGAAGAGGATGGTTCCACTTCGCCGTGGCGGCCCGCGCCAGAGATCTCGGGGTCAACCTGAATCGGTACCTCCGGCCCCTCGGCCTCACCACCACCCACCCGGCCCTGAGCCCGCAGCCCCCACCCCAAAGCCATGCGTCCCCGTTCGTCGATCCGGCGGGCATCGTCACGGTGAACCTGGAAAATCACCAGACCGCAAACGCGACAATGCACACAACTTGCTGGTGGAGAACAGAGATTGACCGAATTCTGCTTCTTGCGCGGAGCTCAGTCCCAGCCCCGACCGCTGTTCGCCTGATGGGATTCGGTGCGGGCATGACGTGACAGCCCGGGGCCGGAATCGGGCCATCGCGCCTGCTGTACCTGCGGACTCTGCCTGAATGCGTGCTTGTCAGGCTGCCCCCAAAGGGACGTAGATTTACCCCGGTTGATCGTCAGGGGGAGCCATGGCAGGGCGGGATCTTCGAACGCTGTTCAGCTCGAACGACCGGAGCATCGCCGCCAGTGAGGCGTTCACGAACCGGCAGGCACAGTGGCAGGCGGTGACCGCTGGCCTCGCAGATCACATACGGCGCCTGACCAGTTCTGGCTTCGACGTGGAGGACTTGGAGAGTCCCCGCACTAACATCATCGTCTTCCACGGTGTGGGCGGGATCGGCAAGTCAACGCTCTCCCGCAAGATCGAAGCGTCGCTCGCCCACAGTGAGCACCGCCCAGTGCAGTGGGAAGCGTCATCCCACGAGGAACGGATCCTGCCGGTCCGCATCGACCTCTCGCGCGCCGCGGGCATGGACTTCGAACGAGTCGTCCTCACCATCCGCCTTGCCGTCGCCACGCTCGGCCGGCCGATGCCCGCCTTTGACCTCGCCCTGCGCCGCTACTGGGAGCACAACCACCCGGGTGAGCCGATCGAGGACTACCTGCGCAGGGGCGGGCTGCTGAGCCGCTTCAGCGCCGCTGCCGCTCTACCGCAGCAGATGCAGTCCGCCCTCGGCGACGTCGCCCAGGCCCTGCTCCTACCCGGCACCGTCGGCAGCGCACTCGGACACGGGGGCGGGGCGCTCATCAAGGCGTTACGCGAGCGGCGCCAGTCCGTACGTGCCCTCGCCGGCTGCTCCCGCCTGGCCGACCTGCTGGAAGCCGAGCCCGACCTGGAAGCCCTCAGCTTCTACCCACACCTGCTCGCCTGGGACCTGGCCCAACTCCCAGCCGACAAGAGCGCGCTGCCTGTGATCCTGATGGACACCTTCGAGGACACCGGCGACCGCACCCACCGTGACTTCGAGCGCCTGCTCCAGCGCATCGTGTGGCTGATGCCCAACGCGTTCTTCGTCGTCACCGGACGCAACCGCCTCCAGTGGGCAGAGAGCAGCTTGGAAGGGCAACTCGACTGGACCGGTCCGAATGCGTGGCCCGGGCTCGTCTCCGACACGACCCATACCCGGTCAGGCGTATCCGGCGGCCACATCCTGATCGGCGACTTCTCCCCGGAAGACTGCGAGGACTACCTGTCCCGCAGGCTCAGCCGCAACGGGCAGCCGCTGATCGACGAACCGGTCCGCCGGATCATCGCCGAGCGCTCCCACGGGCTGCCCCTGTATCTGGACCTGTCGGTCATGCGCTACCTGGAGCTTCGGCGCAGCGGCAGACAGCCGCAGGTCACAGATTTCGACCACGACTTTCCCGCACTGATCGCCCGTACTCTCAGAGACCTGACCGCCGAGGAACGCCACGTACTCCGCTCGGTCAGCCTGCTCAGCGCGTTCTCCGTGCCCCTGGCCACCCAGGCCGCCGGCATGCAGCACGATGCACCTGCCCTGCGGTTGACCGAGCGTCCTTTCATCCGGGAGTCCCCCTCCGGGGTGTGGCCCTTCCATGTCCACGACCTGATCCGCACCGCTATTCGCAACGCGGACGACGCCAGTGACGACCGCTGGTCGGAGCAGGACTGGCAGCGCGCGGCCCAACGCGCTTTCCACGCTCTGGAATCGCAATGGCGCCAGGACCCGCGACGCGACCGTACTGTCCTGGTCGGGTGCCTCCAGCAAGGGCTGCTCCTCGCACGGGACTTCCATCTCGATCTCGGCTGGCTCGGCGATGCGGCATTCCAGTACGTAGGGGACTCGATCTGGGAACCGCTGGTGCTCCCCGGCGCCGATGCCGCGTCGTCGGGGGGCGTGCGGACTGCTGCAGATGCCCTGGTGGAAACGCTCAGTGCCATCGCCCGGCGCCAGCACGAACACCGTGAACGCACCGTCAGTCGGCTCTCCGCCGTCCTTGCATCGGGGTTGCTCCCCGATGGCCTGGTCGAACTGGCCACGTATTACCGGGCGAAGGCCCAGCGGGACCTCGGGTTGACCGTCGACTCCCGCCGCGGCATGCAGCATGTCGCGTCCACCGGCGGTCGGCTCGCTTCCGCCGCTCGACGGGGCCTGGCGCACCTGAGCCGAGTGTCCGGAGATTTCCCTGCGGCGGTGGAGGCCGCCGGAAGGCTGGGCTGGGAGGGGCGGCACCATCGGGTGCTGGGGGACGTGTGGTGGGTTCAGGGAGACATGGAGCGGGCGGCAGCCGCGTACCTGGCAGCCCGGAGTGAGGCCGAAGAACACGGTGTGGTCGGCGAGACCGCCGTGGCCCAGGCACATCTCGCCTTCGCCGTATCCTTCGTCGACCCGCTTCGGGCCGACGACGAGCTCGACCTCGCGGACCGGTTGCTGTCGCCCCTGAGTCTGCGCTCCAACGAGATGACCGCTCACATCGCCACACTCGTGCGCGACGCAGGATTCGCCGTAGACCTGCCTGACCGGGCGACCGTCCAGCTCGCAGAAATCGGCGTCTCCGGCATCTCCTACGCCGCGGCTAAGCTACAACTGGCCCTGTGCTTCCACCACGCGGTCCTTGACGCCCAGGACGACCTCGCGGCTGACATCGCCCGCTTGCGCGAATTCACACAAAACGGCTACTACGCCTACTACGTCGAAATCGCGCACTTCATGGGCGACCTCCCGCTTCCCCCGATCACCGTACGAGCACGGTGGATCGACGGGGAACAGCAGACCCGGGAACGATGGCGCAACATAGTGCTGGGACGCCGCGATCACGTCGGTACGGTTCGTTGAGCCGCAGTACACGGTCTGCCGCCAGGAGATCGCCCGGCTCTCCACAAGGCAACGGCGGCACTGCCCGACCGAACCAGCGCAAATTCGCTGACGCAATGCGTCATGCAGACACGGCAGGCGTGCCGCCACACCACCCCCTTGGGAGAAATCTGGGAGATGATCTTCTCCCAGAGACCACGCGAGACCGCGCCACACCAACCCAGACCAAGGCTCTGGCCTGCACGTTTATCTACCCACGCAGGTGTCGATCTTGACCGAACCTCATTCGGGACGAAGAGGTCGTGGGTTCAAATCCCGCCACCCCGACAGCCGTAACACAGGACAGGCCCGGTGCTGAGAGATCAGCGCCGGGCCTGTCCTGTTGTGCGGTGCCGTTTGGGGAGTCGGCTTCGGGATACGGTCCCGCGTCCCCCTGTCGGACCGCTTCACCTGTCCCCGCTTGTGGCTGCCCGTATGGTGGAGCCGTGATTGTCACGCAGACCGGTGTTCGCGCGGTCGGGGCCCGTAGCCGCCCCGCGGTGCGGGTCTGTGTGCTGGTCGCGGTCCTGCTGGGGCTGTTTCTGATGCACGGTGGTCCGGCCGCGGCCGTAGGCGGCTGCCATGGGGGGATGTCCGACGCTGCCGTCATGCACACGGCCGCCCCCGCCTCGATGGCGGCGCATTCCGACGGTCACCCCGCGGCCGCCGACGGCAAGGCCGTCGTGCGTACGGACGGGACGGTCATGCGGGGGGCGCTGTGTGTGGCCACCGCGCCCCGTTCCGCGATCCCGCTGCCTCCGCTCGCGGCGGCCGCCGTCCTGCTGCCCGCCGCCGTCCTGCTGCCGTGGGCGTGGTCGGCCGGCGGCGGCACCCGCCGCCGGGGTCCACCCATAGGCGGCCGTCGTCTTCTGCTCCAGGTGTGCATCGCGCGGACGTGACGGGACCTCGCGGCTCCGGCTTCACGCCGGGATCCCGCACAGGTCTCCCGTTCACCCGCGCCATGGCATGGCGCCCACCTGGAAAGACACACCCATGTCCCAGCGTTTTCGCACCGTCCGCCCCGCCCTCGCGGCGGCCGCCGCCACCGCGGCACTCACCCTGACCCTGGCCGCCTGCGGCTCCGGCACCAGCACGCACACCGCCGGCCACGGCGGGATGCCGTCCAGCTCGGCACCGGGCCATGGCATGGCGTCGATGCCCGGCATGGGCAGCCCGTCCGCCTCGGCATCGGCCGACGGCATGGCGTCGATGCCCGGTATGGGCACCGCGTCCGCCGGCGACGGCCTGGCCGCCGCGCGCGGCGACTACCGGATGGCCTCCACCGACTCCGGCCTGCCCGCCGGCAAGGCGACCGCGTACCGCTTCACCATCATGGGCGAGGGCGGCAAGCCGGTCACCGACTTCGCCGTCGACCAGACCAAGCGGATGCATTTCTACGCCGTCCGCTCCGACCTCACCGGCTTCCAGCACCTGCACCCGACCATGGCCGGGAACGGCACCTGGACCGCGCCGCTGGCCGCGCTGCAGCCGGGCACCTGGCGGCTGTACGCCTCCTTCACCCCGGGCAGCGGCTCCGGCAAGGGCCAGGACTTCGTCCTCAGCCGCACCGTGAAGGTGTCAGGCATGGACATGGCCTCGCCGCTGCCGGCAGCGTCCGGCACCACCACCGTCGACGGCTACACGGTGACCGTGCAGGGTGACCCGATGGCGGGTATGGCGCACCAGCTCACCGCCACCGTCAGCAAGGACGGCAAGCCGGTCACCGACCTCCAGCCCTACCTCGACACCTACGCCCATCTGACCGCCTTCCACCAGGGCGACCTGGCCTTCGCCCACCTCCACCCGGAGACCGAGGTGAAGGGCGACCACGGCGGGCCGACGCTGACCTTCCACGCCCAGTTCGCCCGGTCCGGGAACTGGAGGTTGTTCCTCCAGTTCCAGACCGGCGGCACCCTCCACACCGCGGCCCTCACCCTGCGCGTGGGCTGACGGCGGCACCTCGACCACGATCAGCGGCCAAGGCGGATGTCAGCGGCCGCTGATCGTGAGTTCGTAGTCACCGATCAGGTCGCCCAGCAGGGTCCCGGCGGTGAGGTCGCTGGTGACGTGGCCGGCCATGTAGAGGCGGGAGTAGAGGACCTCGTCCTGCATCCAGCGGTACTCCTCGGACCGGTGCGGGGAGAGGGCGGCGAGGAAGGTGACGGCCGCGGCGGAGCGGGCCGCGTGCCGGGAGGGGTAGGAGTACGGGCCCTTGGCGCCGGGCTTGATGTGCTTGTCCGGACGCAGGGTCGGGTCCAGGACGAAGGGGGCCGGCTGCTTGTCCTTGGCCGCCAGCTGGTCGCAGATCGTCTTGGCCATCTTCAGGGCCGCCTTCAGCTCGGCCTTCTCCGCCAGGCCCTGGGCGGCGGGGATCAGCTCGCGCTGGTCGTGGAGGTAGACCTTCCAGATGTCTTTCTTGCCGTTCAGCTCCAGCCAGGTGGCCGCCTTCTTCCCGGCGGCCGTACGGGTCTTGGCGAGGGCCTGGTCCTGGTGGAGTTCGGCGGTGCGCTGCGCGCCCGACGGCGGGGCGGGGATCTGCCCGGCGGCCCAGGCGGCGAAGGCCTTGTCGTCGCGGGTGGTGCCGTGCGCCTTCTTCCACTGGGCGAAGAGGGCGTCGGCCTTCGCGCGCTGGGCGTCGGCCTGCTTGCCGATCGGCGCGATCTCGGCGTCGGTGAAGAGCGGCGGGGGCGGGTTCTGCTTGATGCGGTCGGTCGCCGAGAGCTTCTTCGAGGACGCCGTGGGGATCAGCTGCGGTCGCAGCAGGCCGAAGGCGGAGGCCGAGACGGCGAGCACGGCGATGATCGCGTACTGCCATTTGACGCGGCGCAGGACGTTCATACGGCGGGGGTCCTTTCCAGGAGCGGTGCGGGGCTCGCCCCGGCGGTGAAGTGGGCGCGGGCCAGCCGGCGTACGTCGTTGTCGGGCAGGCCGGGGGTGAGCAGGGACTGACCGACGACGTACTTGCTGAGGGAGACGGGCCGGGCGCCCAGGCGCAGCAGGAGGCGGTCGGCGGGGGCGAGCCGGGCGCCGCCCTTGCTCTCGACGAGGACGTACGCCGGGTCGAGGCCGGCGGTGCGGTCCCCGCGGTGGCAGGTGAGGCCGTGGTCGAGGGTGACGCGCGTGCCGTGGTCCAGGTCGGCGAGGGTCGCGCGGACATAGCGGATCTCGGCGGAGGGGGACAGCGTCGCGGCGGTGACGGGGGCGTCCGCCCCGCGCAGCACCCCGTCGACGAACTCGGCGGCCACGTCGTCCAGTCGGCCGTAGGCGTGACCGGGGATCCGGAGGGCGTGTTTGACGGTGGCGCCGCGGCCGTCCTTCGTCTTCACCTCCACCCGGCACAGCCCGTCCTCCGCGTACAGGCGGGTGCGGACCTTCCAGCGTCGGCGGCGGCCCTGTACATGGGCCCGCCAGGCGCCGAGTTCCTCGGTGTCGAAGTAGGTGCTGAGATAGCTCGTCGTACGGCGGCCGGCCAGGTCGAGGACGTGGTGGCTGCCGGCGAGCCGGTCCACGAGGAGGCGGGCGCGGTCGAGGGGGATCAGGTACTTGCGGTCGGTGCGGTGCTGCAGCGCGGCCGCCGCGTCGACCTCGGTGAGCGTGGCACCGCGCAGCGCGGACAGGCCCAGGCCGGTGCCGAGAGCGGAGGTCATGCGACGGGCACCTGCTCGCGCGGCTCGGCGTCCTGTGCGGCGGGCTCACCCGGTACGGCGGGGTAGCGGGCGGCGACCCGGGTGGTCTCGCGGACGTAGTCGACCTCGTCGACCTCGACCGACAGCGGCGCCCGGCCGAAGCGGAAGGCGACGTCCTGGGCGATCAGGGAGGGGTCGTCGTAGATCCGGTCCAGGGTCAGTCGCACCGTGCGGGTCGGCGGCTCGTAGGCGCGCGGATCGTCCACCAGCAGGACCGCCAGCAGCACCACCGCGTCCACCGCGACGACCAGCCAGCTGTCGCGGTGCGGCAGTCCGGTGCACAGGGCTATGACCAGGGTCACGAAGGTGTAGGCGACGTCGCGCAGGGTGAAGGCTGCGCTGCGCAGCCGGACCAGCGAGAGGATGCCGAACAGCCCGAAGCCGACCCCGGCGGGGAACTTGCCCGCGCTGATCGTGCTCATCGCCGCGAACAGACCGATGTTCAGCGCGGTCAGGACCAGCGGCATCGCCGGGGCGCTGGGGCGGCGCCGGTAGAGCCAGCCGACCAGGATCAGCAGGGCGACGACGTCGAGGCCGCCGCGGGTGAAGAGGTCGGTGGGTGCGATGTGCTGGGTGATGCCCTTGGCGGCGAGCACCAGTGCGTGCATGACTGTCCCTTCCGTCCCGGCACGTCGGACGGCGGACCGGTCGCGGCCCGCGGTGCGCCGCGACCTGAAGGACGGTAGGGATCTCACATGAACAGACCATGAAGCCTTTCGCGGACCCGAGGGCGGTACGGCGGGCGGTTAGCCTGGCCGCCATGCACTACCTGGTCGTCGACGACGAGACCCGCCTCACCGACCTCGTCGTCCGCTACCTCACCGAGTCCGGGCACACCGCGGAAGGCCGTTACGACGGCCCGTCCGGGCTGGCCGCCGCCCGTGACCCCCGCCTGGACGGGATCGTCCTGGACGTGATGATGCCGGGCATGGACGGCGTCGAGGTGTGCCGGACGCTGCGCGGCGAGGGCATCGACGTGCCCGTGGTCCTGCTGACCGCGCGCGGCGCGATCGACGAGCGGGTCGCGGGGCTGGACGCCGGCGCCGACGACTACCTGGTCAAGCCGTTCGCCATGGAGGAGCTGCTGGCCCGGCTGCGGGCGATATCCCGGCGCCGCCCCGACTGCTCCGGCCGGCTCCAGGTCGGCGACCTCGTCCTCGACCCCGAGCGGCAGCGCGCCTGGCGGGCGGACACCGAACTCGACCTGTCTCGGCGGGAGTTCGCCGTCCTGCGGGTACTGATGGAGCACGCCGGCCGGGTGGTGACCCGGCTGCAGCTGCTCGACGAGGTCTGGGACGGCGAGACCGACCTGCGCAGCAACGCCATCGACGTGCACGTCTCCAAGGTGCGCGCCAAGGTCGACCGCGCCTTCGGCCGTACGACGATCACGACCCTGCGCGGACGCGGCTACCGCCTGGAGACCGCCTCGTGACCCTGCCCGGCCGGCCCAGGACCTGGTTCGGCCGGCTGCCCGGCCGGCTGCGGGCCTGGTTCGGCCGGCTGCCCGTCGTCACCCGTCTCGTGCTGGCCGTCGCCGTCACCATGTCCCTCGTCCTGACCGGGACGGCCGGACTGGTCTACTGGCGCGTCCAGACCGCCCTGGACCAGCAGCTCCACGACGACCTGGCCGCCTACCGGCACAGCCTCGACCGGGCCCTGCGCACCGGCACCGCACTGCCGCCGGGCCCCAGCGGCAGCCTCTACCAGATCCTCGACGCCCACGGCCGGATCCTGCGCTCCAGCACCGCCGTCGGCCGGCAGACCCTGCTCACCCCCGCCGAGCTGGACTCGGCCCTGCACGGCGACCTGGTGCGCCGCGACGTCGGCTCCCTGCTGCCGATCACTCCGGACACCCTGCGTCTGCAGGCCGAACGCGCCGGGACCGGCGGCGGGACCCGCGTGATCGTCGCCGCGGTCCGCCGCGGGCACCGCGACGAGGCGCTGCGCGAACTCCTCGCCCAGCTCGCCCTCGCCTCCGGACTGACCCTGATCGCCGCCTCGTACGTCGGCTACCGCACGGCCCGCGCCGCGCTGCGCCCCGTCGAGCGCTACCGCACCGCGGCCGCCACCCTCGCCGACGGCGCGCAGAACCTGCGCCTGGACGTGCCCGCCGACCGCGAGGACGAGATCACCCGGCTCGGACACACCCTCAACCGCATGCTCGACCGCCTGGAGGCATCCGCCGTCCGCGAGCGCCGGTTCGTCGCGGACGCCAGCCACGAACTGCGCACCCCGCTGTCCCTGCTGCGGGCCGAGGTCGACGTCGCGCTGCACCGCCCCCGCTCGGCCGAGGAGCTGAACCGGACCCTGCGCTCCGTGGACGCCGAGGTCCAGCGCCTGATCGTTCTCTCCAACGCCCTGCTGGACCTGGAGGAACTCGGCAGCGCCGACCACATCACCCGGGCGCCCGTACGGCTGCCCGACCTGGTCGAGACCGCCGTGGCCCCGCATCGGCGCACCGCCGAACGGGCCGGGCGGGGCCTGAGGGCCGACGCGGCGGACACGACCGTCGACGCCGACGCCGGATGGCTGGTGCCCGCCATCGGCAACCTCGTCGGCAACGCGCTGCGGCACGGAGACGGGGCCGTCCACGTCACGGCCGGCGTCCACGAGGGCCGGCTACGGCTGCGCGTCACCGACGAGGGACCGGGCTTCCCGCCCGAGTTCCTGCCCCGCGCGTTCGACCGCTTCGCCCGCGCGGAGGCGAGCCGCACCAGCGAGGGCTCCGGTCTGGGGCTGGCCTTCGTACAGGCGGTGGCCACGGCTCATGGGGGTACGGCGCGGGCGGAGAACCACGGGGGCGGGGCCCTCGTCACGCTCGATGTGCCGTGCTGAGGGTCCTTCGGCTCAGGCGACCGCGGCTGGACCACGGCCGCACAGCCGCGCAGGCCTACAGGCTCTACAGGCCCACGTCGCGGCTGCGGATGTCCGCCAGGGTCTCGCGGCGGACCAGCAGGCGGGCGAGGCCGTCGCGTACGGCGACCACGGGCGGGCGGCCGACCAGGTTGTAGCCGGAGGCCATGGACAGGTGGTAGGCGCCGGCCACCGGTACGGCGAGCAGGTCGCCGGGCCGCGTGTCGGCGGGCAGGTCCACGTCGACGGCCAGGACGTCGCCGGCCTCGCAGTGCCGGCCCACCACGGTGACCCGGGCACGCTCCGCCGTGCTGGTCCGGCCGATCAGGCGCGGCGCGTAGCGGACGCCGTACAGGGCCGGGCGCGGGTTGTCGCTCATGCCTCCGTCGACGGCCACGAAGACATGGTCGCCGGTGTGCTTCACGGAAAGGACGCGGTAGACGGCGATGCCCGCGGGGCCCGCGATCGCCCGGCCCGGCTCGATGATCAGGCGGGGCACCGGCAGCCCCACCGTGGTGCAGGCGTCGGCGAGTTCGGTGCGGACCTTGCGGGCCAGCGCCGTCAGGTCCAGGGCCTCCTCGCCGGGACGGTAGGCGATGCCGTGGCCGCCGCCGAGGTCGAGTTCGGGCAGGACCAGCCCGTGCTGCTCGTGCAGCCGGCTCATCAGGCCCACCATGCGGCGCACGGCGACGAGATACGGCTTCACGCTCGTGATCTGCGAGCCCAAGTGGCAGTGCAGACCGGTGAGTTCGAGCTGCGGCTGGTCCAGCATCCGGGTGATGGCGTGCTGGGCGTACCCGTCGGAGATGCTGAGGCCGAACTTCTGGTCGTCGGTGCCGGTGCGGATCTTCTCGTGGCCGCCCGCGCTGATCCCGGGCACCACCCGGACCATCACCTTCTGGTGCCCGTCCGGTCCGACGGAGGCGGCCAGCCGGGCGATCTCGGCGGGGCTGTCGATGACGATCCGGCCCACGCCCAGGCGCAGCGCGGTGTCCAGGTCGCGCGGGGACTTGGCGTTGCCGTGCAGCACGATCCGCTCGGCCGGGAAGCCCGTGGTGACGGCGAGTTCCAGCTCACCGGCGGAGCACACGTCCAGGCCGAGGCCCTCCTCGTCCATCCAGTGGGCCATGGCCCGGCACAGGAACGCCTTGGCGGCGTACAGGACTTCGGCGTCGGGGAAGGCGTGCAGATAGGTGCGGCAGCGGTCGCGGACCTCGGCCTCGTCCAGGACGTAGACGGGGGTGCCGAAGCGGTCGGCGATCTCGGCGAGCGGTACGCCGCCCACGGTGAGGTCTCCGTGCGGCGGTTCGGTGGTCGAGGCGGGCCACACCAACAGGTCGGCGGTGGTGGCGGGTTCGTGCACCGTGGTCATCTGTGCTGCCCCTCTCAGGCGATCCGCAGCGCGGGAAACTCGGACGGAACCGGCGTGACCGGCCTCACGGCCGGGGCGGTGAACTGCGGGTCCACCATGAGGGCGGTGACGCCGAGCGGGGCGGTCAGCGCGCGCAGGGCGGGCTCGGCGAGGCGGATCCACGCCTGGCCGGCACCGAGTGTGGTGGTCAGCCGGCGCTCGGAGGTGAAGCCGACGGCCGTGCGGTCGCCGAGCGGAGTACGGAAAAGCCGGGCCGCGCACCCGAAGGGCCCCGGCCGGACCGGGACGTACAGGGGTCCGGCCGGGAACGGATCGGAGGGCTCGGGGTCTTCGCCGTAGCGGAGTTCTGCCATGGGGTGCCTCCCGAAAGGCAGGGAGCGAGGGATCTGGGTGCCCCGGACGCGGGGAGGCGGACCGGGGCTCGCCGTCGACGTTATGCCCGCCGTCCCCGTGGCCCCGGTGTGCCCTGACGGGACGCTGACGCCGATCCGGACGACCTTGACGGCACGCTGACACCGCTGGCGGGAGCGGCTGGAAAGGGGCGTCAGAAGGGCGTCAGGAACGGGCGTACGGGCTGTTCGGAAGCGGTCGGGCGCGGTGTCATGGAGGGGATTTCCGAGGAGGAACCGATGTCCGAGTACCGCCCTCCCACGGCCGTCCGGGTCGTGGTGGGAGTGAGCGGCTCGATGGGCGGCGCGACCGCCCTGAGCCGGGCCGCGGTCGAGGCCAGGCGCCGGGGAGCGGAGCTGTGGCCGGTGCTGGCGTGGGAGCCGCCGGAGGGCGATCTCGCCGCCCGCAGGTTCCCCGGCGCGACCGCCATGGTGCCGCAGTGGGAGCGGCTGGCGCGCGAGCGGCTCGTGGCGGCGCTGCAGGAGGTGTTCGGCGGCGCGGACACCGGGCTGCCGGGGCAGGCGCTCGTCGTCCGGGGGGCGCCCGGGCCGGCGCTGGTGCGGACCGCGGACCGAGAGAACGACATCCTCGTCGTCGGCGCGGGGCAGCGGGGCCGGCTGCACCGGGCGCTGTGGCCGTCCGTCAGCCGCTACTGCCTCGCGCACGCCACCTGCCCCGTCCTCGCGGTGCCGCCGTCGCCGTTGCAGGCGGAACTGACGGCCGTGCACCGCCGGAACGCCTGGCGGCTGCGGCTGAACACGGGGCACCTGGAACGGGAGTTGCACATGGCGCCGCCGGAAGCCTGAAGTCGCGGGGAGGGGACGCTCACCGGCGCCGGCGGGGTGCCGACGCGCCCACCTCTGCCGCCCTGCGGCACGACTGCCCGCAGCGGCGGCGCGACCAGCCCTCGACTACCCGCGGCCGCCCGGCACGAGGAGTCCCCCGGGCCGTTCGCGATCCGGCGTCGTCGGTACGGCGAGGACCATCGTGAGCCCCCCGCCCGGCGTGTCCTCGGCGAGCAACGTGCCGCCCACCGCCTCGGCGAAGCCGCGGGCGACCGCGAGGCCGAGCCCGACGCCGACCCCGCGCGGAGCGTCCCCGTACCGCTGGAAGGGTTCGAAGATGCGGTCCTTGGCCTCGTCCGGGACGCCCGGCCCGCGGTCGACGACCCGCACCTCGACCCGGTCGGCGAGGGCGCTCGCCGACACCAGCACCCGCTCCCCCCGCGGGCTGTACTTGACGGCGTTCTCCACGACGTTCGCGACCGCCCGCTCCAGCAGGCCCCGGTCGACGTAGACCATGGGCAGGGTCTCGGGGATGTCCAGCTCCACGCTGTCCTCGGGGACGCCGCCGAGCGCCATCGGCACGACCTCGTCGAGGTCGGTCTCGCGGATGATCGGGGTGACCGTGCCGGTCTGCAGGCGGGACATGTCCAGCAGGTTGCCGACGAGGTGGTCGAGCCGGTCGGCGCCCTCCTCGATGGCCTCCAGCAGGTCCGCCTGATCCCGCTCCGACCACTCGACGTCGTCCGATCGCAGCGAGGTGACGGCGGCCTTGATGCCGGCGAGCGGGGTGCGCAGGTCGTGGCTGACGGCGGCCAGCAGCGCGGTGCGGATGCGGTTGCCCTCGGCCAGTTCCTTGGCCCGGTCGGCCTCGCTCTGCAGCCGCTGCCGGTCCAGGACCACGGCGGCCTGCGCGGCGAACGCGGCCAGCACCCTCCGGTCGGCGGCGGGCAGTACCCGGCCGCGCAGGGACAGCGCCATGTGGTCGCCGACCGGTACGTCGACGTCCGCGTCCTCAGGGATCCGCGCGGGCTCGGGCCCGACGCTGCCGGCGCAGGTCCAGGGGGCCGTCTCGCCGGAGCGCTCCAGCAGGGCCACCGACTCCATGCCGAAGGTCTCGCGGACCCGTTCCAGCAGCGCCTCCAGGGTCGTTTCGCCGCGCAGGACGTTCCCGGCGAGGAAGGAGAGGATCTCCGACTCGGCGCGCAGCCTGGCCGCCTGATGGGTGCGCCGGGCCGCGAGGTCCACCACCGAGGCCACGGACACGGCGACCCCGATGAAGATCGCGATGGCGACGATGTTCTTCGGGTCGGCGATGGTCAGGGTGTGGACGGGCGGGGTGAAGTACCAGTTCAGCAGCAGCGATCCGACCATCGCCGAGGCCAGCGCCGGGAGGAGGCCGCCGAGCAGGGCCGCCGCGACCGTCAGCGTCAGGAACAGCAGCATGTCGTTGGCGAGGCCGACGTCCGGGACGGCGCCGGTCAGCAGCCAGGTCATCAGCACCGGGCCCAGCACGCCCACGGCCCAGCCCCAGATGACCCGGGAGCGGCCGAGGCGGGCGCCGCGCGCCACCGGCAGTCCGCGGCCCTTGCCCGCCTCGTCGTGCGTGATGAGGTGCACGTCGAGGTCGGGACCGGACTCGCGGGCGACCGTGGCGCCGACGCCCGGCCCGAAGACGTACTGCCAGCTGCGGCGGCGGGAGACACCCAGCACGATCTGGGTGGCGTTGACGCCCCGCGCGAAGTCCAGCAGGGCGGCCGGTATGTCGTCGCCGACGACATGGTGGAAGGTGCCGCCGAGGTCCTCCACCAGGGTGCGCTGGTCGGCCAGTTCCTTCGGGGAGGCGGAGGTCAGGCCGTCGCTGCGGGAGATGTAGACGGCGAGCACCTCGCCGCCGGCGCCCTTCTCGGCCAGGCGGGAGGCACGCCGTATCAGGGTGCGTCCTTCGGGGCCGCCGGTGAGGCCGACCACGATCCGCTCGCGTGAGCCCCAGATGGTCGAGACGCGGTGCTCGCTGCGGTACTCGTTGAGATACTCGTCGACCCGGTCGGCCACCCACAGCAGGGCCAACTCCCGCAGCGCCGTCAGGTTTCCGGGCCGGAAGTAGTTGGACAGGGCCGCGTCGACCTTGTCCGGCTTGTAGATGTTGCCGTGCGCCATCCGGCGGCGCAGCGCCTCCGGGTCCATGTCGACCAGCTCGATCTGGTCGGCGCGGCGTACGACCTCGTCGGGAACGGTCTCCTGCTGCCGGACGCCGGTGATCGACTCGACCACGTCGCCGAGGGACTCCAGGTGCTGGATGTTGACGGTCGAGATCACGTCGATCCCGGCGGCGAGCAGTTCCTCGACGTCCTGCCAGCGCTTGGCGTTGCGGGAGCCGGGGATGTTGGTGTGCGGCAGTTCGTCCACGAGCGCCACCTGGGGGCGGCGCGCGAGGACGGCGTCCACGTCCATCTCGGTGAAGACGCCGCCCCGGTAGGTGAGTTCCCTGCGCGGCACCTGTTCCAGGCCGTGCAGCATCACCTCGGTGCGCGGCCGGCGGTGGTGTTCGACGAAGGCCACGACACAGTCGGTGCCCCGCTCGATACGACGGTGCGCCTCCGCCAGCATCGCGTACGTCTTGCCGACGCCGGGTGCCGCGCCGAGGTAGATCCGGAACCTGCCGCGTGCCATGTCATCCCTCGAAGCGGTAGCCCATGCCGGGCTCGGTGATCAGATAGCGGGGCTGCGAGGGGTCCGACTCCAACTTGCGGCGGAGCTGGGCCATGTAGACCCGCAGGTAGTTGGTCTTGTTGCTCTGCGAGACGCCCCAGACCTCCTGGAGCAGCTGTTTCTGCGTGATCAGCCGGCCGGGGTTGGTCACCAGTATCTCCAGCAGATGCCACTCGGTCGGGGTCAGCCGTACGTCCCGGCCGGACCGTACGGCCTTCTTGGCGAGCAGGTCGATGCTGAAGTGCTCCGTCTCGACCAGTGTGGTCTCGGGGACGAGCGGGGCGTCGTCGGTGCGGCGGACGGCGGCCCGCAGCCGGGCCAGGAGTTCGTCCATGCTGAACGGCTTGGTGATGTAGTCGTCCGCGCCGGCGTCGAGCGCGGCCACCTTCTCGTCGGAGGCCTGCCGGGCGGACAGGACCATGATCGGCACACGGCTCCAGCCGCGCAGCCCCTTGATGACCTCGACGCCGTCCATGTCGGGCAGGCCGAGGTCCAGCAGCACGACGTCGGGCTGACGCGCGGCGGCGAGCCGGAGGGCCGTGGCACCGTCGGGGGCGGCGTCCACGCCGTAGTGACGTGCCTGCAAGTTGATGACGAGGGCCCGCACGAGCTGCGGGTCGTCCTCCACCACGAGCACCCTGGTCATGGGTGTGTGCCTCTCCTGTCATGCCTGCGGGAGCCGGCGACACCGGGATTCCTCCCGGGCGCCGGCTCCCGTCGCGAATCGCTTAAGACCGTCACTTCTTGGCCACGAGGTCCTTGAGCGCGATGTTGAGTTGAAGGACGTTCACCTGGGGATCGCCGATGAAGCCGAGGGTGCGGCCCTGGGTGTGGTCCTTGACGAGCTTCTCCACCTGGGCGACGGACAGCCCGTTCTTCGCGGCGATCCGGTGGACCTGGAGTTCGGCGTACTCCGGGGAGATGGCCGGGTCGAGGCCGGAGCCGGAGGAGGTGACGGCGTCGGCGGGGATGTCGGACGGCTTCACCGTGTAGCCGGGGACTGAGTTGTCCTTGACCACCTTGGCCCTGGCGTCCTCGACCTGCTTGATGAGCGCCTTGCTGTCGGCGGACAGGTTGGTGGCCCCCGAGAGGATCAGCTTGTACTGCGTGTTGACGCTGTTCGCGCCGAGGCCGCCCGCCGGGCGGGGCTGGAAGTAGTCGAGGCTGTAGCCCTGTTGCCCGATCAGGGACGAGCCGACGACCTTGCCGTCCGCCTTGATCTCGGAACCGTTCGCCTTGTTGTTGAACAGTGCCTGGGCGATGCCGGTGACGACCAGCGGGTAGATGACGCCGGTCACCAGGGTCAGTACGAGGAGGGCCCTGAGGCCCGCCCCGAGCAACCGGGCGGTGTTCGTAACGGAGTTGTTCATGGCCATCAGCCGATTCCGGGGATGAGGGAGATGAGCAGGTCGATGATCTTGATGCCGATGAAGGGCGCGATCAGGCCGCCGATGCCGTAGATCCCGAGGTTGCGGCGGAGCATCTTGTCCGCGCTCATCGGCCGGTACCGCACGCCCTTCAGGGACAGCGGCACCAGCGCGATGATGATCAGCGCGTTGAAGACGACGGCCGACAGGATCGCGGAGTTGGGCGAGGACAAGTGCATGATGTTCAGCTTGTCCAGGCCCGGGTAGACCGCCGCGAACAGCGCCGGGATGATCGCGAAGTACTTCGCGACGTCGTTGGCGATGGAGAACGTGGTCAGCGCGCCGCGCGTGATCAGCAGCTGCTTGCCGATCTCGACGATCTCGATCAGCTTGGTCGGGTTGGAGTCGAGGTCGACCATGTTGCCGGCCTCCTTGGCGGCCGACGTACCGGTGTTCATCGCCACGCCGACGTCCGCCTGCGCGAGCGCGGGCGCGTCGTTGGTGCCGTCACCGGTCATCGCGACCAGCTTGCCGCCGGCCTGCTCCCGCTTGATGAGGGCCATCTTGTCCTCGGGGGTGGCCTCGGCGAGGAAGTCGTCGACGCCCGCCTCCTCGGCGATGGCCTTCGCGGTCAGCGGGTTGTCACCCGTGATCATGACCGTCTTGATGCCCATGCGGCGCAGTTCCTCGAACCGCTCCCGCATGCCCTCCTTGACGACGTCCTTCAGGTGGATGACACCCAGCACGCGGGCGCCCTGCTCGTCGTTCACGGCGACCAGCAGCGGGGTGCCGCCGGCCTCGGAGATGCGGTTGGCGATGGAGTCGGCGTCCTCGGCGACCGTGCCGCCCTGCTCCTCGACCCAGGCGATGACGGAGGCCGTGGCGCCCTTGCGGATACGGCGGCCGTCGACGTCCACACCCGACATACGGGTCTGGGCGGTGAACTCGATCCACTCGGCGTGCGCCAGCTCGCCCTGGTGGCGTTCGCGCAGCCCGTACTTCTCCTTCGCCAGGACGACGATGGAGCGGCCCTCGGGGGTCTCGTCGGCCAGCGAGGACAGCTGGGCCGCGTCCGCGACCTCCGCCTCCGTCGTACCGCGCACCGGGACGAACTCGGCGGCCTGGCGGTTGCCGAGCGTGATCGTGCCGGTCTTGTCGAGCAGCAGCGTGGAGACGTCACCGGCGGCCTCGACCGCACGGCCGGACATGGCCAGGACGTTGCGCTGCACCAGCCGGTCCATGCCCGCGATACCGATCGCGGAGAGCAGGGCGCCGATGGTGGTCGGGATCAGACAGACCAGCAGGGCGACCAGCACGACCATGGTCAGGTGCGTGCCCGCGTAGGTGGCGAACGGCGGCAGCGTGGCGCAGGCCAGCAGGAAGACGATGGTCAGCGAGGCGAGCAGGATGTTCAGCGCGATCTCGTTGGGCGTCTTCTGCCGGGCGGCGCCCTCGACCAGGTTGATCATCCGGTCGATGAAGGTCTCGCCGGGCTTCGTCGTGATCTTGATGACGATCCGGTCGGAGAGGACCTTCGTACCGCCCGTGACGGCGCTGCGGTCGCCGCCGGACTCCCGGATGACCGGGGCGGACTCACCGGTGATGGCCGACTCGTCCACCGAGGCGACGCCCTCGACGACATCGCCGTCGCCGGGGATCACATCGCCGGCCTCGCAGACCACCAGGTCACCGATCTTCAGCTCGGTACCGGCGACCACGGTCCCGTGGACCTTGCGTGCCACGGTGTCGGTCTTGGCCTTGCGCAGGGTGTCGGCCTGCGCCTTGCCGCGGCCCTCGGCGACCGCCTCCGCCAGGTTGGCGAAGATCACGGTCAGCCACAGCCAGGCGCTGATCGCCCAGCCGAACCAGTCGCCCGGGTCCTTGAAGGAGAAGACGGTGGTCAGGACGGAGCCGATCCACACCACGAACATCACGGGCGACTTGACCATCACCCGCGGGTCGAGCTTGCGGAACGCGTCCGGCAGCGACTTGACCAGCGCCTTGGGGTCGAAGAGGCCTGCTCCGACACGGCCCTCGGCACTCTTGTGCCCGGTCGGCGCGTCCTGATGGGGCGCCAGGGTGGGAGTGGACATGGAGTCCTCGTGCTTCTCGGTGTCGGTCGTCATCACGCCAGCCCTTCCGCGAGCGGGCCCAGCGCGAGGGCCGGGAAGTACGTGAGACCGGTGATGATCAGGATCGCGCCGACCAGCAGGCCGGTGAACAGCGGCTTCTCGGTGCGCAGGGTGCCCGCGGTGGCCGGGACCGGCGTCTGCTCGGCGAGCGAGCCGGCGAGCGCCAGGACGAACACCATCGGCAGGAAGCGGCCGAGCAGCATGGCGAGCCCGGTCATGGTGTTGAACCAGTCCGTGTTCGCGTTCAGGCCGGCGAAGGCCGAGCCGTTGTTGTTGGCCGCCGAGGTGAAGGCGTACAGGACTTCGGAGAAGCCGTGCGCGCCGGAGTTGAGCATCGAGTGCGGCGGGGTCGGCAGGGCCATGGAGGCGGCCGTGAAGACCAGCACCAGGGCGGGTGTGACGAGGATGTAGCAGGCGGCGAGCTTCATCTCGCGGCCGCCGATCTTCTTGCCCAGGTACTCGGGGGTGCGGCCGACCATCAGACCGGCGATGAACACCGCGATGACCGCCATGATCAGCATGCCGTAGAGGCCGGAGCCGGTGCCGCCGGGCGCGATCTCGCCCAGCATCATGCTCAGCATGGTGATGCCGCCGCCGAGGCCGGTGAAGGAGGAGTGGAAGGAGTCCACCGCACCGGTCGAGGTCAGGGTCGTGGCAACGGCGAAGATCGACGATCCCCCGACGCCGAAGCGGACTTCCTTGCCCTCCATCGCGCCGCCCGCTGCCTGGAGGGCCGGGCCGTGGTGGGCGAACTCGGTCCACATCATCAAGGCCGTGAAGCCCAGCCAGATGGTGACCATCGTGGCGAGGATCGCGTAACCCTGCCGCACCGAGCCGACCATCAGGCCGAAGGTGCGGGTCAGCGCGAACGGGATGCACAGGATCAGGAAGATCTCGAACAGGTTCGTGAACCCGGTCGGGTTCTCGAAGGGGTGGGCGGAGTTGGCGTTGAAGTAACCGCCGCCGTTCGTGCCCAGCTCCTTGATCGCCTCCTGCGAGGCGACCGCGCCGCCGTTCCACTGCTGCGAACCGCCCATGAACTGGCCGACCTCGTGGATGCCGGAGAAGTTCTGGATGGCGCCGCAGGCGACGAGGATCACTGCGGCCACGGCGGCGATCGGCACCAGGATGCGCAGCGTGCCACGCACCAAGTCGGTCCAGAAGTTGCCGAGTTCACCGGTGCGTGAGCGCGCGAAGCCGCGTACGAGGGCCACCGCGACGGCCATGCCCACGGCCGCCGACACGAAGTTCTGCACGGCCAGACCGGCGGTCTGCACGACGTGGCCCATGGTCTGCTCGCCGGAGTACGACTGCCAGTTGGTGTTCGTCACGAACGAGACGGCCGTGTTGAACGACTGCGCGGGATCGACCGAGGAGAAGCCCATCGAGCCGGGCAGCACGCCCTGCAGCCGCTGCAGCAGGTACAGGAAGAGGACACTGACGGCCGAGAAGGCGAGGATTCCGCGCAGATACGCGGGCCAGGTCATCTCGGTGTCGGGGTTGGCACCGATGCCCTTGTAGATCCACTTCTCCGTCCGCAGGTGCTTGTCGGAGGAGTAGACCTTGGCCATGTAGTTGCCGAGGGGGACGTAGACGAGCGCCAGCGCGCCTATGAGGGCGAGCAGCTGGAGCACGCCGGCGAGTACGGGACCCATGTCGTGTCTCAGAACCTCTCCGGGTAGATCAGGGCGAGGACGAGATAGCCCAGCAGGGCGACGGCCACGACGAGGCCGACGATGTTCTCGGCGGTCACAGCTTCGTCACCCCCTTGGCGACGAGGGCCACCAGCGCGAAACCCGCGAGCACGGTGACGACGAAGGCCAGATCGGCCATCGCGAACTCCTGGAGTGAGGTTCGGTGAAACGGACGTGTACGAGGAAACCGCCTGCCTGGCCGGATCCGGCCGCCCGTTGACGCCTCTCATACGGCCGCGCTCACGCCTTTGACGGGTCTCTTACGACCCCTGACCCGTACCGGCGGGTAGCGCGCCGCGACGGTAGGCGACCCCGGTCACAGCCGCTCCGGCCCAGCCCCCGCGACCAGCACCCCGACCTGGTGCCGGGCCCGGTGGCAGCCACCTCACCGACGTACGCGGCTACGGGCCACCCGAGCACGCCGCCCACAGAACAGCCGCACCACCAGTCACAACCGGAACCGCAGCCGGCAGATCACCGCGTCCGTCTCCCGACGCACCGAGTGCGCCACGATCGCGCCCCGCCGATTCGCAGCAGCCTCCCCCCACGCTCGGCTCCGCTCGCGCGAGGGCACCCCCAGCCACAGCCACTCCGGCCCGGCCCAGCCCCCGCGACCAGCACCCCGACCTGGTGCCGGGCCCGGTGGCAGCCACCTCACCGACGTACGCGGCTACGGGCCACCCGAGCACGCCGCCCACAGAACAGCCGCACCACCAGTCACAACCGGAACCGCAGCCGGCAGATCACCGCGTCCGTCTCCCGACGCACCGAGTGCGCCACGATCGCGCCGCGCTGGTTCTGCAGCAGGCGCTGCCACAGACGCTCCGGCTCGGCCTCCGCGATCAGTACGGTGACCTGGGTGCCGGGCTCGGTGGCGGCCACGTCGCGGACGTACGCGGCGATGGGCCGCCCGAGCGTGCGCCGCTCGCAGGACAGCCGGACCAGCTCCACCCCCGGGTCCCAGTCCGCCCAGGCGCGTTCCAGGGCGTGCAGCTGGGCCCGGTCCTCGGGGTCCGGGTAGCAGACGGTCACCGCGCGGACCTCGTCGCCGAGGGAGCTGGCCGCGGTGAGCGCCTCGGAGGTCAGACGGGAGAGCGTGGACACCGGGACGACCACCAGCGAGCGCTCGCGGTGCGGGACCTCCGGGATACGGCCGAGGCCGAGCCGCTCGCCGATCCGGCCGTAGGCGCGGTGCACGGTCTCGAAGACGAGCACCAGCAGCGGCAGGGCGATCACGATCAGCCAGGCGCCCTCGGTGAACTTGCTCGCCGTGACGACGACGGCGGCGATGCCGGTGAGGACCGCGCCGAAGCCGTTGAGCAGCGCCTTCCCACGCCAGCCGGAGCCCTTTTCCCGCAGCCAGTGCCGGACCATGCCCACCTGGGCGATGGTGAAGCCGACGAAGACACCGATGGCGAACATCGGCACCAGGGTGTTGGTGTCACCGCCGGAGAAGACCAGCAGCCCGGCCGAGACGACGGCGAGCGCGAGGACGCCGTGCCGGTGGACCTGGCGGTCGGCCTTCAGCGCGAAGACGTGCGGCGCGTAGTTGTCACGGGCGAGCAGCTTCAGCAGCACCGGCAGCCCGCCGAAGGAGGTGTTCGCGGACAGCGCCAGCAGGATCATCGTCGCGAACTGGATGACGTAGAAGGCCCAGTTGTGGCCGAGCGCGGCGTCCGCGAGCTGGGCGAGGACGGTGACGCCCTCGACCGGCTGGAGGTGGAAGCGGCCGATCAGCACCGACAGGCCGATCAGCATCAGGCCGAGCACACCGCCGAGGGCGACCTCCGCACGCTGGGCCCGGCGCACCCGCGGCACCCGGAAGGAGGGGACGGCGTTGGCGATGGCCTCCACGCCGGTCAGCGCGGCACACCCGGAAGCGAAAGCTTTCAGCAGCAGGAGCGCGCCCACGGAGGAGGCGTTGTCGGCGAGGACCGAGGCATGCCCGGCGGCGGTGGCCGTGCTCACGGGGTGGGAGCGGAACAGACCGACGACGATCAGCACGAAGATCGAGCCGACGAACACGACCGTCGGCACGATGAACGCCTTCGCCGACTCCACGATCCCGCGCAGGTTGACGGCCGTGATCAGCGCGAGCACCGCCAGGCACAGCCACAGCCGGTCACCGTAGAGGGAGGGGAAGGCGGAGGTCAGGGCCGCCACGCCCGCCGTCACCGCGACCGCGACGTTGAGCACGTAGTCCAGCACCAGCGAGGCGGCGGCCACCAGGCTCGTCCGCGCCCCCAGGTGGGTCTTGGCCACGGCGTACGACCCGCCGCCGTCCGGGAAGGCCGCGATGACCTGCCGATACGACGCCACCAGCACCGCCAGCAGGGCGGCGATCGCGAGCGTGACCGGCATCGTGAAGCCCAGCCCGTGCGCGCCCGCGGCGGCGAGGACGAGGACGATCGCCTCGGGGCCGTACGCCACCGACGCCATGGCGTCCAGGGACAGGGCCGCGAGGCCGGTGACGGCGGTCAGCCGGTGACGATCGCCGGTATCAGGCGGCTCCTCGCCGGCGGGTACGGCATCCGGCTGCTCGGTGGTCAGGACGGACATGGGCGCGTGCTCCTCTTTCTTACGGGTGCACACAGGTTCTGTCCGGTTCGGGCTCGCCTCTGCTGTTGTTTGCGCCATCTTCGCGCGCAATGGGCTGCCTTTGACGAGATCTTGACGGTTCAGCGCCGTGGGGCTCGCCCCTCAGCGGGTCATCAGGGTCCTCCTACGCTCTGCTCGGTCGGTTCGGCACCGGTGGGGCGGCCCGCGAACGGCAGCGACACCACCATCGTGAGGCCGCCGCCGGGAGTGTCCTCGGGGCCGAGGGTGCCGTTCATCGCCTCGGTCAGGCCGCGCGCGAGGGCGAGGCCGAGACCGAGTCCCGTGGTGTTGTCGGTGTCGCCGAGCCGCTGGAAGGGTTCGAAGAGGCGGTCGCGGCCGTCGGCGGGGAGTCCGGGCCCCCGGTCCACCACCCGCAGCTCCACCCGCCCGGCCAGGGCGCTGGCGGTGACCAGCACCGGCTTCCCGGGCGGGGTGTGCCGGGCGGCGTTGCCGACCAGGTTGGCGATCACCCGCTCCAGCAGCGGCGGATCGGCCAGCACCGCCGGGATCCCCTCCATGTCCGTCACCCGTACGTCCGGCACGTCGGCCAGCGCCAGGGGCAGCACCTCCTCCAGGGTGGTGGCCCGCAGGTTCAGGGTGAGGGCGCCGGCCTCCAGCCGGCTGAGGTCGAGAAGGTTCTCCACCAGGCGGTTGAGCTTGGCCATGGACTCGTCGGCGGTGGCGAGGAGTTCGTCGCGGTCCTCGTCGGTGAAGGCGACATCGCGGCTGCGCAGCGAGGTGACGGCGGCCCAGCCGGCGGCCAGCGGGGTGCGCAGGTCGTGGCCGACGGCCCGCAGCAGGGCGGTGCGCAGCCGGTCGGCGGCCTTCACGGGCTCCACCTCGGCCGCCGCCTCGGCCAGCCGGGACCGCTCCACCGCCGAGCCGACGTGCGCCGCGAAGGCGGCGAGGACCCGCCGCTCGGAGGAGGAGAGGGTACGGCCGCGCAGCACGAGCCAGGCACCGGGGCCGGCCGGGACCGCCGTCGCCCCGGCGGAAGCAGAAGGGGAACCGGACACGTGGGACCCGGACAGGGGAAGCCCGGACAGGGGAAGCCCGGACAGGGGAAGCCCGGACACGTGGGCTGCGGCCGTATCCGGCCCGCACGCATCCGGCCCGCACGCGTAAGCCACGACCGCGTGGGCCCCGGCCACACACGACCCGGCCACATGCGACCCGGCCACATGCGACCCGGCCACATGCGACCCCGCCATATGGGCCTCGGCGACAGGGGACCCGACCATATGGGACCCGACCGCATGGGACCCGACCGCGTCGGGCCCGGTCGCGTCCGGCGGCTCGTCCACCAGGTCCGCCGAGTCCATGCCGAAGGTCTCGCGGGTGCGCTCCAGCAGGGCCGGGATGGTGGCCTCGCCGCGCACGATGCTGCCGGCCAGGGACGACATGGTCTCCGCCTCGGCCGTGGCCCGCGCGGAGCGGCGCGACAGGCGCAGGGAGCGGTCCACGACCGCCGCCACGGTGGCCGCGACGACCGCGAACACCGTCAGGGCCACCAGGGCGTTCGGATCGTCCAGCGTGAAGGCGCCGATGGGCGGGATGAACCAGTAGTTGAGCAGCAGGGACGCCGTCACCGACGCGATCACCGCGGAGGCGACCCCGCCTATGCAGGCCACGCCCACCACGGCCAGCAGGAATAGCAGGGCCTCGCTGGTCAGGTTGAGCGTGCCGCGCAGCTGCGCGAGGACGGCGGTGAGCAGGATGGGCAGCACCAGTCCGGCCACCGGTCCGGCGATCAGCCGGGCGGTCGACAGGGTGCGGCGCCGGGACGGGAGCAAGGTGCCCCGTCCCGCCCGCTCGTGCGTGACCCGGTGGACGTCGATGTCCCCGGACAGCTCGGTGACGGTCTCCCCCGTGCCCGGACCGGTCAGAAACCGCGCGAGCCGCCCCCGCCGGCTGGTGCCGAGGACCAGCTGGGTGGCGTTCTCGGCGCGCGCGAACTCCACCAGGGCGGTGGCCACGTCGTCGCCGACGACCGAGTGGTAGCTGCCGCCGAGGTCCTCCACGAGCCGGCGCTGCCGGGCCAGCGAGGCGTGCGAGACGCCGGCGGCGAGGCCGTCGCTGCGGGCCACGTGCACGGCGAGCAGATCGCCGCCGGCGGACCGGTCGGCGATGCGGGCGGCCCGCCGTACCAGCGTGTCGCCCTCCGGTCCCCCGGTCAGCGCTACGACCACCCGCTCCCGGGTCTCCCACACCCGCCCGATCCCGTGCTGCGACCGGTACTCCTGGAGCGCCTCGTCGACCCGGTCGGCCACCCACAGCAGCGCCAGCTGGCGCAGGGCGGTCAGATTGCCGGGCCGGAAGTAGTTCGCGAGCGCGGCATCGATCTTCTCGGGGGCGTAGATGTTCCCGTGCGCCATGCGCCGGCGCAGCCCCTCGGGGGGCATGTCCACCAGCTCGATCTGCCAGGCCCGCCGTACCACCTCGTCCGGCACGGTCTCGTGCTGCGGCACCCCGGTGATCTTCTCCACGACGTCGTTGAGGGACTCCAGGTGCTGGATGTTCAGCGCGGTGATCACATCGATGCCCGCGTCGAGCAGGGCCTCGATGTCCTGCCAGCGCTTGGGGTTGCGGCCCCCGCCGGGCACGTTGCTGTGGGCGAACTCGTCGACGATCGCCACCTGCGGCCGGCGGGCGAGGACCGCGGCCAGGTCCATCTCCTGGAACTGTCCCCCGCGGTAGCTGCAGGACGCCCGCGCGACGCTCGCCAGGCCGTCGAGCATGGCCTCCGTGTGCGGACGTCCGTGGCACTCCGCGTATCCCACCACCACGTCCGCCCCGCGGGCGGCACGGCGCCGCCCCTCGTCGAGCATCCGGTAGGTCTTGCCGACCCCCGGGGCCGCGCCGAGGTAGACCTTCAGTCGTCCGGGCCGTACGTCACTCATCGCCGCCGACGCGCTCCGCTCACTGATCCAACTCCCTTTTCGCGGGAGGGTTTCTCCTCCCAAGGAAGCCGGTTCGCGAAGCGGGCGGCGCGCTTGTTAGCGGTTCCTTGGCGGCGGTCCCGGGGACCTTGACACTGTCTTGACGTGACCTGGCCCGATAGGGTGAGGACAGGTGTGCCGGGAAGTCTGGTCGGCCGGGAGCCGGAGCGGCTTCCGCAATCCCAGGGGGACGGCATGCGCAGCGTCGGTACGGTTCTCGCCCTCGTGGTCCTCGCCACGGTGGTCGCCACCTTCGCGCGCCGCTGGCGCATTCCCGCCCCCTCCCTGCTCGTGGTCGCCGGTCTCGCCGTGGCACTGCTGCCGGGCACCCCGCAGATCCGGATCAGCCCGGAGATCATCGGCCTCGTCGTCCTTCCGCCCCTGCTGTACGCGAGCGCCGAGGACATGCCCTGGCGGGAGCTGCGGGCGGTGTGGAAACCGGTCGGGATCCTCGCCATAGGGCTGGTCCTCGCGTCCGCGGCCGCGGTCGCCGCGGTGGCCGCCGCGGTCACTCCCCTGTCCTGGCAGATGGCGTTCGTGCTGGGCGCGGTGCTGGCCAGCACCGACCCGGTGGCCGTGACCGCGCTCGGCCGCCGCCTCGCCCTGCCCCCACGCGTACAGGTCCTGGTCCAGGCCGAGAGCCTGTTCAACGACGCGACCTCGCTGGTGCTGGTCCGGGTGGCGGCGGGCATCGCCATCGCCTCGGCCGCGGCGAACTGGGGCGCGGCGGGCGGCGAGTTCTTCCTGCTCGCCGGCGGCGGCACGGTGATCGGGGCCGCGGTGGCCGGGGTGGTCACCCTGATCCGGCGCCGCACCGAGGACCCGGTGCTGGAGACGGTGATCGCCCTGGTCACGCCGTACGCCGCCTACCTGCTGGCGGAGGCCGCGCACACCTCGGGCGTGACGTCCTGCGTGGTCGCCGGAGTGGTCCTGGGCGGCCGGGGCGACCGCCTCACCAACGCCCGCATAAGACTCCAACTGCACGCCGTGTACGGCACGGTGGTGTTCCTGCTGGAAAGCGTGGTCTTCAGCCTGATCGGGCTGGCCCTCCCTGCCCAGGTGAGGGCCTTGGCGGACGGCGACCGCGCCTGGCCCCTCCACGCCCTCGCTGTCGCCGCCACCCTCATCGCGGTACGACTCCTCTGGCTGGCCCCCCTGTCGGCGGTCGTGCAGCGCAAGGGCGGGATCGGCCGGCTGAACTGGCGGATACCGATGGTGCTGACCTGGGCGGGCACGCGCGGCGTGATGCCGCTGGCCGCCGCGCTGTCCATCCCGGAGGTCGCGAAGAACGGCAGCCCGCTCAGCGACCGCCCCCTGGTCCTGGTCCTCACCACGTCGGTCGTGGTCGTCACCCTCGTCGTCCAGGGCTTCACCCTGGCCCCCGTGGTCCGCGCCTCCGGCATCGCCCTGGAGCCCGCGCACACCGCCCGCGAGGAGGCCGAGGCCCGCTCCCGCCTCGCCCACGCGGGCCTGGCCCGCCTGGAAGAACTCGCCGAACTCGAAGTCGTCCCCGACGTCGTCCTGGACCGCCTCCGCCGCGGCCTCACGGCCCGCCTCGACGACGCGGAGGGCTCCGCCTCGGACTCCGCCGACCGGGTCTACCGTCAGCTGCGGCGCGATCTGATCGCCGTCGAGACGGGGGAACTACAGCGGCTCTACGACGCCCACACGATCAGCGAGACGACGCGACGCCGGCTCCAGCGTTCGCTGGACCTGGAAGAAGCCCGGCTGACGGACAACTGACCTAACCGAGGCGGTCCACGGCCTCCTTGGCCTCCCTCAGCTCGGCGCCCGTGATCTCCCGGTACAGCTTGATCGCGTGGATCTTCTTGCCGTCGCGGACGAGCGCGGCCACCTCGTCCATCCGCGGGTGCCGCTCCTCACGCAGATCCAGGTGCTCCATGATCAGGTCGAGCTTGCGCTCGACGCGCGCGAGGCGCCGGTCGGCCCGCGTGAACCGGCTCTCGGTACCGATGACAGAGCCGAGTACCGCCAGGGCGAGCGCGAGCAAACCTATGGTGTCCATGACCGCGATCCTAAGAGCGCCAGAGGTGTCAGGCGGCCAGCGGGCCCGGGAGGAACCACGGCCCCCAACTGCCCGCTCTCAGCTGAACTCGGCCAGCCGCGGGCGCAGCCCCGGACCCGGTCCGGCCGTCCGCGGAATCCCCTCTCTCCGCGGTCCGGGGCTGCCCCCGGACGGGGCGACCTCCCTTCGTCGTGGCGGTGTCTCCCCCTCGGTCCTCGGACCTCGCGCTGTTCCGGCCGTGAGAGCCACGGTCCCTCCAACGTCACGCCACGGACGGTCGCCCGTCCCCCGTTGCCGATCAGTCTGCGATGGGATTCGGCCAGGTACGGCCCGCCTTGACGGGGCCCTGACGGCTTCTCGGCCCGGCTTGACGGGTCTTTGACGGCCGATGCGACCGCGCCGTATGGGTGCCGCAAATTCCGCGCCTGCCTGGGCGGTTGGCCGCGCGGCCGGGGCTAGATTCGCTGACGGCCGCCGGGGCCGAGGCCGCGGGCCGAGGAGCCCCTCGGCTCCGCATGACCGGCGGAGCCCCACTCCGCGGTGGCGTGAAGCCGCGGTGACGCGAAGCCGCGGTGACGCGCGGGCGGCCGTCGACCACCGTCCCCGTCCCGCCTCACGGCACGAAGGTGTCCATGCTTCCCGCCGCCCCCGAGCAGGCCCCACCGTCCCGCCCCGAGCGCGGAGCCCGGACCGGACCGGAGCGAAGGCCGAGACGCCGCGCCCCCAGCGGGCTGTTCGAGCCCGCCCAGCTCGTCCGTTCCTTCCCCGAGGCGCTGCGCAAACTGCACCCGCGCGTCCTGGTGAAGAACCCCGTGCTCTTCGTCGTCTCCGTCGGCGCGGTCCTCACCACGCTGTCGGCGTTGCTGCACCCGGCGGTCTTCACCTGGGTCATCAGCCTGTGGCTGTGGCTGACGGTCGTCTTCGCCAACCTGGCCGAGGCGGTCGCCGAGGGCCGCGGCAAGGCGCAGGCCGAGTCGCTGCGCAGGGCCCGTACGGACACGGTGGCGCTGCGGCTGGAGCACTGGAGCTACGGCACGAACCCCGCCGCCGCCCGCACCGAGGCCGTCGCCGCCACCGACCTGAAGCCGCTGGACGTGGTGCTGGTGGAGGCGGGCGAGATGATCCCGGCGGACGGCGATGTCATCGACGGGGTCGCGGCCGTGGACGAGTCCGCGGTCACCGGCGAGTCGGCACCGGTGATCCGGGAGGCGGGCGGAGACCGCAGCGGGGTCACGGGCGGTACGACGGTGTTGTCCGACCGGATCGTCGTACGGGTCAGCGCCCGCCCCGGACACAGCTTCCTGGACCGGATGATCGCGCTGGTCGAGGGCGCCTCCCGGCAGAAGACCCCGAACGAGATAGCCCTGAACATCCTGCTGGCCTCCCTGACGATCATCTTCGTCCTGGTCGTGGTGGCCCTGCAGCCGATGGGCGAGTACGCGGGCGCCGGCCAGTCCACGACCGTGCTGGTCGCCCTGCTCGTCACCCTCATTCCGACCACCATCGGCGCCCTGCTGTCCGCGATCGGTATCGCGGGCATGGACCGGCTGGTGCAGCGCAACGTCCTCGCCATGTCCGGCCGGGCGGTGGAGGCGGCCGGCGACGTGGGCACCCTGCTGCTCGACAAGACCGGCACCATCACGCTCGGCAACCGCGAGGCCGCCGCCTTCGTCCCACTGCCCGGCGTCGACGAACGGCAGCTCGCCGACGCCGCCCAGCTCTCCTCGCTGGCCGACGAGACGCCCGAGGGCCGCTCCGTCGTCGTCCTCGCCAAGGACCGGTACGGCCTGCGGGCGCCCGCCGAGGGCGAGTTGGCGAACGCCCGCTGGGTGCCGTTCAGCGCGCAGACCCGGATGAGCGGGGTCGATCTGCGCTGGCCGAACGGCGCCGTCTGCGCCATCCGCAAGGGCGCCGCCCAGCAGGTCATCGACTGGGTGCGGATGTACGGCGGCCATGTCCCGCCGGAGGCACGCGGGTACGCCGACGCGGTGGCCACCTCGGGAGGAACGCCGTTGCTGGTGGCAGTGCACGACTGGGACGGACCGCGCGTGCTGGGCCTGATCCACCTCAAGGACGTCGTCAAGGACGGTATCCGCGAACGCTTCGCCGAACTGCGCCGCATGGGCATCCGCACGGTGATGATCACCGGCGACAACCCGCTGACCGCCCGCGCCATCGCCGAGGAGGCGGGCGTCGACGACTACTTGGCCGAGGCCACCCCCGAGGACAAACTCGCCCTGATCAAGCGGGAGCAGGAGGGCGGCAGGCTGGTCGCGATGACCGGTGACGGCACCAACGACGCGCCCGCGCTCGCGCAGGCGGACGTCGGCGTGGCCATGAACACCGGTACGTCGGCCGCCAAGGAGGCCGGCAACATGGTCGACCTCGACTCCAACCCGACCAAGCTCATCGAGATCGTCGAGATCGGCAAGCAACTCCTCATCACCCGGGGCGCGTTGACGACATTCTCCATCACGAACGACGTGGCGAAGTACTTCGCGATCATCCCGGCGATGTTCGCGGGCACGTACCCGGGCCTGGAGTCGTTGAATGTGATGGGCCTGCACAGCCCGACCTCAGCCATCACCTCCGCGATCATCTTCAACGCGCTGATCATCGTCGCCCTGATCCCGCTGGCCCTGCGCGGGGTGCGCTACACCCCGGCCTCGGCACACGACCTGCTCCGCCGCAACCTGCTCGTCTACGGCCTCGGCGGACTCGTCCTGCCCTTCGTCGGGATCAAGCTGATCGACATGCTGATCTCGGGGGTGCCCGGCCTCGGCTGAGCCGCGCCCGCCCCTTCGGCCCTCCCGTCAAGGTCCCGTATGCGCACGTCAGGACCGCGTCAGAGACCGGGGTTCCGGCTTGCCCGGCGGATCCGGGACGGCTTCCATGGACGGTGTGAACAGCGCCTGGCTCCTGCTCGACCGGCCGCCGAGTCCCGCTCGGCCGTCGCGTCGTGAGCCGCGCTGACCAAAAGCGCCCGCGCCACGCCGACATCGCGTCCCGCCGATGCCATGTCCTGCTGACGCCGCGTCCCGCCGACGCCGCTTTCCGTGATCCGAGGGGCGCCGTGAGCGGCTCCGGCGCCCCTCGACCGCACTCCACCACCGCACGCCCGCCCCCCTTGTCGCGGGGCCGCCCAGGCGTGCCGCGAACCCGGATCGGATCATGCCCGACTCAACGCTTTCGTCCCTCACCGTCCTGATCACCGGCGCCACTTCCGGCATCGGCAACGAGACCGCACGGCAACTCGCCGAGCGCGGCGCCACCGTGCTGCTGCACGGCCGTACCGCCGAGGAGACCCGTGCGGCGGCGGACCGCCTGATCGCCACGACGGGCATCCCCGAGTCCCGACTGGCCCTCTACTCGGCCGACTTCGCCCACCTGGAGGAGGTCGAGCGGCTGGCCGCCGCGATCGTCGCCCGGCACCCGCATCTGGACGTCCTCGTCAACAACGCGGGTACGGCGGCGCCGGAGCGGCACACCGTGACCGCCGACGGCAACGAGATCGCCTTCCAGGTCAACTTCCTCGCGCACTACCTGCTGACCTGCCTGCTGGAGCCGGCGCTCACCAGCGACCCGGGCGGCCGGGTCGTCAGTGTCTCCTCCGCCCTGCACCGCACGGCGTCCATCCGGTGGGCCGACCCCCACCGCGCCCGCCGCTACTCCCGCCTCGCCGCCTACGCCCAGTCCCAGCTCGCCCTCACGGTATTCGCGGCCGACCCGCGCGTCACCGCGGTCTCCGTCCACCCGGGCGTCTGCGACACCGCGCTGCTCCCCCTCTACGCCCACGAGGGCGTCTCCCCGGCCGAGGGCGCCGCACACGTGGTGCGGCTGTGCGACCCGGCCGTCGAGATCGTCAACGGCGCCTACTACGACCGCGACGAGCGGGTCGACCCGGCTCCGGCGGCGACCGAGGGCCGCACGATCAGACGCCTGAACAAGCTGGCGGACCTGCTCGTCGGGCGCACCGCTTGAAGGGCGGGCACTACAGGAGTTGTCTTGCGAAATTGCCCAAGAGGCCTTCGTCCTCGGCGTCGTCATCGGCCGACTTCTCCGCGGCGTCGTGTCCGCGGTGAGCGGCCGCCTTGGACTTGGCCTTGGGCTCCGGCTCGGGGATCGGTCTCTCGATGGTGGACTTTCTCGGAGTGGCCGCGGACGCGGCGGTCATGCCGACCGCGGCGAGCAGGACAGGGGTGGTGATCGCGATGACCAGGGCTCTACGTACTCGCATGCTTTTGCCTCCTCTAGGACAACAGACCGCCGCGAAGCTACCCCGGCATTCCTTCCGAATAACCGCTCACCGGACTAACCACTCGCACGGCCGAGCCCTTGAACGGACTGCGACGGCGGGGCCCTTCCGTGTCTCTGCCGAAGGAAACGCCCTAGTCTTCACGACGTGACGACCGAGTTGACCCTGCTGTCCCGTGTCGCCTGCCGCGGGCGGGAGATCACCGCGCCGCGGCTGCGCGGGTTGTTGGCCCTGCTTGCCGAGGATCTGCGTGCCGGGTGCAGTACCGGACGGCTCGTGGAGGGGCTGTGGGCCGACGAGTTGCCCGAGCGGCCGGGGAAGGCGGTGCAGATCCTGGTGTCGCGGCTCCGGGCGCAGGTGGGGGCCGAGCTGGTCGTGAGTACGCCGACCGGCTATCGGCTGGCGCTCGACGAGACGCAGGTCGACAGTTCCGCGCTGCTGCTGCACGAGGCGGCCGCCGCCGAGCACGCGCGGGCCGGGGAGCACACGGCCGCGCTGGCCGAGGCGGAGGCCGGGCTGGCCTTGTGGGACGGAGGCGTGGGCGCCGCCGCGGGCGAGGACCTGCACGATCCGGTCGTCGCGCTGCGTGTCGAGCGCACGCGGGCGTACCGGGCGCTGGTGCGTTCCCGGGCGCTCGCGCTGGCCCGGTCGGGGCGGCGCGAGGAGGCCGCGGCGCCGCTGGCCGGGCTGGCGGAGGAGGCGCCGCGGGACGAGGAGGTGCTCGCGGAGCTGCTGCGCTGCGAGGCCACCGGCGCGGGCCGGGCCGCGGCGCTGACCCGGTACGACGCCTATCGCCGCCGGCTGCGGGACGACCTGGGAACCGATCCCGGACCCCAACTCAGGGCTGTGCACCAGGAGTTGCTGAGCGCGGACGCGCCACTCGTCCGGCACGGTGTCCCGCACGAGCCGAATCCGCTGCTGGGGCGGGACGCCGACCTCGCCGCCGTGGCCGGGCTGCTGCGCGAGACCCGGGTGGTCACCGTCGTCGGTCCCGGCGGCCTGGGCAAGACCCGGCTCTCGCACGCGGTGAGCCGGGCCGCCGAGCAGCCCGTGGTGCACTTCGTCACCCTGGCCGGTGTCACCGCCGACGACGACGTACCCGGCGAGGTGGCCTCGGCGGTCGGCAGCGGGGACGGCCGGCAGTTCGCCGGGGGCGGGGACGTGGTGAGCGGCATCGTCGCCGCACTCGGTGCCGGGCCGGCGCTGCTGGTGCTGGACAACTGCGAGCACGTCATCGCGGGCGCGGCCGCGCTCGTCCAGGCGCTGGTGTCGCGCTCCAGCAAGCTGCGGGTCCTGGCCACCAGCCGGGCCCCGCTCGGACTGTCCTCGGAGTCCGTCTACGCCCTGCCGGAGCTGTCGCAGGCGACGTCGACGGAACTCTTCGTGCAGCGGGCGCGGGCCGCCCGGCCCGGCGTGGACCTGCCCGCGGCCGAGGTCGCCGAGATCTGCCGCCACCTGGACGGGCTGCCGCTCGCCGTGGAGCTGGCCGCGGCCCGGGTCCGGGTGCTGTCGGTGGCCGACATCTCCCGCCGGCTCAGGGACCGGTTCGCGCTGCTGCGCGGCGGCGCCCGCGACGCACCCGAGCGGCATCGCACGCTGCGGGCCGTGGTCGAGTGGAGCTGGAACCTGCTGGAACCCGACGGCCGGGCCGCCCTGCGCGCCCTGTCCGTGTTCCCCGGCGGCTTCACCGAGGACGCGGCGGAGTATGTGCTCGGCGACACCGGGGACGCGCTGGAGCTGCTGGAGCAGCTGGCCGGCCAGTCACTGATCAAGGTGGGCGACGGCCCGTCCGGGGTGCGCTTCCACATGCTGGAGACACTGCGGGAGTTCGGCTCCGCCAAGCGCGCCGAGGCCGGCGAGGAGGAAGCGGTCGCCGGCCGGTTCCTCGCCTGGGCCCGGGCCTTCGGCCGCGCCCACCACGACGTGCTGTTCGGCAGCGAACCCGTGCCCGCCTGGCTGCGCATCCGGGCCGAGCAGGACAACCTCGTCCTGGCACTGCGGCACGCCCTCGCCCGCGCCGACGGGCCGAGCACGGCCGCCATCACCGCCGTACTGGCCTGCTTGTGGGCCACCGATTCCAACTACCCCCGGCTCGCCGCCCTCATCACCGAGACCGGCGGGCCGCTGTCCCGGTTCCGGCCCGGGCCCGGGAGCCCCGAGGACGTGGAGTCGGCCCGCAGCGCTGCGGCCGTGTGCGCGGCGAGCCTGTTCATGGGCCACGGCCCGCACGCCGTACGGCAGTTGGTCGTGCTGCGCCGGCTGCCGCCCGCGCCGCCGGACACGGTGCTGCGGGCGCTGACGATCGTGCTGTGTGCCGTACCGGACATACACCCGCCGCAGTTCGCGCGGCTGGCCGAGCTGTGCGAGTCCGACGAGCCGCTGCTGGCGGGCATCGCGGCGTGCGTGGCGAGCTATGTGTGGGACTCCCAGCACGAGACGGAGCGCGCGCTGGAGTACGCCCGCCGGATGCTCGACGCGCTGGGCCCGCTCGGCAATCCGACCATGGCGCTGCTCAGCCACGGGCGGATCAGCGAGCTGTGCCTGCAGTCCGAGCGGGGCGCGGAGGCGTACGACCATCTGCGGGCGGCGCTGGACGCGCTCGGCGAGTTCAGCCGGTTCGGCGAATGGTCGGACTCGGTCGGGGTGCGCTGGGGGCTGGTGCTCGCCTGTCTGCAGCGCGGGGACATCGACGAGGCCGAGTACTGGCTGGGGCTCGCGGAGCTGGACCAGCCGCCGGAGTCCGCCCGGGTCTTCGCCCCCGATCTGCCGGCGCGGGCGGAGATCGCGCTGGCCCGGGGGCTGACCGAGGTCGGGCTCGGGCTGTGGCGCCGGGCGGTGACGCGGGTCCGGGAGGACGGCCTGCAGTACCCCGGTGACCCGTTCGTGGACACGTGGTCGCTTCAGCTGCGGTCGGCCGCGCTGGCGGCGCATGCGCAGGCGGGCCGGCTGGAGCCGGTGGCCGGCCTCGACGAGGAGCTGCGGGAGCGGCTGCTCGACATGCTGTCCGGCACGGCCGGCCGGTCCCCGGTGGAACTGCCGGTGTACGGCACGGTGTTGCTGGCCCTCGGCTTCGCCGCGCTGGCCCGGGGCGAGGCGGGTGGGGTACGGCTGGTGGCGCTCGCGGAGCGGATGCCGGCGACGCGGGAGTTTCCCGTCCTGTCCCTGACCCGGTCCCGGGAGACGGCCGAGAACGCCGACAGGGCGGCGTACACCGACGCGAGGTCGGGATACGCCGCCCTGGGGCGGGAGGAGTTGCGGGCGGTGGCGCTGCGCGAGCTGTCCGGCGGGTGACCGCCCGGCCTCACCGCTGCGGCTCGCGGTTGAACTGCGCCTTGGACCACACGTAGCCCAGCAGGGTCAGGCCCAGGAACCAGGCGACGGCGAGCACCGCGTTCTTGGTGCCGATCCCGCTGCCCAGCAGCAGCCCGCGCAGGGTCTCGATGGCGGGCGAGAAGGGCTGGTACTCGGCGAACCAGCGGAACCAGCTCGGCATGGCGTGCACCGGCACGAACGCGCTGGACAGGAACGGCAGCATGACCAGCGGCATTCCCATGTTGCTGGCGCCCTCGGGGTTGGGGCTCGCCAGGCCCATGCCGGCCGCGAGCCAGGTCAGCGCGAGGCTGATCAGCGCCATCAGCCCGGCCGCCGCGATCCACTCCACCGGCGTCGCGTCGGGCCTGAAGCCGATGGCCAGTCCGATGCCCAGGACCAGCACCAGGGCCATCATCGTCTGGATCACGCTGCCGATCACGTGGCCGATCAGCACGGAGGCGCGGGAGATCGCCATGGTGCGGAACCGGGCCATGATGCCCTCGGTCATGTCGGTGCACACGGACACCGCGGTGCCGAGCGAGGTCATGGCCACGGTCAGGAAGAGAATGCCGGGGACGAGGTAGGCGACGTAGTCCGCCCGGTCGGCGTGGCCGCCGTTGATGCCGGCGCTCATCACGTCGCCGAAGACGTAGACGAAGAGCAGCAGCAGGATGACCGGGGTGAGCAGGAGGTTCAGGGTGAGGGAGGGGTAGCGGCGGGCGTGCAGGAGGTTGCGCCGCAGCATGGTCATGTTGTCGCGGAAGGCGTGGTTGGCGGTACTCATCGGAGAGTCTCCTTGCCGGTGGACGGGGCGTACGGGATGGACGGGGAGGACTGGGCGTACGGGGCGGACTCGGCGGGCCGCACGGGCTAGGCGGCGGGTACGGGGCTTCCGGTCAGGGCGAAGAACACGTCGTCCAGGTCCGGGGTGTGCACGGACAGCTCGTCGGCCTCGATGCCGGCCGCGTCGAGCCAGTCGAGTACGGCACGCAGCTCGCGCTGGCTTCCGTCGCTGGGGATCTGCAGGGCGAGCGCCTCGTCGTCGCGCGTGGTCTCGCGCAGCGCGGTCGCCGCCCGCTCGTACAGCACCGGGTCGGCGAACCGCAGCCGTACATGGCCGCCGGGGACCAGCCGCTTCAGCTCCTCGGCGCTGCCCTGGGCGACGAGCTTGCCGCCGTTGAGGACCGCGATCCGGTCGGCGAGCTGGTCGGCCTCCTCCAGGTACTGGGTGGTGAGGAAGACGGTCGTACCGCCCGCGACCAGTTCGCGGATGATCTGCCACATGGTGTGGCGGGAGCGCGGGTCGAGGCCGGTGGTGGGCTCGTCGAGGAAGATGATCCGCGGGGCGCCGACCAGGGTCATGGCGATGTCGAGGCGGCGCTTCATGCCGCCGGAGTAGGTGGAGGCGGGCTTCTTCGCGGCCTCGACCAGGTCGAAGCGCTCCAGCAGATCGGCGGTGACCCGCCGTCCCTCCCGCCGGGAGAGGTGCTGCAGGTCGGCCATCAGCAGCATGTTCTCCTCACCGGTGATCAGTCCGTCCACGGCGGAGAACTGGCCGGTGACCCCGATGGCGGCCCGCACCGCCTGGGCCTCGGCGGTGAGGTCGTGCCCGGCGATCCGCGCCTCGCCGGCGTCGGCGGAGATCAGCGTGGACAGGATGTTGACCGCCGTGGTCTTGCCTGCGCCGTTCGGCCCGAGGAGGGAGAAGATCGTGCCGGCGGGCACCTGGATGTCGATGCCGTCGAGGACGGTCTTGTCGCCGTACGCCTTGCGCAGCCCGGTGGCCGCGATCGCGAGTTCGTGCTGTGTCGTCGTCATGCCCCAGAGCGTGCGGCCCCGGCGGTTCAGACCGGCTTCAACTGGGTTTCAGCCGGGCCGCACGGGCTTCAGCATGTGAAACCCGCAGGTGGGCGGCGAGTGGCGGCCCGACCCTTAGGCTTCGTCTTGTAGGAAAGTCGCTTCGGAAAGAGGTCCCGTGAGCTTCTGGTCGATCTACCAGCACGGCTTCGCGCGCGTCGCCGCCTGTACGGGCCACACCGTCATCGCCGACCCGCCCGCCAACGCCGAGGCGGTCCTGCGCCATGCGCGCCGCTGCGCCGAGGAGGGCGTCGCCGTCGCCGTGTTCCCGGAGCTGTCCCTGACCGGGTACGCGATCGACGACCTGCTGCTGCAGGACGCGCTGCTCGACGACGTGGAGACGGCGCTCGCCACGATCGTGGCCGAGTCGGCGGACCTGCTGCCGGTGCTGGTCGTCGGCGCCCCGCTGCGCCACCGCGACCGGATCTTCAACTGCGCGGTCCTCGTGCACCGCGGCCGGATCCTCGGCGTCGTACCGAAGTCGTACCCGCCGAACTACCGGGAGTTCTACGAGCGCCGGCAGATCGCCGCGGGCGACGACGAGCGCGGCGGAACGATCCGGCTAGGCGGCGCGGACGTACCGTTCGGCGTGGATCTGCTCTTCGCCGCGACGGACGTGCCCGGACTCGTGCTGCACGCGGAGATCTGCGAGGACATGTGGGTCCCGGTGCCGCCGAGCGCCGAGGCGGCGCTGGCCGGCGCGACCGTCCTCGTCAACCTCTCGGGCAGCCCGATCACGGTCGGCCGGGCCGAGGACCGCAAGCTGCTGTGCCGCTCGGCGTCCTCCCGCTGCCTCGCCGCCTACGTCTACGCGGCGGCCGGTCTCGGCGAGTCGACCACCGACCTGTCCTGGGACGGCCAGACCCTGGTCTACGAGAACGGGACGCTGCTGGCCGAGACCGAGCGCTTCCCGCTCGGCGAGCAGTACGCGGTGGCCGACGTCGACCTGGACCTGCTGCGGCAGGAGCGGCAGCGGACGGGCACGTTCGGCGAGAACGGCCGCACCCACGCCGCGCGCACCCGCGACTTCCGCTCGATCTCCTTCGAACTCGCCCCGCCGGCCACCACCGACCTGGGCCTGCGCCGCCGCCTGGAGCGCTTCCCGTTCGTGCCCGCGGACGCCGAACGCCTCGCCCTGGACTGCTACGAGGCGTACAACATCCAGGTCGCCGGCCTGCAGCAGCGCCTCGCGGCGATCGGCGGCCCCAAGGTCGTCATCGGTGTCTCGGGCGGACTCGACTCCACGCACGCGCTGATCGTCGCCGCCCGGGCGATGGACCGCGCCGGCCGCCCGCGCAGCGACATCCTGGCCTTCACCCTGCCCGGCTTCGCCACCAGCGACCACACCAAGGACAACGCGCACCGGCTGATGCGGGCCCTCGGCGTCACCGCGGCCGAGCTGGACATCACGCCGACCGCGCGGCTGATGCTCAAGGAGATCGGCCACCCCTTCGCCGCCGGCGAGCCGGTGTACGACGTCACCTTCGAGAACGTCCAGGCGGGCCTGCGCACCGACTACCTGTTCCGGCTGGCCAACCAGCGCGGCGGCATCGTGCTCGGCACCGGCGACCTCTCCGAGCTGGCGCTCGGCTGGTCGACGTACGGCGTCGGCGACCAGATGAGCCACTACAACGTCAACTCCGGCGTGCCCAAGACGCTCATCCAGCACCTCATCCGCTGGGTCATCAGCAGCGAACAGTTCGACGAGGAGACCGGCAAGATCCTGGCCGCGATCCTGGACACCGAGATCAGCCCCGAGCTGGTGCCGGGCGAGGAGATGCAGTCCACCGAGTCGAAGATCGGCCCGTACGCGCTGCACGACTTCACCCTCTTCCACGTCCTGCGCTACGGCTTCCGCCCGTCGAAGATCGCCTTCCTCGCCTGGCACGCCTGGCACGACGCGGAGGCGGGCGCCTGGCCGCCCGGCTTCCCGGAGGCCGACCGCGGCGCGTACGACCTCACCCAGATCCGGCACTGGCTGGAGGTCTTCATCCGCCGCTTCTTCGCCTTCTCCCAGTTCAAGCGCTCGGCCATGCCGAACGGCCCGAAGGTCTCGGCGGGCGGTTCACTGTCGCCGCGCGGCGACTGGCGGGCCCCTTCGGACGGCAACGCACACGCCTGGCTGCGGGACTTGGAGCGCTTCGATCCGACGGAGGCGTAAGCGCCGTAAGGGCTCAGGCCAGCGCACGCAAGACGCGGGCGAGGTCGTCCGGCGCGGCAGCCAGCCGCACCGGCGTCCCCGCGTCGTCGAGTTCGGCGACATGCCAGTCGTGCGGGACGAGGTCGCCCTCCTCGCCCCGGGCCCGCCGTACCGACCGGAGGGTGAGCCGCTCGACAGGGATCGGTTTCGCCGCGAAACGGCCCGGCCCGGGATGGGGTGTCACCGCGGGGCCGTCGGCGCCGAGGACGACGTGGCTGCCGAAGCGGTACGTGTTGTAGTCGGTGTGCTCCAGGAAGCGGGCGGGCAGGAACACGTCCTCCCCGTCCGGGAGTTCGGGGGTGGGGCGCGCCGGTGCGGCGGGGTCGCCGGGCACGCGGATCCGGGTCGCCTGCCAGGCCCAGGCGGACAGGGCAAGGCTGACCGTCCCGCCGGCGGCCCACCACGCGATCGCCTCCGTGGAGCCGAACAGCGACGTGGGGTGCCGGTAGCACAGCGGCAGCAGCCACACGGCGGTGACCAGGAGCGGGGCCAGGAAGGGCAGCGGTGACGGCAGGACCTCGTCCGCCGGCCGCCCGCGCCCGCGCAGCCGCACCAGGAGCCGCGCTACCGGCCAGCCGGCGCCCAGCGCGAGCCCGGCGGCGGCGACGGCCATGCTGCCGCCGGTGGTCACATGCTCGTGCCAGACGTAGTGCCGCCCGGAGACCTTCATCACCTGCCCCCGCCAGTACGTCAGCGTGACCCGGTCCCCGGCCTCGAAGGACTCGGCGGCCTCCTCCGCCACGGTCAGCCTGTGCAGCGGCCGACCGTCGGTGAAGTACAGATAGCTGTCCTTCTTGGGCTGGTGCGGATCGGTCCGCTCGATCACGGCCGGGACCGTGCTCAGGCAGTCGTCGCCGTGCTCGGCGGCCGCGCAGGGCCGGGCCGCGTCCCATGCCCGCTCCCGCGCGGTGGTGCCCGCCACGGCCCCGGCGACGCCGCACGCGCACGCCAGCAACAGCACACAGACGGCCAGCGGCTTGGCCCAGCCGCCCCGCGCGGCACCTTCCCGGGTGTTCATGCCCCGCATTTTCGCGCCACCCGTGATCCGGCCACATGTGCGGGGTCCGGCAAGGTGTCAGCGGTCCACGCTGCCGTGTTCCGACAGCGTGGGCACGCTCAGTTGTTCCAGGTCTCGTCGTACGGGTCGTGCGGCACCGGGACCGGTTGCGCCGACGTCACCTTCAGATACGGGATGGGGCCGTTGTTGACCGGGTCGTGCATGAGGCGCGGGGTGTAGCTGCCGGTCACCTCCAGCCAGGCGTCCGGGCGCAGGACCGGGGGCAGGGTGCCGGTCAGGGCGATCTTGACCGGCTGGGCGTCCGCGGCACAGCAGTTGAGGGCCATGCGGACCAGATACGGCGCCCCCGAGTGGTCCAGGGCGAGGAACCCGGTGACGCGGACCGGGCGGTCGTGCAGGGAGCGGCCGTGGTCGTAGGCCGCGCGGGAGGCGTAGTCGACCACGGAGAGCGGGACGGGGTCGCCGGCGGGCAGCGGGCCTAGGGCGTACGGCTTCTGCAGGGCCGTGCCGGACCGCACGGCGCTGTAGGAGCCGAGGGCGGGCGGGGCGATGAGGATGAGGGCGAGGAGGGGGAGCAGGAGGAGCCAGGAGATGCGGGGTTCGGGGTGGGCGTGGGTGTGGCTCTGGGATCCGTGGGGTTCCTGAGATTCCTGGAGTTCCTGAGACCTGTGGCGTCGGTACTCGTACCAGACCGTCGCCAGCGCGGCCAGGATCAGGACCGCGCCCGAGGCCAGCAGCAGCGGCTGCAGGCTCGCCTTGACATAGCGCAGGTAGAGGCTGGTGCCGCCCGCGTGCAGCAGGGCGGCACCGAGCAGGAACAGGACGGCGGCCTGGGCCTGGCGGTTCACAGCAGCACCGCCGAGGTCAGGACGCCGCCCGCGACGGCGAGCACGAAGGTGGCGGGCGCGAAGCGGAGGGCGAAGCCGCGGCCGAAGGTGCCGGCCTGCATCGCGAAGAGCTTGAGGTCGATCATCGGGCCCACCACCAGGAACACCAGCTTGGCCGTCAGGGAGAACTGGGTGAGGGAGGCCGCGACGAACGCGTCCGCCTCCGAGCAGATGGACAGCAGCACCGCGAGGACGGCGAGGGCGAGCACGGAGAAGACCGGGTTCCCGGCCGCCGTGCGCAGCCAGTCCGCCGGGGTCGCCGCCTTCAGCGTGGCCGCGGCCATCGCGCCGAGCACCAGGAAACCGCCGGCGTGCATGGTGTCGTGCCGTACCGAGTGCCAGAACGCCTCCCCCTTCGTCGCGCCCTCGTGCGCGCCGTGGGCCGGCGGGCGCAGCCAGTCGGCGCGGCCGAGGCGCTGCCACAGCCAGCCCATCGCGCACGCCACCAGCAGGCTGGCCAGGAAGCGGCCGAGGACCATCGCCGGGTCGCGCGGGAAGGCCACGGCGGTGGCGGTCAGCACGATGGGGTTGATCGCGGGGGCGGAGAGGAGGAAGGCGAGGGCGGCGGCAGGAGTCACGCCTCGGCGCACCAGCGCGCCCGCCACCGGCACGGACGCGCACTCGCAGCCCGGCAGCACCGCGCCCGCGATCCCGGCGACCGGTACGGCGAGCACGGGATGGCGCGGGAGGGCGCGGGCGAAGAACGACGGGGGCACGAACACCGCGATCGCCGCCGACAGCAGCACACCGAGCACCAGGAACGGCAGCGCCTGCACGGTCACCGCGACGAACACCGTCATCCAGCTCTGCATCAGCGGGGTGCCGAGGAAGCCGCGGATCGGGGACTGGGCGAGCACCGCCAGCAGCAGCGTCAGCGTCAGCACCAGCGGGGAGCTGAGCCGGCGGCCGCCGCTGTCCGGCCCGCCGCCGGGAGGGTGCGCGGGGTCCCGCGCCTCGGCACCGGGCAGGGCGTCTTCGGTGATGGCCACGCGTGGATACCTCCGGCTGTCCTTGCTCCCTCCCCCTCAGTACGCGGGTCGGGGCGCACACGTTCAATCGGTCCTGTTCAATCCGTCCTGGAACCACCCGACTTCATGGGGCACTCTGTTCCCTTGTGGCGAGCGTTCCGTATCAAGGGGGGCCGGGTGCCCCGCCGGCGCACATGGTGGTGTGCGGTGACGACGGACTCGCGCACCGGCTGGCCGCCGAGTTGCGCGGAGTCTACGGCGAGCAGGTCACCCTCGTGGTACCGCCGAACGAGCGCACCGCCAGACCTCCGGTGGTCGGCCGTGCCCGGTCCGCCTCGGCGGCGCTGTTCGACCGTGTGGTGAGCGCCGCCGTCGGCCGCGGCGGCACCGGACCGGGACCGGCCACGCCCACCGCGAGCACCGGCAGCGGCAGCAACGGCGCCGATGCCGCACGGGTGTTGGAGGCCGCTGAGATCACCGAGGCCGTGCTCGCCGAGGCCGGGGTGGAACGGGCCGCCGCGCTCGCCCTCGTCTTCGACGACGACGAGACCAACATCCGGGCCGCGCTGACCGCCCGGCGGCTCAACCCGCGGCTGCGGCTCGTCCTCCGCGTCTACAACCGCCGGTTGGGCCAGCACATCGAGGAACTCCTCGACCAGGCCGCCGCGTTGGCCATCGGCGACGGCGACGGCGAGGGCGGCACGGACGCGTCCACCACCGTGCTGTCCGACGCCGACACCGCCGCGCCCGCGCTCGCCGCCACCGCCGTCGCCGGCACCAGCAAGGTCGTGCAGACCGAGGGGCTGCTGCTGCGAGCCGTCGAACGGCCGACGGCCGGTACCGGACTGTGCACCCTCGCCCTGCTCTCCCCCACCGGTACGGACCCCGAGAGCGGCGGGGAGCAGGAGCCGCGGCTGCTGCCGGACGACGACGAGGTGCGGCGGGCCGCCGGGCGGTCGGCCGTGGTGCTGGAACAGGTGTCGTCGGCGGGCGGCGGGGAGTCGGCCGGGCCCGGCCGGGGCGGGGTGCCGCCGCTCGCCTCGCTGTTCTCGCGGCGGCTGCGGTGGTCGCTGGCGGGCAGCGTGGCCTGTGTGGTCGCCCTCGCGGTGGCGCTGTGGGTCCTCACCCCCGGACTCAATCCGCTGCGGGCCTTCTACTACACCCTCCTCGACCTGTTCGCGATCGACAACCCCGCGATCGGGGCGCCGCTGGGCCGGCAGATCCTCCAACTCCTCTCCGGGCTCGTCGGGTTGCTGATGCTTCCGGTGCTGCTGGCCGCCGTGCTGGAGGCGCTGGGCACCTTCCGCACCGCCTCCGCCCTGCGCAAGCCGCCGCGCGGTCTGGGCGGGCATGTGGTGCTGCTCGGGCTGGGGAAGATCGGCACCCGGGTACTGACCCGGCTGCGCGAGCTGAACATCCCCGTCGTCTGCGTCGAGTCCGATCCGGAGGCGCGGGGCCTTGCGACCGCGCGGCGGCTGCGGGTGCCGGTGGTGCTCGGGGACGTCACCCAGGAAGGGGTGCTGGAGTCCGCCAAGATCCACCGGGCGTACGCGCTGCTCGCGGTGACCAGCGCGGACACGACGAACCTGGAGGCCGTGCTGTACGCGCGGTCCGTACGGCCCGATCTGCGGGTGGTGCTGCGGCTGTACGACGACGACTTCGCCACCGCCGTGTACCGCACGCTGCGGGCGGCGTATCCGCATGCGCTGACCCGGAGCCGGAGCGTCACGCATCTGGCCGCGCCCGCGTTCGCCGGGGCGATGCTCGGGCGGCAGGTGCTGGGCGCCATCGCGGTGGAACGGAGGGTGCTGCTGTTCGCCGCGGTCGACGTGGCCGGGCACCCCCAGCTGGAAGGGCGCACCGTACGGGACGCCTTCCGGGCCGGGTCCTGGAGGGTGCTGGCGCTGGAGGGACGCACGGACACGGCGCCGCAACACGTACTGGAGAAGGGGGACCGGGTTGTCGTGGCCGCCACCCGCAGGGGGCTCGCGGAGCTGCGCTGACCCACCAGGCGGCTCCGCCCCCTGAACCCCCGTCTCCCTACTTGGTCGAGAAGGCTTCTAGCTGCCCAAGTGCCGCTCCGCGAAGTCCATTTCGAGTCTCACCTGCTTGATCCGCTCGTCCACCACCAGGGAGCCGTGCCCGGCGTCGTAGCGGTAGACCTCGTGGGTCGCGCCTCTCGTCTCCAGGCGCTTGACGTAGTTGTCGATCTGGCGGATCGGGCAGCGCGGGTCGTTGACGCCCGCCGAGATGTAGACCGGGGCCTTGACCTGGTCGACGTAGGTCAGCGGGGACGATGCCTCGAAGCGCTCGGGGACCTCCTCCGGGGTGCCGCCCAGCAGGGTGCGGTCCATGGCCTTCAGGGCCTCCATCTCGTCGTGGTACGCGGTGACGTAGTCCGCGACGGGCACGACCGCGATGCCCACCGTCCACGCGTCGGGCTGGGTGCCGACGCCGAGCAGGGTGAGATAGCCGCCCCAGGAGCCGCCGGTGAGGACCAGCCGGGTGGGGTCGGCGAGCCCGGAGGAGACGGCCCAGTCACGCACCGCCGCCACGTCCTCCAGCTCGATCAGGCCGACCCGGTGCTTCAGGGCGTCGGTCCACGCGCGGCCGTAGCCGGTGGAGCCGCGGTAGTTGACGCGGACCACCGCATAGCCCCGGTCGACCCAGGCGGCCGGGCCCGCGGCGAAGGAGTCGCTGTCGTGCCAGGTCGGGCCGCCGTGCAGGTCGAAGACCGTCGGCAGGGGGCCGCTCGCGCCCGCCGGCTTCTGGATCAGGGCGTGGACACGGCCGCCGGGGCCCTCCACCCACGCGTCCTCCACCTGCACCGACGGCGGGCAGGCCAGGCCCGGGGGGTCCAGGACCACGCCGCCGGTCGTCGAGCGCACCGCCGGCGGCTCGGCGGCCGAGGACCACAGATACTCCACGCTGCCGTCGGGGCGGGCCGTGGCGCCGGAGACCGTGCCGGGCGGGGTGGGGATACGGGTCAGCTCGCGGGTCGCCAGGTCGAGACGGAACAGCTCGCTGCGGGCCTCGAAGCCATGGACGACGAGCAGGGCCGAGCCGTCCGGATACCACTCGGCGCTGACGTCACCGGGCAGGTCCAGGGCGAGGTCGGTCTCCTCGCCCGAGACCACGTCCCACACCAGCGGCTCCCAGCGGCCCCGGCGCTGGTGGCCGATGAGCAGGCGGGCGTCACCGTGCACCGGCGCGAATCCGAGGACCTCCAGGCCCAGCTCCTCGGTGCCGCCCTTGGTGTCGTCCAGCTCGGCGACCGGCGTGCCGTCCGGGCGGAGTACGCGCAGCGCCGCGTGCATGGCGTCGCCGTGCTCGGTGTGCTCGATGGCGATCAGGGAGCCGTCGTGCGAGAGGTCGCCGACGCCCGCCGACTCGCGGTGCCGGTAGATCTCGACGGGGGCCTCGCCCTCGCGGGCGAGGTGGATCGTCGTACCGTCCTCGTCCGTGGAGCGGCCGACGACCGCCGTGCGGCCGTCGCGGGCCAGGGCCAGGCCGGCCGGGTAGGAGGGGTCGAGGCCTGGGACGGCCGGCTCGTGCGCCCCGCCCCCGAAGGGCTGGCGGCGCCAGATGCCGAACTCGTCGCCGTCCTTGTCGTCGAACCACCAGACCCAGGCGCCGTCCGGCGAGAGCACGCCGTCCGTCGTGCCGTTCGGCCGGTCCGTCGCCTGCCGCTGCTCGCCCGTCGCACGGTCCCAGGCATACAGCTCGTACGTCCCCGTCGCGTTCGACACGAACAGGGAGCGGTCCGGCGCGTCCTCCGCCCAGTCGGGCAGCGAGACGCGCGGCGCCCGGAAGCGCTTCTCCCAGTCCGGCATCCGGTCCCGCGTGCTCGACGTGCTGTGCTCACTCATCGCCCCAGTCATGCGCCCATACTGCCTGGCCGCGCCGACAATTGGGTGGCGCATGTGCGCAGCCTGTGGATAACTTCCCGATCGTGAGCGCATCGACTTCTTCTACGTCCGTTCCCGAAGGCTGGCGCGAGGACAACCGGGCCATGTGGGACGAGAGAGTGCCCGTGCACGTCGCCGGTGAGTACTACGACCTCGACGGCTTCCGGGCCCGCCGGGACGTCCTGCGGGACTTCGAGACGGCCGAGGTCGGCGACGTCACCGGCAAGACCCTGCTGCACCTGCAGTGCCACATCGGGACCGACACCCTCTCCTGGGCCCACCGGGGCGCCGCCCGGGTCGTGGGCCTGGACTTCTCCGCCCCGGCCGTCGAGGCCGCCCGCACCCTCGCCGCCGACCTCGGCTACGGCCCCGAGCGCGCCGCCTTCGTCACCGGCGATGTGTACGACGCGGCGCGGGCGGTGCCCGAGGCGTCGTACGACATCGTCTACACCGGGCTGGGCGCGCTGTGCTGGCTGCCCGACATCCGCCGCTGGGCCCGCACGGCCGCCTCGCTCGTGGCACCCGGCGGCTTCCTCTACCTCGCCGAGTTCCATCCGCTCACCGAGGCCCTGGACGACGCGACCGGCAGCCGGATCGTGCGCGACTACTTCGCCCGCGACGCCCAGGTGTACGACGAGCCCGGCACCTACGCCGACCGGGACGCCCCCACCGTCCACAACCGCAGCGTGTCGTGGCAGCACACCCTCGGCGACGTCGTCTCCGCGCTCGCCGCGACCGGGCTGCGCATCGAGTTCCTGCACGAGCACGACGTCTCGCTCTTCCCGCGCTTCGAGAACTTCGAGGTCCGGGGCGGCTACCACCGCTTCCCGGCGGGCCATCCGCGCATCCCGCTGATCTACTCGCTCAGGGCGAGCAGGGACTGAGCCGCACGCCGGGCGCGGCAAGCGGACCCCCGGGCAACGGCCCGGGAGCCGCGCCGTACCGTGGAAGGCGTGTACCGGTTTCTGCTGACACCCCGCTGGTGGGGCATCAACGTCTTCGTGCTGCTCGCCATCCCGTTCTGCGTCTTCATGGGGTCGTGGCAGCTGAGCCGGTTCGAGGGGCGGGTGCACGACAGTCGCGCCGCGACCCGGCAGGCCGCGTCCGACCGGCACGAGTCCGCGCGGCCGCTGCAGGCGATGCTGCCCGTCGACAAGGCCACCTCGGGCCGCCGGGTCACCGTGAGCGGGCACTACGGCAAGCAGCTGCTGGTGCCCGGCCGACGGCTGGACGACAGAAGCGGTTTCTACGTCCTCACCCTGCTGCGCACCGACTCCGGCAAGGCGCTGCCCGTGGTGCGGGGCTGGCTGCCGGGCACGGCCGACGCGGCGAAGGCGCCCGCGCCGCCGAGCGGTGAGGTCACCGTCACCGGTGCGCTGCAGGCCTCCGAGACACCCGGGGACAACGGGGTCAGCGCGCAGGGCGGGCTGCCGGCCGGGCAGACGGCGGCGATCAGCTCGGCGTCGCTGGTGAACCTGGTGCCGTACCGGCTGTACGACGCCTGGGTCACCCTCGACAAGGCCGATTCCGGGATGACGGCCGTGCCCGCGACCGCGCCGGACGGCACCGGGCTGGACCTGAAGGCGTTCCAGAACCTCGGCTACACCGGCGAGTGGTTCGTCTTCGCCGGGTTCGTGGTGTTCATGTGGTTCCGGTTGCTGCGGCGAGAGGTCGAGGCCGCGCGGGACGCCGCACTGGGCCTGGTGCCGCAGGAGACCCCGGAACCGGTGGTCAGCGGCTGACCTACGACCCCGCCAGCACCCCGGTGTAGTAGACCGTCCCCGCGCACTCCCCCGGCACGGTCGTCGACACCGCCGGTGCGCCGCCCTGGGCCGTGTGGTTGATCTGTACGCTGCCGGCGGCCGTGCCGTCCTCGGACGTCAGCTGGGTCGTCGTACCGGATGTGTCTCCCGTGGCCGAACCGCCGGAGGCACTCGCGCCCTGGCTGGGTGACGGATCCGGCGAGGCGCCCCCGGTGCCCGAGCCGCCGGTGGTGGGGCCGGTGGTGGGGCAGGTCTGCGACGGCACGAAGGCGAACTTCTCCTCGTAGGCCGAGGCCGGCTGCAGGATCAGCCCGGTGACCTCCTGCGAGGGGTCGGGCAGGCCGGTCGCCGCGTCCCCGGCGGCATGCCGCACCGCGCTGATCTTGGCCTGGTCGGCCGCGCCCACCGCGGTCGGGGTGACGGTGCCCGCGCCGGCGACGGTGCAGGCGGAGGAGGAGACGTTGGCGACGCGGAACACGCCGTAGACCACGCCCGCGGAGTCGGGGGCGGCGGCGGTGCCGGTGGCGGAGCCCAGCTGGGCCCGCGTGCACTGCGGGACGGTGCCCGCGGCGAGGGTGGAGGACGGGTTGGCGCCGCCGGGGGAGCCGGTGGTGCCGGCGCCGGGCCTGTCCTTCGCACCGGGCTTGCCGGGCTGCTTGCCGGGCCTGGCGCTCGTACCGCCGGTGCCCTGCCTGGTGCCCGTGTCGCCGCTCTTGTCCTTGCCCTGTCCGGTGCCGCCCTGGGCCTGGGAGGACTGGCCGGCCATGGCGGTGTTCGGGTCGGAGCCGCCGGAGCGCGAGACATGGACGAGGGCGGGGATCGCGGTGCCGATGAACAGGGCCGCGGCGGCCATACCGACGGCGGCCTGGCGTTTGCGGGCGCGCCGCGCGGGGACGGCCCGGCGCAGCCGGTCCAGCGTGCCGGTGCGCGGCTCGATGTCGTCGACCGCGGAGTGCAGCATCCGGCGCAGGGCCTGTTCGTCGGCGCCGAGCCCACCGGGACCGGGCCCGGCCGCCCCGTCCGCACCCGCCCCGAACCCGTCGGGACCCTGGTCGAGGCCCTCGGGGCCCTTCTCGTCGGGGCCGTGGTTCACAGTTGCGTTCCCAGCGTGCGATGGCGTGTGCTCTTGCTCGTCCCGCTTCGTCGGCTGGTGCCAGGCGAAGGGCTCATGACGTTCATGGGAATGACGTCCATCGGAATCGCCCCCTTCGGCTCGCTCGCTCATGCCGGTGCCTCCATGGCCACCCGCAGCGCGGCGATGCCCCGCGAGCCGTACGCCTTCACCGAGCCCAGGGAGATCCCGAGGGTCTCGGCGACCTGGGCCTCGGTCATGTCCGCGAAGTAGCGCAGCACCAGGACCTCGCGCTGGCGGCGCTGCAGGCCCTTCATCGCCTTGATGAGGTCCCGGCGCTCCAGCCGGTCGTAGGCGCCCTCCTCCGCGCTCGCCATGTCCGGCATCGGCTTGGAGAGCAGTTTCAGGCCGATGATGCGGCGGCGCAGCGTGGACCGGGAGAGGTTGACGACCGTCTGCCGGAGGTAGGCGAGGGTCTTCTCGGGGTCGCGGACGCGCTTGCGGGCCGAGTGCACCCGGATGAAGGCCTCCTGGACGACGTCCTCGCAGGACGCGGTGTCGTCGAGGAGCAGCGCGGCGAGGCCGAGCAGCGAGCGGTAGTGCGCCCGGTAGGTCTCGGTGAGGTGGTCGACAGTCGTACCGGCGGCCTCGGTCGCCACGGTCTCGTCGGAGCCGTCGCGCTGACTGGGGATGCGGGCGGGCCGCGCTGCGGGCATGGGCGCGATCACCGGCATGCCGCCGGGCGTGCGGGGCCGCAGTGCCGCACGGGGCGGCCGGAGGGCCGCCGTGCCGCGGGCCGCGCTGAGTTCGAGTACCTCTGCCACGTCAGTTGGACACGTCTGCACCCGCCAGGGTTGTACGTGCCGGGCGCCACATATGCGACATCCGGCGGCGCCTCAAGTGCCGTCATGCGTCCCGCTCTTCCCTTATGTCCCGTTTGAACGGGCGTCCCCACGCCCTGATCACGGCGTCCCCACGCCGGGATCCTCACGTCCACAGCCCCGCAAGGGTGACCGCAAAGACGCTCCCCGCCCTGCACGCGGTTGCGCGGGGCGGGGAGGAGATCCTGTGGTGATCCTCTGCTGCCGTACGGTCTGGTTCAAGTGGTGTTGACCATGCTCCTCAACACATTTCTTACCCAGGCCCTACAAACGGACGCCCTCGGCGAGGACGATCAGGACAATTCCGCGGCGACCAGCTCCGCGATCTGCGCGGTGTTCAGCGCGGCCCCCTTGCGCAGGTTGTCCCCGCACACGAAGAGTTCCAGCGCGGTCGGGTCGTCCAGGGCCCGCCGCAGCCGGCCCACCCAGGTCGGGTCCGTGCCCACGACGTCCGCGGGGGTGGGGAACTCACCGGCGGCCGGGTCGTCGCACAGCACCACACCGGGCGCGGTCGCGAGGATCTCCCGGGCCCGGTCGACCGTCACCTCGCCCTGGAAGCGGGCGTGCACGGTCATCGAGTGGGTGGTGATCACCGGGACGCGTACGCAGGTCACCGCGACCGGCAGCTGCGGCAGCCCGAGGATCTTGCGGGCCTCGTCGCGGACCTTCATCTCCTCCGACGACCAGCCGTCCGCCATGAGCGACCCGGCCCACGGCACGACGTTCAGCGCGACCGGCTCCGGGAACGGCCCGGTGTCCTCCCCGACGGCCCGCCGTACGTCGCCGGGCTTGGCCCCCAGCTCGGTCCCGGCCACCAGGGACAGCTGGGCTCGGAGCGTGTCCACGCCGGCCCGGCCGGCCCCGCTCACCGCCTGGTACGACGACACCACCAGCTCGCGCAGCCCGAACTCGGCGTGCAGCGCACCCAGGGCGACGATCATCGTCAGGGTCGTGCAGTTGGGGTTGGCGATGATGCCGCGCGGGCGGACCCGTACGGCGTGCGGGTTGACCTCGGGCACCACGAGCGGCACCTCGGGGTCCAGCCGGAAGGCGGCGGAGTTGTCGACGACGACCGCGCCGCGCGCGGCGGCGATCGGCGCCCACTGCGCGGCGACCTCGTCCGGGACGTCGAACATCGCGATGTCGACCCCGTCGAAGGCCTCTTCGCTCAGGGCCACCACCTCGACCTCCTCCCCGCGCACGGCCAGCTTGCGGCCGGCCGAGCGCGGGGAGGCGATCAGGCGGATCTCGCCCCAGATGTCCGCGTGCTGGGACAGGATCTGGAGCATGACCGCGCCGACGGCCCCGGTCGCTCCCACGACCGCGAGCGTCGGCCTGCCGGTCATCGTCGTACGCCTCCGTACGTGGAGACGGTCATCGGCCGGTGCCGCCGTAGACGACGGCCTCGTCGGTGTCGGAGTCCAGCCCGAAGGCGGTGTGCACGGCGCGGACCGCCTCCGGCACGTCGTCCTCGCGGGTGACGACCGAGATACGGATCTCCGAGGTGGAGATCAGCTCGATGTTCACACCCGCGGCGGACAGCGCCTCGAAGAAGGAGGCGGTGACGCCCGGGTTGGTCTTCATGCCGGCGCCGACGAGCGAGATCTTGCCGATCTGGTCGTCGTAGCGCAGCGAGTCGAAGCCGATGCCGGGGCGGTTGCGCTCCAGCGCGTCGATGGCCTTGCGGCCCTCGGTCTTCGGCAGCGTGAAGGAGATGTCCGTCAGGCCGGTGGAGGCGGCGGACACGTTCTGCACGACCATGTCGATGTTGATCTCGGCATCGGCGATGGTCCGGAAGATCGCGGCAGCCTCACCCGGCTTGTCCGGCACACCGACGACCGTGATCTTGGCCTCGGAGGTGTCGTGCGCGACACCGGAGATGATGGCCTGCTCCACCTTCTTGTCCCCAATCGGCTCATTGCTGACCCAGGTACCCTGCAGCCCGCTGAAGCTGGACCGGACATGGATCGGGATGTTGTAGCGGCGGGCGTACTCCACACAGCGGTGGAGCAGCACCTTGGAGCCGGAGGCGGCAAGCTCCAGCATGTCCTCGAAGGAGATCCAGTCGATCTTCTTCGCCTTCTTCACCACGCGCGGGTCGGCGGTGAACACGCCGTCCACGTCGGTGTAGATCTCGCAGACCTCGGCGTCGAGAGCCGCGGCGAGTGCCACGGCGGTCGTGTCGGACCCGCCGCGCCCCAGCGTGGTGATGTCCTTCTTGTCCTGGCTGACGCCCTGGAAACCGGCGACGATCGCGATGTTGCCCTTGTCCAGCGACTCCCGGATCCGGCCGGGCGTGACGTCGATGATCCGGGCTTTGTTGTGGACCGAGTCGGTGATGACGCCTGCCTGGCTGCCGGTGAAGGACTGGGCCTCGTGGCCCAGGTTTTTGATCGCCATCGCCAGCAGGGCCATGGAGATCCGCTCTCCGGCGGTCAGCAGCATGTCGAATTCGCGCCCGGCAGGCATCGGAGAAACCTGCTCGGCGAGATCGATCAGCTCGTCCGTCGTGTCGCCCATCGCGGAAACGACGACGACAACCTGGTTGCCGTTCTTCTTCGCTTCCACGATCCGCTTGGCGACGCGCTTGATGCCTTCGGCATCGGCTACGGAGGAGCCTCCGTACTTCTGCACGACAAGGCCCACGTGCGCTCCTCGCTCGGTTCGTTTGTGTCGGCTCAGTCTAACGAGCGCCCGAATTCCACCGCCCTGCTCCCGCATGGTGAGACATGGACGGTGAGGCGGAAAGACGTCGGACGTCCGCGTCCCGCATCTGCCCAGCCTCCGCCGAGCCACGCGGGAAAGTGCCCCGCGTCACAGTCGCAACTGCATTAGGTTTCAACCACCGTTTCCACCACAGGGGACGGCACGGGGGACGGCACGGGGGTGCGACATGACGGAGACGGTGCTCGCGGCGATCGTCCTGCTCGGCGCGAGCGTGCAGTGGCTGACCGGAATGGGCTTCGCCCTGGTCGCCGTACCGGCGCTGGTGCTGCTGCTCGGTCCCGCCGACGGGGTGGTGCTCGCCAACTGCGCCGCCGGCGCCATCAGCGTCGTGGGCCTGGCGGGCGGCTGGCGCCGCGTCCGCCCGGCGGCGATGGTGCCCCTGTGCCTGGCGGCCGCCTGCACGGTCCCGGCGGGCGCCTGGATGACCCGCCAACTCCCGCGCCCCGTCCTGCTGCTGGTGATGGGCGCCCTGGTGACGGCGGCCGTGCTGCTCGTGATGCGCGGCGCCCGGGTCCCGGCCCTGCGGGGCGGCAGAGGCGCGGTGACGGCGGGAGCGCTGGGCGGCTTCATGAACGCGGCGGCGGGCGTGGGCGGTCCGCCGGTCTCCCTCTACGCCCTCAACGCGGGCTGGACGGTACGGGAGTTCGTCCCCAACGCGCAGTTCTACGGCGTCGCCGTCAACGCGTTCTCCCTCGCCGCGAACGGCACGCCCCGCCTGTCCGGGGCGCAGTGGGCACTCGTCGCCGCGGCGATGGCCGTCGGCGCGCTCATCGGCAACACGGTCGCCGCCCGCATCTCCGAGCACCGCGCCCGCCATCTGGTCCTCGTGCTGGCCCTGGCGGGCGGCGGGACGGCGATGACGAAGGGGCTGTGGGGGATGTGGCTCAGCCGATGAGCCGCTTGTCCGGCGGCGGGACGCGGTTGCCGTCGTCCTACTTGCCCTGCCCCATCCCCAGCGGGCCGCCGATCTCCTCCGCCATGACGCGGCCCGCCTCGAACTCCAGGGTCTCGTCGCCCATCGTGGCCTGGTCGGTGTCGAGGCCGTCGAGTTCTTCCAGGGGCTGGTTGAGGCGGACGTGGATGAGGACAGACTGCAGGGCGCGCAGTACGGCGGAGGCGGTCGGGCCCCAGTTGGAGAAGTAGGAGAACTGCCACCACCACAGGGCCTCCGTGGTGCGGCCGGAGCGGTAGTGGGCCATGCCGTGGCGCAGGTCGGTGATGACATCGGCGAGATCGTCGGAGACACGCGCCGGGACCGGGGCCTTGCGGGGCTCGTACGGGTCGAAGACCTCGGAGTAGACGTCGACCGGTTCCAGCAGGCGGGCCAGGTTCTCCCGGAGTCCGTCCACGTCCGGCTCGGGGCCGAGGTCCGGCTCGTAGCGCTCGTCGGGGACGATGTCCTCGTGCGCGCCCAGGCGGCCGCCGGCCAGCAGCAGCTGGGAGACCTCCAGGAGGAGGAAGGGTACGGCCGAGCCGGGCTCGTCGCCCCTCGCCACCTCCGAGACGGCCACCAGGAAGCTCTCGATCTGGTCCGCGACCTGGACCGCGAAGTCGTCCGGGTTCTGGCCGGTCGCGTGCAGTGTGGCGTCAGACATCTAGGAGTCGTCTCCCCTCGAAGGCGCGGCCGAGAGTGACCTCGTCCGCGTATTCCAGGTCGCCACCCACCGGGAGGCCGCTGGCCAGGCGGGTGACCTTCAGGCCCATGGGCTTGATCATGCGGGCGAGATAGGTGGCCGTGGCCTCGCCCTCCAGATTGGGGTCCGTCGCCAGGATCAGCTCCGTGACCGTCCCGTCGGCCAACCGCGCGAGAAGTTCTCGTATACGCAGGTCGTCGGGACCCACACCCTCGATCGGGCTGATGGCGCCGCCGAGCACGTGGTAGCGGCCGCGGAACTCGCGGGTGCGCTCGATCGCCACCACGTCCTTCGGCTCCTCCACCACGCAGATGACCGAGAGATCGCGGCGCGGGTCACGGCAGATGCCGCACAGCTCCTCCTGCGCCACATTGCCGCAGGTCGCGCAGAAGCGGACCTTCGCCTTGACCTCCAGGAGCGCCTGCGCGAGCCGCTTCACGTCCGTCGGCTCGGCCTGCAGGATGTGGAAGGCGATCCGCTGCGCGCTCTTGGGACCGACGCCGGGCAACCGCCCCAGCTCGTCGATGAGGTCCTGAACCACGCCTTCGTACAACGGACTGCCCTTCCTGGAGACCTTTCGGTTCGTACCGTAGTTGGCCCGGCCTCAGAACGGCAGACCGGGGATGCCCGTGCCGCCGCCGAGGCCCTGGGCCAGCGGGCCGAGCTTCTGCTGCTGGAGCGTCTGCGCGTTCTCGTTGGCCGCCTGTACGGCCGCCACGACCAGGTCGGCGAGCGTCTCGGTGTCCTCCGGGTCCACGGCCTTCGGGTCGATCTTCAGCGCCCGCAGCTCGCCGGCGCCGGTCACGGTGGCCTTCACCAGACCGCCGCCTGCCTGCCCCTCGACCTCCGTGTTCGCCAGTTCCTCCTGCGCCCGCTGGAGATCCTGCTGCATCTTCTGGGCCTGCTGGAGCAACTGCTGCATGTTGGGCTGGCCACCACCGGGGATCACGATCAGCTCCTCTACGTTCTTCTCCTTGAGCATGAGCCTACGTGGTCCACGCCCCCGTCGCCCCGCCACTCTTTCGAGTGAGAAGCCACCGGGGCCTATACCTGATCAAGACCCTCTTCCGGGCGGAAAAGTCGGGAAACCTCCCTCTCCGCCACCCATTGGGCGGTAGGAAGGGTGCCGCACGTCGGCATGGTATGTCACGCTGCGTGACCGGTCGTGAACAGTGATCATTAGGGAGTGGCGGGTGGGTCAGCCGGAGATGCAGCCCGAAGGTCCGCCACAGGACGGGCGGGGCGAGGACGCGGCCGGGCTGCGGCCGGGCGATCTGACCGGGCGGGCGTTTCCGCTCGGAGACTGGGGCGAGCCCGCCGAGCGGCTCGACGAGCTGTACCGGTGGGTGGAGCGCGGGGCGCTGGAGACGGCGTCCTGGTATCTGCGGGACCGGGTGTGGAAGCGGCGCGGCGCCCGGGCGCTGCGGTCGGCCGCGGCGGCGGGCGCGGTGGCCGGTGCCGCGCTGCCGCTGCTGGACCTGGCGGGCGCGGCCCGCGGGGTGGCGCCGTGGGGCTGTCTGGCGCTGCTGCTCGCGGTCTCCTGCGCCGGCGTCGACCGGTTCTTCGGCGTGACGTCCGGCTGGATGCGGGACGTGGCCACGGCGCAGGCGGTGCAGCGACGGCTGCAGGTGCTGCAGTTCGACTGGGCCTCCGAGAGCATCCGGGAGGTGCTGGGCCCGGCGGAGGGCACGGCGAGCGAGGCGTCCGAGCGGTGCCTCGGGGTGCTGCGGCGCTTCTCGGAGGACGTCACGGAGCTGGTGCGCACGGAGACGACCGACTGGATGGTCGAGTTCCGCACCGGGGCGGCGCCGCTGGGGATCCAGGCGGCGGTGACCCATGTGCCGCGCCAGGACGCAGGGGGCTCGGCCGGCCGCTTCCCCCTCCCCCCGGCCAACGGCACCCGCCCGAACATGCCCCGCCAACGCCCCCCGGAGCCGCGCTAGGTCCACCGGGTCACCGCCTGGTGCAGTACGTCGTCACTGCTTGGTGTACGTCAGGCTCTCGCCGCCGGCCTTCGCCCGCTTCAGCATGCCGCTCGGCAGCAGGGTGACCTCGGTGGCCTCGCCCGGGGTGCAGGAGGCGAGCGGCGCACCGCTGGTGACGGTGGACGGCCCGATCTCCAACGTGCCGTCGGAACGCGGCTGTCGGGTGAGCTTGGCCGCGAAGACGCAGTGGTACGTGCCGCCGGAGTCCGTCGGTCCGTCCGCGACCAGCGTCAGCACGCTCTCGCCCACCTTGCCCTGCCGGATGGTCAGCCGGCGGGTGCTGATCCCGCCCGCGTTGTCGATCGCCGTCTTCCAGGTGCCCAGGTAACCGGCCGGAACGTCCCCGTCCGTGGGCGCGGACGCGGAGCCGGACGGCGTGGACGCGCCGGAGTCCGGCGCCCCCGACGTCGTCCCGTCGGTCGCGGCCCCGGAAGGCGCGGTGGGGGCGGGACCGGCGCTCCCGCCCCCCTTGTCCCGGCCGCCCCCGTTGTTCATCAACGCGTACACCGAGCCGCCCGCGCCCAGCGCCACCACCAGCGCGACCACGACGAGCAGCGCGGTGGAACGCCCGCTGCGCCGCTCCGGCTCCTGCACCCCACCGCCGGGCACCGCCCCGTACGGCGCCGTGGTCCCGGCCCCACCGCCGTACGGCCCACCGCCGTAGCCCTGGTACGACGGCTGCCCTCCGCTCCACGCCCCGGCCCCGGCCTGCTGCGGATACCCGTAGGCGCCGCCCGACTGGGGATGCTGGTGCGCATACCCGTACCCGAACCCAGGAGGGCCCGGCACAGCTGCCGGCGGCACCTCCCCCGCCGCGACGGCCGGCACCTGCCCGCCCTCCGCACCGCTTCCCGCGTCAGAGACAGCGGCATGCTCGGGCGACCGCTCTGCGGCGCCGTTCCCCGCGGCGGCACCGTCCACGCCGGGGCCGGCCGCGGCCGACGCCGCCCGCCCCGTCCCCTCCGGATCCTCGACCTCCAGCAACTGCACGGCGTGCCGGCCGAGTTGGGCGACCAGCGCGCCCGGCAGCCAGGGATCCCGGGACCTCCCCCCGGCCACGGTGTCCTCCGCCCCGGTCCGCTCCAGCAGCGCGTCCAGCGAGGGCCGCGCCCCCGGATCCTTGCGCAGGCAGTCCCGCACCAGGTCGGCGATCCCCTCCGGCACCCCCGCCAGATCCGGCTCCTCCTGAGCGATCCGGAACATCAGCGCGTGCACACCGCTGTTCGCGGACCCGAAGGGCAGCGCACCGGTCGCCGCGTAGGCGAGCACGGACCCGAGGCAGAAGATGTCGCAGGCCGGCGTGATCCGGTCTCCCCGCACCTGCTCGGGCGCCATGAATCCCGGTGATCCGAGCAGCGACCCGGTCCGGGTCAGTTCCTCCCCGCCCAGCGAGGTCGTCTCCAGTGCCCGCGCGATCCCGAAGTCGATCACGCGGGGCCCGTCGATCGTCACCAGCACGTTCGACGGCTTCAGGTCCCGGTGCACGATCCCCGCCGCGTGGATGTCCTTCAGCGCATGCGCGAGCCCCGCCGCGAGGATCCGTACCGACCGCTCGGGCAGCGCCCCGTGGTCGTGGCCCACGACCTGCTGCAGGCTCGGCCCGGCGACGTACCCGGTGGCCACCCACGGCACCGCCGCCTCGGTGTCGGCGTCGAGCACGGGCGCGGTCCAGTACCCGCCGACCCGCCGCGCGGCCTGCACCTCCTGCCGGAACCGCGCCCGGAACTCCTCCTGTGCGGCGAGTTCCTCGCGGACCAGCTTCACGGCGGCGGTACGGCCCCGGTCCGACCGGGCGAGATACACATGCCCCATGCCGCCCGCGCCCAGCCGCGCCAGCAGCCGGTAGCTCCCGATGTGCTGCGGATCCCCCGCCCCCAGCTTCTCCATGGCCCGCCCCGCCTCCCCCGTACGCCCCGTGCACCCCATACACGCCATGCATACGTGTACGACGGACCGAGAATAATCCGGCCCCGACCGGGGAGTCGCGCGGCTCGGCGCCTACGGTTCCGTAACGGGCCGGCCCGGCTCGTCAGGCACCGCCGGGAGCCCGTGCCCGGGTATCGACAACCTGTCGTGGAAACCGCGCGTCCAGGGAACAAGACGCCGATGTCGCTTCCGCATCGCGGACATTTACGCTCGGCCGCATGACCCCTCAGCCCAACCCCGATGCCGGCGCCGCAGTCAAGGCCGCGGACCGCGCGCACGTCTTCCACTCCTGGTCCGCGCAGGACCTGATCGATCCGCTCGCCGTCGCCGGCGCCGAGGGGTCGTACTTCTGGGACTACGACGGCAAGCGGTACCTGGACTTCACCAGCGGGCTCGTCTACACGAACATCGGCTACCAGCACCCGAAGGTCGTCGCGGCCATCCAGGAGCAGGCGGCCACGATGACGACCTTCGCGCCCGCCTTCGCGATCGAGGCGCGCTCGGAGGCGGCCCGGCTGATCGCCGAGCGGACCCCCGGCGACCTGGACAAGATCTTCTTCACCAACGCCGGCGCGGACGCCGTCGAGCACGCGGTGCGCATGGCCCGGCTGCACACGGGCCGCCCGAAGGTGCTCTCGGCCTACCGCTCGTACCACGGCGGCACCCAGCAGGCGATCAACCTCACCGGCGACCCGCGCCGCTGGGCGAACGACGGCGCCGCCGCCGGCGTCGTCCACTTCTGGGCGCCGTTCCTCTACCGGTCCCGCTTCTACGCCGAGACCGAGGAGCAGGAGACCGCGCGCGCCCTGGAGCACCTGGAGACCACGATCGCCTTCGAGGGGCCTGGCACGGTCGCGGCGATCATCCTGGAGACCGTGCCGGGCACGGCCGGGATCATGGTTCCGCCGCCGGGCTATCTGGCCGGCGTCCGCGAGATCTGCGACCGCCACGGCATCGTCTTCATCCTGGACGAGGTCATGGCCGGCTTCGGGCGCACGGGTGAGTGGTTCGCGGCCGACCTGTTCGGTGTCGTGCCGGACCTGATGACCTTCGCCAAGGGCGTGAACTCCGGTTATGTGCCTCTCGGCGGCGTCGCCATCTCGCAGGAGATCGCGGAGACCTTCGGCAAGCGGCCGTACCCCGGCGGTCTGACGTACTCCGGGCACCCGCTGGCCTGCGCCGCCGCCGTCGCCACGATCAACGTGATGGCCGAGGAGGGCGTGGTCGAGAACGCCAAGCGGCTCGGTGAGAGCGTCGTCGGCCCGGCCCTGGCCGAGCTGGCCGAGCGGCACCCGAGCGTCGGCGAGGTGCGCGGTGTCGGCATGTTCTGGGCGCTGGACCTCGTGAAGAACCGCGAGACCCGCGAACCGCTCGTGCCGTACAACGCGGCCGGCGAGGCGAACGCCCCCATGGCCGCGTTCGCGGCCGCCGCCAAGCAGCACGGCGTGTGGCCCTTCGTGAACATGAACCGGACCCATGTGGTCCCGGCGTGCACGGTCACGGAGGCCGAGCTGAAGGAGGGCTTCGCCGCGCTGGACGCCGCGCTGAGCGTGGCCGACGAGTACACGGCGTAACCGGACAGCGGCTGCCGCCCGGGACACTCGAACGCGTAAGGTGACGTGCTCGTAAGAGATCTCGTAAGAGACCTGAGACCTACGGGTACGTCGCCCACGCGTGAGGAGAGCCCGACCATGCCCGGCACCGGCGCCGTGACGCGCAGCACCCTGCGCCAGCAGATCGCGGACGCGCTCCGCGACGAGGTGCTGGCCGGACGGCTGCGACCGGGCCGGGCGCTCACGGTCAAGGAGATCGCCGACCAGTACGGCGTCTCCGCCACACCGGTGCGCGAGGCGCTGGTCGACCTGTCCGCGCAGGGCATCCTGGAGGCCGACCAGCACCGCGGGTTCCGTGTGCCGGAGTACACCCTCACCGACTACCGGAACATGATCGAGGCCCGCAGCCTGGTCACCGACGGCATGTTCCAGGCCCTCACCACCGGCCATCCCGCCTTCCGCACCCCGCCGGAGGACCCGCACACGACGGCCGCGCTGACCACGGTGCGCCGCCGCGGCGAGGAGGCCGCGCGGGCCGCCGCGGCCGGCGACCTGACGATCCTCATCGGCTACGACCTCCGCTTCTGGCGCGAGCTGAGCGCGCTCTTCGGCAACCCCTACCTCGGTGACTTCCTCAACCGCCTGCGGGTGCAGTCCTGGGTCTGCGCGGTGCAGCATCTGCTCCGCCTGCCCGACCTGCGCGGCCGGCTGTGGGCCGGGCACACGGACCTGGTCGACGCGCTGGCCCGGCGCGAGGCCGACGCCGCCCGCTCGATCGTCGCCGCCTCCAACGCGCACTCGCTGGCGCTGCTGGAGGGTCTCGCCGGTAGCTGAGCGGCCGAAAGGGTATGGGACCGGCACATCACCGACTACCCTTCCCTGACCACCTTCTGTGTGTGAGGAGCCCTCTTTGGCCTGTGACCTGTGGCTGGTACCGCTCGTGGACGTGTTGTGCCACACCCCGGACAACCCGTTCGCCGAAGAACTCGCTCAGTACAACAACGCGCTGACGGAGGCCGGGCTGCCCCCGGTGCCGGTGTACCAGTACATGCCGGGCCTGTCCGGCGAGGTCGCACCCGTGGCCGGCTTCGACTACGACGCCCTCCACTTCCTGCGCCGCGCGTATCTCCTCCAGGTGTGCGGTCTGCCGGTGACCCCGGTGGACGAACTGGGCGGCGACTACGAGCAGTTGCTGGAGATGTTCGAGTCCACGGCCCAGCAGTCCCACCTGGTCTGGCACTACGACCACGCGGGCGCCTACGTCCCGGTCGACTTCCCGCAGCCCCTGTCCAACGAGGAACTCCTGGCGGGCGGCGGCCCGCTGGGCTCCTCGCAGACGCTGCTGCGGGAACTGGAGTACGTCGCCCAGGCGATCGGCATCGACCCGGCGAACCCCCCGACGGCCCCGGCCCCGCCCACGGCACCCACGGAACTGGAGGAACCGGCCGTACCGGCGCCGTACGACCCCAGCCCGTTCGCCCGCGAACGGCACGTATGGCTCGGCCTGCACGCGGCGGCGACCCGCTCCCTGGCCCAGGGCTCGATGATCGTCTTCAGCTGAGCCCCGCCTCTGGCCTGGTGTGATTTCACCCACCTGTTCTTGTCGTGGGTGAAATGCACACCTACGTTCGGTGGTATGTCCCCCGACGACTCCGCCTTCGACTTCACCGTCGACCTCAGCGCACACGAGATGCTCCGGCGCACCCACGTCATGGCCGCCGTGGGCCCCGACTGGGATCCCGCGGCGGCGCTCCGCGGGGAGCAGGAGGCACATGCGCTGCTGTACTCCGGCCTGGACGCGGAGCAGCAGCGCATCTACGACGAGCTGGTGGCGGCCGGTGTGCTGCAGCCGGGACCCGGCGATGCTGCCGCTTGATCCGCAGGCCGACACGGGACGGCGCGCCTGGGGAGTGGACTGCCCGGACTGCGACGACCGGCGCGGGTGGCGCTACCTGCTGTCCAACACCGGCAGCCTGCTGCACCTGCAGTGTCCGGCGTGCCACCATGTCTGGTCGCACGAGACACACTTCGGCGCCACCCGCCGGGCGCCCTGAGGGTCAGAAGACCGGCGTGCCGTTCTGCGTGAGCTTCCAGTTGGTGACCGCGAAGTCCGCCGGGTTCAGCGTCTTCTTCGCCGTGACGTAGTCGATCATCAGCTGGCGGATCTCGTTGGTCGAGCTGTACGCGTTCGGCGCCGAGGCGATGTGCGGATAGCCGGAACCGCCGTTCGCGCGGTAGTTGTTGACGGCCACGACGAAGACCTGGTCGTCGGCGATCGCCTTGCCGCCGTAGCTGAGGTTCTTGATCCGGGAGCCCTCCGGCTGAGCGATGTCGATCTCGTAGTCGACGCCCGCCGCCGTGTCGTACATGTAGTCCCAGAAGCTGTTGGCGTTGGTGAGGGTCGCCGTGTCGACCTTCGTGCCGGCCGGCACCTGGTGGTAGTACTTCGCCGCGTACTCCAGGTAGTCCTTGAGCTGGGCGCCCGTGAGCTTCTTGCCGTACAGGGTGTTGTCGTAGATGTAGAGGCCGGCGATGTCCTTGATGGTGACGTTGCCCTGGGGGATGTCGGCCGTGCGGGAGAAGGGCGCCGCGACCGAGATCAGCGGGAGGGCGGCGTCGGCCGTCGACAGGCCCGCCTTCACGCTCTCCATCTGCACCTTGTGGATGAAGTCCATGATCGGCACGTCCTTCCAGCAGGACTCCGCCGCCGAGAGGTCCGCCGTGCAGGTGCCGACGGCCGTGTTCACGTACTTCACGACCAGCTCGTGGTCGGCCTCCAGGAGCTTCTTGATCTCCGGGTCCTCGTCCACCGTGTTGGGGTTGAGGGTCTGCGCCTTCTTGCTCGTCACCTTCCACTGCCCGTGGTGCAGTTCGAGTTCGAAGTCGAAGACGCTGAGGCGGAAGCCCCAGCAGTACGGCTCGGAGAGGAGGACCTCTTCGCCGGTCTCCGCGTTCTTGACCGTGTAGGAGGGGACCTCGACGTGGGTGTGGCCGACCAGGATCGCGTCGATGCCGGGCACCTGCTCGGCGACCAGGTTCGAGGCGTTCTCCACGTACGGGAGTGCGTCGCCGTAGGACGAGGAGCCGTCCAGGCCCGAGTGGTCCGTCAGGAAGACGACGTCGCAGCCCAGCGCGCGCAGCCTCGGCACGTACTTCTTCGCCTGCTCCACCAGGCCGGGGAAGACCATCTTCCCGCTGACGTTGTCCTTGTCCCACAGGGCGATACCCGGGTTGGTGAGGCCCAGGATGCCGACCTTGATGTCGGGGGCGCCGGGGACCCGGATCCGCTTGACGGTGTACGGGTGGAAGGCGGGGCGCAGCGTCTTGGCGTCCAGCGCGTTCGCGCCGAGCAGCGGGAAGTGGCACTGGCTCTCGAACTTGCGCAGCGTGTCGATGCCGTAGTTGAACTCGTGGTTGCCGAGGGCGGCGGCGTCGTAGCGCATGTGGTTCATGGCCACGGCCATCGGGTGCTTGGGGCCGTGCTTGCCGTCGGTGCCGGTGATCGGGGCGACGCGCGCGAAGTAGTAGGCGAGGGAGGTGCCCTGGATGATGTCGCCGGCGTCGACGAGGAGGACGTGGTCCTCGCCCTTCGCCTCGCGCTGCTGCTTGATGAGGGTGGCCACGCGCGCCACGCCCACCGAGTTGCCCGCCTTGTCGGTGTAGGCGGCGTCCTTGTAGTAGTCCCAGTCGAAGACGTGGCTGTGCAGGTCGGTCGTGCCGAGGATGGAGAACGACCAGGTGCGCGGGGGACAGTGCCGCTTCTGCTCGGCCGCCTGGGCGGGGGCCGCCGCGACGGTTCCCGCGGCGGCGACGGCCGCCCCGGTGACGGCCGACTTCTTCACGAACTCCCGGCGGTTCATGGGACTGAGGGGCATTCGGGGCTCCTGGAAGGGCTGGAGTGAGGGGTTCAGTGCGTGTGCCGTGCGGCGGCTACCCGCGTAGATGCTTGTCTCACTCTGGTTCGCTGGGAACCAGGAAAAACCCAAGGGAAGGTCAAGGAAGTTCATGTCCATGACCAGTCTCGGGCGATTTCACCAGGCGTTAACCGCCATAGCGCCAGGACCGGTTGTCGCCTGTCACAGCCGCCGCAGGCCGCAGTCCGTGCCGTCCACCCACTACGGCGAAACGCCCGCCGATCACGCCCGAAGGCGGACCGGCGGGCGCTTCCGCACGCCGTCTGGCCAGGTGGTGCCTACAGGAACGAGTTGATCTCGATCGTCTCGTCCCGGCCCGGGCCCACGCCGATCGCGGAGATCGGGGCGCCGGACATCTCCTCCAGCGCCTTGACGTAGTTCTGGGCGTTCTTGGGGAGGTCGGAGAAGGACTTGGCCTTCGTGATGTCCTCGTTCCAGCCCGGCAGGGTCTCGTAGACCGGCTTCGCGTGGTGGAAGTCGGTCTGGGAGTACGGCAGTTCCTCGACGCGCTTGCCGTCGATCTCGTACGCCACACAGACCGGGATCTGCTCCCAGCCGGTCAGCACGTCCAGCTTGGTGAGGAAGAAGTCGGTCAGGCCGTTCACGCGGGTCGCGTAGCGGGCGATCACCGCGTCGAACCAGCCGCAGCGCCGGTCACGGCCGGTGGTCACGCCCCGCTCGCCGCCGATGCGGCGCAGCGCCTCGCCGTCCTCGTCGAAGAGTTCGGTGGGGAAGGGGCCGGCGCCGACCCGGGTCGTGTACGCCTTGAGGATGCCGATGACCCGGCTGATCTTCGTCGGGCCCACGCCGGCGCCGGTGCAGGCACCGCCGGCGGTCGGGTTCGACGAGGTCACGAACGGGTACGTGCCGTGGTCGATGTCCAGCAGCGTGCCCTGGCCGCCCTCGAAGAGGACGACCTTCTCCTGCTCCAGCGCCTGGTTCAGGATCAGCACGGTGTCGGCGACGTACGGCTTGATCTGCTCGGCGTAGCCCAGCAGCTCCTCGACCACCTGGTCCACGGCGATCGCGCGCCGGTTGTACAGCTTGGTGAGGATCTGGTTCTTGACGTCGAGGGCCGCCTCGACCTTCTGGGTCAGGATCGACTCGTCGTACAGGTCCTGGACCCGGATGCCGACGCGGTTGATCTTGTCGGCGTAGGTCGGGCCGATGCCCCGACCGGTGGTGCCGATCTTGCGCTTGCCGAGGAAGCGTTCCGTCACCTTGTCGACGGTCACGTTGTACGGCGTGATGATGTGCGCGTTACCGCTGATCAGGAGCTTGGACGTGTCAACGCCGCGCTCGTTCAGACCGCTCAGCTCGGAGAGCAGGACCGACGGGTCGACGACGACGCCGTTGCCGATGACCGGGACACAAGTAGGTGAGAGGATTCCGGAAGGGAGCAGGTGGAGTGCGTACTTCTGGTCGCCCACGACGACCGTGTGGCCGGCGTTGTTGCCGCCCTGGTATCGCACTACATAGTCCACCGAGCCACCGAGCAGGTCGGTCGCCTTTCCCTTGCCTTCGTCACCCCACTGAGCACCGAGCAGCACAAGTGCGGGCACGCGCGTACACCCCTTCCGGGCGGGGCATGTCCAAGGTCGGGGGCTTGGGCGTAAGGTTCACCGCCGCGTGCCACAGCGACCGCCGTTGGTCGCACAACCGTCGGACCGGATGCCCCGGAATAGACGAAGCCCCTGGCGCAATAGCGCAAGGGGCTCTTGCACAAAGATGCTACCCGAGGAAGCGAGGCAGGACCGAGGTGGCGACTTTCGCGACGTCCGAACAGCTGCTGGTGATCATCGATCCGGCGGCCCGGCAGACGGACGGGGAGTCCGTACGCATCGCGAAAGACGTGCTCAGCGCGGGTGCGGCGGCCAAGGTGTGCCTGCCGGAGGGGCCGGAGGAATTCGCCCGCGCACTGGGCCGACGGGGTTCCAGGAGGCCGGTGGTGGTCGGTGACGACCGCGCTCTGGTGCGGGCCGTGACCCTGCTGCACCGGGCGCGGGAGCTGGACGGATGCGCGCTGTCGGTGGTCCCGGTGGGCGGCACCGGGCTCGCCGAGTCGCTGGGTGTGCCGGGCGGGGCGGTGGCGGCGGCGCGGGCCGTGCTGGACGGGGCCGAGCGGCGCCTGGACCTGCTGGTCGACGACAGTGACGGGGTCGTGCTGAGCGGGCTGGGCATTCCGCCGGAGCCGGTCAGGGCGGCTGCCGCCGTACCGGTGGCCGCGGCCTCGGGGCGGCCCTGGTACCGCTCGCTGGCCCGCACCCTCGCCCCCCGCCCGCCCCGGCTGTCCGCCGTACCGGCGCCGGGGCCGTCCCGGCTGCGGGTCGAGGTCGACGGTCGGACCGTGGTGGACCTGGGCCAGCCGGTGGAGGCGGTGTCGGTGGCGCCGGGCACGGGCGGGCTGGCGCGGGTGGAGGTGCGGCCGCTGTCGGTGGGGGCGGAGGCGACCGCGCTACGGACGTCCGGGCGGACGGTGACGGTGACCGGCGCGGACTTCCGGTACCGGGCGGACGCGGCCGTGTCGGGGCCGGTACGGCGGCGTACCTGGCGGGTGGTGGAGGGGGCCTGGGGGCTCACCCTGCCCGCCGCGTCATGAGCCGTACGACGGCCCGCACAGCACCCCTAAAGGTCTGGTGACAAATATTTAACAGTGCCGACCCCTTCCCGCACCCCCGTGTCGTCCACCATCCTGCTCCATCAGGACCCAGCAGGACTCACCGACCTGACACGGAGGGGGCCACCCGATGGCAGTGGACGAGGGCGTCGCCCCGGCGGCGAAGACGGATGGCGATGAGACGGTTCACCGGCTGAAACCCAATGCCGTGGGCCTGCTCGGCGTGGTCTTCATGGCGGTCGCGACCGCCGCGCCGATCACCGCGATGACCGGCAACGTGCCCTTCATGGTGTCGTCCGGCAACGGGATCGGGGCGCCCGCCAGTTATCTCGTGGCAATGGTCGTCCTGGCAATCTTTTCCGTCGGTTTCACCTCGATGGCGAAGCACATCACGTCCACGGGCGCGTTCTACGGATTCATCTCGTACGGCCTCGGCCGCACCGCCGGTCTCGCCTCCGGGCTGCTGGCGACCTTCGCGTACGTCGTCTTCGAACCGGCGCTGATCGGCATCTTCTCCACCTTCGCCACGACCACCCTGAAGGACCAGACGGGCGTGCACGTGCCCTGGTGGGCCTTCGCGATCCTGATGCTCGCGATCAACGCGACCGGCACCTGGTTCGGCATCAGCGTCGCCGAGAAGCTGCTGGTGGTGCTGCTGGCGACCGAGGTGACCGTGCTCGCGGCCATGGCGGTGTCCGTCGCCCTCCACGGCGGCGGCCCGCACGGGTTCAGCCTCGCGCCGGTCGACCCGGTCAACGCCTTCAAGGGCACATCCGCCGGGCTCGGGCTCTTCTTCGCCTTCTGGTCCTGGGTCGGCTTCGAGTCGACCGCGATGTACGGCGAGGAGTCCCGCGACCCGAAGAGGATCATTCCCAAGGCGACGATGATCAGCGTCCTGGGCGTCGGCGTCTTCTACGTCTTCGTCTCCTGGATGGCCATCTCCGGCAACGGCGAGGCCGAGGCCGTCAAGGCGGCCTCCTCGGCGAACCCGCTCGCGTTGTTCTTCAACCCCACCGAGCGCTATGTCGGCCACTGGGCCGTCGACGTCATGCAGTGGCTGATGATCACCGGCTCGCTGGCCTGCGGCATGGCCTTCCACAACTGCGCCGCCCGCTATCTGTACGCCCTCGGGCGGGAGGGCGTGCTGCCCTCGCTGAAGAACACGGTCGGCCGCACCCACGCGCGGCACGGCTCCCCGCACATCGCAGGGCTGGTGCAGACGGTGGTGAGCGCCGTCCTGATCGCCGCGTTCTGGATCGCGGGCAAGGATCCGTACAACGCGCTCTACGTCCTGCTGGCCATCCTCGGCACGATGGCGATCCTGATCGTGCAGGCCGTGTGCTCCTTCGCGGTCCTCGTCTACTTCCGCCGGCACCACCCCGAGAGCCGCCACTGGTTCCGCACGTTCGCCGCTCCGCTCGTCGGGGGGATCGCGATGCTGGGGGTGGTGGTGCTGCTGGTGTCCAACATGACCGCGGCGGCGGGGCCGGAGTCCGGGTCACTCCTGCTCAAGGCGACGCCTTGGCTGGTGGCGCTGGTCGCGGCCACGGGGGTGGGTTACGCGCAGTACCTCAAGCGGTGGGCTCCCGAGCGGTACGCGTTGCTGGGGCGGACGGTGCTGGAGGAGACCAAGGAGAGGTAGCGCCGCCGTTCGTCCGCCGCGCCGTCGTGGCTGGTCGCGCCCACGCGGCGGTAGCCGCACATCAGACACGGCCCCGCCCTAGGGGTGCTGGTACTTCTGCTCCCGATAAACGCGCCAGCGCTCCATCATCTCGGCCACGTCCTTCTCGATGAACTCGAAGAAGTCCAGGGTCTCGGCCAGTCTGCGCCCGGCCGGTGTGTCGGCGCCCAGGCTGGCCACGCCTTCCCGCAGGGCCTCCTCCCAGCGCTTGATGACGGCCTCGCGGTTGGTGAGCGCCTCGTACCACTGGTCGCTGTGCACCCGGTACCGCTCGCGGCGCGAGCCGGGCTCCCGCTCCCGCGACACCATGTGGACCTGCGCGAGGTAGCGCACGGCGCCGGAGACGCCCGCGGGGCTGATCCGCAGCTGTTCGCTCAGGTCGGCCGAGGTCAGGGCGCCGGTGTCGGAGGCGAGGAGGGCGGCGAAGACCCGGGAGGGCATGCGCGCCATCCCGGCCTGGACGAGCTGAGCCGCGAAGTGCTCCACGAACCGTGAGACCGACTCCGGGTCCCTGTCTGCCCTCGACTCCGTCATGCCGTTCACCCTATCCGAGGTTCACTCACTTCCTTAACTTCACAAATTTCTGAACGAAGCGTACGTTCGGAAGCATGACGAAGGCAATCACGGTCGCCGGACTCCACAAGTCCTTCGGCCGTACGCACGCGCTGGACGGCCTCGACCTGGACGTCGAGGCAGGTGAGGTGCACGGCTTCCTCGGCCCCAACGGCGCCGGCAAGTCGACCACGATCCGGGTGCTGCTCGGACTGCTGCGCGCCGACGCGGGCGCCGCCCAGGTGCTGGGCCACGACCCGTGGCGGGACGCGGTGGAGGTGCACCGCAGGATCGCCTATGTGCCGGGCGACGTCACCCTGTGGCGCAACCTCTCCGGCGGCGAGGTCATCGACCTCTACGGCCGACTGCGCGGAGGCCTCGACATGCGGCGCCGGGCCGAGCTGATCGAGCGGTTCGAGCTGGACCCGACCAAGAAGGGCCGCACCTACTCCAAGGGCAACCGGCAGAAGGTCGCGCTGGTCGCCGCCTTCGCCTCGGACGTGGACCTGCTCATCCTGGACGAGCCGACCTCGGGCCTGGACCCGCTGATGGAGGAGGTCTTCCAGGCCTGCGTCGAGGAGGAGCGCGACCACGGCCGCACGGTCCTGCTCTCCTCGCACATCCTGAGCGAGGTCGAGGAACTCTGCGACCGGGTCACCATCATCCGCACGGGGCGGACGGTGGAGAGCGGGTCACTGGCCGACCTGCGGCATCTGACCCGCACCAGCGTGCGTGCCGAACTCGCCGGCCCGCCCAACGGGTTGGCCCGCCTGCCGGGCGTGCACGACCTCGACGTACAGGGCCACCGGGTCCGGCTCCAGGTGGACACGGACCGACTCGACGCCGTGCTGCGCTCGTTGACCGAATCCGGAGTGCGCTCGCTGACCTCGACACCGCCGACGCTGGAGGAGCTGTTCCTGCGGCACTACACGCAGGAGGCGGCCGTATGACCTCCCCACTGGCGGGCACATGGACCCTGCTCAGGTTCGCCCTGCGCCGCGACCGCGTACTGATCCCGGTGTGGGTCACGGTGAACGCGCTGATGGTCCTCTCCATGCCGAACACCCTGAAGACCCTCTACGGCACCCCCGCCCAGCGCGCCGGCCTGCTGCACCAGATGGCCACCAACACCTCCCTGCGCGCCCTGGTCGGCCCGGTCTTCGGCGACTCCCTCGGCGCGCTGACGGCCTGGCGGGTCGGGGTGTACGCCGCCGCGCTCGCCGCCGTGATGAGCCTGCTCGTCGTCGTCCGGCACACCCGGGACGAGGAGGAGAGCGGCCGGCAGGAACTGGTGTCCTCCGGGATGGTGGGACGCCGCGCCCCGCTCACGGCCGCGCTGCTGGCGGCGGCGGTCGCCGACGCGGCCCTGTGCGTCCTGATCGTGGCGGGGCTGGCCGGGCAGGGCGCGGCCGGCGCGCTGGCCTTCGGGCTCGGCGTCGCGGGCACGGGCATGGTCTTCGCCGCGACGGCGGCGATCGCCGCCCAGCTGACGGAGAGCGCCCGGCTGACCCGGGGACTCACGGCGGCGGTGCTCGGCGCGGCCTTCGTCCTGCGCGCGGCGGGCGACTCGGCCACGAACGACGGTTCGTCGGTGCTGACCTGGCTGTCCCCGCTGGGCTGGCTGGAGAACGTGCGTGCCTTCGCGGCCGAACGCTGGTGGGTGCCGGCGCTGTTCGCGGCGGCCGTCGCCCTTCAGGGGTGGGTGGCCTACGAGTTGGCGGGGCGCCGGGACATCGGCATGAGCTTTCTGCCGACCCGGCCGGGACCGGCACACGGCCGCCTGGGCACGGCGGGCGCGCTGGCCTGGCGGTTGCAGCGGGGCAGCGTGCTCGGCTGGTCGACCGGCTTCTTCGTCGCCGGAGTCGTCTACGGCGGGATGACGGACGGCGCGGCGAGACTCGTCGGTGACAACGCCAGGGCGCGGGAGATCTTCCAGCGGATGGGTGGCCACTCGGGCCTGACGGACGCCTTCCTCGCCGCGATGATCGGCATGCTCGGCCTGGTCGCCGCGCTCTACGTCGTGTCCTCCGTGCTCCGGCTGAGCGGCGAGGAGACCTCCGGGCGGGCCGAGCCGGTGCTGGCCGCCGCCGTGGGCCGACTGCGCTGGGCCGCCGGGCATCTGCTGATCTCCTTCGGCGGCTCGGCCCTGATCATGCTGCTGGCCGGGCTGGGCTTCGCCGTCGGCTACGGCAGGCGAATCGGGCCGGTGCTGGGCGCGTGCCTGCTCCAGGTCGCCGCCGTGTGGGTGATCGGCGCGGTCGCTGTCCTGCTGCTCGGCGTACTGCCGCAGGGGGCCGTGGCGGCGTGGGGCGTGGCCGGCGCGGTCCTGCTGATCGGCTGGATCGGCCCGGCCCTGAACGTCCCCCGGGCGGTGCTGGACCTCTCCCCGTTCGGACACCTGCCCAAGCTGCCGGGCGGGGGGATGGAGTGGGGGCCGGTACTGGTCCTGCTGGGGCTGGCGGTCGCGCTGGTGGTCGCGGGGCTCGCGGGGCTGCGCAGGCGGGACCTGGCCGGCTGAGGCACGACAGCTAGGTCGTCGTCCTGCCGAGCGGTGATCACCCCACCTCCACGCGCAACCCCTCCAGCCCCCGGATCACGAAGTTCGGCTTGCGCTCCGGCTCCGCCGCCAGCGTCAGCGTCGGGGCCTGCCGGAGGAGGGCCGTCATGGAGGCCGCCAGCTCGATACGGGCCAAGGGCGCGCCGATGCAGTAGTGGATGCCCGCGCTGAAGGAGATGTGCGGGTTGTCCTTACGGGTCAGGTCCAGTCGCTCGGGCCGGTCGAAGACCTCGGGGTCGTGATTGGCGGAACCGAAGAGCAGGGCGATCTCCGAGCCCCTCGGGATCGTCGTGCCGTCGATCTCGATGTCATCGAGCACCCAGCGCTCGAAGAGCTGGAGCGGGGTGTCGTACCGCATCAGCTCCTCGATCGCCGACGGGACGAGCGAGTGGTCGGCGCGCAGGGCGGCCAGCCGACCGGGGTTGCGGAACAACGCCCACCAGCCGTTCACCGTGGCGTTGACCGTGGCCTCGTGCCCCGCGTTGAGCAGCAGCACCGCCGTGGAGATCATCTCCTGCTCGGTCAGCCGGTCGTCCTCGTCATGCGCCGCGATCAGCCCGGAGATCAGGTCCTCGCCCGGCTCCTTGCGGCGCGCGGCGATCAGCTCCCGCAGATACTCCGAGAACTCCACCGACGCCCGCACCGCCTTCGCGGCCGTCTCCTCGGACGGATTCAGCTCGTACATCCCGCAGATCTCCGCCGACCAGGGACGGAGCCGGGCGCGGTCCGCCTCCGGGATACCGAGCATCTCGGCGATCACCGCGACGGGCAGCGGCTCCGCGACGTCCCTCAGCAGATCACCGCCACCGTCGCGGACGAGCGCCGCCACCAGGTCGCTCGCCAGGCCCTGCACATACGGCTGCAGCCGCTCCACCGTGCGCGGGGTGAACGCCTTCGACACCAGGCGCCGGATCCGGGTGTGGTCCGGCGGCTCCAGGTCGAGCATCCCGTGGTCGTTGAGCGTATGGAACGGCTCGTGCTCCGCCGGGGGTGCCGCACGCCCGAACTCCTCGTGGGTGAACCGGTGTTGGTACGTCCGCCCCAGCCGGCGGTCCCGCAGCAGCGCCGAGACGTCCGCGTGGTGCGGGACCAGCCACTGGTCGGTCGCCTCATACCGGATCACCCTGCCCCGCGCCCGCAGCTCGGCGTAGGCCGGGTACGGGTCGGCGAGGAACGCCGGGTCCCAGGGGTCGAAGGTCGGGTCGGTGGAGCCAGCCATGTGCGGACGCTAGCCTGCCGGACGGGCGCCTGACCAGGGTTGGTCCGCTCGGCGGTCAGATCCAGTCCGCGAGCAGGACGTAGTCGTAGTAGAGCGGGTCCCCCTCCTCGTCCACCGGGTGCTCATGGCTGCTCTGGCTCGCGAGAATCACCTTCAGCTCCGGCAGGGCGTCGAAGCCGAGGTCGTTCTCCTCGATGCCGTGGCCGCGCTCCGCGAGCCGTGCGAGGAGGTCCTCGCTCGGGGTGCGGAAGACATCGAGCCCGTCGAACAGCACCCGTATACCGGCGTCCTCGCGCTGGAACCGGAACAGCTCCACACCGCTCAGCGCGCCCCTCGTGAATCCGAGCACGATGTCCAGCCGGGACTCGTCGTGCGTGAGAGCGATCTGCCCCGGCGCCTCATCGCCCGCGACGATCCGCAGCAGCCCCCACTCCCGCACCGCACCGTGCGCCTCGCCGACCGACATACCGAGCCGGAACGGCCCCGCGCCGACGTGCGGCAGCAGCTCCAGATCCCTGGTCATTCCTCGTCCACTCCTGCCTAGCCCGGTGTCACCAGGCGGGCCTCGTAGGCGAACACCGCCGCCTGGGTGCGGTCTCTGAGGCCCAGCTTCACCAGGATCCGGCTCACATGGGTCTTGATCGTCGACTCCGCCACCACCAGCCGCTCGGCGATCTCCGCGTTCGACAGGCCCTGGGCGATCAGGATCAGCACCTCCGTCTCCCGTTCCGTCAGCTCGCCGTAGGACGCATGGGCCGACGGCATCAGCCGCGGGGGCTCCGCCAGGCGGGAGAACTCCGTGATCAGACGCTTGGTGACCGAAGGGGCCAACAGGGCCTCGCCCGAGGCCACCACCCTGACGCCGTCGGCCAGCTGACGTGCCGAGGCATCCTTCAGGAGGAAGCCCGAGGCTCCCGCCCGCAGCGCCTGGTACACATACTCGTCCAGGTCGAAGGTCGTCAGGACCAGCACCTTCGCCGCCGTGTCCGCCGCCACGATCTCGCGGGTCGCGTCGATGCCGTTCAGCTCCGGCATCCGGATGTCCATCAGGACGACGTCCGGGGCGAGTGCACGGACCCGCTCCACCGCCTCCCTTCCGTTGACGGCCTCGCCGACGACCTCGATGTCCGGCATCGCGTTCAGCAGGACCGAGAAGCCCTCGCGGACCATCATCTGGTCGTCCGCGATCAGTACGCGGATGGTCATGCGTTCCCTTCGATCACCGTGGCGGCCGGTACGGGAAGGAATACCGTCAGCTCGTAGCCACCGTCCTCCGTCGGGCCCGTCGTCATCTCGCCGTTCAGCATCGAGACCCGCTCCCGCATGCCCGTGATGCCGTGCCCGGCGCCCGGTGAGGGCTTGATGAGGTGCGGGGCGGGCGGCGGGCCGTTGATTATGCGCAGGCCCAGGCCGCCCAGGACATAGCCGATCTCCACACGGGCGCTCGCTCCCGGCGCGTGCCGCAGGGTGTTGCTGAGGGCCTCCTGGACTATTCGGTACGCCGACAGCTCCACCCCCGGCGGCAGTTCGCGCGCCGCGCCGGTCACGGCCTTCTCCACCGTGAGGCCCGCCTCGCGCACATTGGCGAGCAGACCGTCCAGATCGGCCAGGGTCGGCTGCGGGGCGTCCGGCGCCTCGTAGTCCTCCGCGCGCACCACCCCGAGGACCCGGCGCAGCTCGGTGAGGGCCGCCACCGCGTTCTCCCGGATGGTGACGAACGCCTTCTCCAGCTCCTTGGGCGGATTCTCCACCCGGTAGGGCGCGGCCTCCGCCTGGATGGCGACCACCGACATGTGATGGGCGACCACGTCGTGCAGCTCGCGGGCGATCGTCGTGCGCTCCTCCAGCAGGGTGCGGCGGGAACGTTCGTGCGCGGTCACCGTCTGCTGGGCGGTCACCTCCTGCTGGGCCTCCCGGCGTATGTGCCAGACCGTGACGACCAGCAGGACCAGCGCGGACAGGAACAGCATCGGGCCGGTGTCGGTGCCGTAGTACCCCGAGCGCAGGGTCGTGGCGAAGAAGCCGTACACCGCGGTCAGCAGCCACATCCAGCCCGCCGTGCGCGGGCGGGTGCGGACCGCCACGACGGTGAGCACCACCAGGTGGGAGATGAAGCTGCTCTGCACCCACGGCCAGTCGTCCCAGCCGCTGCCGTTGATCGCCGTGACCGTGGTCGCCACGAAGGACAGCCAGAGCGCCCCTGTCGGACGCACCAGGGTCAGCAGCACCGGGATCAGCGCCAGCAGCGCGGGGATCAGGGCCCTGGGCCCCGGCATGCTGTTCGACAGGCCGACCAGCGCCGCGAACCCGCCCGCCGCCGCCACCGTCATGTGCGGGGCCCAGCCGGCGTACTCCCTCAGGCGGCCCGGCAGTCGGCGGGCGAGCGGGCCGTCCGTGGCCATCAGGGGCAGCGGGCGGTAGGCGAAGGCGTCCTGGAACAGGTCCTGCCGCAGGCCGCGCAGGGCGTCCGCGGCGAGCCGGAACTCCGGGCTGCGCGGCCGGCCGGACGAGTCCGGCGGTGTCGTCTGCGTGTGCGTCGTCTGGGTCACGCAGCACACGGTAGGCGGGGTCGGGGGTCGCGGTCGTCCCCTTGCAGGGGGGTCCTGCAGGGTCCCTCTCAGGTACTACGGGTCGCCCCGCAGGGGTCCCGGCTCAGCGGGGAGGTCAGCGGCCGCCCGGGCGGACCAGGCCGGACTCATAGGCGAAGACCGCCGCCTGGGTGCGGTCCCTGAGGCCCAGCTTCACCAGGATCCGGCCCACGTGTGTCTTCACGGTCTGCTCGGCCACGACCAGCCGGTCGGCGATCTCCGCGTTCGACAGGCCCTGCGCGATCAGCGCCAGCACCTCCGTCTCCCGTTCGGTGAGGTCGCCGACGCGCTGCTTGAGCGGGGCCCGGCCTCTGCCGTCCAGACGGGAGAACTCGGCGATGAGGCGGCGGGTGATGCCGGGCGCGAGCAGGGCGTCGCCCGCGGCCACGACCCGTACCGCCTCGGCCAGCTTCTCCGCGGAGGCATCCTTGAGCAGAAAGCCGGAGGCCCCGGCCCGCAGCGCCTCGTACACGTACTCGTCCAGGTCGAACGTGGTCAGCACCAGCACCTTGACGACGGGATGGTCGACGGTGATCCGGCGGGTCGCCTCGATGCCGCCGAGTTCGGGCATGCGGATGTCCATCAGCACCACGTCCGGCATCAGCTCGGCGGTCTGGGCGATCGCGTCCAGACCGTCCACCGCCTGCCCGATCACCTCGATGCCGGGCTGGGTGTTGAGCAGCACGGTGAAGCCCTGCCGGACCATCTGCTGGTCGTCGGCGATCAGTACGCGGATGGTGCCGGCACCGCTCGTCATGGGGCCTGTTCTCCTGTCGGGGCTCGGGGCTCGGGGCTTGCGGATCGGGGGCGAGAGGGCGAAAGGGGCGAGGAGATCAGGGCAGCGCGGGGGGTGTGGGATCCGTCGGTTCCAGGGCGCCTCCTCGGGGGAGGAACGCCGCCACCACGAAGCCGCCGTCCCGGGTCGGTTTCGCCTCGACCTGCCCGCCCAGCATCGCCGCGCGCTCCCGCATGCCCAGCAGGCCGTGACCGCTGCCCGGGGAGGGCGGGACCGGGCGGCTGGGCCGGGAATTGGAGATGCTCAGGTATATGCCGTTCGGGAAGTGGGCGATGTCCACGTGGACCTTGGCTCCCGGGGCGTGCCGCAGGACATTGCTCAGGGCTTCCTGGACGATCCGGTACGCGGACAGCTCCACGCCGGGCGAGTAGCCGCGGGCGTCCCCCTCCTCGGCCTTCACCACGTCCACGCCGGCCGCCCTGGTGTTCTCCAGCAGGGAGTCCAGCCGGGCGAGGTTCGGCTGCGGGGCGTCGGGGGCCGGGCCGGTGCCGGGCGCGGGCAGCCGGGAAGGATCCTCGACGGCCTCCGGTTCGTCCGGGTTCTCGGAACGCAGCACACCGAGCACACGGCGCAGCTCGGTCAGGGCCTCCAGCGCGTTGTTGCGGATGCCCGCCAGGTTCTCCTTCAGCTCCTCGGAGGGGTTCTCCACCAGATGGGGCGCCACCTGGGCCTGGATGGAGATCACCGACATGTGGTGGGCGACCACGTCGTGCAGCTCCCGGGCGATACGGCTGCGCTCCTCCAGCAGGGTGCGCCGGGCCCGCTCCTCCGCAGTGATCGTCGTCTGCTGGACCAGTTCGCGACGAGCCACGCTGCGGCTGCGCAGGGCGACGCCGATGACGGCGGCCACGGCGAACACGGTGAGGGCGACGGGCCCCGTCGCGGAGTACCTCTGCGCTCCGATGCCGCCCTCGACGACAAAGGTCACCAGGGCGGTCGCGCCGAACGCCGCGACGGTGCCGCGAGGGCGCACCCGCAGGGCGAGGAGCAGGAACACGGCCATGTGGGCGAGCAGAACGGGCGTGGTCCAGGGCCAGTTGGGGCTCGGGAGCGACAGAGCGGCGAGGTTCGGGCGGGCCAGCAGTGCGGTGAAGACGGCGGCGGACAGGGACAGGGCCCAGGCGGGGACCGGACGCCACAGCGCCAGGACCACGGCGGTGGCCTGCAGGAACGTGCTCACGAGGGCGAGCGGGAGGCTGAAGCCGTAGCTTTCCCGCAGCTCGTCGGCACCGGCCAGGACGATGCCGAGGGACACGTAGATGACGAGCGTGTACGTGAGGAGACGCAGCCAGCGGTACTTCGAGAAGGGGGGCGACTGAGGGGAGGGGTTCTCGCCGAGCCAGGCACCGAGGCGGGTGGCTCGGGACCGGGTGGCGGGGCCGGGCTCGGCCTCGGCCTCCGGCTCGGACAGGGTCCGGGAGGCGGGTGAGATCGCGCGCCCGGCGTCGCCGGAATGACCGGTCGGGTTCTCGGGATCCGCGGACATCACGGACGTAACTCTAGGCATGGCGTGAGGACCTCGCTGCGGGCACATGGCGGCGGACCACGTGCGAGGCGCGGTTACGGAGCCGGGCGGGGCCCTGCTCGTGGTGCCGGAAGGCAGTCCAGCACAGGGACAGGGCCAATGCGAAGACCGGTATCCAGGGCAGCCGGGACGCCACCCAGGCGACGGAGTCCGGTGAGGTGTGCAGGCCGGGCAGCCGGCCGGCCAGGAGGCCGGTGGCCGTCGTGGCCATCATGGCCGTCTGGTGCCAGAGGAAGATGGTCATCGCGGAGAGGTTGACGAAGGCCGTCACCGCCCAGGCCAGGGGCCGGGCCATGGCGCGGCGCAGGCGGTCGCGGAGCAGCAGGGCGAGGCCGCACTGGGCCAGGCCGAAGGTGACGGCCGCCAGGGTCGGGGGGTTGAGGTTGGAGATCGTCGCGCCGGGGACGCCGACCATGGACGCCGGGTAGCCGGCGCAGGTGATCAGCAGGGCCGTGGCCGCCGTACCGCCGAGCAGCAGGACCCAGGCCGAGCGGCGGCTGTGCAGCTCGCCCCGGGCCCAGGCCGCGCCCAGGGTGTACGGGACCAGCCAGCCCGCCGCCAGGTTCACCCAGCCGAGCCAGGACGGGCCGAGGTGCAGGCCGAAGCGGAGGACGTCCACGTGCAGGACGACGGCGAGCGGCCAGAGGGGGTTCAGCCGTGCGACGAGCGGGGTGGCGGCCGTGAGCGCGGCGAAGACCAGCAGGAACCACAGCGGGGACAGCGCCAGCTTCAGCAGCGTGTGGACCGTGGACAGGGGTGCGCCGGTGAGGAGGAGGGCCGCGGCCGTCACCGACCACAGGCCGAGCAGTGCGGCCACCGGGCGCAGCAGGCGGGTCAGACGAGCGCGCAACCAGGAGGCGTAGCTGTCGCCTCTGGCATCTGCCGAGGCCAGGCTGTGCGTCGCCACCTGGCCGCCCACCAGGAAGAACACGGCCAGTGTCTGGAAGAGCCAGGAGACCGGGGCCAGCCACGGCATGTGCTGCAGCGGGCTCGCCGTGTGCAGACCGCCGTCCTGCGCGACCAGCGCCGTCACCAGCCAGTGGCCGAGGACGACACCGAGGATCGCGAGGGCGCGGAGGGCGTCGATCGCGCGGTCCCGGGATGCGGGGGTGGCGGTGTCGACCTGGTGGGCGGCTCGGCGCAGGGCGTGGAGTGCGGTGGCGGGGTGGAAGGGGGTGCGCGTGCGACGCGGGGTGCCGGTCGCGGTGGGGGTGCCGACGGTGGGACGGGCGGCGCGATGCGGGGTACGGTGGACGCTTGCTGTCTGCTCAGGCACGGGTCACCTCCGAGGTCTCGCCGAGGGTGATCCGGGCCAGGTTGGCGAGGGAGGCCGAGCCCGGGGTGAAGTAGCCGCTGTGGTCGGAGTCGGCCGCGTCGAAGACCCGGGCGCCGAAGGCGCGGGAGACCGGGTCGGCGCCGAAGCCGATGGTGGTGCCGAAGAGCTGGGCGCTGGTGTGCGGGACGTGCCGGATCCAGTCGTCGCCGCCGCGGGCCGCCCAGATACGGGCGTTGGCGTGCAGGGCCGCGACGGAGTCCGCGCCGGTGCCGGGGCTGCCGACCAGGGCGATGTCGTCGACGTCCAGGCCGGGGGCGGCCCGGCCGCAGACGACCGTGCCGTAGGAGTGGCAGAGCAGGGAGATGTGCGCCTGCGGCGGGGTGGCGGTGCGCAGGCTGCGTATGAAGGTGCGCAGGTGGGGAGCGGCTTCGTCGGCGCGGGTGGTCGTGGTGACCGCGGTGCTGACGGTGGCCGGGGTCTCGTAGCCGAGCCAGGCGATGACGGCGACGGTGGTGCCGTGGGGGGCGCGGTGGACGAGGTCCGTGTACAGGGCGGCTGCGGCTTTGTGGAAGCGGGGGTAGGTGTCCAGGGAGGTGTCCGAACCGGGGACCAGGACCGCGATGTGGTCGGCGTGGGCGAGGTCGCCGAGGACTTCCGTGGCCTGGCCGGCGCCTCGGCCGTCGAAGGTGAGGAGGTGGCGGGCGGGCGCGGCGAGGGTGCGGTCGGCGGCGGCGCGATGGGGGTCGCCGTGCGCGGCGGCCATGTCGGCGGCGCGGGTGGCGTTGGCTCGGTTGGCCTCGTAGGCGGTGTGCAGGGTGGTGGCTGTGAGTGAGGGGAGCGTGGCGGGGGCGGGGGCGGGGATCTGGGGGCGGGCGGCGCCGGAGAGGGGGGCGGCGATGGCTGCGGTGAGGAGGGTGGCGAGGAGGGTGCGGCGCCACCTTTGGGTGCGGGTGTGAGGTGGCTTCGGTGGGATTCGTTTGCCCACCCGCGCCGCCCGTGCCACATGTGCCACGCGTGGCACCCGTGCCACCCGCACGGCCCTCACGCCCCGCGCCACCCGTGACCGTTTCGTCGTCGGCTGCGGGTCCGTGGAGGAGGCGGGTGCGGACGTCGGCGTGTGCGGGTGCCCCATGGTCGGCTTCCTTTCAGATCGCCCGGCCATCGGGCTTGTCTGACAAGGAAGTTACGGATCGGGGCGTGTCGTCCGCGTCCCGCCAGGGAGCTGTCCTGCGGGGTAGCTCTCAGGTATTACGGGTATCACCGGGACCTGCCCGCACGGGCCCTCTTGCCGTCGTCACGGGAGGACGCCAGGCCCCTCACCAGGCCAGTTGGGCGATTTCCTCTGCCACCACCGCGCAGGCGTCCGCCGCCGGGTCGATGAGGGGGAAGTGGCCGACGTCCTCGAGCAGGGTCAGGCCCACCACCTCGCCCGCCTTCGCCGCCGCGTCCGCGTAGGACTCGGCCACCGCCTGCGGCACCACCAGGTCCGTGCGCCCCTGGACGAGGGTCGTCGCGATGCCCGTCGGGAGGAGGAGGACGGGGTCGGCGTAGGGGCGGCGCTCGGCGAAGGTGTCGTGGCCGCCGAGGAGCTGCAGGCTCGCGTTACCGCAGACGTCCAGCTTCTCCGCCACCTCGAAGTCCGCGATCGGAGCGAGGGCGACGACGCCGCGCAGGACGGCCGGGTTGCCGGTGCGCCAGGGGGAGTCCGGAGGCAGGACGTGGCGGGCCGCGGCCCACAGGGCCAGGTGGCCGCCGGCGGAGTGGCCGGTGAGGACGGTTCGGCGCGGGTCGGCCTGCGGGAGCGCCTCGCGTACGAGGGCGGGCAGCGCGTCCAGGGCGGCCGCGATGTCGTCGAAGGTGTCGGGCCAGCGGCCGGCCGGAGGGGGCGTTTCGCCCGCGCCACCCCCCTGCTTCTGCTGCGGGATCAGGGGGTCGCCGCCGCGGCGGTACTCCATGTTGGCCACCGCGAAGCCCCTGCGGGCCAGATAGTCCGCGAAGGGGGTGATGTGGCGGCGGTCGTAGCGGGCGCGCCAGGCGCCACCGTGCAGGACCACCACCAGGGGAACGAGGGAGTCCGGGGCGGTGCGGGGGGCGTAGAAGTCGATCACCTGGTCGGGGTGGTCGCCGTAGGCGGAGGTGAAGTCGGGGTCCACCGGGGGGTGCGCGAAGGCCGACTCCTCTTCGGCGGCGGCGCGGGCTGCTGCGGCGTCGTCCGGCATGCTCCAACCTCTCAGCGATGGAACGTGTTTGGGATGTGGCGGACCAGGTGGGGAATTCGCCGTTGGCGGGACGGTATCAGGCCGGTGACAGGCCAGGGCATGGGGATGTGACGCCGGGTCAGGGATAAACGGTTCTGTGCGGGAGGGGCCCGGGGTGTCCGCCGGGCCCCTCCCCTTCCCTACGCCGGTTGCTCGCTTCCCCTGAGCCGGTTCTAAGCCAGTTCCTCGCTCAGGATCCGGGCCGCTCGTTCGGTCTCCGCGAAGGTCACGTACAGCGGGGTGAAGCCGAAGCGGAGGACGTCGGGGTGCCGGAAGTCACCGACGACGCCTCGGCTGATCAGGCGTTCCATCACCTCACCGGCGTCCGGACAGCGCAGGGCGACCTGGCTGCCGCGTTCCTCGTGGCGTTCCGGAGTCACGGACTCGACGCGCCCCGGCTCGGTGTACGCCCGCACGCAGCGCAGGAAGAAGTCCGTCAGGGCGAGGGACTTGGCGCGGACGGCGGAGACCGGGACGCCGTCCCAGACCTCCAGGGCCGCCTCCAGGGCCAGCATGGAGAGGATGTCCGGGGTGCCCACGCGGCCGCGCAGGGCGCCCGGCGCCGGGGTGTACGACGGGCTCATGCCGAAGGGGTCGGTGTGCGAGTTCCAGCCGGGCAGGGGGGAGTCGAAGCGGTCCTGCAACGCGCTGCGGACGTACAGGTACGCCGGTGAACCCGGGCCCCCGTTCAGGTACTTGTAGGTGCAGCCGACCGCCAGGTCGACGCCGTGCTCGTCCAGGTCCACCGGCAGCGCACCCGCGCTGTGGCACAGGTCCCAGACGGACACGGCTCCGGCCTCGTGGATCGCGGCCGTCAGGGACGGCAGGTCGTGCAGCCGGCCGGTGCGGTAGTCGACGTGGTTCAGCAGCACCGCGGCCGTGCGGCCGCTCAGGGCTGCGGGGACCTCGGACGGGGTCAGCGCGCGCAGGGTGCGGCCGGTCAGACGGGCCGCCGACTCGGCGATGTAGCCGTCCGTGGGGAAGGTCGTCGCATCCACCAGGATCTCGGTCCGGGCCTCGTCCGACATCCGTACCGCTGCCACAAGTGCCTTGAAAACGTTGACACTTGTGGAGTCGCCCACGACGATCTGGCCGGCCGCCGCGCCGACCAGCGGGGCGATCCGGTCGCCGATCCGCTCGGGCGCGGTCCACCAGCCGCTCTCGTCCCAGGAGCGGATGCGCAGTTCGCCCCACTGGCGGCGGACCACGTCGGCCACGCGGTCGGGCACATGGGCCGGGAGCGCGCCGAGCGAGTTGCCGTCCAGGTAGATCCCCGCGGCGTCAGCCGCATGATCGGACACAGTGTCCAGGACGAAACGGGAACGCAGCGGCGCCAGCTCGTCCGCCGCGTCCGACTTCTCTGCCTCCAGGGCCAGTTCAGACATGGGACCTCGCCGTCCACAGCTCCGGGAACACGTTCTTGCGGGCGCGCTTCTCCAGCCAGGCCACACCGGCCGAGCCGCCCGTGCCGGGCTTGGCGCCCATCGCGCGGCGGGTGGCCACCAGGTGGTCGTTGCGCCAGCGCCAGACCAGTTCGCCCACGTCGGTCAACGCCTCGCCCAGGCGGGCGAGTTCGCTGTCCTGCTCACCGGAGTAGATCGCCGTCCAGGCCCGCTCGACCTCGTCGCAGGCGTCGTAGCGCCCGGAGACGTCCCGGTTCAGGACGGACCCGGGGATCGCGTGGCCGCGGCGCGCGAGGAGGTGGACTACCTCGTCGTACAGGCTCGGCTCGTGCAGCGCCTTCTCCAGTTCCGCATGGGCGCGGGGGGCGCCGCGGTGCGGGACGAGCATGGACGCGGACTTCTCACCGAGCAGGAACTCCATGCGGCGGTACATCGCCGACTGGAAGCCGGAGCCCTCGCCGAGGGCGGAGCGGTAGGAGTTGAACTGGGCCGGGGTCAGCTGGCCGAGCGGCTTCCAGGAGGCGTTCAGGGCCTCCAGCTCCCGCACGGAGCGCTTGAGCGCGGCGACGGCGGTCGGGATGTCGTCCGAGCGCAGGGCGTTCGCTGCGGTCTCCCACTCGTGCACGATCACCGTGAACCACAACTCCATGACCTGGGTCGTCACCAGGAAGACCAGCTCTCCGGGGTCGTCGGAGAGGGTGTGCTGGAGATGGGTCAGCACGTCCGCCTTGACGTAGTCCTCGTACGGCGTCGTGCCGGCGAAGTCGAGATGCGGGGTCTCGGGCTCAGCGGCCTCGGGAAGGGGGCGAGCCTGCTGGGGCATCGCTGTCTCCTGTTGTTACTCCGGGTAGCGGTCCGCCCCTGCCGATTCCGGCACGGGGGCCCCGGTCCCCAAGCGGAATCCTCCGCAATCCCACCGGATACGGCAAGGCCCGTCCGTTGCCAGACGGGCCACACCGACCCCTCCGGGGAGGGTCAGCCGAGGGTCTGGGCCGCCGTCGGGGAGGAGTCCCGCAGGAACTGCGTGCAGCGCTCGTACTCCTCCTGCTCGCCGATCACCTGCGCGGCGCGGGCGAGGGCGTGCAGGGCGCGCAGGAAGCCGCGGTTCGGCTCGTGCTCCCAGGGGACCGGGCCGTGGCCCTTCCAGCCGCTTCGGCGCAGGGCGTCCAGGCCGCGGTGGTAGCCCGTACGGGCATAGGCGTACGACTCCACGACCGCGCCGCGCTCGAACGCCTCGTCGGCCAGCTGGGCCCAGGCGAGGGAGGAGGTCGGGTACTTGGCGGCGACGTCCGCGGGGGCGGTGCCGTTCGCGAGGAGTTCGCGGGGCTCCGGGTCGTCGGGGAGGTGGGTCGGGGGCGGGCCGCCGAGGAGGTTCTCGTGAATCGTCATGGGGTCCAGTCTGGCTCACTCGGCGCCGCGCTGTGCCGGTGCCGTGTGCGGGCGGGCCGGTACTGGTCGGCGCCGGTGCGCCGGGCGCCGGCACCGAGAGGGGTGGCGCTGTGAAGCCGACGGCGCCGCAACTCCCCAGGGCCGCGGGGAACCACGCGACCAGCCACGACGCACCCGCAGACGAAAGCCGCCCCAGGCCCCTATCGCAGTCCGGAGCCGGGCGGCGCACCAGAGCGAAGGCCAGAACCGAGCCCAGAGGCGCGGGAAACCGCGCGACCAGCCACAACCCACCCGCAGACGAAAGCCGCCCCAAGCCCCTACCGCCCCCGCCCCTCCAACGGCGGAGCCGTCACGCTGCCATGAGTGCGGCACTCCGGGTGGCGGCAATCCGGAGCCGGGCGGCGCACCAGAGCGAAGGCCAGAACCGAGCCCAGAGGCGCGGGAAACCGCGCGACCAGCCACAACCCACCCGCAGACGAAAGCCGCCCCAAGCCCCTACCGCCCCCGCCCCTCCAACGGCGGAGCCGTCACGCTGCCATGAGTGCGGCACTCCGGGTGGCGGCAATCCGGAGCCGGGCGGCGCACCAGAGCGAAGGCCAGAACCGAGCCCAGCAGCAGCGTCACCGCGCACAGGGGCATCGCCCTGTCGAACGCCGCGTCGAAGGCCGACGCGGAGCGGTACGCCTCCGGGCCCATCCTCGCCAGCAGCGGCAGGGCCGCGACCGCGATCAGGCTCGCCGCCCGGGCCGCCGCGTTGTTGATGCCGCTGGCCAGGCCCGCCCGGGCGGTGTCCACCGAGGCCAGGACCGTGGCCGTGAGCGGGGCGACCAGGGTGACCATGCCGGCGCCCATGACCAGCATTGCCGGCAGCACGTCGGTGAGATAGTCGGCGCCCTTGCCCACCCGCAGCATCAGGAGCATCGCCGCCGCGCACAGCAGCGGGCCGACGGTCAGCGGCAGGCGCGGGCCCGTACGGTCGGCGAGGGCTCCGGAGCGGGCGGAGAAGAGCAGCATCAGGGCCGTGGTCGGCAGCAACGCCGTACCGGCCGCCAGGGGCGAGTAGCCCGCCACCACCTGGAGCTGCAGCGCGGTGAGGAAGAAGAAGCCGCCGAACGCCGCGTACACGCACAGGGTGACCAGGTTGACGGCCGTGAACTGGCGCGAGGCGAAGATGTCCGGCGGGAGCATGGGGTCCGGGCGGTGCCGTTCCACCCGTACGAAGGCCACCGCCGCAGCCAGCCCGGCCGCCGCGCTCAGCGCCACCGCCAGCGAGCCCTCCCTCGCCTCGATCAGCGCGTACGTCAGCAGGGCCAGCGCCAGGGCGCCCAGCGTCGCGCCGAGGATGTCGAAGCGGGCGCGCTCACCACCTCCCCCGGACGATTCCGGGACGTGCCGCAGCGCCACCGGTACGCACAGCAGCGCCAGCGGGACGTTCAGCAGGAACACCCAGCGCCAGCCGGGGCCGGCCACCAGCCAGCCGCCCAGGAACGGGCCGACCGCCGCGCCGATCCCGCCGAAGCCGGACCACAGTCCGACCGCCCGGCCCCGGTCGTCGGGATGGAAGGAGGCCTGGATCAGCGCGAGCGACCCGGGGGTCAGCAGGGCGCCGCCGATGCCCTGCAACGCCCGCGCGGCGATGAGGATCCCCGGACTCGGCGCCATACCGCACAGCAGGGACGCCGCCGCGAACCACACCACACCCAGCACGAAGATCTTCCGGCGGCCGTAGTGGTCGCCCAGCGAGCCGCCCAGCAGGATCAGACCGGCCAGCGTGACCATGTACGCGTTGACCGTCCACTGCAGCGCGGTGAGGCTCGCGCCCAGGTCGCGGCCGATGCGCGGCAGCGCCACATTGACGACGGTCGAGTCCAGCAGGGCCATGGTGGAGCCGAGGACCGTGGTGAGCAGGATCCACCTGCCCTGGGGCGAGGACAGCCGGACATCGGGCATGCCCTCAGGTATACAGCCGAAATCCCCGGCGTACAGCCGCAGGGGAAACGCGGTGGGCCCGGTGCCATGACGGTCACCGGGCCCACCGAACAGGTGCGGGTTACTTGATCTTGTTGCCCGCCGAGCGCAGGTTCTTCGTGGCCTCGACGACACGCGCGGCCATCGACGCCTCGGCCAGCTTGCCCCAGGTGCGCGGGTCGTAGGCCTTCTTGTCGCCGACCTCGCCGTCGACCTTCAGAACGCCGTCGTAGTTCTGGAACATGTGGGCGGCGACGGGACGGGTGAAGGCGTACTGGGTGTCCGTGTCCAGGTTCATCTTCACGACGCCGTTCTCCAGCGCGGTCAGGATCTCCTGCTCGGTGGAACCGGAGCCGCCGTGGAAGACGAAGTCGAAGGGGGACGCCTTGCCGAACTTCGCGGCGACGCCGTCGTTCAGCTCCTTCAGCAGCTCGGGGCGGAGCACGACGTTGCCCGGCTTGTACACGCCGTGGACGTTGCCGAAGGAGGCGGCCAGCAGGTAGCGGCCCTTCTCGCCCAGGCCGAGGGCCTCGGCGGTGCGGATCGCGTCGTCGACCGTGGTGTACAGGGAGTCGTTGATCTCGTGGGAGACGCCGTCCTCCTCGCCACCGGTCGGGGTGATCTCCACCTCGAGGATGATGTTGGCGCGGCGGGCCTGCTCCAGCAGCTCCTGCGCGATGGCCAGGTTGTCGGCCAGGGTCTCGGCGGAGCCGTCCCACATGTGCGACTGGAAGAGCGGGTTGTGGCCCGCCTTCACGCGCTCCTCGGAGATCGCGAGCAGGGGACGTACATACCCGTCGAGCTTGTCCTTCGGGCAGTGGTCCGTGTGCAGCGCGATGTTGACCGGGTACTTCTCGGCGACGATGTGCGCGAACTCGGCGAGCGCGACCGCGCCGCTCACCATGTCCTTGCTGTACTGGCCGCCCAGGAACTCGGCGCCACCCGTGGAGATCTGGACGATGCCGTCGCTCTCGGCCTCCGCGAAGCCGCGCAGGGCGGCGTGCAGGGTCTGGGTCGAGGTGACGTTGATGGCCGGGTAGGCGAACTTGCCTGCCTTCGCCCGGTCGAGCATCTCGTTGTAGACCTCGGGGGTTGCGATGGGCATCTGTCCGCTCCTTGGGTGTGCGGGTTGGCGTTCTGCGTACTACGGCCCTGACCTAGACCTGGGATACGACGTCATCGTCGGCCCCATCTTCGCAGACCTGACCTGATGGTCGGCGCTCCGGTCAAGTCCAGGTCAAAGGGGCGCGTCAGTCCAGACCCAGTTCATCCTTCGAGAAGGCGAAACGGTACGGAACGCCCGCGCCGGCCTCGATCTTCTCGGCGGCACCGGTGGCCCGGTCCACGATGGTCGCGACGGCGACGACCTCGGCACCGGCCTCCCGCACGGCCTCAACGGCGGTGAGCGGGGAGCCGCCGGTGGTGGAGGTGTCCTCGACGACCAGCACACGCCGGCCCGTGATGTCCGGGCCCTCCACCCGCCGCTGCAGGCCGTGCGCCTTCGCCGCCTTGCGTACGACGAACGCGTCCAGCTTCTTCCCGCGCGCGGCGGCGGCGTGCAGCATGGCGGCCGCGACCGGGTCGGCACCCATGGTCAGGCCGCCGACCGCGTCGAACTCCAGGTCGGCCGTCAGGTCCAGGAGCACCTGGCCGACCAGCGGGGCGGCCTCGCCGTCGAGGGTGATGCGGCGCAGGTCGACGTAGTAGTCGGCCTCCAGACCCGAGGAGAGGGTCACCTTGCCGTGCACCACGGCCTTGTCCTTGATCTGCTGCAGCAGCGCGCCGCGTACGTCCGTCATGACGTCCAGCTTAAAGGCGCCGCCAGCTCCAGGTCGTCGTCGCCTCCAGCGGCTCCAGCGGCGTGACCAGGCGGGGAAGGGTGTTCAGGCCGTTGGGCGGGCCGGTCTGCGGCTCGACGCACACGGCCTCGGCCTGCTCGTCGTAGACGACCACCCACTCCTCGCGGCTGGTCACCTTCAGCTCCAGCTGCTCCGGCCAGGTGAGGGTGACGTCGACGCCGTCGGGCATGCCGAAGCAGTCGTCCCAGGGGCCGGGCTTCGGGTCGATCCGGTTGCCGGTCGGCAGATGGTCGTCCCCGCGCTCCTCCTGCCAGCCGGGCGTGAAGTCGAGCGTGACGTCGGCGCCGACCGCACCGTCCTCGCCCGCGAGGGTCCGGTTGAACCACGGGTGCCAGCCGATCTGCGCCGGGAAGGAGTCGTCGCGCGCCTCCACCGACATCGTCAGCGTCAGGCTGTCCTCGGTGAGCGTGACGACCTGGGTAACACGGCCGGCGTGCGGCCAGGGCTCGACCAGGTCGTACGTGATCACCGCCTCGTGCTCCGCGACGCGCGCGACGCGCCAGGCGCCGTCGCGGGCGGTGCCGTGGATGGCGTGCGGCGGGGAGTTGAGCGGCATCTGGCGCAGGGCGCCGCCGTCGAGGAAGCGGCCCTCCTTGATACGGCCGCACCAGGGGACCATGGGGAAGCAGCCGAAGCGGTGCCCTTGCCTCAGCAGTTCGAGGGGACCGACCTTGAGGCCGCTGATACGGCCGCCGTCGGCGGGGCTGACGCGTACCTCAGCATTGCCTGCTGTCAGCGTGATGTCTTCGTTACTCACGGGAAGACAGTACTGGGGGAACAGGTTCGGCAGCGGGCGGCCGCCGGCCCTCAACGTCTCTTGCGCAGTGCCCGTCCCACCACGATCGCCGACGCCAGAGCCACTGCCGCTGCCGGGGCCGCCCAGCGCAGAACCGGGTTTCCGGCGACGGTCTGGGGGGCCGGGACGGGGGCGTAGCGGCCGCGGGGCGGGGCGTGGTCGACCTCCTCGGCGCTGCGGCCGATCATCGTGCGGCGCGCGTGCGCGGCCTCGGCGGGGGGCTCGCCGGTGTCGGCGAAGTCCTCCGAGAGGCGGTCGGCCGCGGGGTCCAAGGACGGCGGGGGCACCTCGGTGTCGAAGACGGAGGCGTGCCCGGCCTCGGGCTCCTGCTCCGGCTCTTCCTGGAGCGTCGGCCGCTCTTCCTGGAGCGTCGCCAGGCTCTCCACGAACCGGCTCAGCAGGCGGGTCGCCGCCGCGCGCACCGCGTCCGGCGGCAGCTCGGCGATACGGCCGTCCGCGTCCGCCGTGCCCTCGGCCGTGACCGTCGTACCGCCCTCGGTCTCCACGAGGCGCAGCGTGAGGGCGAGCTTGACGGCGCCGGTGCCGCGGGCCTCGGTGGCGTCGCCCTCGACGGCGTACGTACCGTCCTCGCGGGCGACCACCCGTGCCGTGCCCCGGTAGGTGACGGAGTGTCCGCCGACGCGCAGTTTCAGGCGTCCGGCGACGGGTTCGGCACCGGCGTCCTGTTGCAGACCGGGGACCGCGCGGGCGACGCGCGCGGGGTCGGCGAGGGCGTCCTTGAGCGGTTCGGGCGGAACCGGGACGAAGACCTGGTGCTCCATGTCCGCTGAGCCTACCCAGGTGTGACCGGAAAGTACCCCCGCCGAAGCGGCTCGTCAGTAGCGGGGATGCACCAGCGTGGACGCCGGCAGCCCGCCGATCCGTGTCCGCCGCGCCGCCCTGCCGTCCGCCGTCAGTTCGGCCTGCGTCAGGGTGCGCGGGTGCCAGGGACCCAGCCTCAGGGACGGCGGGGTGGCCCCGGGCGCCGCCAGCAGGAACCCCCAGTCGTGTGGGGGGCCGGACGTGCCCGCCGAGCGGTCGGGGCCGGCCGGGAAGCCGGAGTCGTGGCCGAGGACCCGGTAGGGGGAGCCGGCGAGGCCCGCCGCGCGCAGGGTCGCGGCGACCGTCCAGAAGACGCCGGGGCGGGTGGTGACGGACCCGGCGTGCACGACGAGCCGGCCGCCCGGGGCGAGGACGCGGCGGGCCAGGCCGTAGAACTCCTGGGAGTACAGCTTGGTGCTGGCGGTGATGCCGGGATCGGGCAGGTCGGCGATCACGACGTCGTACGTCCGCCCCCGGGCCTGACGCAGCCAGCCGAGGGCGTCGGCCGTGGTGGTGTGGACGCGCGGGTCGTCGTAGGCGTGGCCGTTGACGGCGGCGAGGCCGGGGTCGTGGCGGGCCAGGCGGACCAGGCCGGCGTCGAGTTCGACGATGTCGAGGCGGCGCACCCCGGGCCGGCGCAGCACCTCGCGGGCGGCCAGGCCGTCGCCGCCGCCGAGGATCAGGACGTGTGCGTGCGGCCCGCCGGAGAGCGCGGGGTGGACGAGGGCCTCGTGGTAGAGGCGTTCGTCGCGGCCGCCGACGCGGAGCCGGCCGTCCAGGAAGAGGTCGAGGGGCTTGCCGTCGGTGCCGCCGGCGAGGACGACCTCCTGGACGTCGGTCTGTTCGGCGACCCGGACGTCCTTGCCGTAGACGGCGTGCCGGGCGGCGCGTTCGAAGTCGCCGGCGAGGACGGCGGCGGAGGCGAGGACGCCGAGGACGAGGAGGCCGCCGAGCAGCAGGGTCCAGCGGGCCCGGCGGGTCAGGTCGCGGCGGAAGAGGCCGAGCACCAGGGCGCCGCCCGCGACGACGTTGACCGTGCCGGTGAGCAGGGCGCCCGTCAACTGGCCCAGGAAGGGCAGGAGCAGGAAGGGGAAGGCGAGGCCGCCGACCAGCGCGCCCACGTAGTCCGCGGCGAACAGGTCGGCCACCGCGCCGCCCGCGTCCTGGTGGCGGATGCGCTGGATCAGCTCCATCAGCAGCGGGACTTCGGCGCCGATGAGCAGGCCGATGGCGAGGGAGAAGGCGACCAGCAGGCAGCGCGGGCCCTCGGCCCACATCCCGCCCCAGCCGCCGGTCCAGGCGAAGACGGCGTAGAGCGCCATCGCACTGCACCCGCCGATCAGGGCGAGGACGGTCTCGATCGCGCCGAAGCCGGCGGCCGCGTGCCAGCGCAGCCGCTTGGCGCCGAGTGAGCCGATGCCCATCGCGAACACCATCACGGACAGCACGACGGAGGCCTGGGTGACCGAGTCGCCTATCAAGTACGAGGCGAACGCGACCAGTTCGAGTTCGTACACGAGTCCGCAGGCCGCGCAGACGAAGACGCACACGAGAACCAGGAACCGCCCGGTGCCGGGCCGGACGGGCAGCCGGGCGGGGCCTGTCCAGGAGGGCGGGGCGCCCGGGGGCGCGGGGGCGTGCGGTTCGATCACGCTGCGACGTTACGTCACATGCTCGGTACGCTTCGTCACCCACACGTGTGGAAGTGGGGGCAGTTGACACGGCAGGGGTTTATGTCGGCGCGGTGTGCTCAGCGGGCTGCGCCAGCCGCACCCGTGCCCCGACCCGGGTGCGGGTGGCCACCAACTGCCCGTCCTGCGGGTAGGCGTGCCAGGTGCGCCAGTGCACCTGGCCCTCGTGGCGCTGGGCCAGCATCGCGGTGAAGGCGTGCGGGCTGCCGGGGAAGACGCCCGCGAGTCCGTGCGGATGGTCGGAGACGAGGGCCAGCAACTCCTGGGCGCGGCCCGCGAACGAGCCGGGGGTGAGCACCTCGACGCGCGCGGCGAACTCGTACTCCCAGTCGCCGACCCGTTTGGCGACGCCCAGGGGCAGCGGGGTGCTGGAGCCGGGGATGCATGCGACCGTCTCCGAGCAACTGCCCTGCTCCTCCTCCAGCAGCACCTGGTGGGATGCGCCGAGCAGTCTCAACTGGAGCTTGGCTCCCATGAGTTCCAGGTCGAGGGTGGCCAGGGCGGGCAGCGGCTCGCGTCCCAGGGCCCAGGCGAGGTCGGCAGCCCGCGTATCGGTGTAGGAGGTGTTCAGGGTCGTGAGCATGGATCGGCTCCGCTAACACGCGATGAGGGGGGAGATCGGCCATGTCAGCCCAGCCGGCTCGGCCGGGGCGGGAGTCTGAGGACGTCCGAGGGGCTGCGTTGGCGATTTAGAGGGAATCATGAACAGAGGCGCCCCCACAGCGTTTTTACCCAACTTCGTGGGGTTTCCATCCCTCAGAGGGCTCCACAGTTCAACTGTTCAACCATGGCGTGCGCCTGGCGTGGGTTCCGCAGGGCGAGCGCCCGCCGGCTGCCTTCGTCCGGCGGGCGCCCAGGTGCGGCCCGGATGCGGTTCCCCCGACCAGCTCAGCTGCCCCGTGTCAGCTGCCTCCCCCGCATCCGCCCCCGCCGCCGCACGACGAACCCCCGCCGCAGGACGAGCCACCACAGGACGAACCGCCGCAGGAGGAGTGGCCTCCGCCGCAGGAGTGCCCACCATGGTGACCGCCGTGGTGCCCGCCCGACGAACCGGAGTCGGCCGTGCCCGCCCACCAGCTGCCGCTGCCGTCGTACGACGAGGACGAGGACGAGGACGACGACGAGCGGGACGACCTGGACCGGCCGCGGCCGCCCTTGGCGAGCGACACCGTGCGCTGCCGGTTCCCCCGCCGGCCCGCCAGCGCCGTGAGGATCACGACCGCGGCCACGATCAGGACGAAGATGATGCCGGCGTCCATGGCGTCACCCTCCTTCCCTTCCCCCGAAGCGGCCCCCCGTGGACCGCGGTGACCAGGGAATGCCCGGCCTCCGGAGACTCAAAGCAGAGTTGAGGAACTCCAGAGCTTGGGCGCAGGATGGCCGCCATGACCTCCAGCGCACGTCCTCACCTCAATCGCCGGCTCGCCGAGTTCGGGACGACGATCTTCGCCGAGATGTCCGCGCTCGCCGTGGCGACCGGCTCGATCAACCTCGGCCAGGGCTTTCCCGACACCGACGGCCCCGAGGAGGTGCGGGAGGCGGCGGTGCGGGCGCTGCGCGAGGGCCGCGGCAACCAGTACCCGCCGGGCCCGGGCATCCCGGAGCTGCGCACCGCGATCGCCGCGCACCAGCTGCGCCGCTACGGGCTGTCGTACGACCCCGACACCGAGGTTCTGGTCACGGCGGGCGCGACGGAGGCGATCGCGGCCTCGCTGCTGGCACTGGTGGAGCCGGGTGACGAGGTGGTGGCCCTGGAGCCGTACTACGACTCCTACGCGGCGAGCATCGCGATGGCGGGCGGCACCCGGGTACCGGTGACCCTGCGGCCGCACTTCGGCGAGGGGGCCGGCTTCCGGCTGGACCTGGACGAGCTGCGCGCGGCCGTCACCGACCGCACCCGGCTGCTGCTGATCAACACCCCGCACAACCCGACCGGTACGGTCCTCACGCGCGCGGAGCTGGCCGCGATCGCCGAGCTGGCGGTGGAGCGGGACCTGCTGGTGGTCACGGACGAGGTCTACGAGCACCTGGTCTTCGACGACGCCGAGCACCTGCCGCTCGCCTCCTTCCCCGGGATGCGCGAGCGCACGGTGACGATCGGCTCGGCCGGCAAGACGTTCTCCTTCACCGGCTGGAAGGTCGGCTGGGTCACGGCCGCGCCGGAGCTGGTCAGCGCGGTCCGCGCGGTGAAGCAGTTCCTGACGTACGTCTCCTCGGGCCCCTTCCAGTACGCGGTGGCGGAGGCGCTCGCGCTGCCCGACTCCTACTTCGCCGGGTTCCGCCGGTCCATGCTGGACCGCCGCGACATCCTGGCCCAGGGGCTGGCGGAGGCGGGCTTCGAGGTCTTCCGGCCGGCCGGCACCTACTTCATCACCACCGACATCCGCCCCCTGGGCGAGAAGGACGGCTTCGCCTTCTGCCGCGCCCTGCCGGAGCGGGCCGGCGTGGTGGCCATCCCCAACGCCGTCTTCTACGACGACCGGGAGGCGGGAGCGCCGTTCGTACGGTTCGCCTTCTGCAAGCGCGAGGAGGTCCTGCGGGAGGCGGCGGAGCGACTGCGGGCGCTGTAAGCGCCCTGGGGCGCGACCAGCCGCACCCCACCCGCAGACGGGTGACGGCGGACACCACACCGGCGCTTCACCGTGCGGCCGAACCACACCGTCACGCAGGGTGCGAAGCTGTGACCCACGCCAGCACCGCCCTCGCCCAGCCCGTAGCCGCGCCGAAGCCAGCGCCGCGCGACCGTATCGGGCCGTCCCTGGTGCGCGCGTACGGGGTCGCCGTGGGCCTCTTCCTCGGCGCCCGGCTCGCCGGGGCGGCCGTGCTCGCCCTCGTCGCGCACGGCGCCGGCAGACACCCGCTGACGCTGCTCGCCCGGTCCTGGGACTCGGTCTGGTACCTGGGCATCGCCGCGCACGGCTACGGCCATGACCTGCCCTCGCACGAGCCGGGCCCGCACAGCGACCTGGCGTTCTTCCCGCTGTACCCGGCGCTGGTGCGGGCGGTGGCCGGGCTGAGCCCGCTCGGCGCGGCCACGGCCGGGCTCTTGATCTCGTGGACCGCGGCCGCCGCGGCCGCCGCCGGGATCCACGCGGTCGGCTCCCGGCTGCACGGGCGGGCCACCGGTATCGCGCTGGTGCTGCTGTGGGCGCTGCTGCCGCACTCGGTGGTGCTGTCGATGGCGTACACCGAGCCGGTGCTGACCGCGTTCGCGGCCTGGTCGCTGTACGCGGTGCTGGCCGGGAACTGGCTGTGGGCGGGGATCCTCTCCGCGCTCGCGGGGCTGGCCCGGCCCAACGGGTTCGCGGTCGCCGCCGGGGTGCTGGCCGCGGCCGGAGCCGAGGTGTGGCGGCGGCGCGGAAAGGTTTCCCACAGGCTGTGGACGGGCGCGGCGCTCGCTCCGCTGGGCTGGACGGCGTATGTGCTCTGGGTGGGCCGGCGCAAGAGCGATCTGCTGGGCGGCTACTTCGAGGTGCAGCGGCTGTGGGGGTCGAAGTTCGACTTCGGGCGGGGTTCGCTGGAGTACGTGCGCGCCATGCTGCTGCACGGCAGCCGGTTCGTGGTCCCGATGGCGCTGGCCCTGGTGGCGGTGGGGGCGCTGCTGTACGCGGTGCTGCTGCTGGACCGCGCTCCGCTGCCCCTGCTCGTGTACAGCGGGGTGCTGCTGCTGATCGCGCTCGGCGGGTCGGGGTTCTTCGAGTCCAAGCCGCGGTTCCTGCTGCCTGCGTTCCCGCTGCTGCTGCCGCTCGCCCGGGGGCTGGTGCGCACAGCGAGAACCCGGCCCTGGCACACGACCGTGCTGGTCGCGGCCCTGGCCGGGCTCAGCTATCTCTACGGCGCCTACCTGGTGGTGTACGCCGAGGCTCCGCTGTAGGGCCTATTCGGCGCCGCCCTCGGACCCGCCGTCGTCCTCGGGCTCGTCCGCCTCGTTGACGTCCTCTTCCAGGCCGAGCTGCTCGACCAGCCACTTGTCGAACTCGATCGCGGCCCGCACCCAGCTGACCGTCGAGGAGACGAAGTGGTTGATGTCGACGCCCGTGCCGATCAGCATCTGGGCCTCGCCGATCAGCCGGACGGTGCCGTCGTCGTGGGTGTGGGTGTACACCTTGGGCCACAGGGTGCGGCGGTTCCAGTCGTCGATGGACTCCAGCAGCTGCGGTTTCTCGTCGATCTGGTGGGGGCGGTCGTAGAAGGTCCGCACCGAGAAGACCGCCTGTTCGGCCTCCCCGCGGAACATGAAGTACGTGCGGAACTGCTCCCACGGCGCCGCGAGGTCACCCTCCTCGTCGACGACGTACTTCAGCTCCATCTGGTCGAGGAGCTGCTTCACGAGGTCCTGATCCGGGAGGACGGGGCCGGCCGGTCCCTGGGGCTGCGGTTCGGGCTGGCCCCCGAAGTTCGGAATCGAGGACGGGTCGATGCTCACCGTGAATTTCCCTTCGTGCGGATTCCGCCATCCTCCCTCATCCGGGGAGGGGGGGTGCAAGCCCCGACGGGCCTGTCCGCCCTCGGCTGACCCGATCCGGTCATCGGGCGGTGACGGTGTCATGACGAACGGGCGCCATGATCCCGTCATGCGCATGAGAAGAGAAGTGCGATGGCTGCTGTGGGGGCTGTGGGGGGCGTGCCTGGTGTTCTCCGTGTGGTTCATCGTGGTGGTGGCCCTGTTCCTCAGCCAGGACATGCCCTTCGACTGCTGGATGGAGAGCTGCGCTCCGCCCGGCCGGTGAGGTGCGCCGGCCGGGCGGAGCGCTTGTCACGGCGTCCGGCCCGACGCCGTCACAGCGTCTTGCCCGTCGCCGGGCCCACCAGCAGGCCCTCGCCGAAGCGGTCGACGCGGACCGTGTCGCCGTCCTTGACCTCGCCGGACAGGATCTCCCTGGCGAGCCGGTCGCCGATGGCGGTCTGGACGAGGCGGCGCAGCGGGCGGGCGCCGTAGGCCGGGTCGTTGCCCTCCTCGGCCAGCCAGGCCAGCGCCTCGGGAGTGACGTCCAGGGTGAGCCGGCGCTCGGCGAGCCGTCGGCCCAGCAGGTCGAGCTGGAGCTGTGCGATCCGCTCCAGCTCGGTCTTGCTCAGTGCCGAGAAGACCACCAGGTCGTCGAGCCGGTTGAGGAACTCCGGCTTGAACGAGACCCGGACCACCTCCAGGACCTGTTCCCTCTTCTGAGTCTCACTGGTGACCGGGTCGACCAGGAACTGGCTGCCCAGGTTGGAGGTGAGCACCAGGATGGTGTTGCGGAAGTCGACCGTGCGGCCCTGACCGTCCGTCAGGCGGCCGTCGTCCAGCACCTGGAGGAGGATGTCGAAGACCTCGGGGTGGGCCTTCTCCACCTCGTCCAGCAGGACGACGGTGTACGGGCGGCGGCGCACCGCCTCGGTCAGCTGGCCGCCCTCCTCGTAGCCGACGTACCCGGGAGGCGCGCCGATCAGCCGGGCCACGCTGTGCTTCTCGCTGTACTCCGACATGTCGATGCGGACCATGGCCCGCTCGTCGTCGAAGAGGAAGTCGGCGAGCGCCTTGGCGAGTTCGGTCTTGCCGACGCCGGTCGGGCCGAGGAAGAGGAAGGATCCGGTGGGCCGGTCGGGGTCGGCGATACCGGCGCGGGAGCGTCGTACGGCATCGCTCACGGCCCGTACGGCCTCGGTCTGGCCGATGAGGCGCCGGCCCAGCTCGTCCTCCATCCGCAGCAGCTTCTGCGTCTCGCCCTCCAGCAGACGGCCGGCCGGGATGCCGGTCCAGGCCGCGACGACGTCGGCGATGTCGTCGGAGCCGACCTCGTCCTTGACCATCGTGTCCTTGGCGGCCTCCTCCTCGGCCTCGGAGGCGGCCTCCAGCTCCTTCTCCAGCGTGGGGATCTCGCCGTACAGCAGCTTGGCCGCGCGGTCGAAGTCGCCGTCGCGCTGGGCGCGTTCGGCCTGGCCGCGCAGGTCGTCCAGCTTCTCCTTCAGCTCGCCGACCCGGTTGAGGGACTGCTTCTCCTTCTCCCAGCGGGCGGTCAGGCCCCGCAGCTCCTCCTCCTTGTCGGCGAGGTCGCGGCGCAGCTTCTCCAGCCGGGCGAGGGAGGCCGGGTCGGTCTCCTTGCCGATCGCCAGCTCCTCCATCCTCAACCGGTCGACGGCGCGCTGGAGTTCGTCGATCTCGACCGGGGACGAGTCGATCTCCATGCGCAGCCGGGAGGCCGCCTCGTCGACCAGGTCGATGGCCTTGTCGGGCAGGAAGCGGGAGGTGATGTACCGGTCGGAGAGGGTGGCGGCGGCCACCAGCGCGCTGTCGGCGATCTGCACCTTGTGGTGGGCCTCGTAACGGCCCTTCAGACCGCGCAGGATCGCGATGGTGTCCTCGACGCTCGGCTCGGCGACCAGCACCTGCTGGAAGCGGCGCTCCAGGGCCGGGTCCTTCTCGATCCGCTCCCGGTACTCGTCCAGCGTGGTGGCGCCGACCATGCGCAGCTCACCGCGGGCGAGCATGGGCTTGAGCATGTTGCCCGCGTCCATGGCGGAGTCCCCGCCGGCCCCCGCCCCCACGACGGTGTGCAGCTCGTCGATGAAGGTGATGATCTGCCCGTCGGAGTCCTTGATCTCGGCGAGCACGGCCTTCAGCCGCTCCTCGAACTCACCGCGGTACTTGGCGCCGGCGACCATCGCGCCGAGGTCGAGCGCGACCAGCCGCTTGTCCTTCAGCGACTCGGGCACGTCACCCTTGACGATCCGCTGGGCGAGCCCCTCGACGACGGCGGTCTTGCCGACGCCGGGCTCACCGATGAGCACGGGGTTGTTCTTGGTCCGGCGGCTCAGCACCTGGACGACCCGCCGGATCTCCTGGTCCCGCCCGATGACCGGATCCAGCCGGCCCTCGCGGGCGGCGGCGGTGAAGTCGGTGCCGAACTTCTCCAGGGCCTTGTACTGGCCCTCGGGATCGGCGGTGGTCACGCGGCGTCCTCCCCTGGCCTTCTTGAAGGCCTCCAGCAGCTTCTTCGGGTCCGCGCCCTGCCGGGTGAGCAGCTCGCCCGCGGCGCCGCCCTTCGCGGCGATGCCGATCAGCAGATGCTCGGTCGACAGATAGTCGTCACCGAGGTCCCCGGCGCGCTCGCCGGCGTCGGCGAGCACGGCCAGCAGCTCACGATTGGGCTGCGGCGGCGCCACGGTGGATCCGGTCACGCTGGGCAGGGCGGCCAGGATCTTCTCGGCGCCCGCGCGTACGGCCGCCTGGTCCGCTTCCACGGCCACGAGCAGGTCGGTGATGTTCTCGTTGTCCTGCCCCTGAAGCAGAGCCAGCAGCAGGTGGGCAGGGGTCAGGTCCGCGTGCCCCTCGGTCACGGCCCGGTTGCCGGCCGCCTTGATCGCGTCCCGGCTCCTGTTGGTCAGCTCGGCGTCCACGTCGTCCGTTCTCCTTCTCGGCCACACTCTCCACTGCTGACTTGACCAGCGTACACAAAGTTGAGTCTATTCCGCTCAAGGTAGGCGGGAAGCCTTGGGACGACTAGGTTGCGGGGCATGCCGATCCACTCTGAGCAGTACCTCGCGTTCTGGCGGGAACGACATCTGTGCACCCTGACGACCCTGCGACCCGACGGCAGCCCGCATGTGGTGCCGGTGGGGGTGACGTACGACGCGGAGGCCGGGCTGGCCCGGGTGATCACCAACAAGTCGAGCGCGAAGGTCGGGCATGTGCTCGCGGCCGGGCCCGAGGGCGCGCGGGTCGCGGTGTGCCAGGTGGACGGCCGGCGCTGGGCGACGCTGGAGGGGCGGGCGCGGATACGGACGGAGAGCGAACGGGTCGCGGAGGCGGAACGGCGCTACGCCGAGCGGTACACCCGGGTGCCGTCGCCGAATCCGGCGCGCGTGGTGATCGAGATCGAGGTGGAGCGGACGCTGGGACATGGGTGAACTGTTTCAGCCACCGTGGCAGCGGACGCACAGCGGAAGATGTCCCCGCAAACTGCAGCGGCGTCACCGTGTTCAGGTCACGGTGACGCCGCTGCGGGGGGAAGCACCTGAGCGATCTTTTACGACGGGGGAATCGCGTCAGGCACTGCGGGGGGTGGCCGAGATGGTCCTCACGTCCTGGTCCGTCGGCCCGGCAAGCCGATGGTCCCGCTGGTCGAGGTTCACAAAGATCATTCCGTATCGGATGGCACAGCGGACCGGCTGGGGCGCGCCACGCGGCTTGCGCAGGCACCGGTACGCCCGCACGTCCTCGTCCTCGTCCCGCGTCACGACGACCGGCTCACCGAAGACGGTCACCATCAGCGAGTCACCGCTGTGGGGGATGGCGGTGACCAGGTCGATGAAGTGCCAGCCGGAGCGGTAGGCCGTGGCCATCTCACGCCGGAAGGAGCGGTCGTCGGGTGGAGTGGTCATGACTGCACGATCCAGCTGCTGTCCTTCGGGGCGACCCATGAACTGTCACCCGGGACATCGGACGCCGCGATCACCCAACTGCTGTCACCGGAACCGGCGGCAGCCACGCGCCAGCTGCTGTCCTGCGCGACATCACTCTTCGTCCCCGCGTGGCCGGTCAGCGCCCCGAAGGCCAGTGCGGCGGAGAAGGCGGCGACAAGCGCCGAGCGAAGCATTCTCTTATGCATAGTCGGCTTCGTCCTCATTTGAAGGTCACCTCTCCCCCGTCCGAATACGACGATGGCCCATTCCGGCACGTCATGGCCACACAATCGATGCATCATGTTCCTGCACGTTCATGACCCTGGGGGGTGGAGATTTGGCAATAAACGAGATTAACCGGACACATCCCCACGGGCTGACCGACCTGTGCGAGGAGGGGCGCCGCCTTTACGGGAACGCTCTCCGGACGGGACGCCTAGCCCGTGCGGAGGTGGAACCCGCGCCCTGTTTGATGGAGTTCGCCCTCCTTCATCCCGACCCCGACGATCCGAACTGGCTGCGCCCGGTACCCCCCTCGATCGCCCTGGCCCAGCGGCTCAGCCCGATCGAGCAGGAGATCACCCAGCGACGGCGCCAGTCCATCGAACTGGCCGATGCTTTCGAGCCGTTCATGAGCATCAGTGCCCAGCCCACGGCGACGACGCACTCGATCACCGTGCTGGAGGGCCTCGACCGGATCAACGCGGCACTCGATCTGGCCACGGCCCAGTGCCAGACCGAGATGCTCACCGTGCAGCCGAGCCGCCGGCGCCTCGAACACACCCTCACCAAGGCGCTGGAGCGCGACCGGCCGTTGATCGAACGCGGCTGCCGTATCCGCACGCTCTACCAGCACCCGGCCCGCTACAGCCCGGAAACGCTCGCCTACGTCGCCCAGTTCACGGACGGCAAGGTGGAGTACCGCACCATCGACGAACTCGTCGAGCGGCTGATCGTCTGCGACGAGACCGTGGCCTTCATCCCGACGCGCGACGACGGGGAGATCGCCCTCGAACTCCGGCATCCGGGGCTCGTCCGCTATCTGGTCAAGGTCTTCGAGTTCATGTGGGCCCGCGCGGTCCCGCTGAGCGCGGGCGCCCCCTACGAGACCGCCCCCGACGGCATCACGGAGATCCAGCACTCCATCGCCAAGCTCCTGGTCGAAGGCCATGTCGACGAGGCGATCGCCCGGCGCCTCGGCATGAACGTCCGCACCTGCCGCGCCCATATCGCCAAGCTCGCGACCGCCCTGGGCAGCGGGAGCCGGGCCCAGCTCGGCTTCCTCATAGCGCAGTCGGGGATTCTCAAGCAGGAGCCGTGACGCCCGGCGGAACAGGAAGGTCACGTTGACGGCAGGGGGAGAGGGGACCGTGACGCACCGGGAGCACGGTGTCGAGGAGCTGTGCGCCGCCGGGCAGGAGGTGTACGAGCGCGCCCTGCGCGACGGGCGGATCCCCGTCGCCGACGCCGCCGACGTGCCGTGTCTGACCGACTTCGGCCTGCTCCACCCCGTCCTCGACGACCTCGGGCTGCTCGAACCGGTGGCACCCGCCGCGGCGCTGCACCGGCTGCTGCGCACCTCCGCGGCGCGGGTGGCCGAGGAACGGCGGCGCGAGGACCGGCTGGTGGCGTGGTTCGAGCCGCTGATGCGGGTCGACGTACGCCAGGCACCCGGCACCGGCACCTCGATGCTGCGCCTGCTCAGCGGCACCGAGCAGATCAACCGGGCCATCACCGACGCGATGGTGGACGCCACCGAGGAGTCCCTCACCATCCAGCCGCACTCCGGTCTCACCGGCCCGCGCGGCGAGGCGGCCCGCGACACCGCCTTCCCGCGCGACCGGGCCCTGCTGGACCGCGGCGGCCGTATCCGCGTCCTCTACCCGCACACACTGCGCCATGTGCCGCTCGTGTACGGGCCGCTGGAGCACTTCCGGCACGGCGACACCGAGGCCCGCAGCCTCGACGAGGTGCCGGACCGGCTCATCGTCATCGACCGCAAGGTCGCCTTCATCCCCGCCGCCGACGACGGCGCCCTCGCCCTGGAGGTCCGCCACCCGGCCCTGATCAAGTACTTCGTCACGACCTTCGACCGGCTCTGGCGGCTGGCCACGCCGATGTTCCCAGAGGCGGTGCAGCCCCCGTCAGTGGACGGCGTCACGCCCCGCCAGCGCGCCATCGCGGCCCTTCTGGTGGAGGGCCACACGGACGCCGTCATCGCCGACCGCCTCGGTATGAACGTCCGCACCGCCCGGCTGCACATCGCCAAACTCGCCGCCGCCCTCGGCAGCGACAGCCGCACCCAGCTGGGCTATCTCATCGCACGCTCGGGGATTCTTGATCGGGAGCCGTGAGCGCGGTGGCCGGCAGGGCGGAGCCGCGGTGGCCGTCCAGTCCGACCTGGGCGATCCGTACGCCCAGCTGGGTGCGGCTGGCCGCGCCCAGGGTCTCCGACAGGCGGGCGATATGGGCGCGGCAGGTGCGCACGCTGATGCCGAGCCGCTCGGCGATCACCGCGTCCTGGTGGCCCTCGGCGAGCAGCGCGGCGATGGACTGCTCGCGGTGCGAGATGCCCTCGATGCCGGTGTCGGGCAGGGGGGCGGTCAGCGGGATCGCGAGGCGCCAGAGCCGCTCGAAGACCGTCACCAGGTACTCCACGAGGGCCGGGTGGCGCAGTTCCAGGGCCATCGTGCGGTCGGCGTTGGCGGGGATGAAGGCCACCGTGCGGTCGAAGAGGATCAGCCGGTCGATCACCTCGTCCAGCGTCCTGGCCTCGACCGTGTCGCCCATCAGCTCCAGGTAGTTGAGCAGGCCCTGGCCGTGCCGGGCGACGTGCGTGTACAGGTCGCGCATGCGCACGCCCCGGCCGCGCAGGGCCAGCGCCCGGTGCAGCCCCTCGGTCAGCTCGGCCTCCCGGCGGATGCCGCCCGGCTGCACGGTGAGCACCTCGGTCGTGCACGCCTCGGTCGCCTCGTCCATCGCGGCCTGGATCCGGGAGAGCCCGTCCAGCACCCGGATCGCGCTGCCCTCGGCCGGTGCGGCCAGCGCGCCCAGCTGACGGCCGAGGCCCGCGTACCACTCGAAGGCGGCCACCGCCGAGCCCACCCGCCGCTGGCTCTCACTGACCTCGTCGTAGACCCCGCGCAGCAGCCTGGTCATGACCTCCTGCGGGGAGGTCGGCACCAGCCAGTCCATGTCGTCGGGGTCCGGGTGCAGCAGGGCCAGTTCCAGCAGGCAGGGCACCGCCTCGGCATCGGTGCGCGGCACCCGGCCGCGGCGTACGGCCCGTGAGTACACCCGGTCCCCGGCCGCGCACAGTCGGTCGGCGCCGTGTGGATGCTGCTCCGCCCCGCGCCCGGCCATCGTGCATTTCACCCCCGGTGTGCTGCCACTTCCGCAGCGCAACTATGCGCGGCGCCGACCGGGTCCGCAACACGGCTCACCCCAACAGGGCTGCCGCAAAACGCAGTTATATCCCTATTTGGGGCAGGCTCCACCCCTCGCATTGCAACAAGCTGATGGTGGTGGGGTGGACCATGCCACGGCATCGTTGACCCCACCTCCCCCGGGCGTCACAGGACACCCGGAGCGGGCCGCCGCATCGCGTCCACGGGGGTGACGCGATGCGGGCAGGCCCGCGGCGCAGGAGCCGAGGCGTCTACTTGAGGCCGATCGCCGCGCAGGCCGCCTTGTACTTGGCGGTGCAGATGTCACCCACGGTGTAGATGCCGTCCGCGACGACCGTGGACCTGATGTTGCTCTTGGTCAGGGCGATCGGCTGGATCAGCTTGGCCGGGATGGACTTGGTGGTGGGGCTGTCGACCTTGTCCTGGGTGAGCGCGTCGAACTGGATGTCCTTGCCCTGGACCTTGGCGACGGCCATCTGCGCGGCGGCCTCGGCCTCGTCCGGGTAGGCCTTGTAGACGCTCATGTACTGCTCACCGGCGACGATCCGCTGGACCGCGTCCAGTTCCGCGTCCTGGCCGGTGATCGGGGGCAGGCTGGTGACGCCCGCCGCCTTCAGGGCCTTGATCACGCCGCCCGCCATGCCGTCGTTGGCGGCGTAGACACCGGCGATGTTGCTCTTGCCGATCTCGCTGATGGCCTTGGTCATCTCGGTGTCGGCGAGTTCCGGCTTCCAGTCCGTGGTGTCGTACGACTCCGCGATCGTCACCTTGCCGTTCAGCTCGGAGAGCGCGCCCTCCTTGAACTGCTTGGCGTTGGGGTCGGTGGGCGAGCCGTTCACCATGACGATCTTGTCGGAGGTGTCGGTGCCGGACCCGAGGGCCTCCAGCAGGGTGCGGCCCTGCACCTCGCCGACCAGCTCGTTGTCGAAGGAGACGTAGGCGTCGATCGGGCCCTCGGCGAGGCGGTCGTAGGCGATGACCGGAATGCCCGCATCCTTGGCCTTCTGCACCTCGGCGGCGACGGAGTGCGAGTCGACGGCGTCGAGCAGGATGATGTCGACCTTCTCCTCGATCATCTGCTGCAGCTGCGAGGCCTGCTGGGAGGCGCTGGCGTTCGCGTTGGCGTACTCGACCTTCCCCTTCTTGCCCGTGAGCGCGGCGACCTTGTCCCGGATGATCGGGTAGTCGAACCTGTCGTACCGCGTGTTCGCCTTCTCCGGCAGCAGCAGCCCCACGGTGAGGTCGTCGCCCTTGCTCGGGCTCGCGTCCGCCCCACTCCCCGTCGCGCCCAGCACGCCGCAGCCGGCGAGCGAGAGGGTCATCGTGGATGCTGCCACGGATATGGCGATACGACGCATTCGAGGGCTCACTTCAGGTGCGTTCCGGACGTAGGGCTGCTATACGCCCCAGGTGTCTGAAAAGACAACGCGGGTGCCGCACCCGGCGTCAAGCGGAACTACTTAACGAGATGGCAACATCACCGTCCGCGCAGCCGGTGAAGGTACCGAAACACCACGCGAATTCACCTTCAAACGCCCTTTACGGACCCTTCACCGGCACGCTTCCGAACTCGTACGCACGACCGAACGTTCTCAGCCACCCGACGCGGGCGAGCACCGAGCCGCCCCCGTCACCGCGCCCCCGGGTCGTACTTGCGCAGGGACGTCTGGACCTCGGACGCGTAGGGGCCCTCCCACCACGGGATCGTCTCGACCAGCACCGGCTTGGTGCCGGAGGCGAGGACCAGGGCGCGGCCGGGCGGCATGGCCCCGAGGTCGGAGACCTGCAGGACGCGCTCGCGGCGCACGGACTCGCTGACCGTACGGGCGCCGGACCAGCCGCCCGCCTCCGCCTCGCGGCTGGTCTGGTACTCACGCAGCTCGAACTCGCCCGCCAGCTCGCTCAGGTCGCCCAGGAACCGGGTGTCGGAGACACCGCCGCCGTAGACGCGGACGTTCGCCGCGGACCACAGCTTCTCCATGCCGCGGTCGCCCCACACCTCGACGCCCTGCGCCCAGGACTGCAGGATCGTCATCAGGATGATGCCGCGCGAGCCGTAGTGCGAGTACAGATCGGGCAGGGCACGCCAGCGGCAGACGTTGGCGGCCTCGTCCAGGACACCGATCAGGGGCAGCGGGAGACGGCCGCCGCGCTGGGTGGTGGCGTACTCCTCGGCGGCCTCCACCACCGCCACCGTGAGCGCGGTCACCAGCGGGCCCGCGCTGTCGCGCCCCTCGCGGGACAGGGAGTACAGCGTGCCGCCGGTGCGCACGAAGGCATGCGGGTCGAACTCGGGCGCACGCGGGTCGCCGGGCGGTGTCACCCAGCGGTTGACCTCGGGGTTGATCAGGCAGGACGCCATCTGCTGGGCCACGCCGTAGATGCCGCTGCGCTGCTTGTCCGGTGCGGTGATGACGCCGTTCAGCCCGTCGGCGGCCATGACGTGCCCGGCACCGCGCAGGATCCGCTCCGGGGTGTCGTCCTTGGGGTTGGACAGCCAGGTGTAGATCTGGGTGATGGGCGCCTTCGCGCAGGCGGCGGCGAGCAGCAGGTTGGCCAGCAGGTCCTGGCCGGCCGGGTCGAAGAAGGCGTCGGTGGAGGCGTTCGCGTCCCGGGAGCCGGACGCGAAGTGGTCGGCCATCTTGCGGGCCTTGGCGACGTCGGTGACGTACGACAGCGGGTTCCACCACCAGCTCGGCGCCTCCGCCGCGACCTGCTGCGGGTCGAAGACCCAGACCGGGCCGCGGGCGGCACGCGGGCCGCGGGTGGCGTCCACGATGTCCCGTTTGTTAGAGGTGACAAGGACAGCACCCGGTCCGTCCAGGATCGCCGGGATCGCCCGCCGGGTGGTCTTGCCGGTGCGCGGCCCCCAGATGTCGACGTGCATGTCCTCGTACGAACCGAACAGCGGCTGGCGGCCCTTGACGGAACGGCCGATGAACACGCCCGGGACCTTCCCCTGCACACCGAGCCGCTCGGCCGTCGCCGCCGCGCCCTTCAGCGTGAGCTTGCCCAGCTCCTCGCCCTTGGCGAGATGCTGGGCGGCGCCGTCGACATCGGGCTTGTTCCGCCCGCGCTGGCGGACCCGGTACCCGGCCAGGCCGAGGACGCCGAGCAGGAGGGCCTCCCCGGCGGCGACCGCGCTGGCGGCCGAACCCGGCCAGCTGTAGTCGCCCTTGACCATGGCGACGAGGAAGGACAGCGGGTTGGACGGCGGCTCGGGCGCGTCCGTGAACCCGGCCCCCACCTTGGCGGCCAGCCAGGCGCCGCCGACGCCCAGCAGCACGAGCGCGATCAGGACGACGATCTCCGTCGTCCAGTCGTCGCCGGAGCGCGGCTTCTTCTGCTGTTCTGCGGTCACCCGCGGGATCCTTTCTGCGGGGCGAAGACGGAGAGGTCCCCGCCGGCCGGGACGCCTACGCTCCCTTTTGGTTTCCGTTGCCGTTGCTCTCCACCGGGTCGGTGCCCTTCGGGATCGGCACCCGGTACACGCCGGTGATCTTGTCCTGGACGTCCCAGGTGCTGAACTCGACCGTCTTGCCCGGCCGCGGAGCGTGGAGGATCTTGTGGCCCTTGGGGTCCCAGACCAGGCCGACATGTCCCGAGCGGCCGTCGCCCTCGGGCCGGAAGAAGATCACGTCACCGGGCTGGGCCTGCGCCAGCGGCACCTCGTACTTGCTGAGGTACGGCTGCTGGTCGTAGGTGGTCGAACCGATGTCGATCTTCCCGCCGCTCGCCATGTAGTACGCCCACTCGGTGAAGCTGGAGCAGTCGAAGCTGGTCGGGTTCTGGCCCTGCAGACGCGGGGCGCCGTACACGTACGGCACGCCGATGCCGCGCTGGGCCCAGCCGAGGACGGCCCGGACGACCGGGTCGTCGGAGTCCGGGATGACACCGGAGGCGCCGGCGCCGTCGGGGGGGACGTTCGCGCCGCCGCCGTTCTCGGCGCAGTTGGCGTACTGGCCATCACGCCCCTGGTCGCCGGAACCGGAATCGGAACCGGGGACCGTGCCGTAGTCCGGGTTGGCGGTGACCCGGCCCTTCATCCACTCCACCGGGTCGACCATGCCCGGCCCTTGGTCCTGGCCCGCGACGAACGGGTTGTCGACCCCGGGGACGCGGACCTCCCAGTGCAGATGGGGACCGGTGACATTGCCGGTGGCGCCGACCGTGCCGATCAGGTCGCCGCGCTTGACGCTCTGGCCCATGGACACCTTGATCGTGGTCTGGTGGGCGTAGAGCGTGATGACACCGTCGGCGTGCTCCAGCTCGGTCATGTTGCCGTAGGCGCCGCCGGGGCCGGCGTGCACGACCTTGCCGTCGGCCGGGGCGTAGATCGGCGTGCCGGGGGACGCCACCAGGTCCTGGCCGGTGTGGTAGCCGAGGCTCCACATGCTGCCGTTCTGGTGGTACGGGGTGCCGAGCGTGTACGTGCCCTGCTTCATCGGCCACTCCCAGTCCTTGCCGCCGGTGACCGGCTGGGCGAGGGGCATGGTGTACGCGGCCGGGGCCAGGGCGGACTGGGTCGTGTCGCCGCCGCCGGGCAGGGCCGGGGTGGACCAGGAACGCGGGGCGGAGGCCTTGATGTTCAGCGCCGTGCCCGGCTGGGCGTCGTTGCCGACCGGCTCGGGGATGTCCGACTGCTGGCCGAGAGTGGGGAAGGACGGGTTCTTGTCGATGGTGTCCTTCAGGTGCGCGTACCAGCGTTTGATGAGGTCCTGGTCGCCGGTGAGCACGCCGCGATAGCGGGCGGCCTCGGTGAGGACGACCCGCGGGTAGATGGTGTTGGAGGCGGTCGAGCCCGAGTAGCCGAGGAGCGCCTTCCACGGCTCGGTCTCGGCGTGCAGGGCGTGCAGGTAGTTGGCGGTGCCCCAGGCGGCGTCGTCGACGTTGTACAGGTCCTTCTTGCCGTCGCCGTTGCCGTCGGCGCCGTACTCGCTCCAGGCGGGATCACCGAACTGGAGGATGCCCATGTAGCCGGCCGAGTTGGCGCCGCCCGGTGCCGCCGAGGGGTCCTGGCCGTACTTGGTCTCCTGGTACATCTGACCGGCGATGAGCGTCCAGTCGAGGCCGTCGTAGCGGGCGGCGGCGCGCATGGCCGCCAGGATCATCTTCGGGGGTATCTCGTTACGGGCCGTCTCGCTCGGCATGTACATCTTGCCGGCCGGCATGATCGGGTTGGTGGCGGCCGCGTCACCGGTGTTGCCGGCGTTGGCGTTGTCCTTGTAGTCGCCGCAGGCGGCGGCCGCCGCTCCCATGCCGCCGGTGAGCAGGGCCAGAAGCATCATCATCGCCAGGAGGATGCCGCCTATGACGAACAGACCACCGCCGCCGCCGATGAGCAGCAACAGCTTCTTCGAATCCTTGCCGTTGCCCTTGCCGCCGCCTTTGCCGCCGGATGCCGCCTGCCGGGCCCGCTGGGCTTGCCGGGCGACCTTCGCGGCCTTCTGCGCCGCCGCCAGTACGGCGGGTGCCACCATGCCCGGCTCACTCCCCCGACTGGTCGGAGGCCCCGACGTCACCGAGACCGAAGACGTTGAAGCCGGAGACGACCCAGTCGCCGCTGTCGTCCTTGACGGTGACCAGCCAGTCGTTGGACTGGGTGGAGGTCTTGCCGTTCGCGGTGTAGGCGGCGGTGACCCGCACAAGGCTGGAGATGGAACGGCCGCTGTTGCGCACCACGTCGTCGGCGATCACCGTGTCCCGCACGACGGCGGCCGTGCCCTTGGACGAGCATCGCTGCGCCAGACAGTCGGCCCATGCCTTGCCCTTGGGCAGGGTGGTGTTCTGTTGCATCTGCGTGTCACCGGTGGTGAGGCCGAGGAGGGGCTTGCTCCAGGCGGACGCTCCACTGGTGTGGTCGTAGGTGTTCAAACCGGCCATGTAGGACGCCATGACCTGGTGGGCCTTCGCCACTTCGGGGAGCGGGACGATAGGGGTCGCGGCGGCGGCCGGCTGCTGCGAGGAGGAGCCTCCGTTCGAACCGCCGGCGTCGGCGGAGGCTGCCGGGACGGCCCTGCCTCGGCCCTCCGTGCCGCTGCCGCCGTCGTTCCCGCTGAAGACGGTGAAGACCGTCAGAACGGCTACGAGCAGAACTCCGAGCACACCGAGTGCCAACAGCGCCGTGCGCTTGTTCTCTGCAGGCGACTCCACGCTCCCGCGCCTCCCCTTGTGCTGAGCCGGTCCGGCGGTCGACGGGTGACCGGGACACGGTAGGGGGAGGCGGGGCAGGTGGGGCGCGGGGATTTCCCGGCGGGAAAGCGCCGGGAAAAGGTGACAGGGATCCGGGAAACGGGGGGAGTTCGCGTGTTCAGGCGGGCCGCGGTTCCACCGGCAGCGGGTCGAACGGGTACGCCGTGTGCCCGTCCTTCGGTGAACACGCCGCGAACGGGCCGTTGTCGGGGTCCATCAGGATCCGCAGATGCGGGTCCGCGTGGTGCAGCCACCACGTGGACATGCCGAGCGCCGGGTCCTGGCGCAGATGCTCCCAGGCGAGCCAGAGCGCGGAGAGGCGGGCGCCGGCCTCGGGGTGCTCCCACCAGGTGGGGCACCAGGTGGTCGAGGAGCCGTTGACGCGGCGGCGGATCATCTGGGCGAGATAGTCGGAGACGAACGCGTAGACGTCCGGGAAGTAGAACTGCGGCTCTTCTTCGGCCTGTTCGGCGGCGGCTGCGGTCATCGCTCCATTCCTGCGGGCTGCTGCTCCGGCATCGGGGGCGGCAGGGTGAGCGCCGCGGCCGGGTTGAGGACGCCGTGACCGGCGGTGGGGCCGCGGGGGGCGGCAGGCAGGGCGATGGGGCGAACCTTCACACCGGGCAGGAACTCGTTCACCGCCGGTCCCCGCTGCTGCGCCGGCGCGTTCAACTCCTCGTAGGTGTCGGCCGATCCAAGCCGCCCCAGGGCCGCCTCATGCTGCTGCTTCAGCCGCTCTGGAACATCCATGCCGCTCAGCTTGCGCGCGAAGTCCTTGGGCGAGGTGATCGCCGGGTTGATGTCCTCCATCCGCCATTGCGATCGCAGCGTCTTGTCGCCGATCAGTTCATCGATGTCCGGCGGAAGCTGCTCGTGGCGAGGCATCTCGATCGGCCACTCGATGTGCTCCTTGCCGACCTGTTCGTGGGCAAGCAACCGGGGCAGTTCATCGGCCCCCAGCACCGAGTCCTTGCCGACGTCTGCCGCGAAGGCCACCACCGGCCCCGTCGCCGCCTCCGCATAGCGCCCGGAGACGGTCTTCCACACCTGATCCGCCGTCTCCTGCAGCTGGGCGGGATCCACCTGGTAGTCCTTGGCGAGGACGAGCCTCACCTCGTCGTTGAACAGGTGGTACGAGTCGAGCTGGGCCCCTGCCGGGCTGTCCTCCAGCACCTGCATGCCTCGCGTCCTGCCGCAGGCCTGAGCGAGGTAGCGATGTCCGATCTCCCGGGGCGCGCCCTCCGGCTGCGACCGCCAGGACCAGAACGCCCGCGTCTCACCACGTTCCGGATGCGTGACGGCGCCGTTCTGCGCGACGTCCCGGACGAACGCCATCAAGTCCGGGGCCGCGCGCCCCTGTTCGTGTGCGGCACGCCAGTCCCCGTACATCCGGGCGACCACGGAACGCGCTTCGTCTGGACTACGCGGTTGTGTCCGCGCATGCGCCTCCTCCAGGGCCAGCGCGTCCTCTATCTCTTTCGGGGTCGGCGGCGCGTCTAGGCTCACAGGTTCCTCCGTGACCCCTCAGGCGGATACACGGCAAGGCTGATCATCGAACCCCCGGGCAGATCCTCGGTCCAGGTGGGGAACGACACCGACTGGTCCAGTACGTAGACCGCCTGTCCCGGAGCCTCACCCACCGGAGCCCAATACGCCATCCGGAACGGACTGCGATTCGCCAGACGGGACTCCCGGGCCTCCCAGAAGGCCGGGTCCGACGGCTCCGGGAAGTCCTCAGCGTCCCACTGTCCGTGCCACACCGGTGCCCCCATGGCCGACACCGCCGCCTGGAGGTGAACCGGCCACGCCTCGGAAGCGGCGGCCAGAACCGCACCGTTGTCCTGCGGGCCGGACGCGGTCACACGCCAGCAAGCCAGCAAGCTCGCCCTGACCAGAGGGCTTCCGTACGTGGTGGTGTTACCGAAGGACAGCTCGCCCCCGGACGTCGTACGGACCCGCAGCTGCCGGTCGAACGTCAGCGGCTCCCAGCCGTACCGTCCGCACCACTCCCGTAGCTCGCTCCCGCTCTGCGGCGGACCCGCCCACACGGAAGCCCAGTCGACCTCCCGCAGCGTGGCCAACTCGGTGGCGAGGTCCTGCGGAGTGCGTCCCGTCGTCTCCGTCAGCATGTGGCTTCTCCCAATCGGTCGAGCGGACGATCACGTCAGGAAGATACCGAGCAACAGCAGCGCCACCACGATCGCGCCCATCACAATCCGGGCCGTCGGATCCTCGCGTTCCCACAGGTCGTGGACGACCGCCCACCCGGTCAGCCGGGCTGCACGGCCGCTCTGGAGGCGAGCGGCCACGCTGTCCTCGTCCCCGTCCTGTTCCTCGGCCCGCGTCTCCTCCGGCTCCGGTTCGGTGTCCAGCCCCACGGGCAGGCCCTGCTGCTCCTGGGCCACCAGAACCATCGGCTCCAGCAGGTCGGGAATCGTGTTCGGGGTCAGGGGATAGGCGGCGATGCCGTAGGGAGTCTCCAGGCACAGGCGGGCCTGCCACGGGTCGCCGGGCTCATAGCCGTCGATCCACGCCCGGCTCACCTGCAGTACTTGCGCGGGAGCGGACAGGTGAGGGACCGCCGGCGGCTGTTGCGGCGTCTGCACTTGCGGGGGTACGGCCCAGGCACGCGGGTCGGGGGGCTGCGGATGCCCGTTCTGGTCGCTCAACTCTCGTCCTTCGCCGGGGCCATGGGTCCTCAGATCCTGCGGGTGGGCACGCCGTCCGGACCTGCCCCGCGCATTGTGGGCCGAGCGCCCGCCCGGACGGCCACCCGCCTTCCCGGCGAGTCCCCGGTGCCTTTCCCGGCCGCTTTCCCGAAACACCGTCCGCCGGGAATTCCCCTGCTCCCGACGGGAATCGGCCGCAGCTCGAAGGACGGGTCTTTGCCACACTGCCAGCGCACCTGGCCGGGCCAGGGCCCGTCGTGCGGCGCGGTCGCGCCCGCCCAGGCGGACGGGTAACCGACTCGCTGGAGTAACCGACTCGATGACAGACCAGAACAGCTCTGCTGGCGCGGTCGGCGCAGGCCAGCCTTCCGGGCAGCCCGGGCCCTTCGGTCCTCCGCAATCCGCGCAGCAGGCGCAGGCTCCCCAGCAGGCGCAGGCCCCGCAGCAGGGCTGGCCGGCACAGGGGCAGCAGCCTCAGCAGCCCCAGCCCCTGCCCTCGGACGCGGCCCGGGCACAGGTCGCCGCCGCCTGGGTCCGCAGCCAGCCCCGGGCCGGTCAGGCCGCCGTACCCGCCCTGCCGCCGCGGGAGACCGCTCCGCGGACCGAGTCGAAGAAGGAGAAGCGGGAGCGGGAGCGGGCGGCGCGCAAGACCGCGTACGAGCAGAAGAAGGCGGAGAAGCAGGAGCGCAAGAAGGGCTCTTCGAAGCCGGCGGCCACCACCTTGGCACCAGCACCGGCACCGGTGACCGCAGCAGCTCCGGCACCATCACCGACGACTCCCGTCGCCCCGGTACCGGCCGCCGCCGCGGACGCGTCCGCGAGCCCGTCCATGACCAAGCCCTCGGTCAGCGCACCCGCCGCGGCAGCCGCGCCAGTCTCCGCCTCCGCCTCCGCCTCCGCCTCCGAAGCCAAGGCTCCCTCCCCCGCCCGTACCTTCGACGTCCCCAAGCCTGGCGGCCGTATCCCCTCCGGTGGATCCGGGGGACGCCGTACGCATGTCGCCCTGCGCGCCACGCTGCTCATCACCACCTGTGTGCTGGCCCTGGGCTCGTGCGGCGTCATGGGTCTGATGGTCGGCGTGTCCTCCCGGACGAGCAGCGCCGCCCTGGACGCGTCCGACGCCGCCCGGTACCGGCTCACCGACTTCCCGGTGCAGCAGGCGGCGAGCTTCGCCGAGCAGTACGCGTTGCTCTGCCTGACGTACTCCCCGGACAAGGACTCCGAGCGGCGCGCCAAGCTCGCCCAGTACGCCTCCGCCGGGGCCGATCCCGAGTGCGGGTGGAACGGCCAGGGCACCAGCCGGGCTCTCTCCGCCGTCTGGGACGGCTCCGTGGAAGACCTGACCGAGTACGGCGACCACGGCCGTTACCTCGGGGTGCAGGTCCGCACCGCCGACGGCACGCTGAGCGAGCTGACCGTCCCGGTCTACGTCAAGGATCTGAAGTCCGGCGAGGGCATGCGCGTCGCCGGTGACGTGGGCCAGATGCCGCTGCCCGCCCGCGCCGACGTACCGGCGGTCAACCGGAACCACGAGGTCGTGGACGACAAGCTGGCCGAGCAGCTCAAGGGACAGGTGCTACCCGGCTACTTCACGGCCTGGGGCGCCTCGGACGCCACAGCCATGGCGCGCTTCACCACACCCGACGCGACGCTCCAGGCGACCTCAGGGCTGGCCGGCCGGCTGTCAAAGCCCCAGGTCACCGAGGTCGTCGCGCTCGTCCCGGGGAATGTGCAGGGCACCTCCCCCTACACCTACCCGACTGGACAGGCCGTCCAGCTGCGCGTGGTCGTCGACTGGGGCGATCCGCAGGGGGAGACGGTGCGCCGCGCCTATCGGATGACCATGGTGAACACCGCCCAGGGCTGGTTCATCAAGGACATACGCGGTGGCGTGCTCGACCCGCAGGGCGGCCGGGCCGACGGCGACCAGAGCGACTCCGCGGACCCGTCCGCATCGCCCGGCTCCTCCGCCTCCTCCGACCCCTCCGGCTCCGCCGACAGCACACCGTCGGCCTCCGGCTCACCATCCCCGAGCGACTCGGGCACCACCGTCCAGTCGTCCAAGGGCAAGCGGCACACCGCGCACTGACGCCATCCGCCCCGCTCCGCCCTGAACCACAACGTCAGCACCCGAGAGGAAACACCGTGTACCTTGCAGCCAACGGCAGCCTGGACGACATGTTCGGACGGATCGAGACGATCCTCCGCGACGCGGGGACGATGGTCGCCGTCATCGCCCTGCTCATCCTCGGCATCCGCATGCTCCTGTCGATGAAGCGCGGTGACGGCATGCGCGAGGCGTTCCAGGGCTTCGGCCTGATCGCGCTCGCCGCGCTGATCATCGGTGGCGCCACCGGCCTCGCCGGCCTGCTCATCGACCTCGGCGGCCAGATCGGCGGCGGCAAGGGCAACTGAGCCACCGCCAGCCGACGTAGGAAGAGGGGGAGCACGCGGTCATGAGTCAGGACGCTCCGGAGCCGCTGGTCGCATACGACCACACCGACCTGGTCAACCGGCCCAAGCGCATCTGGAACTGGGGCAACATCCCGCTGCCCGGCCTGCTGCTGCCCGCCCTGGGCGCGGCCTTCGGCTTCGGACTGCTCTGGCTCGTGGCGCTCTTCTCGGTGTCGACGTTCCTGCCCTTCCTCAGCCTGTCGTTGTGGACCTCGCTGCTCTACTTCGGTCCGCCGATCGGCGTCTACTTCGTCTGGGGCCGGCCCCTGCCCTCGGCGCTCACCCTGAGCCAGCAGCTGGTGGTGTGGGCCGACTGGTGGTGGCAGCCCAAGCGGCTGCAGGGCCTGGCCGCGGACCGGGAGCCGGAGGAGCTGCACTGGCAGGTGGTCCTGTGGACCCCCGGCTCCCCGCGCTGGCAGGCCCGCTACGACGCCGCCCGCCGGGACGCCGCCGAGCGCGGTACCCCGTTCTCCACCCTCCGCTGACCGACTTGCCCTTCTCCATCAACGCTAGGTGACCCCATGTTCATGCTGATCCTCCTGGGCGGTGCCGTCGCCTTCTTCGTGGTCGCCATGATCATGGCCTCCTCGTCCAGCAAGAAGCAGCAGAGCGGCGGCAACGGCGGCTCCGGCACGGCGCGTTCCCGCCAGTCGTCGTCCTCCGCCGCCGCCCGCCGCGAGGACCTCCGCCTGCCCTACCGCTACGCCGACGACATGATCTTCGTGCACGGCGACTCGGTATGGACGGGCCTGGTCCTGCCCAACGCGATCGACGAGTACCTGAACGCCACCGAACTCCAGGTGATGGCCGAGGGCCCGGCCCGCGGTCTGCTCAACCTGGCCCGCGGCGACCGCAACGTCGAGTGCCACTACCGCAAGGTCTACCAGCCGATCACCGCGCTGACCTGGGCGGAGGAGCTCAACGCGGTCGCCTGGGAGCCGACCGAGAACTACAAGGCGTACAACCTGCGCAAGGCCGACTACCAGGAGCGCATCGGCGCCAAGCGGGAGCGCAACATCCTGCTGGTGAAGCTGGGCTCGCTCAAGCGCAGCAGCGGCTCCACAGGTGTCCTGGGCCAGGACGACGAGCCGTACGACGAGCCCGGCCTGCTCCGGGGCGTGCGCAGCACCGCCGATCGCGCCGCGGCCACCGCGACGGGCGTCGCCGACGAGCACCTGCCGCCGTCCGTCCTCGCCGAGTGGACCCAGGTCGCCGTCGAGGTCCACGAGAGCCTGGAGAACCTCAAGGGCACCCCGCTCACCCGTGAGGAACTGGTCTGGCTGATCCGCAAGCCGCTCCACGGCGACCTGCCGGTCCCGCCGGAGCCCGTGCTCGGCTCGCGCGCCTGGGGCCCCGACCAGTTCGACCTGGTCGTCGACTTCTCCGGCGAGAACCGCAAGACGCACATCGTGCTGCACCAGTACGACGAGGTCAGCGGCGAACGCCAGACCAGCTACACCACGACCCTGGTCGCCGCCAACTGGCCCGCCGAGACCCGCTTCCGCCAGTCCACGGCCTGGGCCCGCTACGCCGCACAGCACGTCGACTTCCCCGTCGAGATCGACATGCGCTTCACGCTCATCCCGTACTCGAAGTTCAAGGACCGCGCCGACAAGATCCGCGGCAACCTCGTGGACGAGATGAACGACATGGCCAACTCCGGCCGTTCCCCCGACACCAAGCTGGCCAGCCAGGTCACCCGCGCCCAGGAGCTCGTCGACGACATCGAGGAGCACAAGATGCCGGGCATGGAAGCGCAGATCCGCTTCACGATCTCGGCGCCGGACGTGAAGGAGCTGGAGCGGCGCCGCCGCGTACTGGAGATGCAGTTCAAGCAGGATCTGAGGGTCACCCTGCTGCGACCCACCCGTCAGCAGTGGCGCCTGCTGCAGTCGCAGCTCCCCGGTGACGCACCGAAGTTGCCGATCGCGCCGTACATCCGTCTCCAGGAGGTCGAGCAGCTCGGCGCCGGACTGCCCACCGCGGGCACGGAGCTGGGCGACAACCCGGAGACGCGCTCCGGCAAGCGCCTCGGCTGGGTCGGCAACCTGGTCGGCTGGGCGGGCAAGATGCCGGTGCACTACTCGCTGCACGTCGGCCCGGCCCGCAACGACGGCGGTGGCCTCGCCATCGTCGGCGCATCGGGCGGTGGCAAGTCGTCCCTCGCCCTGCAGAAGTTCTACGAGGAGTCGGAGTCGGGCGTCCGCTGCCTGGTCATCGACCCGAAGACCGACTTCGCCCAGATGTGCTACTACCTGGCCTTCGGCTCCCAGGTGAACGACCCCGCCTTCGCGGCGGACGCCGAGTCGGGCGTGCTCGGCACCGCGGCCAGCAGTTTCCAGCCGGTCAACCGGGAGTTCTGGGCCGAGACGGAGGTCGTGGACCTCCTCAAGGGCCAGGCGGGCGTCCTCGACCCCTGGGTCATCGCGCGCGACGTCCCCGCCGGCCGCCTGCTGGCCGAATCGATGCTGCGCGGCTTCCTCGGCGACGAGGACTACCAGCGCGTCCGGCTGCCCGTCATCGAGGCGATGGCGGCCGTCGTCGGCCGCTACAACTCCGCCATCCGCCAGGCCGTCGAGCAGGGCCTGTCCGCCCGCGACGCCGAACTGCGCGTACCTCGCCCGACCTTGTGGCAGGTGGTGGACGAGGTGGTGGAGTCGTACGACCACGCCGTCACGACCGGCGACCGCGAGGCCGCGAAGGACCTGAAGCTCGCCCAGATGCTGCTGACCGAGCTGCGCACGCTCCCCTACGCCCGGCTGGCGTTCGCGGAGAAGCCGCAGCCGCTGAGCAGCATGCGCAAGCGCCGTACGGTCATCACCCTGCGCGGTTTCCAGTCCCCGGCCGCCTCCGACCCGCGCAACTGGAACCCGGCCGAACGCCTTGCCGCCACCGCGCTGATGGCGGTCGTGGAGCTGGGCAGCCAGATGCTGGACGTCGGCTACGAGAAGAACCCGGTCACGGGCGAGGTCGGCCTGCGCCCCAAGGCGCTCTTCGTGGACGAGGCGTACGTCGTCACCGCCACCGAGGCGGGCCGCGACCTGATGCGCCGCGCCCTCAAGCAGGGCCGCTCCTACCTGGCCGTCACCGTCCTGATCACCCAGCAGGCCATCGACCTGGTGCAGATCGAGGACTCCGAGGCGCGCAGCGGCGGTGCCAACCAGATCCACTCGGTGTTCGCGTTCAAGCAGAAGTCGGCCCAGGAGGCGTCCTTGGTCGCCCCGCTGCTCGGCCGCCCCGAGAACGACCCCAAGGTGATCGCCGCCCTCCAGGAACTGCGCACCGGTGTCTGCCTCCAGCGCGACGCCGACAAGCGGGTCGGCACGGTCGCCGTCGACCTGGTCTTCAAGGAGATCCTCGCCGCGACGGACACCAACGGCACCACCCGCCCGGCCCGTCAGGGCATCGACCCGCCACAGAGCGTGTGGCAGTGGACGTTCCTCCAGGAGACGGAGGCGGACCCGGTGGCCAACGCCAGGGAGCCCGAGCCCGAACTCGCCGCCCAGCCGGTGTGACGCCCCGCCCCCACCAGTACCCGAGGACCAGGACAGACATCATGCGCATGACCCGAGCACTCGCGATCGGCGCCGGCATGGTCGCTCTGGCGGCTACGGCGGGGTGCGGAGACAGCGACTCGGCAGGCTCCGGCCTGCCCGAGGCCAAGGACGTCGCGTCCATCGCGTCCTACGTGAGCAAGTACACCTCCTGCACGGGTGTGATGTCGGGCGACAACTACGACAGCGCCCATGTCGGTGAGAACGAGTCGTGGGGCACGGAGGAGGCCAAGGACCCGTCCTGGGGCATCAAAGAACGCGCCGTGTGCAAGGACGCGTCCGGCGCTGCCATCACTCTGCTCATCACCCCTGACATGCGGAAGTTCCAGTCCGCAGTCAAGAAGAGCAACGAAAAGCTCCTGATCGGCCAGGACTTCGCGGTCATCCCGGTCGGCCAGGACGCGATCCGGGACCTGACGAAGTCGCACCTGAAGTTCCTGACCTGCGATCCCGACTTCTCGGTACCCAGCGGCTACACGAAGCATTCCGCACTCGTCAACGGCTGCGTGCTGACCAACTACGTGCCTGAGTAAGGCAGAAGGACTTCATCATGCGACTCAAGCGAGTACTGGCCGTGGGCGCCCTCCTCGTCATGTCGGCGTCGATGGCGGCGTGCGGCAGCGGCGACAAGGCGGGCAGCGACGGTGACGGCAGGGCGACCGGCGCCGGAGGCACCATCGCCGGAGCATTCGGCGGCGACGGTGACGGCAACGGCAAGGCGGCCGGCGGCGGACTGCCCTCGGCCTCGACCATTGCCGACATCGTCTTCTACCTCAACAAGTACGGCTCCTGCCTGGATCTGCAGGCGGCCGACGAGTACGACAAGACCGAAACCGCGAACAGGGATCCTTCCTGGGGCAACGAGGAGGCCGGGGAGCCCGCCTGGGCCATCAAGCAACGCTACGTCTGCAGGGACAACTACGAGGACACCACCACGCTCCTCCTCGCGGACATGAAAAAGTTCCAGGGCGCCCTGAAAAAGAGCGGTTCCGGCTATGGATTCCTGGTCGGCAAGAACTTCCTCGTGGTTCCCGGCGGTAACGAGACCACCCACGATCTGCAGAAGTCCGACCTCAAGTACCTCACGTGCGATCCGAAGTTCAAGTTGCCCAGCGGCTACGAGAAGGAGCCTGCACTGGTCGACGGGTGTGTGCTGACCAACTACTTCCCCGCCGACATCTGATCCTTCCGAAGGACATCTCATGCTGACCCGTCCCCTGCACAGGACACTCATCAGTACCGGTGTCGCCGCACGCGCCATTCTGTTCGTGGTGCTCGGGATCCTCGCGCTCTCGCTCTCCACACCGCAGCCGGCGCACGCCCTCTTCGACACCTGCGACTACCTGGACCAGAGCAGCAACAATCTGGCCGACATGCCGGGTGCCGCCGGGGAGAACATCTTCCCCTCGGTGAAGCAGTGGGACGGCAAGCGTGAGCTGGTCTCCGGGGCCGTCCCGATGAGCGGAGACCCCAGCCAGTACACGCTCTACGAGATGGACGGCATGCGGGGCCTCAACTGGGCCGCGACGCAGGACAAACAGGATCAGGCGAAGTCTGGCCGCGACGGCGAGCACGTCAGCGGCGACGACTGCAGCTTCCAGAACGCGATCACCAACACCATCGCCCAGGCCGTCTTCGACATCAGCAAGTTCTTCAGCCGTGCCGCGATCAGCCTCAAGGAGATCGCGTCCAATCCGAGCCCTCTGGCCGCGCTCTACAGCGGCACGGTCTCGGGTCATGACAGTGTGGTCGACCGCCTGAACAACAAGGTGTTCAAGGTGGCCGTACCCACCATGATCCTGCTCACCGGACTATGGGTGTTCGGCAAATGGCGCAAGGGCGACATGCGCGAGGTCTGGTCGGGCGTGGGGTGGGCCGCGTTCGTCGTGATCGCGGTGTCCGCGTTCCTGGTCAACAACAACTACACGACCGTGGTCCAGGAGGCCGACTCCGGAATCGCTCAGGGCAACGCGGCACTGACCGAGGCGGTGCTGGACAGCGCGGTGAACGGGGTCAGCCCACCCTGTGACCTGCCGGACAACGCACCGCAGCGCGGCATGCGCATATCCACCTGCGCCATGTACGACACCCTGGCATTCCGTCCCTGGGCCATAGGCCAGTTCGGCGATGCGGGCAAGACCGGCTTGGCGTACGACGGTGACAGGCCATGTGACTTCGGTTCAAAGAAGCGCTGTTCCGACCTGCGCGTCAGGCAGGTCGTCGCCCAGTCGATCACCAACTTCGACTACTTCGACAAGAACGGGAAGCGGGTGACGGGCGACCTCATCGGGCCAAAGGAGCACGAATACGGGTGGGTGCGCAACTACGTCGCCCTTCACGAGGACTCCACCGTCTACGAGATGTGGGCCGGACACAAACCCGGCACCCGCGTCAGCATCGGGGTCTACTCGCTGGTCGCCACTTTGATCGTCGGCATCATGACGATGGTGCTCAGCGCGCTGACGCTGCTGTGGCACGCGGTCACGCTGATCATGGTGATCCTGCTGCCGCTGATCGCGACCATCTCGATCCACCCGACCCAGCAGAAGCTGCTCAGGGGCTGGTGGCAGACCTTCGTGCACAGCTTCGTGCTGCGCGCCGGATTCGGCGTGATCCTCACCATTCTGCTGCTCTTCTACCAGATGATCCTGCCCCTCCAGATCCCGCTCGGCATGCAGTTGCTGCTGCTTCTGCTGGTCACCATCGCTGTGATCATGCTGCTCAAGAACCTGTTGTCAGGGAAGTTCTCTCCGCAGGTGGCGGGGGCGGACGACGCACTGGGCATCGGGGCGGCGGCCTCGGCGAGCAGCACGAACCTGGCCGACAAGACGCACGGTGCGGTCAAGCCCAAGGACGGAACGATGGGGCGGGTCGCCGGGCGGGTGGCCGGCGGCGCGGCCCGGACCGTCGACAGGCGCTTCCTGAAGGGGAAGCTGCAGAAGAGCGGCGTCCTCGACGTGGGCGAGCGCAATCAGCGCAAGGCCGCTTACCAGAGCAGCCGCACCGACAGGCAGTACCGGGAGACCTTCGACAAGAAGAGCGGCCGGCCCGAGGAAGAGGGCAGCGCTGCCCCGCCCCCGCCCGCTCCCCGCCGCACCGGTCGGATCAGTGCGGCCTCCAGGACCCAGTGGACCGGCGACCCCTCGGCCGCGGCCCCGACGGAGCAGCAACACCAGCCCCGCCCGGCCGGCCACACGCCTCCGTCCGTGCCGCAGCAGCCCGCACCCCAGCAGCCGACCGCGCCCCGGCAACCGACCACCCCCCGGCAGCCCGCCGCACCCCGGCAACCGGCCACACCACAGCAGGCCGCACCCCGGCCGCCAGCCGTACCCCGGTCCCCCGCCGCACCGCAGCAGACCGCACCCCGGCCGCCGGCCGCACCGGCTCCGCCGCCCCGCGACCCCCGCGGCCCCAACGGCCGCATCTGACCCCGCCCACCGCCCGTCCCCACCCCGAGGAGCCACTCCATGCCCGTCCTGACCGCCTCCCGCACCCCGGCACAGCTGCTGGCGGAGCTGGAGCGGCTCGTCGAGGTGGACTGGTCCACGGTGTGGGGCGGGGTGCCGGAGGAAGCGGACCAGCGCGCCTCCTGGTGCGCTGCACTCGGCTGGCGGCCGCTGTGGTTCCAGGCTGGTTTGTGGGTGCGCACGGCCGGTGGCAGCCGCCTGCACGTGGCCACGTCCGCTCCCGGGCGCCCGGTGACCGGGGTCGGACACACACTGTGGGCGGCCCGAGCCCGCGACACCGACGAGAACGACCGGGTCGCCGAACTGTCCCTGAACCACTTCACGGCCCACCTCACCGCCTTGCGCAGCGTCATGGGCGAGCCCGCCTTGAACGACACCTGGGCGGGCCACGTGGCAATCTGGCGCTTCCGCACTCCGGGTGCACCGATCTTCGAACTGGGGTTGATGCTCGGGCTGGGTTCCCAGACGGCTCCCGCCCCGGCCGATGCGAGGATCGGACTGATATGCCACAACCCTCTGGAGCAGCCCACGCCCGGACCGGGCCGGCGAATCTGAGGGATGAGAAAGGAATTCGGGAGCAGACATGTCCACCTTGCTGATCGACGAATCACCGCAGCGGTTGGCCACCGAGCTGACCGGCCTGGAGCACGTTGACTGGCCTGCGGTCTGGGCCGGCCCGCCCGCCCCCGGCCAGGCCCTGGACGACTGGTGCGCCCTGTTCGGCTGGAGTCCCCTGCCCGAGGACCGAGTCCTCTCCGTACGCACCTCTACCGGCGGCCAACTGACCCTCACCCCGGTCGTCGGAGGCGGTTGGAGCCCGGTGCAGTCCCTCGGCTGGACCACCTGGCAGGTGCAGGCGGACAGTCCCGAAGAGAACGAGCATGTGCTGGACATCGCCGCCGATGCCTGGCCGGCCTACGAGACGGCAGCCAGGGAGGTGCTTGGCACACCGGCCTTCTCCGGCGCGTGGGACGCATCCGACTTCCCCGAGCCCGACGGCCCTTCTCGCTGGCTCCCGTCCCGCGAGCGGCGCCTGCGGACCCGCAACCCGTACCGGCTCGCGACCTGGCGGAGCACGGACCCGGAAGGCCCGGTCGTCGTCCTGAAGGCGTTCGGCGGCGGCGTCACCTCCACGGGCGTGGGCCGACGCGGCGTCATGATCAGCCTGAACTGCTATCCCCAGGAGCTGGAGTGAGCGAGGTCACCACCGCCGAGACAGCTACGGAGCGAGCGCTGAAGCGGCAACGGGAGGCTGGCGCGCCGCTCCCCGAGGAGGAGGTGGAGCGCGTCACCGACATGATCCTCGCGGGGGCCGCCGAGGCGGGGAGCGTCGAGGAGTACGTCCTCGAGTACGTCAAAGAGCTCGACGTCCGGCCATCGCGCCCAGGCATGAAGTCGGCCTTCTGGTCCCACGGCATTCCGCACCCGGACCTGCCGCCGGACCAGGTGCTGAGCAACCAGTACATAGCCGAAATCTGGTCCGAGGACGAGAACGCGATCGAGAAGGGTGCAGCGCGCTATCTGGAGGGCACGCCGGGCGGACAACTTCTGGACAAACTCCATCTTTGGCGGCGGGAAGTACAGGAGGTCCTGCTGCTCGACGAGGCCAGCGGCAACGCCCTGGCCCGGAAGGCCTGGGCCGCGCTGTCCGAGCAGTACGCCAAGAGCGTGGACGGTGAGGCCATCGCGTTCACCGCGACCATGGCCCCGTGGAGCGTCGCGTACGAGACGGAAATGCCCCAGCTGCGCAAGGTAACGGGCCCCGAGAACATTCAGTTCGCGTACGACCTTCCGGAGGATGTGCTCAAGGTGCTTCCCCCGGAGACGCAGCAGTTGCTCTCGGACGGGGCGATCCGCTCACACCTGCACTTCTTCGCTCCCGACGCTGACAACCCGCCGAACCAGAAGTACTGGGCCGCCGGCTATCTGGATCTGGACCACCTCCGATCCCTTCCCTCCGCCGAGGCCCAACGCGCCGCCGTACTTGAAGTGTGCGCGCGCGTAGCACAGTTGGACGGCCGTGACGTCGCCGCAGAGCAGTTCACCGAAGAGGTCCTGAGCCTGCGTACGGAGCAGGAGGCGACGTTCCCCGGTGTGGAGGAACAGCAGCCCGCAGCAGCCCTTACCGAGCAGACGGCGCAAACCTCGCCGGCGCTCAAGTTGCAGCAGGCGCCACAAGCGCAGGAGCAGACGCAGGGACCAGAGCAAGCGGAACCCGCCGAAGCTCCTGTCAGTGGTTTCCACGGGGTCAACTGGATGCCGGGCGTCGCCGTGGAGGCCCGCCAGGTCGTCGTCCCGGCTGGACACTCAGGTCCCGTCGAGCCCGCCCAGACGCTCCCCACCCCGGCCAAGGCGCACAGCACGGGGATCGGAGAGTGAGCCGCATGAGCCCTGAGCAACCCCTCCGCCGTCTCCTGCGCCAGGACAAGAACGACCCCTGGGCCGTCCGTCTCCTGCCCCGCCTCGTGTTCGGCGTCGCCGTCGTCTACACCCTGTTCACCATCGCCGCCCGGAGCGGCTCCTCCTTCGTCGCGATCTGCGCGCTGGCGTTCCTCGGCGCGGTCATCTGGCTGCTCCGCCGCCGCACCCAGCTCCTGCTGGCGCTCGGCACGACCACGCTCACCGTCGCGTTCACCGGATACTTCTGCGCGGTGGGCGACTCAGCACGCATGAACACGGACGCGGTCGTCTCGGGCCAGGCCGTCTTCGGCTACTGGGCGCTCACCGGCATGGCTCTCCTCGGTGCCTGGATGGTGAAGGCACACCCGGGACGGCGGGGAGTGACCGTGTTCCTCGCGGACGTGATCCTGGTCATCGCCTCGATTGTCGGGATGTTCACGCCGGAGGCCGGCGTCCCGCTGGGACTTCTCGGCGTCCTGGGGGTGCTGGCGCTCCGTGGCGGCACGGTGAAGTCGCTGCTCGCGCGGGTGCGAAGGCTCTCACCCACGGGCACGGACCGCGCAAAGGCCACTAAATCGGGGGATAGTTGAGGCCGCTGTGAACGTTCTGTCGCGTCACTGTCTCAGCTCTGTACACGATTTGAAGATGCGTTGCACGGCTTTTGCACGGTGTTTTAGAGTCCCCCACGCTCAAAGATCACCACGGGGGACTTCAGACATGCGCCTGGCACGTCCTACGACGCTGCCCGCACTGCCCACGCCACGCGCGCGTGAGCGGCATCGGGGGCCGTACATACCTGACGCGGCACTGCCCTGCCGCCGCCGCCCGGACGTCTTCCAGCACCCGCTGCTGGAGAACGCGCCGGACACGGCGGGGGTTCCCGGCAGCCCGCCGGAACAGCGCCGCCAGCATCTCGTCCTGCTGCGCACCGCCAGCGACCTGTGCGCCTCCTGCCCGCTGTGGGCCGAGTGCCTCCAGGACGCGGTGGCCTACGCCGAGCCGTACGGCTACGCGGCGGCGACCACCCCGGAGGACCGGCGCCGGATGCGCCGCGCGCTCGGTGTCGGCGACGCCTCGGGCGATCTGCCGACCCGGGTCGCTGACGGCGCCGAGGACCAGGCGCGGCGGCTGGCCCGGGTGCGCTCGCGCACCGCCGAAACGATCCTTCACCGCGCCGGCGGCCATGGCCTGCCCACCCTGGAGCAGATCCTCGACGCCTTCGACCTCCTCCAGGACGCACCACCGCGCGGCCCCGAGGAGCCGGGGCACCCCTCGGCCGATCCGGCACAGCCGGCCCACGAGCGCACACGGACACCCAGAGCAGAACGACCCGGGCCGCCCGGGCACACGGAAAGCGGGAACGAGCACATGGCAGCGGCCGGGGGCGGTCAGCGGATCGCCTTCTCCTACGAGGATCCCGCCCAGGCCGTACGGCAGGCGCTGCTCGGTCCGCTGGTGCGCACCACCCTGCCCGCGCTGGCCAGCCTGGAGCAGTTCGTCGCGATGCTGGTGTGCCTGCCGGGCAGCGAGGTGAGCCCGGAGACGCTCGGCGAGGTCCAGGCCGTGCGCGCCGCCGTGGCCTCCCTCGTGCCCGAGGAGGACGGCGACCACACCGCGGCCCGGCCCCGTCCGCTCAGCGGATCCATCTCGGTCGAACTCGCCACCAAGGACCCCGTGGCGGCGCTGCGCCACGATGTCCTCCACCCGCTGCTGCGCGAACTGGCCGTCGGCCTCGGCAACATCGAGAAGGTGGCGACGATGCTGGCCGCCACGGCGGACGGCGACGACAGCCTGCTGACGACCATCCGCTCGGCCCTGCACAAGCTGCGCGCCCACCTGCCGCACCCGGCCCCCGTGGACGAACCCGTCGGCCGCGGCACGGGGACGGCCGCCCCGGAGCCGCGCCGCCGTCCGCCGACCGCGCCCAGCATCCGCGCCGCCGTGGAGCGGGCGGTGGAGGCGTTCCCCGGGCCGTTCTCCGCCCGCGATGTGCGGCGTGCGCTGCCGCCGGGCGTCTACGGCGAGCCGTCCAAGACGATCAGCAACGTCCTGTCCGCCCTGGTCAAGGCGGGCCGCCTGCAACGGCTCTCGCGCGGTACCTACGCGCGGGCCGGGCACGCGGGCCCCGCCGGACCAGGTGCGCCGAGGATCGCCTGACCCTTCCGCCCCAGCCCGCCCGCACCTTCCGAGGATCCGATGACCGAACCGACGCCGCCGCCCCCCGCCCCGGGCACCGCCTCCGATGCCCAGGTCCACGTCTTCTCCCCCAACGCCGCGCTCGTCGACGGCGTCCCGGTCACCGCGCCGCCCTACGGCGACATCCAGGACGTCGTCCTGACGATCCTGCAGGAACGCGCCCGGCAGCTCGGCGGGCCCACCCCGGCCAGCATCACCGACAACCGCTACGGCGGCGCCATCCGCCTGCTGGTCCATCCGGACGGCTCCACGGAGCAACTGGGCTGACCGACAGCTGTCTGGGCACAGGGAAAGGGCCGGCAGAATCGCTTCTGCCGGCCCCTGCCGTGTGTGGCCCCCAGTCCGCGTCCCGGGTCAGTCCTTCTGCTGCCGCTTCGGCCGCCACACCACCAGCGCGCTGGTCTGCTGGACCTCCTGGTACGGGACCAGGTCGCGGCGGTAGGAGGCGTGGACCGCGGCCTCGCGCTGCTGCATCGCGGCCGCCGCGCCGTCCAGGGCCGCCTCCAGCTCCGCGACACGGGACTGCAGGGCGGCGACCTGGTTCTCCAGTTCGATGATGCGCTTGATGCCGGCCAGGTTGATGCCCTCGTCCTGCGACAACTGCTGGACGGTGCGCAGCAGTTCGATGTCGCGGGCCGAGTAGCGGCGGCCCCGACCGGCGGTCCGGTCCGGGGAGACCAGGCCCAGGCGGTCGTACTGGCGCAGCGTCTGCGGGTGCAGGCCGGAGAGCTGGGCCGCCACCGAGATGACGTAGACCGGGGTCTCCTCGGTCAGTTCATACGGGTTACGTCGACGGCCGTCCATCTCTCTCAGTCTCCCTTCGCGGCCTCGAACAGCTCCGCACGCGGATCCTCGCCCGCGGTCGCCTCGCGATACGCCTCGAGCGCATCACGAGCCTTCCCCGACAGGTCCACGGGGACACGCACCTCGACGGTGACCAGCAGATCGCCGCGGGTGCCGTCCTTGCGGACCGCGCCCTTGCCCCGGGCGCGCATCGTCCGGCCGTTGGGTGTGCCCGGCGGCAGCTTCAGGGTGACGGCCGGGCCGCCGAGCGTCGGCACCCGCACCTCGCCGCCGAGGGCCGCCTCGGTGAACGTGACCGGCACCGTGACCGTGAGGTTGTCGCCCTTGCGGCCGAACACCGGGTGCTCCCCGACGTGCACGACCACATACAGGTCGCCCGCCGGGCCGCCCCGCTCGCCGGGCGCGCCCTTGCCGCGCAGCCGGATCCGCTGCCCGTCGGTGACGCCCGCCGGGATACGGACCTGCATCGTGCGGGACGACTTCGCGCGGCCGCTGCCCTTGCACTCCATGCAGGGGTGCTCGGCGATCAGGCCGCGCCCCTTGCAGTCGGGGCAGGGGTCGGTGAGCGAGAAGCCGCCGCCGGAGCCCCGCGCCACCTGCCCGGTGCCGACGCAGGTCGGGCACACGCGCGGTGTGCCGTTCTTGTCGCCGGTGCCGGAGCAGGCCTTGCAGGGCGCCTGGGAGGACATCCTGAGGGGCACCGTGGCGCCCTCGATGGCCTCCGTGAAGCTCAGCGTGACCTCGGACTCGATGTCCTGGCCGCGCCGCGGCTGGGTCCGTGTGCCGGTGGCGCCGCCACGGTTGAACAGGCCCCCGAAGACGTCACCGATTCCACCGCCGAAGCCTCCGCCCTGGGTGTTTCCGGCACCTCCGAAGAGGTCGCCCAGGTCGAAGTTGAAGGAGCCGCCGGCGCCCGGCCCGGGGCGGAAGCCGCCGTTGCCGAACAGGGCGCGTGCCTCGTCGTACTCCTTGCGCTTCTTGGGGTCGCCGAGCACGTCGTTCGCCTCGGAGATCTCCTTGAAGCGCTCCTCGGCCTTGGCGTTGCCCTTGTTGGCGTCCGGGTGGAACTCGCGGGCGAGCTTCCGGTACGCCTTCTTGATCTCGGCCTCGGTGGCGTCCTTGGGGACGCCGAGGACCTTGTAGTAGTCCTTCTCGATGAAGTCCTTGGTGCTCATCCCCGACGTCCCTCCTTCCCCTCTGGTGTCTTCACGTCAGCCCTCGTCCGGGCCACCGTTCTCCTTGTCGCCGGCGGAGCCGGTGGAGCTGTTGGAGCTGTTGGAGCTGGTGGAGCTGGTCGAGCCGGTGGAGTCGGCCTGCTTCGCCTCGGCCTTGTCCTCGGCGCCCTCGGCCTTGACGGTCTGCGCGCCGGGCTGCGGCTCGGCCACGGCCACCCGCGCCGGGCGGATGGTGCGCTCGCCGATGCGATACCCGGGCTGCAGGATGGCCACGCAGGTCGTCTCGGTGACGTCCGGCGCGTAGCTGTGCATCAGGGCCTCGTGGATGGTCGGGTCGAAGGGCTCGCCCTCCTTGCCGAACTGCTGCAGGCCCATCTTCGCCGCGACGGTCTCCAGCGACTCGCCCACCGACTTGAAGCCGCCGACCAGCTCGCCGTGCTCCCGCGCGCGGCCGATGTCGTCGAGCACCGGCAGCAGCTCGGTCAGGAGGTTCGCGATGGCGATCTCCTTGACCGCGGTCCGGTCGCGCTCGACCCGGCGGCGGTAGTTCTGGTACTCGGCCTGGAGCCGCTGGAGGTCCAACGTGCGCTCGTTCAGCGCCGTACGCACCTGGTCCAGCTGGGCCACCAGGCCCACATCTGCGGTTCCGTCCCCGGCCGGGGCCGCCCCCTCCTCGGGGGCGGCCTTCGACTCGGCGTCGTCGGGGTTCGCGCCGGAGGGGACGTCGGGCTTCTCCTCGAAGCCCGGGGTCTCCTCCGTCACGCGGCACCGTCCTTGCGCTCGTCGTCGACGATCTCGGCGTCGACGACGTCGTCGTCGGCGGCCTTGGCGCCACCGGCGGCCGCACCCTCCGGACCGGCTGCCTGCCCGGCCTGGGCGTCGGCGTACATGGCCTGGCCCAGCTTCTGCGAGACGGCCGCGACCTTCTCGGTGGCGGTGCGGATCTCGGCGGTGTCCTCGCCCTTGAGCTTCTCCTTCAGCTCGCCGACGGCGGTCTCCACCTCGGTCTTGATCTCGCCCGGGACCTTGTCCTCGTTGTCCTTGAGGAACTTCTCGGTCTGGTAGACGAGCTGCTCGCCCTGGTTGCGGGTCTCAGCGGCCTCGCGGCGGCGGTGGTCCTCCTCCGCGTACTGCTCGGCCTCCTGGCGCATCCGGTCGACCTCGTCCTTCGGCAGCGAGGAGCCGCCGGTGACGGTCATCTTCTGCTCCTTGCCCGTGCCCAGGTCCTTGGCCGTGACGTGCATGATGCCGTTGGCGTCGATGTCGAAGGAGACCTCGATCTGCGGGACACCGCGCGGCGCCGGCGGCAGGCCGGTCAGCTCGAACATGCCGAGCTTCTTGTTGTACGCCGCGATCTCGCGCTCGCCCTGGTAGACCTGGATCTGCACGGACGGCTGGTTGTCCTCGGCCGTCGTGAAGATCTCGGAGCGCTTGGTCGGGATCGTGGTGTTGCGCTCGATCAGCTTGGTCATGATGCCGCCCTTGGTCTCGATACCGAGGGACAGCGGGGTGACGTCGAGCAGCAGGACGTCCTTGACCTCGCCCTTGAGGACACCGGCCTGGAGCGAGGCGCCGATGGCGACGACCTCGTCCGGGTTCACACCCTTGTTGGCCTCCTTGCCGCCGGTCAGCTCCTTGACCAGCTCGGCGACGGCGGGCATACGGGTGGAGCCACCGACGAGAACGACGTGGTCGATCTCGTTGATGGAGATGCCGGCGTCCTTGATGACGTTGTGGAACGGCGTCTTGCAGCGCTCCAGCAGGTCGGCCGTCAGCTGCTGGAACTGGGCGCGGGTGAGCTTCTCGTCCAGGTGCAGCGGGCCCTCGGCGGAGGCGGTGATGTACGGCAGGTTGATCGAGGTCTCGGTGGACGAGGACAGCTCGATCTTCGCCTTCTCGGCAGCCTCGCGCAGACGCTGCAGAGCCATCTTGTCCTTGCTCAGGTCCACGCCGTGGCCGGACTGGAACTGCTTGACCAGGAAGTCGACGACGCGCTGGTCCCAGTCGTCACCACCGAGGTGGTTGTCACCGTTGGTGGCCTTCACCTCGACGACGCCGTCGCCGATCTCCAGCAGGGACACGTCGAAGGTGCCGCCGCCGAGGTCGAAGACGAGGATCGTCTGGTCGTCCTTGTCGAGGCCGTACGCGAGCGCGGCCGCGGTGGGCTCGTTGACGATGCGAAGGACGTTGAGACCGGCGATCTCGCCGGCTTCCTTCGTCGCCTGGCGCTCGGAGTCGTTGAAGTAGGCCGGGACGGTGATGACCGCGTCGGTCACCTTCTCGCCCAGGTAGGCCTCGGCGTCCCGCTTCAGCTTCTGCAGGATGAAGGCGGAGATCTGCTGCGGGTTGAAGTCCTTGCCGTCGAGCTGGATCTTCCAGTCGGTGCCCATGTGGCGCTTCACCGAGCGGATGGTCCGGTCCACGTTCGTGACCGCCTGGCGCTTGGCGACCTCGCCGACGAGCACCTCGCCGTTCTTGGCGAAGGCGACGACGGACGGCGTGGTCCTGGCACCCTCGGCGTTGGTGATGACGGTGGGCTCGCCGCCCTCCAGAACGCTGACGACGGAGTTAGTCGTGCCCAGGTCGATGCCGACCGCACGTGCCATGGTTGATTCCTCCAGCTGACTTGAGTGGAACGGACTCAAGTGTGCATGACTCTCCCCGCTGGGTCAACAGACCTGAGTCAGCAGGACTCAAGTCTTATCCGTTCCTTACACGCAACTGGCCGCCGACCTGCGTCGATTCCACCGGTCGGGACTCCTGGGCAGGGATCCCAAGGAGTACGACGACCACCAGCAGCGCCCCTCCGGCCACCCACAGCACAGCCCCCTCCCCCGTCCACCCGGTGTGCACGAGCACCCCCACGAGCACCGAGGAGAAGGAGGCCGCACCCAGCAGGACGACCGAGCCCGGCGGGGTGAGCCCGAGCCGCCGCAGCCGGTGCACGAGATGGTCGGGGCCGCGCCGCATCAGCGGACGCCGGGCCAGCCCCCGGGCGAGGACCACGAGGACGGAGTCGGCGAGGGCCACCGCGCCGACGCAGAACACCACGGCCGCGCTCGGCCCGAGGTCGTACCCCGCGCGCGTGAAGACGAGCGAGGACGACAGCAGGAAGCCGGTGAACAGCGAGCCGCAGGCGCCGAGCCCGATCCGCGCGGGATGCCAGTTGTGCATCAGGAAGCCGGTGAGGGCGGCGGCGAGCACGCTCAGCAGGACGGCGAGCCCGTCCATCACCTCGGCGGCGGCGCAGGCCCCCACCCCGAAGGCGGTGACGACACCGACGGTGCCGGCCAGCCCGTCCGCGTGATCGAGCCCCTTGAAGGCCAGCGAGGCCACGACGATCCAGCCCAGGGCGAGGATCCCGCCCAGCACCCCCGTCTCGTCGTACGGCACCACACAGGCCGCCGCCACGGCCGTACCGGCGACGAGCACGCGGGCGCGCAGCCGCCAGACGTCGGCGACCAGGCCCAGCGCGGCGACCAGGGCGCCGGCCACGAGGAGCCGGTCGACCCCCTCCCCGAGGGGCGCGACCGCGGTCCACTGCCCGACCCCGGCGACGAGACAGGTGACGGTCACCACGGCGACCCCGCCGAGCAGCGGCTGGCGCCGGTGCAGGCGCCGGTCGACGATGCCCGCCCGCAGCGCGGGCACCCTGAGCAGCGCCGCGAGCAAGGCGGCGAGAAGGAGGGCTGCGGTGGCGGCGGCGATCCCGTAGAGCACAGCCCTAAGGTAGGGGCGAATGTAGCAATTCGGTATGAATAACACGATCCGATGACCCGTGGGATGATGCGCATCACCCCGCGCCCGGCTGCATCCCGACGGATGATGGGGGTAGTCTCAGACGGACTGAATAAGTTACTGCTTAGTAATGTCGCTCGGTTAAGTTCGAGGCCGCCCCAGGAGCCCCAATGCAACTCGCCGCGATCATCGTGTCGCTGGTCCTGATCGTGGTCGGCGTGGCACTGTTCGGCCGCGCCCTCCTGCAGATCTTCAACTTCATGAGGCTGGGCCAGTCGGTACCGGCCGGGACGCGGACCAACGATCCCACACAGCGCACCCTCACCGTGGCCAAGGAGTTCCTCGGCCACACCAGGATGAACCGCTGGGGCGTCGTAGGCGTGGCGCACTGGTTCGTGGCGGTGGGCTTCTTCTCGCTGCTGCTGACGATCGTCAACGCGATCGGCCAGCTGTTCCAGGCGGACTGGATCCTGCCGGTCATCGGCGACTGGGCGCCGTACAACGTCTTCGTCGAGTTCCTCGGCACGATGACGACGCTCGGCATCCTGACCCTCATCGTCATCCGGCAGCTGAGCAAGCCGAACAAGCCGGGCCGCAAGTCCCGCTTCGCCGGCTCCAACTTCGGCCAGGCGTACTTCGTCGAGGCCGTCATCCTCGTCGTCGGCATCTGCATCTTCATGCTGCACGCCCTGGAGGGCGCCCAGCACCACGTGGACGGCTACGAGACCTCCTTCTTCATCTCGTACCCGGTCGTCGCGTGGCTGAGGGGCATGGACGTCTCCACGCTCCAGAACCTCACCTACTTCTTCGCCGGCCTGAAGATCGCGACCTCCTTCATCTGGATGATCACGGTCGCCCTGAAGACCGACATGGGCGTGGCCTGGCACCGCTTCCTCGCCTTCCCGAACATCTGGTTCAAGCGCAACGCCGACGGTGAGACCTCCCTCGGCGCCCTGCTGCCGATGACCTCCGGCGGCAAGCCGATCGACTTCACCGACCCCGGTGACGACGACGTCTTCGGTGTCTCCCAGGTCGAGCAGTTCTCCTGGAAGGGCCTGCTGGACTTCTCCACCTGCACCGAGTGCGGCCGCTGCCAGTCGCAGTGCCCCGCGTGGAACACCGGCAAGCCGCTCTCCCCGAAGCTGCTGATCATGTCCCTGCGGGACCACGCCCACGCCAAGGCGCCGTACCTGCTGGCCGGCGGCGGCAAGACCATGGAGGGCGAGGAGAAGGCGTCCGAGGAGGCCCTGAAGGACGTCCCCGCCGCCGCTCTCGCCGAGGCCGAGCGCCCGCTGATCGGCACCGCCGAGGAGAACGGCGTCATCGACCCGGACGTCCTGTGGTCCTGCACCACCTGCGGCGCCTGTGTCGAGCAGTGCCCGGTGGACATCGAGCACGTCGACCACATCGTCGACATGCGCCGCTACCAGGTCATGATCGAATCGGCCTTCCCCTCCGAGGCGGGCACGATGCTCAAGAACCTGGAGAAGAAGGGCAACCCCTGGGGCCTGGCGAAGAAGCAGCGCCTGGAGTGGACCAAGGAGGTCGACTTCGAGATCCCGGTCGTCGGCAAGGACATCGAGGACCTCTCCGAGGTCGACTACCTCTACTGGGTCGGCTGCGCCGGCGCCCTGGAGGACCGCGCCAAGAAGACCACGAAGGCCTTCGCGGAGCTGCTGCACATCGCGGGCGTGAAGTTCGCGATCATGGGCGGCGACGAGAAGTGCACCGGTGACTCCGCCCGCCGCCTCGGCAACGAGCCCCTGTTCCAGGAACTCGGCATGGAGAACGTCGCCGCGCTGAACATGGCCTTCGGCGAGGACGACGAGGACGAGTCGACGAAGAAGCCGAAGTCGGCGAAGAAGATCGTCGCCACCTGCCCGCACTGCCTGAACACCCTCGGCAACGAGTACCCGCAGCTCGGCGGCGACTACGAGGTCATCCACCACACCCAGCTGCTCCAGCACCTGGTGGACGAGGGCAAGCTGATCCCGGTCACCCCGGTCGAGGGCATCATCACCTACCACGACCCCTGCTACCTGGGCCGCCACAACAAGATCTACACGCCCCCGCGCGAGATCATCGCAAGCGTCCCCGGCCTCCGGAACGAGGAGATGCACCGCCACAAGGAGCGCGGCTTCTGCTGCGGCGCCGGTGGTGCGCGCATGTGGATGGAGGAGCGGATCGGCAAGCGCATCAACAACGAGCGTGTCGACGAGGCCCTCTCGCTCAACCCCGACATCGTCTCGACGGCCTGCCCGTTCTGCCTCGTCATGCTCACGGACTCGGTGAACGGCAAGAAGAACGACGGCAAGGCCAAGGAGTCCATCCAGGTCGTGGACGTGGCCCAGCTGCTCCTCGACTCGGTGAAGACCCCGGTCGACCCGGCGGGCGAGACCGAGCCCGAGAACCAGCCGGAGCCCGAGCCGGTGAAGTAACCACGGCTCTACGACGTACGGCGCCCCCTGCCTTGCACAGGCAGGGGGCGCCGTCGTGTACGCGGGGACGGCTCACAAAGGAGCCGTACACCCGTTGCTCCTGGATGGCCTCAGGCGTGGGGAACCAGCTTCTGTTCGGTGCCGAGGTGGTCCTTGCCGGTGTCGGCGTACATCGTCGTCTCACCGTCGGACCAGCGGACGACCAGGTCGTCGGTGCGGTGGTTGGCCGTGAAGTTGCCGGTGGCCATCACCGTGTTGTGGGTCCACAGCTCGTTGTGGTCCTGGACGCGTGACTCGCTGCCGAGGGCGGAGGCGGAGGTGCCGACGTAGTTGTCGAGTTCGCCGTCCGACCACTGCACCATCAGGTCCCACTTCTGGTTGCCGGAGAACTCGCCGCTGGTGAGCAGGTTGGCGTGGGTCCAGGTGGTGTTGGCGGCCTTGAGCTTGTGCTCCTGTCCGAAGCTTCCCGCGCTCACATTGGTGTACAGCGTCAGCTCACCGTCGGACCAGCGCACCATCAGGTCGGTGACGTAGGACGAGGCGGTGAAGCGGCCGGCGGCGATCTGGGTGGCGTGCTGCCACGTCGTGTTGGCTCCGATCATCTGGGTGCCGGCCCAGTCGAGGCCCTTGGTGCCGACGTCGCCGTAGAGCGTGACCTCACCGTCGGACCAGCGGACCATCAGGTCGAACTGGTTGGATCCGGTGAAGTCGCCCGCGGTGATGGTCGCGGCATGGGCCCAGGTGGAGTTGGCCGCGAGCAGCTGCCGCTCGGTGATGAAATGGCCGTTGCCGTCGTTGGTGTAGAGGGTGACCTCGCCGTCGGTCCACACGACGATCAGGTCGCTGTGGCCGGTGCCGCTGAAGTCGCCCGCGGCCATGAGCTTGGCATGCTGCCAGGTGCTGCCGCTGCCCATGGAGTAGGGCAGGGTCGGCTGCTGGTAGGGGCCGTGGTCGGTGTGCAGGCCCTGCTGGGCGTCGTCGTAGTCCTGGAAGAACCGGTCGCCGTGCAACGGGCTGTAGGTGATCCGGTTGTACAGCGGGTCGCTGGGGCCCACATCGGGGCCGCCCTGCATGAAGCCACCCACGTTGCCGATGATCTCGCCGGTGTCGCCCGAGGGGTCGAACTTGGAGAACCACGGTCCGCCGGAGACTCCACCCCACATGCCGGCGCAGTCGATCTGCATCTGGTTGTAGGCGGGCAGCGGAGTCGTCGTGACATTCAGGCAGCGGAACGCACGGTCCTGCTTGTCGTACTTGACCATCGGATAACCGATCACGGTCACCTGATTGACGAACCCAGGCGTGCGAGCCAGGGTGTTGGCGCCCACGAGGTCCTGGACGTTCCGGCCGCCGTTGTCCTTGAGACTCGCGAAGGCGAAGTCCAGGTCGGAGTTGGCGCTCCGGTCCGAGGCGTACTGCGAGTCGCGGAACCACTCCTTGACCGGCCAGATCCCGTAAGGCTGGTCGCCCGCCGACTTGGTGTGGTCGTACATGGGCACGAACGCCGCGTTGCTGCCGACGCAGTGCCCGGCGGTGAGGATGAGGTTGTGCCCCGGGCTCTGCACGACGCTGGCCGTGCAGGTGTGGGCTGCCATGTCCTTTGTGGTGCTGAAGAGCATGCCGACGGACTTGATACCGCCGAAGTGCTTGTCGGGGGCCCCGGCGGCGACGGACCGTTTCCCGCGCGGCGCCGTCCAGCCCTTCGGCTGTGCGATACGGCCCGAGGGGTCGGTGGCCGAGGCCATGCGCTCGGGCGTCCAGAACCGGATGGCGTCCTGGACTGTCCAGTTGCCCTTGTCCTTGCCGTTGCCGTTGCCGCTCCCGTTGCCGTCGGCATGGGCGGTCGGCGACGGCGTGCCGGATGTCGAGGGCCGCGGCGCGGGGGCCGTCGTGCCGGTCGGTACCGGCTTGGCCGCCGCGGTTCCGGCGGGGGTCGGGGTCGGCGTGGCGGCCTGTGCTGTTGCGGCATGGCCCAGCAGCAGTGCGCCGCACAGCGCGGCCGCGGCAGCGAAACGTATTCGTGTGGTGCGCAAGTGAATTGACTCCAGATCAGGCATGTCGAGCGGCCGCCCGAGCTGTCAGTCGTACGAGACTCGGCCTCGGACTGAAGCGGGGCTGAAGCGGGGTATGAAGCGGAAGCGAAGCGGGACCGAAGCCGGACCGAAGACGGTCAAGTCCCCAACGACAACTGGGCGTGCCTGTACGGCGATTGCCCACCCTGGGCAGACGTGGCTACCTCAGACGACCTGGTCCACATCACAGCGCACCCCCCGATGCGTTCCCCCACTGCCGCCGAGAGGCGGCATCCACTCGACCGTGGTCGGCGGTCGCTGCCCTCATGATCGCATGCCGCCTACCGCAGCTTGGGCGCGCCCAGGCGAATGGTGTCGCAGAACACCGAGGGCACATGCCGGCCGTGTGAGTCGGTGATCTGCAGGGAGGTGCCGTAGTCGGTGGGCGCGGGGTGCGGTGGCCGCACCTGGATGCGCGGGTCGTCGTCGACCGGTATGGCGCAGGAGCCGTCAGCGGCAGGGGACGCGGGATAGAAGAGGGGGAAATCGGCCGTCATGTCATGGTTCAGCACCATCCGGACCGGCGCTTTCGCCTTCGGCTCCGACCAGACGGCCGGCCCTTTGCCCGCGTAGGCCTGAACATCCGGGTAGCCATTGAAGGTGCAGGGGGCGGCGCTGGTGTTGGTCGCGGTCAGCCGGGCCGTCGGTGACGTGGCCGACCGGCCGGCGAGGCGGGTCAGCTTCCAGTGCAGCTGCTCGGTCCGGCAGGCGGTCGCTCGTGGGGCGCCCGACGAGGCCGAGGGGTCCGAGGAGCCCGAGGGGGAGGCCGGCGTCCGTGACGGTTCGGTGGTCGTCGGTGGTGCGGTCGCCCGTGACGGGCCGGTTGCCGGCTGTGCGGCACCGTGGTCGCCGCCCCCGCCGCAGCCCGCAGCGGCCAGAACCACCGTGAGACCGATCGCCGAGACCGCTGCGGTCCGCCATGCCCGCCGTGTCCGCCGTGTCATGCGAACATCCCCCTGGTGAGGCCGCCCCTGCGGAGGCCGGGCGCCTCCGCTCCTGCCTCCCGGACAGGGAGATGCGAGCGCCCCCGAGCGGGTTCCCGGTCGCGCTGTACATGCCGTTTCCCGACTCGCGCCGTACATGCCGCGCACGTTGCGGTCGCGAGGTGGTCCTCGCGAGGGGCGCGCTCAGCGGCGGAAGATCTCGGCCAGCGCGGTGTTCCCGACCACGACGACTGCCATGGTCACGGCGGCTACGGGATGCCCGGCCCCGTACAGGGCCGCCGCTCCGCCTCCCAGCACCAGCGCCTTGACGACGAGCACGAGTGGCAGCCGCTGCCGCAGCCGCGCCCTCGGCGCCGCGAACAGGGACCACAGCACGATCGCCAGCAGGGGCGTCCCCACGCCGAGCAGCACCTGCGGGGCCAGGGCGTCGCCGGCGCCGAATCCCCACCAGCTCAGGCAGGCCAGCGCGGCGATCTCCAGGGCGAAGGCCAGGACCTCGTTGGCGGCGTACCAGCGCCGCTCATCGATCACTACCGTGACGCCGGGGCGTGTTGACATGGGGTCCTCTCGGTACGCCGGGACGTCGGTACGCCGGTGCACCCAGCATGCCAGGGCGCCCAGTCGCGCAGGCCCCGTTCACGCAAGCGCGGTCGGCACACCGACGGCGCCCCCTGCCCGCACGGACAGGGACCGCCGTCGGCGCGCCCGACTCCCCTCCTGCTAGGCCTCCTTCTACGCCTCCTTCGGCCCGGCCTGCTGCACCACCTCGAAGGACCACAGGGTGGAGCCGGAAGCCGCCGGCTTCGGGCGCTCGCCCTCGGCACCGCCCTGGTGCGCGGACTTCATCGGCCCCTCCATCCACGCCTGGAAGGACTCGTCGTCACGCCAGCGCGTGTAGACGAGGTAGGTGTCGGTGCCCTCGACGGGGCGCAGCAGCTCGAACCACTCGAAGCCGTCGGAGTTCTCCACCGCGTGGGCTCGCGAGGCGAACCGCTTCTCCAGCACCTCCCGCTGCTCGGCGGGCACGGTCAGCACGTTGATCTTCACTACGCTCATGGCACCATCCTGGCCCAGTCCACCGCGCCCGGCCGCACCGCCACCAGTAGTGACACCGGACACACCCTGCCCTCCGACGGCACGAAGACCACCACAACCGGTTCCCCTCCACCAGGGGCTCGCCGCACTACGGCCCCAACTTCGGGGACCGAGCACCGACTTCAGGAAACCTCCGGTCGCCGCCGCCGGGTGCCGCGCCGGTGAAACCGGGGGAAGTCCCTGATGAGCCCCTGGTCGAGCCGTTGACGGTCCCTTAGGGGATGTCACAGGTCGGCCGCAAAGCCGGGCCCGGACACCGGGGTCCGGCACGCCGCTCTCCGGGACCAGGTACGTTCGATGACGTGGCTGGATTCAGGATCGGACGCGGGGGCCGGGACAATCGCACCCCCCAAGGACAGCAGGCGCCGCAGGGACCGTCGTACGGCCGGCCCGGACCGCAGCACGGGCAGCCCGCGGGGCCGTCGTACGGGCAGCCCGCGGGGCCCTCGTACGGTTCCCCGCAGGCGCCGCAGCGGCCGTACCCGCAGCAGGGGCAGCAGCCGTCGTACCCCCGACAGGGCCCTCGGCAGAGCCCCCGGCAGGGACAGCCGTACGGCGGGCCGGGGCAGTCGTACGGCTATCCGGGCCCGGCCGACGACGGACCGGAGTACTTCGGCGACGACGGCGGCTACCCCTCCGACGCTCCGGGGCACGACCCCTACGCGGCCGACAGCCCTGGCCACACCCGTGCGTTCTCGATCGACGAGGCCGCCGGCTTCACCCAGGGCTCGACCTACCAGGCCGGCTCGGCCGCCGCTCCGGCCGCCCCGCTCGGCCCGCCGCTGCACTGGAAGGAGCTGCTGAAGGGGATCATCCTCGCCCCCAACCAGACCTTCCTGCGCATGCGGGACTACACGATGTGGGCCCCGGCGCTCATCACCACGTTCCTCTACGGCCTGCTCGCCGTCTTCGGTTTCGACGGCGCCCGCAAGGACGCGATCAGCGCGACGCTCTCCAACGCGGTGCCGATCGTGCTGATCACGGCGATCGTGATGGTGCTCGGCCTGTTCATCCTGGGCGTCGTCACCCACACCCTGGCCCGCCAGCTCGGCGGCGACGGCGCCTGGCAGCCGACGGTCGGCCTGTCCATGCTGATCACGGCCCTCACGGACGCGCCGCGCCTGCTGGTCGCCATGTTCGTCGGCGGCAACGCGACCTTCGTCCAGCTGCTCGGCTGGGCCACCTGGATCGGCGCGGCCGCCCTGCTGACCCTGATGGTCTCCCGCTCCCACGATCTGCCCTGGCCGAAGGCGGTGGGCGCGTCGGCGATCCAGCTGATCGCGCTGGTGTCGATAGTGAAGCTGGGCACGTTCTAGTCGCCCGGCAGACGAAAGGGGCCCCCGGCTGCCGTGCCGGGGGCCCCTTTCGCATACGCGGTTCACCTACGCGGTTCACGCACGCGGTTCACCTACGCGCTGATCTCAGGCGTCGAGAACCTGCCCGGCCCGCTGCACGACGGGCGGTTCGACGCTCCACGGGAAATTAATCCAGTCATCGGTGCGCTTCCACACATACTCGCACTTCACGAGGGAGTGGGACTTCTCATAGATCACCGCGGAGCGCACCTCGGCGACGGCGTCGAGGCAGAAGTCGCGTACGAGCTTCAGCGTCTTGCCGGTGTCGGCGACGTCGTCGGTGATCAGCACCTTCTTGTCGGAGAAGTCGATCGCGTTGGGGACGGGGGCGAGCATGACCGGCATTTCCAGGGTGGTCCCCACGCCGGTGTAGAACTCCACGTTCACCAGGTGGATGTTCTTGCAGTCGAGGGCGTACGCGAGCCCGCCCGCGACGAACACTCCGCCCCGGGCGATGCTCAGCACGATGTCGGGCTCGTACCCGTCGTCGGCGATGGTCTGCGCCAGCTCGCGGATGGCGCCGCCGAACCCCTCGTAGGTCAGGTTCTCCCGCACGCTCTGCGTGTCACTCATGCTGCTGCCGCCCTCACACCTGGGTCCGATGGAAATTGACGTAGGAACGCGAGGCGGTCGGCCCGCGCTGCCCCTGGTAACGGGAGCCGTAGCGCTCACTGCCGTACGGGAACTCGGCGGGCGAGGTCAGCCGGAACATGCACAGCTGGCCGATCTTCATCCCGGGCCAGAGCTTGATCGGCAGCGTGGCGAGATTGGACAGCTCAAGGGTGACGTGCCCGCTGAAGCCGGGGTCGATGAACCCGGCGGTGGAGTGCGTGACCAGCCCGAGCCGCCCGAGCGAACTCTTCCCCTCGAGCCGCGAGGCAAGATCGTCGGGAAGCGAGATGACCTCGTACGTCGAGGCGAGCACGAATTCCCCGGGATGGAGGATGAACGGCTCGTCCCCGTCCGGCTCGACCAGCCGGGTCAGATCGGTCTGCTCGACCGCGGGGTCGATGTGCGGGTACCGGTGGTTCTCGAACACCCGGAAGTACCGGTCCAGCCGTACGTCGATGCTCGACGGCTGCACCATGGTTTCGTCGTAGGGATCGATCCGTACCCGCCCGGCATCGATCTCGGCCCGGATGTCCTTGTCTGAGAGAAGCACGTAGCGAGGATACGCAAGGCGCGCGGAGCCGTGACAATCGTGACGACTCCGCGCGCCTGTGTTACCGCAGCGTGCTGTGTTACTGCTGCTTGCTTCTGTGACCGCTGCTGCCTGTCTGCTGCCGCTTCCGCCCCGCTAGCGCTTCTCCAGGGCGACCGGCACCACACTGCGGAGCCGGGCGCACCGGGGACACCTCATGAGCCGACCGGGGCCGAGTCGCTCGGCCTGCTGCATCGGGAACGAAGCGGTGCTGAAGACGTGCCCGTCCGCACAGCGGACGACGGTGCGTTCCATCAAGTCCCTTAAGTCCCTTCCCCAAGAGCCTCGTCGGGCTTACCGCGCCCTGACGACAAAAGCCACATTACGGGATCAAAGAGACGACCCTCCAGGCGGCACTCCGGCCTCACCCGACCCCTCCGCCAGGCCTTCACGGTACGCCCCAACTCGGCCCGCCCGCAGCCGGATCCCGCCCCTGAAACACACTCAGACCCCAGGGCCAGGGCACCAGGGGTCTGCGATGATGTACAGTGAGCAAGTGTCCGGACAGCACCTCCGCGAGGATCATGTCCGTACTTACGCGGGTGTAGTTTAATGGTAGAACATCAGCTTCCCAAGCTGAGAGCGCGAGTTCGATTCTCGTCACCCGCTCCAGAGAGAAACCCCAGGTCAGTGGCCTGGGGTTTGTTTGTTGTCTAATCCAATTTGCGGGTGTCGTGCCCTCCGCGTGCCCTAAGTCGAGGACGAGGGGTCACTGCAGAGGTGGTCGAATGCCACTTCGGCCACGTCAGCCCCAGATCGTCTCAAATGGCGAGACGCATTTCGCGTGACCTGCGTCACACTCCGTCGGGGTATGTCTGAAATCGCTTTGGCAAAGCCGCCGTTCACCCCGGGAGCCCGCGTGCGGCAGGGAGGAGCCAAGGCGCAACGCGTTAGACACACGTCAGCCGGCCGGGCCCCGGCGGTCACAGGCGCGTTGTCAGTGGGGCTCGCTACGCTTCCCGGGCAGCGTCAGGAACGGAGGCCGCGGATGGCCAGTTTCAACATCGACAGGAACGCCATCGAGAAGATGCAGCGAGAGCTCGCCAAGGAGTTCGAGCGGGCGGCTCGCAAGCATCCGATCCGCGTTCCCGTCGAGGCGGCAATCGATGAATCGCTGTCGGTGCAGGCGAATGCTGGCATGGCCGGCTGCTGCCCTACAAGCCCGCCGGGTTCTCAAAGCTGTACGACGCGTTCAAGGACCCACAGGGCGCGTGGATAGCCGTCAGGGTGAGCGCGTTCAGCTTCCTGTACGGAAAGGCGGCCGTGGGCTCGGACGCGCCCCGCAACCCGCTCGACCTGGTCGGCCCGAAGTGGAAGGGCGAGATCGCCTCCTCGTGCCCGCACGACGACGACGCCGCCCTGTATCTCTACACGCTGTACACCCGGACCTACGGCTGGGACTGGATCGCCAAGCTGGCTGCCCAGGACGTGCAGTTCGCCCGGGGCAGCAACTCGCCGGGGGTCGCCGTCTCCGCCGGGCAGAAGGCGATCGGCGTCGGCACCTCGGGCTCGGCAGTCCCCTCGTCCTCGTCCCCGTCGACGTGGGTGATCGCCGACGGGCACCCGTTCATGAGCTGGGGTCAGCGCGCGGCCATCCTGAAGCAGGCCAAGAACCCGACGGCCGCCAAGCTCTACCTCAACTGGCAGCTGTCTGCCGAGGTGCAGCAGCAATCCTTCAACGGCTGGTCGGTGCGCACCGACATCACTCCCCAGGGTGGTCTGAAGCCCATCTGGGAGTACCCCAACGGCCACCTGGACGGCTTCCCGAAGTTCATGGCCGACCGCGCCGAGGTGGAGCGCTGGAAGCAGACCTTCGCCCTGTACTTCGGCGAGGTCAAGGGCGACCCGAGCCCCGGCTGGCTCGGACTGCACCCGGGGGCCTGACCGCCGAGGGGTGCCGCCCGGCCCCGCACTCCCCGCGCGATGGGCCGGCGGCCCGGCAGTTCCTGGCCGTCATACAGGCGACGGACACAATCAGCGGCTCCGGCTCTGTCGATGCTCCTCCCCAGTACTCCAGTGCGGTCTCGTGATCTGTCTGGTGAGTTCGTCGGCGGATCGTCGTTGGTAGTGACAGCGTCGGGCTGCGGCCTGGTGTTATCTGCGCCAGTTGGACCAGTGCAGCAGCCTGGCTGTGCACGTGACCGGAGTGGTGAAGACGGCGGCGAGAAGGTCGCGGATCTCCGGGACGGTCACTGGGACAGGTGTGTTGGTGCGGCTGGGGTGGAGTGGGCCGATGGGCCGGTCCTGGTCGGCGCCGGCGGCAGGAGCGGTCAGGAAGGCCGGGGCACAACGCCGCAGCGCGTTCGACGGCCGGCCGGTCGTCTTCTGGCGACCCGGCTGCAAGTACTGCATGCGACTGCGCACCGGTTGGGCCGTAGCGCCCGCCAGGCGCACTGGGTCGACATCTGGCGCAACCCGGCTGGAGCCGCAGCGGTGAGGGCGGCCAACGACGGCAACGAAACCGTGCCAACCGTCATCTTGGCGGGCCAGCCGCACACCAACCCCGATCCTGCATGGGTGCGCGAGCAACTCTCCCGTGCGTGACGCGGGTCGGGGCCGGGACAGCCCTGGCCGGCGTGAGCGGTGGCCTGGCCGCCAGCCTCCGTCGGCATCGGCATCGGCGGCGGCCGACGGTCCGGCATGCACGCCATGGATGGCGGTGCTGCCGGGCCCTCGGCCGCCGGCGGGGGTTCACCTTGCGTGCGAGGCCCTGCTGCGGCGTTGGCGAAGCACCAGGACGGAGCCGGCGGCTATGGCCAGCAGGCCGCCGACGGCGCTGTAGGTGACGGCGTTGCTCATCCCGGTGGAAGCCAGGCCGCCGGCCGGGTTGCTCCGGTCCGGCCGGCCGAGAGGTGCGCCGGCCGCCGTGGCCTGCGCTCGGGTACCGATCGTGCCTGAGGCGGAGGCAACCGGCGCAGCGGCGGTCGGCGTGGGGGCAGGAGACGGGGTGCTGGTGCTGGTGGCCGCCGACGCGGGCTTCAGCTGGAGCGTCGTGATCGAGTACGGGGGCAGCTTCTGTGCAGCTGCCGTTCCCCGCGTCGCCGTGGTCAGGGCGGTACCGCCCTTGGTGTACGAAACGGTCCTGACCGTCCCTGGGGCCGGGGTGTATCCCTTGTAGGAGAGCGACACCTGCGCCGTGTTCTGCGGGTCCTTGTTGATCAGCATGACGTTCAGGCCGCCGTCCCTGCTGCGCACCGCGTGCACGGCGACCGACTGCTTGGCGGAGGACGCCTTGACCATGGTGTCGCCGGGCCTGGCCAGCGCGGTCAGCGAGCGGATGCCCCAGTAGGTGGGGAAGGGCGTCTCACGCGCCGGTTCGCAGTGCCCGCCGGCGCAGCTTCCGCTGGAGAGCACGCCCTGGTCCAGGTAGTCGGTCTCGCCGCCCACGGTGGTGGGTGCCTTGCCCATGCCGTTGTGCAGGTCCCACCAGTCGACGTTGACGGCGCCGTGTTCGAGCCAGTTCATGTACGTGTCCGACGCGAACAGGGCTGCGGCCTGGCTGGTGTTGGCCGGCGACTGGGTGCTGTCGGTCTCGGTGACCGCGATCTCGACCGAGGCGGCGTGCGCACCCGCGTACGTGTTGAGCAGCGAGCGCACCGCGGAGGTGACACCCGCGATCTGGGCGGGGGAGTTCAGCAGGTCCGCCGTGCTGGAAGCGCTCGGGTACGAGTGGATGATCGCGAAGTCGATCGACTTGCCGGCGATGGCGAGCACGGTGTGGTTCCAGTCGGCGGTGTCGCCCGGGGCCTTCGCCCCGTCCGGCCAGGATCCCGGAGTGTTGAGCACCGCTCCGATCTTCACCTTCGGGTCCACGGCCTTCATCGCCTTCGCGTAGGCGAGGAGGTTCTTCGCGTACTCCCTGGGGCTTTTGTCCGCGTGCTTGTCGACCTCCCATTTGCTGCCGTAGTACCCGTTGCCGGAGACCTCGTTGCCGATCTCCCAGTACTTCACGCCGTAGCCCTTGTCGACATTGGCGTACTTGACCCAGTCGGCGGCCTCCTGGGGCGTGCCGGAACCGTAGTTGGCGGTGATGATCGGCTGGGCGCCAACCCTCTTCGCGGTGGCCATGAAGTGGTCGAAGTCGGTACCGGGCGCGACCCAGCCGCCGTCTTCGAGGGTGTGGGTCTTCCAGTGGTAGGCGTCCGCGTAGGAGCCACCGGGATAGCGCAGCTGCCGGACCCCGGCGGCCTTCATCAGCGCCGACGCTGTGGTGTCGTTCAGGTGCGAGTCGTAGACCGCCGTGTTGAGGCCGACAGCGGTGCTGGGCAGCGTGCCCAGAGAGGTACCGGCATCCACCGTGATGTCCACGGTCGGCGCGGCGTTCGCGCTGAGCGCCAGGACGCCCGCGCCGGCCCCGGCCAGCAGGGCCGCCACCGTCCCCGCCACGATGTGGCGGCGCGTTCGGCTACGGCGGTGCGTACGGCCCCGAGGCATCGGCTGCTCGGTGGTTGTCGGGTCGTCAGGTGACACGTTGGGGCTCCCGATCGGAGTGCGTGGAGACGGGCGGCGTGGCGCAACTGACTGCGCCCGCCTTGCTTGGTGCACCCCTGAGTGGCCGCCCGGGACGGAAAGGTTGCCGCCGAATCCGATGTTCTTCAGATCCCTTTCGTGCCGTGCACCGGTCGCCGAGAAATCGGCGTCGGGGCGGCAACCTTCTCGTCCCCTGCGGCAACTGGGAGCCGGAAGGCCGAGTCGAACTACCGGATGGACGGGCATGAGGGCAACGAAGCACGCCGCGCCACAACCGTGGCGCAGGCGCGGACTGGTCATGGGCATTCCCTTGGGGCTACTGGCCGTCGGTGCGTTGGTTCTGCCTGGCCCTGACCGTCCTCACCGGGAGCGAAACCGGTGCCGGGCGGGCAGCCGACGCGCCCGCCGCAGATGCGCGGGCGACCGTGCACGATCGCCATCCGGTACAAGACCGGGTCCACCAAGTGGTGGTGCGGGATCCAGGTGATCGGCCACCGGAACCCGGTGGCCGCGCTGGAGGTGCGGACCGTCGGCGGCTGTCGGCGGCTGTCCCGCACCGACTGCTACTTCCTGTCCGCCGATGGCACCGGCTGTGGCGGGGCGCTCAGGATCACCGACGTCTACGGGGAGCAGCTGACCGTCGACGGCATCGCCGTGCGGCCGGACGTCGCGCAGCCGACCGGCGTCCAGTTCGCCCGGCATTGACCAGCCGGCCGGTCAGCCTTCACCGGCCCACAACCGAGCGCGAGCGCCGTTCGAATCCCGGGCTGGGCGCTGTTAGGCTGCGCCCCATTGTTAAACGCGCAACCAACGCGCACATCATTGCCAGGAGAGGGCGACCGGGGGATGGTCCTCGACGACGCGTCCGCGGAGTTCCACGAATTCTTCGAACGCCACTATGCCGAACTCGCCCGTCTAGCACACCTGCTGACCGGCGAGGCCGACGCGGCGGACGACCTCGCGGCGGATGCCCTGGTCGCCCTGTGGCAACGCTGGGACCGGTTGCGGCAGGCCGACCACCCGCTCGCCTACGCCCGCGGTGTGGTGGCCAACCTGGCGCGCGGACGGATCCGCAGCGCGGTGCGCGAGCGACTCCGGATCACACTCTTCTGGTCCCGCAGCCCCCAGAAGGTGGAGGGGCCGGACATGGCGGCCGTGCTGGACGTCCGCGCGGCGCTCGCCCGGCTGCCGTTCCGCAAGCGCGCCTGCGTGGTGCTGCGGCACGCCTTCGATCTGTCGGAGAAGGACACGGCGGTGGCGCTGGGCATATCGGTCGGTACGGTGAAGAGCCAGACCTCGAAGGGAATGGCCGAGCTGGAAAGGATTCTTGGCGCGCGAGCGGTCGGGGACCTGGTGGCAGGGAGGAGGAACCGGTGAACGAGGAGATCGCCCGTCGGCTGCGCGAGGCCGCCGAGGCCCACCGGCCCGACCGTGCGACGATGCTGGCCCGGGTGCAACGCGGCATGGCCGGCCCCACCGTCCGTCACCGCGCGCGGCCGTTCGCGAGGTCCGGTACCAGGGTCGCGCTCGCCGGGCTCGCCGCCACCGGCATCCTGGCGACCGGCGGCCTCGCCGTCGCCGCCATCGTCGCGCACTCGTCGCCGTCGCCCACCGTGACCACGCCTGCCACCCCGTCCCCGACCGCCGGCTCCCCGCACCCGACATCGGCCCGCCCCGCCCCTGTCGCGCCGGCCCCGGCCACCACCCCGGGCAGCTCGCGCCCAACTGCGCCGGTCACCAGTCCATCGCCGGCCGCCGGCGAGAGCCAGAACGGGGCACTGCGGTCGGCCGGCTCGGTGGACCCGCACAGCACCGTCTACTGGACACAGAGCAACCTCGCTCTCAAGACGACCCAGCCGCTCACCTCGCTCACGATCGAGATGCGGATCGTGCAGACCGGCGGGGTGCGGAACACCGGCACCTGGCAGACGCTGCCGAGTGCTGACTTCACCGTCACCGCTCAGGAGGCCGGCGGCACGCTGGTCTACCGCTGGGTCCTCAAGCCGGGCGTGACTGTGCCGGCCGGGAGCTTTGAGTTCGCCGCCCAGTTCAACCACGCCACCGGCGTGCGCAGTGCCGCGGGCGACGGCTACCGCGTCGACGCGCAGGGTACGGGCGGCTCCGCGTCGGTCCGGGGAGGGTTCGTCCCGACCCGGTGAACGCCGCTGTGCGGCAAGGGGGCGAGTCCCTTGCCGCACAGCTCGATGGTCGAGGAGAGCCGCGTGGAAATTCCTCCCTCGATCACGGCAACCTTTGTGCACGTGGCGGCAACTGGCGGGTAACCAGGGCCGGATCAAGGCCCGTTGTGCCAGAAGGACATGCCGTTGTCAGATCAGAACCGTTCTCATCGCCGTCGTCCGGCAACCCGCCGTGTGCTCGCCGCCGCCGTGGTCCTCGCCGCCGCGGGTGCCGCCGTGCCGCTGGTCGCCCAGGCCGCCCACACGTCGAAGACCGGGACGCCGACCCTGGCCGCTGCGGCGGCCGGCAGTGGCCGCTACTTCGGTACGGCCGTGGCTTCGGGCAGGCTCGGGGACTCGACGTACTCCACGATTCTCGACCGGGAATTCAACATGATCACCCCGGAGAACGAGATGAAGTGGGACACCACCGAACCCTCCCGCGGCAACTTCAACTTCGGGCCGGGCGACCAGATCGTCGGTCACGCCACCGCGCACGGGCAGCGGATGCGCGGCCACACCCTGGTGTGGCACTCGCAGCTGCCCGCCTGGGTCAGGTCGATCAACGACCCGAACACGCTGCGCAGCGTGATGGACAACCACATCACCACCGAGATGAGCCACTACAAGGGCAAGATCTACGCCTGGGACGTGGTCAACGAAGCCTTCGCCGACGGCGGCAGTGGTCAGCACCGCAGCTCGGTCTTCCAGAACGTGCTGGGCAACGGCTTCATCGAGGAGGCGTTCCGCACCGCGCGGGCCGCGGATCCCTCGGCCAAGCTCTGCTACAACGACTACAACATCGAGAACTGGTCCGACGCCAAGACCCAGGGCGTCTACAACATGGTCAAGGACTTCAAGGCGCGCGGCGTACCCATCGACTGCGTCGGCTTCCAGAGCCACTTCGGCGCCGGCGGCCCCCCGGCAAGCTTCCGGACCACCCTGTCCAACTTCGCCGCACTCGGCGTGGACGTCCAGATCACCGAACTCGACATCGCCCAGGCGTCGCCGGCGGCGTATGCCAACGCTGTCCAGGCGTGCATGAACGTCGCCCGCTGCACGGGCATCACGGTGTGGGGCATCCGCGACAGCGACTCCTGGCGCACGGGTGAGAACCCGCTGCTGTTCGACGCGGGCGGCAACAAGAAGCCCGCCTACAGCGCGGCGCTCACCGCCCTGGGCGGTGCCAGCGGCAGCAGCGGCGGCACGCCGGACGCAGGCGGCATCACCTCCGGCGCGGTCTACACGCTCTCCGACGTGGCCGCGGGACGCGTTCTCGACGAGCCCGCCGGATACAACGCCAACGGCACCCCGCTCCAGGTGTGGGACGCCAGCGGTGCCTCCAACCAGCAGTGGCGGGCCGGCCGCAACAGCGACGGCTCCTACACGCTGACCAACGTCGCCAGCGGCCGGGTACTGGACGAGCCGGCCAACCAGACAGGCAACGGAACAAGGACGCAGGTCTGGGACTCGAACGGCGGCGCCCACCAGCGCTGGCGAGCCGGCCACAACAGCGACGGCTCCTACACACTCACGAACGTCGCCAGCGGCCGGGCACTGGAGATCCCCGGCGGCCAGACCGCCAACGGCACCCCCGTCCAGATCCGGGACTCGGCCGGCGGCGCCAACCAGCACTGGAACCTCAGGTCGGCCGCGTCGACGCGCGCCGCGTGTGCGCTTCCGTCGACGTACCGGTGGACGTCGACGGGTGCGCTGGCACAGCCGGCGAACGGATGGGCCGCGGTGAAGGACTTCACCGACGTGGTCTACAACGGCAAGCACCTGGTCTACGCGTCGAAGGTGTCGGGATCGTCGTACGGCTCGATGGCGTTCGCACCCTTCACGAACTGGTCGGACATGGCGTCGGCCGGCCAGACCGGGATGAGCCAGACCGCGGTGGCGCCCACGCTGTTCTACTTCGCGCCCAAGAACATCTGGGTGCTGGCGTCCCAGTGGGGTGCGGCGCCCTTCGTCTACCGCACCTCCAGCGACCCCACGAACCCCAACGGCTGGTCCGCGCCGCAGCCGCTGTTCACCGGCAGCATCCCCGGCGCCGCCCCGATCGACCAGACCCTGATCGGTGACGGCCAGAACATGTACCTCTTCTTCGCCGGTGACAACGGCAAGATCTACCGGGCGAGCATGCCGATCGGGAACTTCCCGGGCAACTTCGGCTCGTCGTACACGACGGTCATGAGCGACACGACGAAGAACCTGTTCGAGGCGCCCCAGGTCTACAAGGTCCAGGGGCAGAACCAGTACCTCATGATCGTTGAGGCGCGGGGTGCGAACGAGCAGCGCTACTTCCGCTCCTTCACGGCCTCCAGCCTGGACGGTCCGTGGACCCCGCAGGCCGCCAGCGAGAGCAACCCCTTCGCGGGCAAGGCCAACAGCGGCGCCACCTGGACCAACGACATCAGCCACGGTGACCTGGTCCGCAACAACCCCGACCAGACCATGACCATCGACCCCTGCAACCTGCAGTTCCTCTACCAGGGCAAGTCCCCCACCGCGAGCGGCCCCTACGACCAACTGCCGTGGCGGCCTGGCCTCCTCACCCTGCAGCGCTGACCTGCCTGGTCCACCGTGATCGCCATCAGGCGCAGTCTGCCGACACGCGGACGAGCGGCTTACGGCGTGGGCAACCCCACCTGCTGAGCGACAACCACATGCCGAGGAACCCCGGCCGTGCGTCGACTGAGCTTCCCCTGTCGACAGTGACCGGGGTGCATGCGAAGCTCGCGAAAGCCCACGGCTTCAAGGTCGTCACCGCACCCGAGGGCAGCCAGCACGCGGTACCGACTCCCAAGGCGACCAGCCCCGACGGGAGTCCGTACCGCGCGAAGGTCCACCCCGACGACGTCGTCGAAGGGGACTGCGGCGACTCGTACATCTGGATACATCCCGTCGGCGGCTACAACATGGAGATCCAGACGGGGTTCGATCTCGACGAAGACGCGGTCGCCCACCACTGGCAGGCGAGCAGGTCCGACGACTACGGTTCGGACACCTACTCGTGGGGTGGCGGGCTGGCGCTGGATTCGTCCTGGGAGGGCGAGTGGGACGCGAACGCCGGCGGACCCGGTTGGGAGTCCGCGGGGGTCTCCCCCTCCAGCGACGCGCTCCTGTGGGACGGCGACATCTGCCTCAAGCGGCGGTCCCACCGACAGCGCAGAGATCGTCTGAGACAAAGGAAGACTCATGGGATCGGTGTCGAGCGCGCCGTGGGAAGTGGCCCTGGGGTACTCCTACCACCTGGCCGCTGCCCTGGCAGTCCGCGACGCGCTCGGCATCCGTGACCCGCTGGGCCTACCGGCAGTCGTGACGCAGCCGAGCCTGGCCGTCGAATCAACTGTGCACAGTGACAAAGGCATTGACGCCGATTGGCTACATTGGTGGGAACGCGCACTGGCAGCCTCGGAGCAGGACGAATCGGCGGTTCCCTTGTCTCCGGGCGGTCTGCTGGGCCGCATCGTCGAGGACAACCGCGATGCCGTCCGCCTGTGGAGCGCCGAACGCAAACGCGAGGTCGCGAGCGCAAGCCGCCCTGGGCGGGGTGCTCCGCGCATGAGGGATGCCGTGCGCGAGTACGAGAGGACCACCGGTAATCGCCTCGGTGGATTCCGGCTCAAGGTGACCGCGCTGCCCATCACCGGCACCCTGTTCCTCCCCGTCAGCGGAAACCGCATCCTCATCAGCGCTGAACTGCTTCGGCACCGCGAGGAATACATCAGGCGCGTCATCGCGCATGTGGCGGCGGAAGGCATCTGAATCATCCTCCCCAGCGGGATCGCGGGCGAGGAGTCGCCGGGAGGCCCGGCACTCCCATGACGCGAGGGCCAGGGCCATCACTGTGAGCAGGATTACGACGGCCTGCGAGATCGTCACGGGGGTGATCCGTAATCATGCTCGGTCTGGGTTTTCCTGGTCAGACACTTACCGGGCTCGGCAGCGTGACGCTCAGTCCAGCAGATGCTGTGCCTTCCGCTCACACACGAAGCTCGCGTTGGGCGCGGCCCTGATCACCGTCGCCGCGCCTGAGGCTCTGCACGATGACGCCGATCCGGTGATGACGTAAACGAACTTGCCACGCAAAACCCTCGGGCATACCTCGACCCCCGATAGCCGAACGGGTTCGGGCGCGCTGCTTGACGCGCGTAGCGCAGGTCCGCGCGCCCACCGCGCGCAGGGTCAAGTTTCAGCCAGTCAACGCCCATCCTTCACTCATTGATCGGTAAGTACGCAACCCCCTTGAGTAATGCGCCAGTCAGGATTCCGCAACGCTTCTTGTTGTTGCGTACTCAACAAAGCGATGGTCGTTGCGGGCCGCCGCCCCCACCGGTCACCCATCGGTGGACCCCCACACCCGCACGCCTCTGTCCACCACTTCCAGGAGGCTGTACCTTGCGTACGACCACCCCCAACTCCCCCCACATACGCGGCAGATGGCGCCGCGTCGGCTCAGCAGCAGCGGCCACCGCCGCGCTCGTCATCGCCGGACTCGGCACCGCCGCCCACGCCAGCGCGAGCACCACCGGCACGAGCCACAAGGTGAGCTCCAAGGCGATCGCCGCCCAGGTCGCCAAGGCCCACGTGCAGTACACGCCGGCATGTGGCGCCACCCCGAAGAAGGGCTACGCCGCCTGCAACGCGCTCCGTGTCACCGGCGGCACCACCGCCTTCATGGAGAAGCAGGCCGCCCTCAAGGGCGTCACGCCCAAGACCATCAAGCCGAACGCCTCCTCCGCCACCCCCACCGGATACGGCCCCTCGGACATCCAGTCGGCCTACGGCCTGACCTCCGCGGCCTCCTCCAACGGCTCCGGCGAGACCGTCGCCATCGTCGACGCCTTCGACGATCCGAACGCCGAGTCCGACCTCGCGACCTACCGTTCGCAGTACGGCCTCCCTGCCTGCACCAGCGACAGCGGCTGCTTCAGCAAGGTCGGCCAGGACGGCTCGTCGTCCAACCTCCCCACCGCCGACAGCGGCTGGGCCGGTGAGGAGTCCCTCGACCTCGACATGGTCAGCGCGGTCTGCCCGAACTGCAACATCCTCCTCGTCGAGGCCAAGTCGGCCTCCGAGGCCGACCTCGGCACCGCGGTGAACGAGGCCGTCTCCCTCGGCGCCAAGTTCGTCTCCAACAGCTACGGCGGCGCCGAGTCCTCCTCCGACACGACGTACGACTCCGAGTACTACAACCACCCGGGCGTCGCCATCACCGCCAGCGCGGGTGACAGCGCCTACGGCGCCGAGTACCCGGCCGCCTCCCAGTACGTCACCGCCGTCGGCGGCACCGCCCTGTCCAAGGACTCCAGCAGCCGCGGCTGGACCGAGTCCGTCTGGCACACCTCCAGCACCGAGGGCACCGGCTCCGGCTGCTCCGCCAACGACCCCAAGCCCAGCTGGCAGACCGACAGCGGCTGCTCCACCCGCATGATCGCCGACGTCTCCGCGGTCGCCGACCCCGCCACCGGCGTCTCCGTCTACGACACCTACCAGGCGAGCGGCTGGAACACCTACGGCGGCACCAGCGCCTCCTCGCCGATCATCGCCTCGGTCTACGCCCTCGCCGGCACCCCGGGCAGCAGCGACTACCCGGCCCAGTACCCGTACGCCAAGGCCGGCACCACCGCCCTCAACGACGTGACCAGCGGCAGCAACGGCACCTGCGCCACGTCGTACTTCTGCACCGCCGGGCCCGGCTACGACGGCCCGACCGGCTGGGGCACCCCCGAGGGCACCAGCGCCTTCAGCGCGAGCTGAGTGACACCAGCACACATCACGCACGCAAACCACCCCGCCAGGTCACGGGGAGCCGCCAACTGAGGGGCACGTGGGGTCCCCTCGGCGGCACGGAAAGGAGAACGGGCCCCGGCAGCCAGCCGGGGCCCGTTCTCCCTGATCTACCTCGGTGCGCCTCAGCTTGAGGGACGTTGATCGCGAGGAGCCCCGGCCGCCGAGAGACGGGGCGGCAAGATCGCGCTGTGCCTGCCAGATGCCGCCTTCCGCGAAGGCGACCTGCACCGAATGCCGCTTCCCCAGGCGTCGCAGTCTTCCGTGTCGATGGCCGGGCAGTCCCGTTCGGTCACCCCTGGGTGTGCCTGTTTGACTCACCGGTTCGGGAACGACGCCGACAATCCGGTGCGTGAGCGCCGGTATCCGACCGATATGGCGGACGGGGAGTGGGCCGTGGTCCGCCCGTTGCTGCCGGTACCGGGCCGGCTGCGTGGCCGGGGCGAGCAGCCGGTCGGCACAAGCCGAGGAGTCCTCGGCGTGACGGAGGGGATGAACGCGGCTCCGTCGGGCGGGCCGACCGGCTGTGTGCGTCTACTTGAGCGCTGTACCGCCCGAGTTGTGATAGGCGATGGTCTTGCTGATCAGGTTTCCGCCGTCGGTCTCGACCGATGTCTGTTCCTGCTGCCCCGGACCGAACAGCAGGCCGGCGACATGCGCGTTCGCCACCTGGTTCATGTGCGCGAAGAACCAGTCCACCTTGTCGTCCTTGTAGTGGTTGAGGGTGTTGTTCTGCGCCATGTTGCCCACGGGGATCTGCCACAGGACCACCGGCTTGCCCACGGACTCGGCCATCGTCTTGTAGAACCTGAGCGCGGCGGCGGCCTTCTGGTCGGTCCAGAAGGTGTCACGGCCGCCGTGGGCCGCCTGCGCGTACCAGCCTGCGTCGCGGTCCGACACGTCGGTGACCAGGAAGTCGGCGTTCTGTGCCCCGAGGCTCGCGTAGTCCTTGACGCATCCCTGGGTGTTGTTCTGCCAGTCCCAGCAGGTGAGGTGGAGCCCCAGGGCCGTGTGCGGCGCGTACTTGTGGGCCATCGAGATCAGGCAGCGGGAGAGTCCGGCGGCGCTGTTCTCCTGTGATCCGCAGTCCGTCGGATTCGCGCCCGAGACCTGCGCGGGAACCTTGTGCGGATCGCCGAGCGACCGGACGTAGCCCCAGAAATCTGGTTCAAGGTCGATCATGTCGTGCGAGTTGCCGATCTTCTGGAGGAAGAAGCGGTAGTCGTTCATGTACCGGGTGAGCAGGTCCACCCTGTTGATGGCCACGACCTCGCCGGGACCGTCGCCCTGGCCTGCCGCATCCCCGAGGTCGCGCAGCGAGTACCAGGTCCAGAGCATCTTCTGCGGGCGTGGGCTGCCCTTGTACGTCGCCTGGGCCGCCTGGGCGTCCCGATAGGTCACGTACGTGCCCGGTGCCGTGGTGCTGCCAGTCCAGCAGCCCCACCAGCTCGACCACGCGGCCTGGCAACGCGATGCCGAGTAGTAGGCCGACGAGGGCGCGGGCTGGCTGTGCACATAGGCGTACCGCACGTCGAACGGCGCGGCCGCCGCCGAGGCGTCGGACATCGACCCGCCGACGAACACCGTGCTACTGCCCATGAAGCGTTTCGCCGAGCTGCCGCCACCGGCCGCGGGAGACGACGGCGACGACGGTCGCGTGCCGCTCGGCGCCTGGCTTGCGGGAGCGCTGCCGCCCGTCGCGGGGGTCGTGCCGGTGCTGCCCGTGCTCCCGGCCGGGACGAGCTTCCACTGCTGGTTGGCGCCGCCGCTGTCGCGGTTCTGGGCGACGCGGCCCCCGTCGGCCTTGGAGCCCTTCTGGACCTCTACGGCCATGCCACTGAAGCGGTTGATCAGACGCACGTAGCCGTCCGACGACTTCTCCAGGTGGAACTGCTGGTTGGCGCCATTGTGGTCGCGCCACTGCACCATGGCGGAGCCGGCGGTCTTCGACCAGCCGTAGTCGTCCAGCACCTTGCCGGAGTTCCGGTTCTGCAGCCGGTAGTTCCCGTCACCCGAGTCGATGAACCTCCACTGCTGGTTGACCCCGCCGTTACGGCCCCACTGCACCACCGCCGCACCGTCGTACGTGGCGTAGGAGAGGCCGTCCAGCACCTCGCCGCTGTTGCGGTTGACCAGCACGTACCAGCCCTTCGTGTCCACGACTCCCGCCGAGGCCGTGTTGACCACGGCCACGGAGCCGCCCACGACAGCCAGACCGACGGCCGCCCAGAAACTCCGACGCTGGTACAACCGACGGCCGCGGTGCCCCTGCCGTCGCCCCGGAACGGCTGAGCGGAACGACAGGCGACCACGGCGCCGACGGTGGGCGCGACCGCCGACGCGCGACGCCTCCGACGACGCGGATGGACGAGGAAACATTTCGGTGCTCTCTTTCAGACGTTGCCTCTGACCGGACCACCCGGTCCGGACAACACCCAGTTGCCAACGCCCCCTGAAAGGTTGCCCCCGGCCCGCGAGAATTTTCTCGGCCGCCCCGCACCGGGTGACGATCACGTCGTCGGGCCGGAACGGCGGCCAGGGCGCAACGCGACTGGCGGCCGGTCAGCCGACCGCCGACGGTGGGTAGCGGGAGCCGTCCGGCCCGTCGCCCGGCGCGGCACCGACCGCACAGAACTCCCACTCCGCTGGGCTGTCCTCGATGCGGACGCGGTCGGCGGGCTTGAGGAAGTGGATGGACGGACTGTGCATCTGCAAGCCGACATGTCGGGGGACATCCCGCACCCGCAGGTGCAGCGCCGCAACGGAGCAGTCGAGCCCCCGCACAGCGTCCTCGCACGGGTTCGTGCCCAACGCGTGCCCATAAGAGCGGACAACCACGGTGAACAGCGGGGCGAAGCCAGCTCTCGAACCCAAGCGGGAGACGACGTATCCCCAGGTCAGGGCCTACACAGCCATCCAAGCGCCGTCGCTTCCCAAGCTGAGAGCGCGAGTTCGATTCTCGTCACCCGCTCCACGACAGACCCCCAGGTCAGAGACCCGGGGGTTCTTTGTTGTCTAGTCCAACTTGAGGGTGGCGTGCCCCCTGCATGCCCTAAGTGCAGGTGAAGTGACCTTCTCGGGGGTATTCGCGCACCACGCGAGCCCTCCTGCCGCCCGTTCTCCTCAAATGGCGAGACGCATTTCAAATGGTCTGCACCACACATTGAGCAGACGTCGGCTAAATCGCTTACGCAAAGGGCACCTTGCGGGGCCACCTACGTCGGAAACAAGATCACTGTGTTCTACGAAACCGGGGCAGTTCATTCCCCCACCCGGCGGGTGGTGCCCAGCCGACCGGCGGGGGCGAACCGGCCGACTGCCGGATGGGTTCCCGATCTTCGGTCCCGGACACTGGGACCATGACAACGGCGAGTGGCAACGGCGGCTGAGGGCGGCGGGAAGCCTTCTCCGTGTCGGGGCATCCGCATACGGCGGTGCGGCCACATGGCTGAATCCCGCCTCTCGGGTGCCTGCCGGCGACGCCACCGTCACTTCTCGGATCTGCTGTAGCCGATGTGCCGAGCGTCGCCCTGGCCACGGCGTGCGCCGCCCGCGCGGACGCCGACCGTGACTGATGCCTGAAGCCGCCGGTCCACCGCACCATCACGAGCAACAGGGAGATCTTCCATGACGTGCTTCTTCGACCCGGTCCACGGCCCCGGCGCCACGACCGTGACCTGGTCACCCCAGTGGGGCGTGTCCCGCCCTGTGCAGGTGTGCGGCGCCTGCGCGCAGCGCGTACAGACCACCCCGCCGCCCTACTACAGCCCATACCAGCCGGGTTATCCGCAGGGTGAATACGCGCAGGCACCCGGCTACCCTCAGCAGGGCTATCCGTTTCAGAACACGGGCCCCCAGCAGCAGGGATACCCGGCCCAGGACACGGGCCCGCAGCAGCAGGGCGGGCGCCGCTTCGGCGCCGGCGCGCTGATCGGCGCCGGCGCAGCCGGTCTGGTCGGCGGCGCACTCCTGAACGAGGCGATGAGCGGCGACAAACCGGAAACGGTCGTGAACAACCACTACGGGGACGACGACTTCAGCGACTTCGAGTAGGGCGATCCAGTCGGGGGACGTCGTAGAGGGCTTCGGTCGTGGTGCGGGACGAGGCCGGGGCCGTCGCGCACAATCGGAGTCGCGCGCCACCCGGACTCCAGAGCGGTCGCCCACCTGCGCTTCCACGGCCCGGCTGCGGGGGTGGCGCGGCCGGGGGCTCCGCGGCAGGCACTGGCCGCGGCGCCGTGCCTGTGTTCGCCAATCAGGTTGCGGGCCGGGTGGGGGCCCGTAGTCCGATCTCGTATCCGCCCTGTGGGGTGGGTTCGGCGGTGAGGGTGCCGTCGAGCAGTTCGGCGCGTTCCTTCAGGCCGATCAGGCCGTGCCGGGCGCTGGGCAGGGCGACGGACGGGCGGGTGGGGGCGGTGTTGGTGACGGTGACGCCGAAGTGCTGCGCGTCGTGCCACAGGCGCACCTCGGCGCGGGCGCCGGGGGCGTGCTTGCGTACGTTGGTGAGGGCTTCCTGGACCGTGCGGTAGACGGTGCGTTGGGCGGTTGTGCTGATGCCGGGCGGGAGCTGGCCGGTCAGGGTGGTCTTGATGCCGCTGTTGGCGATCAGCTGCTGGAGGTCGGCGAGGGTGGGCTGGGGGGTGAGTTCGGTTTCCTTGCCGCCGGAGGCGCGCAGCAGGGTGACCATGTGGCGGAGTTCGTCGAGGGTGTTCACGCTCAGGGTGCGGATGGTGCGGGCGGCGTCGCGGGCGCCGGGGTCCTTGGCGGCGACCTGCAGGGCTCCGGCCTGTACGGCGATGAGGCTGACCTGGTGGGAGACGACGTCGTGCATCTCCCGGGCCAGTTGGGCGCGTTCGCGGGCGAGGACGGTCTGGGCGTACAGGGCGCGTTCGTGTTCGCGGGCCTCTTCGACCTCGACGAGCTGGCGGGCCACGTCGTGTCTGGCCTGGACGAGCTGGCCGAACAGAATCGGGGCGAAGGCCGTGGCCAGCGTGTAGACGAACTCGATGAGCGTCCAGGTCCGGTCGCGGGCGAATGTGTCGGACAGGGGCCAGGCGAGGGTGGCCGCCGCCGCGTTGAGCAGGGCGCAGGCGGCCAGCAGCGGGCGGTTGCGGGTGCGCGTGGCCAGTGTGTACAGGGCGGCGATCGGCGCGACCGCCACGTCCATGAACAGGGTCATGGGCAGTGTCAGCAGGAAGACGGTCAGTGGAAAGCGCCTGCGCAGGAGCAGTCCGGCGCAGCCGAGGGCGGCGACGGCCCACATGAACGGTGTCGCCTCGCCGTAGAGGTTGACCCAGGTGTCGAGCGCGGCGAGCACGGCGAGGCCCGCGTCGACGGCCCAGGGCGGCACCCGCCGCCACAGTGCCTGGCCCGTGCTCATCGCCTGTTGTCCTGTGCCGTGTTGGCGCGGTCGTCGCTGAGCAGTCCGGCCCGCTCCGCGAGGAGCGCCGCCTGGACGCGGCTGGAGACCCGGAGCTTGGTCAGGATCGAGCTGACGTGGTCCTTGACGGTGCCCGCGCTCAGATGGATACGGGTGCCGATGTCGGCGTTGGTCAGTCCTTGGGCGATCAGGACGAGGACGTCACGTTCGCGGTCGCTGAGCAGGCCCACGCGCGCCACGTCCGCGTCCTGGGACGCGCCCGCCCCCGGATGGCTGCGCAGCAGAGCCCGCGAGGCTTTCGGGGACATCACCACCCCGCCCGCGGCCAGGGTGCGGACGAGTTGGGCGAGTTGTCCGGGCTCGGTGTCCTTGAGCAGGAAGCCCGCGGCTCCCGAGCGCAGCGCGGTCAGGATGTACTCGTCGGTGTCGAAGGTGGTCAGCATGGCCACCGTCGGCGGTTCGGGCAGCGTCTGGATCTCCGTCAGGACGGTCAGGCCGTCCACGTCCGGCATGCGGATGTCGAGGAGTACGACGTCCGGATGCTCGCGCCGGATCACGTCGGCGGCCTGTGCTCCTTCCGCGGTCGCCACGACCTGGATGCCGTCGGAGGCGTTCAGGATCAGTTCGAAACCGGACCGCACCAGCGCCTCGTCGTCCACCACCACTACCCGGATCACCGGCGTTCCGCCTCACACTCGTCTGACCTGTCCGTCTTCTCGGCGACCCGTACGCCCCGCATCGGGGTGCCCGTGTACTCGTACGGTGATCGCTTGCTGCCGACCGTACGTCCTGCGAGGCACGCGCCGGCGCGGCCGCTGTGGACACCCGCCACCCGGCAGGCCGGTTCCAGCCGTTCGGGGGGAGCACTCCGGTCCGTCGGCGGGCAGGTGGGCGAGGCTCGGCGGATGGTGTCCGTGGTTCTCGTCCGGTGGGATCGGTCCGTGGGCCCGCCCGAGTCTGCGGGCCGGCCGGTTTCCCTGCCGTTCGAGGACCATCCCCCCGTGCCCCGCCTGTACCTGCGTCAGTCCGTCCGTGCTCTGCGCCGCGGTGCGGCTGTCGCGGCACGAGTGGCCGTTGGCGGTGGCGACGGTGCCGACACTGGTCCTGCCAGTCGGTGCGGCCTGGGGGTGGTGGCCCTCGCCGGGCATCGAGTACGTGGCCTTCGCAGTGAATGTGGTCCTGCTGATCGCCTGGGGCTTGCTCGCGGCCCGCGCTGCAGGTCGCACGTGGAACTCCGCCTTGAAGATCGGCACGGTGGACGCGTTGCTCGGGCTAGCGGTCGTGGTGGCCAACGCCGTCATCAAATAGGGCAGTTGGTCGTTCGGTCCCGCCGACCGGCCGGCCTCGGTGCTGATCCACCGGTCGGCGGGGCGGTCCCGGCCGGTCGGCGGGGGCGTTACCGAAGCCTGCCGGATGGTCCGCCTCCCGACGGCACCGGGAGATTCTCCGTATGACACGGATACAGCCGCCGCAGGAGACACCGGCACCGCAGGAGAACTCGCCTCCACCACCCCGAACCACGCCCGGAACCGCCGGGCAGGTTCCCGGCGGTCCCTCGATGGGACGCCTGGTCGGGGTGGACCTGGCCCGCGCGCTGGCGGTGTTCGGCATGTACATCGTGCACATCGGCCCCCCGCTGTCGGCCACGGACGGCGTCGCCGGCTGGGTGCGGTACCTGGCGGAAGGGCACTCGTCGGTCCTGTTCGCCACCCTCGCCGGGTTCTCACTGATGCTGATCGCAGGCCGCTTCGAGCCCAGGACCGGCCTGGCCGGCCGGCAGGCGAAGGCCCGGATCGCGATCCGCGCCGTGATCCTGCTGGCGCTGGGCACCGCGATGGCGATGGAATACGGGGGCGTGATCATCCTCGCCTTCTACGGCGTCTACTTCCTCCTCGCCCTGCCCCTGGTACGACTGCGCGCGGGGACCCTCGCGATGATCGCGGCGGGGCTCGCACTCGTCACGCCGCAGCTGGCGTACGCCCTGACAACGCGCCTGAGCGACTCCGTCCAGCAGAGCATCAACGCCTACGACCCGCTCCACCGGCTCAGCGACGTGGGAGTGCTCGACCTGCTGCTCACGGGCTTCTACCCGACGATCACGTGGATGCCGTTCGTGATCGCCGGCATGGCGCTGGCCCGTCTCGACCTGTCCGCGGGCGCCGTCCAGCGGCGCCTGGCCGCGCTCGGCGGAGCCCTCACCGTGACCGCCTACGGACTGTCCCTGCTGCTGGCGGGCGAGGGCGCGTTGAAGAGCATGGCGGAAGGCGGGGGGTCGTCCAGCGGCTCCGAGGCGGCGTCCATGGGCAGCGGGTCCGTCGAGCCCCGGCTGCCGTTCTCGGGACTGTTGTCCGCAGGGCCGCACAGCGGCACCACGTTCGACATCATCGGCAGCGTGGGCGTCGCGATCCTCGTGATCGTGGGCGCGACGGTGCTGATGGACCGCCTGCCGCGCCTGCGCCGTCTGGCGAAACCGGTCATCGCCGTGGGCACCATGTCCCTGACGGCCTACGTCGGCCACTTCCTCGCACAGTCCGTGCTGCCCCCGGCCCCCGGCGCCGACACCCCGGGATCCTGGGTGCCCGTGCTCACGTACATCCTCGGGGCGATCGTGTTCGCCGCGATCTGGTCCCGCTTCTTCCGCCGCGGCCCCCTGGAGTACCTGCTCAACGCCGCCACCAAGCCCGCCGCGTACATGCGGTGAGGTCCGGTCGGGGTGACTCGGCTTCGTGCCCCATCCCGGCCTGGACGGCCTGCCCGGCAACCGGCCATCCATGGGCACGGTCCGGACAGCTGCGGGACATAGGCACCGAACGCCTCGGCCGCCGTGCTCAGCAGCACCAGCGCGGTCAGCATCAGCAGGACGGTGCCGATCGTGCCGCCTGACGAGAGCCGGTCGACCAGCGACTTCGCGGCCAACGGCTGCAGCAGCCCCCCGGCGGCCCCGGTCAGCGCGCACAGCAGTCCGAGCGCGACGGCCCACCGGTGCGGACGGACGTACCCGTACAGCGCCTTGAGCGTCTCGCGGGCGCGCGGGGACCCGGCACCCGTCGCCTTGGGGGCGGATGCGGTGTTCACGGAATTCCTTGACTCGCTCGCCGCCTCGCCAGGCGACGCCCGCACCGGAGAGATCTCCGATCGCCGGCTCAGTGGACCAGGGAGGCCGCCCGCGCGGCGAAGACGTGTACCCCTGCTTCATAGAAATCAGGACGGAGGACGAACAGGACGCCGGCGCCCGCCGTCAGCGTCAGGCCGAGAAGTTCCGGCAACCCGCTTCTGCCAGGTGTGACGTCACCGCCCGGCACGTCGATGCCGGCCGACGCCCCGAGGGTGGTCTCGGGCTCCTTGTCGCGAACACGCTGTGTCATGCCTCCAGCCTGGACGTCCGGCCGCTCTCCACCCATCCGGCGACTGTCGGGCCCGCCCCCGCCGAGTGGCTGGAGAAGACCGGCCCGGGGTGGTAGCCGTCGGGGCCACGAGGCGGACGCGGGCAAGCACGGCGGCACCGCAAGACGTCGCGGCACCGCCAGGCACCTCAACTCCGCAGGGCGGCGACCCGTGAGTCCGGCTCGTCGGTCCCCGGGGAGTCCGGGCCGCCGGCGGCCGACGGGGGTGGGCCGGTCAGGGACCGGGCGATGACCACCGAGCCGCCGCCGTGGAGCAGAACACTGCCGAGCACCGTCAGGGTCATGGCGTTCAGGGCGGTGTCGGCGTACAACCCGTCCGGCAGAGCGTTGAACGCGAGCAGACCGAACACGATGGAGGTGGTGCCGCGCGGTCCGAGCGCGCCGACCATGAGCCGTTCCCGCCAGGTGAACGTCGAGCCGAGGAAGGCGAGCATGATCGGAAGGACGCGTACGACGGTGAGCGCGGCGACGCAGAGCACGACGGTGGGCCAGTGGACGCCGTCGGCCACGGCGAGCACCACGGCGTTGCCGAAGAAGAACCACATGCACATCGTCATCATCGAGTTGGTGTCCTCGATGAGCTGGAAGTCCGAGGGGTGGGGAGCCGACGCGCCCCGTCGGCGGACCGGCGCCTGCCGGACGTAGCGGAAGGCGATCCCGCACACGAACGAGGCCACGAAGCCGTTGCCGTCCACCGCCACGGTCACGGTGTAGGCGAGCAGCGGCGTGACCAGCACGAGGATCCGCCGGGACTGCTCCGTCATCCACTGCGCCCGGTCGGCCAGATTGATCAGCCACGCCACCAGCGCCCCCGCCACGAAGCCGGCCACGAGGGCCTTCAGCGCGAACGGCACGGCCGTGCCGAGGGCCTGCACGGGCGTGCGGGTGACGGAGTCGGTGCCGACGAGGATCAGTGCGAACAGGAAGAGGGGCGAGACGATGCCGTCGTTGTAGCCGCTCTCCACGTTGAGCACGCTGCGCACCCTCGCCGGGATACGCCGGTCGCGGACCAGCGTCTCGGCCGGGGCGAAGTCGGTCGGGACGACGATGCACGCGATGAGCAGCAGCAGCGCCACCGGCAGCCCGGGCAGCAGCAGCGTTCCCAGCAGCACCATCGTGATCAGGCTCAGCGGCAGCGCCACCAGCAGTGCCCGCGCGGCGGAGCCGGGGTCGTTGCCGAACAGTCGCCCTCCCGGCAGCTCGGTGGCGTCGACGAACAGCAGGACGGCCAGGATGACCTCGGCCACATGCTGAGCGACCTCGGAGTTCAACGGTGCGGCGACATGGCTGTGCGTGAACACCCCCGTGACGACTCCCGCGAGCACCAGCACCAGAGGAGCCCGCACATGCCGTTGTTCCAGCCGCCCGGCGACCAGCGACCAGCCGGCCACCACCATGGTGATCACAATCAGGACAGGGATCATTTGAATCCGCTTCAGAACTCGGAACAGACCAGCGGCCACTCCATCGGGGCCTTCACAAGGGCGCCGGCCGGCGTCAGCACGGGCAGACGTGATCCCGTCGCCCTTCTCATCCCAGCGCGCCGTTCACCGAAAGTCACTCCGTCGATCAGCGGGTTCCGCCCCGCCGCCTGGCTGGAACCCGCCGTCCCGAAGGGAGCCGACCCGGCAGACGAAGAACCTGCGGATCTGCGGGAACCAGGGCGGCGACCCGGTAGGAGCGCGGTCAGAGGCGGCGGGCCGCGCGCAGCCCTTGTGCGTAGTAGCCGTCACCGTCGAGCCGGGAGGTGCCGCCCTTGTCACCCATGGTGGGGCCGCCCGCGTTCTTCCGGCTGGAGATGAAGCGCGGGTGGTCGGCGGTGTCCAGGCCGAGGTAGATACCTATGTGGCCGATCCGTCCGCCGGGCAGCTCCCGTGTTCTGAAGAAGACCAGGTCGCCGGGCTGGAGCTGCTGGATGACAGCGGGGCGGCGGTCGGTGAGGGGGATCACGGGTACGCCGAGCCGCCCGTGGGCGATCGCGTCGGCGGTCCGCTGCAGCCCGCTGCCCGCCGGACTGTCCCTGCTGCTCAGCGGGAACCCCGAGCGGTATCCGTACACCAGCCGGACATAGCCGGAGCTGTCGACGGAGCGCGATCGGTCCTTCTCGGGGCGGCGGGTGACCGCGTCGGGGAAGGTCCAGGGGATGCCCAGGTAGTCGTAGAAGTCCGAACCCGTGCGGGGCTTCCCGTGCTGGGCACGCCCGGAGTCGCTGGTGGTGCCGGGTGTGTAGCGGGCGGCACCGCTGTATGTGACTCCCGCTGCCGTCGTACGGGCCGGGGCACCGGCGATGTAGTCGAAGGCCGTGGCGAGGATGTCGGGATCGCGGCTGCCGAGCCGGGACCCGAACCAGGTCTTGAACCAGGCGCTCTGCTCCGCGCCACGGGCCCATGCCTTGGGCAGCAGCCGCACCCAGCTCTTGGTGACGACCTGGGCCTCCGTCGTACGCGGCTCGGCGAAGGTCCTGCTGGGCCCTGTCAGTACGGCCGTACGGGCGCCGTCGGTGAACGTGGCGATGACGGTGCCGTGCCGGTCTCGGGCGACCGTGCGGGCGGGGTTGCCGATCCGCTCGAAATGCAGCTGGCCGCTACTGGCCCGGATTCCGGCACCCTGTGATGCCGGTGATGCCTCCGGATGGCTGGTGCGGTGCCTGAACTGCAGGGTCAGCACGCAGCTCGCCGCGAGCAGGACGGCTGTCACCAGGAACAGGGCCGCGTTCCTGGTCAGGGAGAACCCACGGATTCTGGGCAGGAGGCGTTTCACTGGTCAACTCCGTTGACAGAAGGGAGAGATGGCGCCGCATGTCGGGGAGGGGGCGGCTCATGTCGTGGGCAGGGCGCCCAGCAGCAGCCCGGACACCAGAATCACGTAGGTGGCGAAAGTGACCGTGCCGGTGGAGAGGACCGTTGCCGTCTTGGGCTGCCTCTCCAGCTGGTAGGCGATGAGACCGGGGACGATGAACCCGAGGGCCTGATGGGCGAACAGCAAAGGGAACTGCTGCTTCAACAACAGGGACAGCCCGGCCTGGAGCAGGACACCGGTGAGTACGACGGCGGCGAACAGCCGCTTGCCGTAGAGGATCACGAAACGCTGCAGCAGCTTGGTCAGCAGGTAGGTCAGGCCTGCCACGCCCGCGACCATGGCGGCGCGCCGCAGATCGTCGACGAGGGTGAGGGCGAGCCAGCCGGGGGTGATCATGCCGCCCGGTGAGAGGTTCGTGGTCAGGTAGCACAGGAGGGAGAACACCAGACCCAGCGCGATGCCGATGGCGGCGATCTGCGGGGTGACTACTGCGGGGATCAACGGGACTCTCCATGGGCGGAGTTGTGGTGGGGGCCGGGCGATGCGAGGGCGTCGCTCGGGTCGGCGGGGTCGGCGGCGTCGGGGTGTTCGGGCGCGAGTGCCGCGAGCCGCTCCAGGAAGAGTTCGCCCTGGCCGTGGATGTTGCCGATGGCGACGAGCGAGGAGTCCGGCCCCAGGTGAGCCAGCAGATCCGTGGTGAGCCGGTCGGGGTCGCGGCGGTCGCCGCCGAGATCGACGACGTTCCCGGTCCAGTGGCCGGGTATGGCGTCGGCCGCCGACTTGGTGGGGTGTCCGATGAGGAACACCGTCTCCGGGTCGAGCTCGGGGATGAGCGCGCCCATCTGCCCGTTGCGCTCCACACGGTCGGGACGGCAGTTGATGACGACGTGCAACGGACGGTGGATCGCGCTCAGTTCGAGCAGCTGCGTGATGTTCATCAGCGTCGACTCGGGGTCGTTGGCGGCGAAGACGTTGGCGAATCGCAGCCGCTTTCCGCCAGGGGTGCGGTATCGCTCGACGGACAGCACACCCGGGTCCGGTGGCGCCTCGTACATTCCCTTCAGCGCGGTCGTGCGGTCGACGCCGAGCAGTTCGGCGACCGCAAGTGCGATGGCGACGTTCTCCTTGAAGGTGAACCAGCTGAAGCCACGCAGTTCCTCGTCGGTGACGGTCCGCGGGTCGGCGTAGACCAGCTCGCAGTTCCGGGCGTCGGCCTCCTCCTGGAGGATGGGGAAGCGCTCTTTCTCCGCGGTGACACAGACGCCGCCCTCCGGCAGGGACCGGCACAGTGAGCGGGCCACATCGTCCAGCGTCGGGCCCATCTCGGCGAGATGGTCCTCGCGGACGTTGCAGAGCACGCCGATGGTGGAGCGGATCAGCTTGGACTGGTTGATCTCCTGGAGTGCGGGCATGACGGCCATGCACTCCATGACCAGGACGTCGGGTCGGTAGGTGGCGGCCCGCCGGACGATGCCGATCTGCTCCACGACGTTGGCGATGCCGAACTTGCGGTAGACCGGCTCTTCGGTGGCATCGGGGTGGATGAACCGGGCCGCGGTGCCCGTGGTCTTGGCGACGGTCACCAGGCCGCTGCCGCGCAGCGCGCCCGCGCACAGCCGGGTGATGGAGGACTTGCCGCGAATGCCGTTGACCAGCACTCGGGTGGGTATGGCGGCGAGGCTCGCGTCATGGCGGCGCTGTTCGACGATGCCTGCGACGAGCAGGCCTGCGCAGCACACCGCGAGGACGCAGTACAGGAAGAGCACGGCGGGTCAGCTCCTGGGACCGGGGCTGGACGGGGAAGTGGAAGGGGTGGGCGCCCCGTCCGGGGAACCGGGCGCGGGCGGTGCGTCGGTGCGGGGGAGTCGCTGTCTGATCAGTTCGAGGCCGCGGGCGACGGATCCCACCTCGTCGTGGTGGCGCGGATAGAGCACCGTTCTGCGGTCCCCGGCCGCCAACGCCTCGGCGCACCGGGCGACTTCACGCAGCGGACGTACGACGACGAGGTGCAGCCAGCCGAGGCAGAGGGCGCCCGTCGTCAGTCCCAGCAGACCGACGAGCATGATCCGCCGCTGTGCCTCGTACTCGGGCAGGCCGATCCAGAACACCGGTCTGATCGAGGCGACCTTCCAGCCGAGTGTGCTCGCGACGCCCAGGTTGTCGTTGAACGGCGCCACTGCGGCGACCGCCGGATTCCTCCAGCCCAGGAGCAGCTCAGCGGAGCCCTTGGTCGTGCGGGCGGCATCCAGTTGGGCCCGCAGCCGGCCGTCTGAGACCCGCCCGAAGGCCACGAACCCCTTGTTGGACGCGATGACCCGATGCGCGGAGTCCACCAGCCACACCGAGCCGAGACCGGGTCGGCTGAGGATGCCGGTCAGGTACTGGACCTTGAACTCGCCCACGACATAGCGGCGTCCGGACCTTGCCGGCGCACCCTCGGCCGGCTGGGCGGCCACGGCGGCGAGCACCGGTTCCGTGCCGGAGGTGTTCGTCTGCATGACTGCGGGCCTGGTGCGGACCTTCTTCGGGGTACGGGGTTCACCGCCGGCGCGGACGAGGATCTCGCCGGCGGTGTCGACGACGTACAGGGACTGATACCGGCCGTGCTGCTCCAGGGATCTGTCGAGGACCTTGCGCGCCTCCTGCGGCCGGGAAGCGTCGACCACGGTGGCGAGACGGGCGAGATCCGCGTATCCGTCGTTGATCCCCCTGCGCACGCGATCCGCCGTCGTCTCGGTGCGTTGCCGCTGGTCGTCGGAGATCAGCCGCGGTACGACCGCAGCGGGGTGCGGCCAGGTGCTGCCGAGCGTCAGCAGCATCGACGCGGGCCAGGCCAGCAGAGCGAACGCGCACACCACAAGGACGGTGCGCAGTCCGAGCCGGCGCCGGCCCTTGCCGGTCCCGAGCAGAACGCGCCTCTTGGCGGGTGGCTGCGCGATCGTCTCCCGCGAGGGCCCGCCCCTGCCACGGAGTTGAAGGCGCAGTGCCTCCAGCGCGGCGCCGACCCGGGCAGGTTCCCCGAAGCGGGCCACATGGACGGGAGCCGTGAGGTCGCCCGAGCCGAGCCTGTGCGCTTCGCGACGCAACCGCAGCACAGGCCGCTGCACCACCATGCGGAGGACCGCGGTGACCGCGGCCGCGAGGATCAGTAGCACGGCCGCGGCGAGGAGGGCGAGACGAAGGTCACCGGTCCCGGCCCCATGACGCTCGGTTCGCACCGTCGTGACGACCGTCAGTCCGAGTGCGCTGCTCGGACTCTCTTTCGTGGCAGGTCCCCGGGCCACTCCGGCGTACCCGACGGCGGTACGGGTGTTGCCGTCCGCTGCCCGGACGAGACTGCCGCTCGGACCGTCGAAGCCGCCGACAGCGGCGGTGTCCGAGGGTCCCTTGCCCTGCGCCTCGCGCGCGGCGGTGCCGGCCAGCGCCTTGACCCGATCGGTGCCGGAGCCCAGCCCGGCCGAGGTGAGAGAGGCCCCGTCACGGTCCACGACGTTGAGCGTGTGATTCCTGCCGACGGAGATGCCCGGTACCTTCAGGCTCTGGGAGGCGACGAGCAACTCCTGCCGGCCGCCTTGCGACAGCGTCGCAAGGACCAGCAGCCGGGTGACGCCCGAGTCGTCCCGCACCAGCCTCGGAGGCGGGTTCGCCGGCAGCCCACGAAGGTCCACCTTCCCGAGCGGTACGGCCTCGCCCTGCGAGGCGAGCAACCGACCGGTGGACAGGTCGACGACGGCGGTACCGCGCCACTTGCGGTAGGGCCGGTCGAGGCGGGTCAGCATTCCGTCCGCCGGTACGGACTTGGAGCCACCGAAATCCGCGGCCGCTGCCCGCAGATCGGAGACGCTCTCGTCGACTGCGCCCCGCAGCGCCACTGCCCCGTCCTCGGCGATGTGCTGCTGGGAGCTGAGGACGGCCTCGGGAACGCCCCGTTCGGCATCGCTCCCGACGGCGAACACCGTCAGGCCCGCGACGAGCGCCAACAGAACCGGTAAGGCCACCAGTGGCGGCCGCACACCTCCCAACACAGCCATGTCCGCCCGACGCCGAGCCGGGCCCCGCGTGGATATCGGGGATCTAGTGGTGGTCAAGAAACGTCCTTTCCAAGCTCTGCCGAGGTCGCGCGAAGCAATGAACAGAAGTTCTTGACCTGCCTGACGACAGGAATGCTTCGCCGGTTTATCGGGGAGATGTGACGGTACTCACCAGCCGACGACAAAGCGCCGCTTCACGCATTGCGGAAGGCACTGCATCACCCATCTGACCTGCTGGTTTGTGATACCCGGGGAGTGGAGTCGATGGCTCAAACACTCGGTTTGCCGCGCCTGTGAAAAATGGTGAATTCAGGCTTCACGGAATGCGAACAAATTGCGATGGGCCGCCTGCGGGCGAGACGATAATTGCCCGCAATGATCATTTTTCATTTCTGCTGCCTTGCCCATCCCGCAGTCGGCTGCTCCACCCCCGCCGATCGGCGGGGGTGTGGGCGCGTTCCGCTCAGCCCCGCGCGAGCACATAGCGGAGTTGGTGAGTGGCGATCAGTTCGCCGAGCTGCGGGGCGCTGGGGAAGGGGGTCTTGCCGGTGAATCCGCCCATGACGAGCATGGGTTGGGCCTGGGCGCGCAGCAGACCTTCCGCGGGGTAGGCGGCCTGGGTCGCGAGCAGGTACTTCTCGCCCTCGCGGTGCGCGGTGAGGCAGTCCAGCAGGGCGGTGTCGCGGGTGCTGGGCTGGTCGAGCTCGGCCCGGCGCAGAGCGGCCGGGTCGTGGAGGGCCCTGCGGTAGGCATCGCCGACCGGACCCGCCGTCGGGGACGTGGAGGCTCCCGCGTAGCGCGGGTCGAGAGACGAGACGGCCCAGCCGGCGGGTACGAGCAGAGTGGCCGCGATTCCGGCCGCCAGAGAGCCTTCGACCAGCCTCTGGGAGGTGCGCGACCCGCTGGGCCACAGGCCGAGCGTCCCGCACACCGCGAAGATCACGGCGAACACCAGCAGCCGGGAGACGAACCAGGTCGTCCCGTCGAGTACGAGCGCCCAGGCCACCGTCAGCACGATCGCCGACGGCAGCCACAGCTCGCCGGCCGCCCGCCTCGTACGCGGACCGGAAGAGCGCGAGCCCGCCTCCGGCGAGCGCGGCGATCGCCGGTGCGAGCACGGCCGTGCAGTAGACGTGATTGCCGTTGGAGACGCTGAACACCACGGCATGGATGGCAAGCCAACCGCCCCAGGGGCAACCCGTGGAGCGATCCTGTCTGGGGCAACGTCATCGAGTCGGCGCCCGGACTCCATGGCTGAAGCCCGTCGCACCACAACCGCACCAGATCGAGCGGGGAACAGCGGGGAATCACGGTGAGAGCCGCCCCGCCCAACGAGCCCGCCGAGTCGCCGTTTGCCCAGGCCAACGCCCGAACCGGCCCCGAATGACCGCAGCTTCCCAAGCCTTGTTGTTGTGCGGGAGCGCTGCCTGTCGTCGGGGGTCTTACGGCGAGGGCTTGCGTGCTCCCTGGGCCAGCCCCCACGCGTGGGCGAACAGCTCGGGCAGGGTGTGGGTGGGGAGAGGGAGCGGGTTCTCCAGTCGGCCGTTGTAAGAGCGTTCCACCCCGAGGAGTTGCGCCTTCCACGCCTCCATGGGCTGGTAGGGCTTGCCTGCGTGGATCCACTCGCCCGGCAGGAAGAGCTGACGGCCCGCTCGGGCGCGCTTGTCCTCGACGACCAGGCCGCGCTCGACCAGCACGGCGCCGGCCTTCTGGTGCCGGGCGGCCTTCCAGCCGTTCCACAGGCGGATGTTCCGGTCGCTCGGCGCGCGCAGGGTCAGCAACTGCAGGTAGAGGGATGCCGCGTCCTCGTCGATGCCCAGCTCGCCGACGACCTGGACCAGCACGTCGGGCGCGGAGAGTACCGGATTCGTCTCGTACGACCCGGGAGGAAGCGAAGCGCCCTCGATCCTCTCGACGATGCGCGCGCAGGCCGGCCCGCGCAGCCACTCGACCAGCTCGACCTCGGGGTCGTAGCGGGAGCCCGCCCTGGTCGCCAGCAGCGTCTTGGAGCGGTCGTCGTCCCCGTAGAACGCCGGGCGGAAGTACAACTCGGGCTGGGACCGCGTGCCTCTGCGGTCGACCGTGCCGTCCACGACCACGGTCAGCCCGTCATCGACGCTCGCGACGTCCAGCGGCTCCGGGCCGACGTAGGGACGCGAGCCGAACCGGTCGTGCACATCGGCGGCCGTACGCCCCACCGCGTGGCTGAGACCACCGGCGTCCAGCAGCAGGCCCGGGTGGTTCAACCGCTCCTGCAGCGCGCGTACGAGGCCGGGCGCTCCGGCGCGTACCGGGTCACCTGCGGGCAGCTCCGCGTAGACCCAGAAGAGGTTCGGGACGACGGCACGCAGGGTGTCCTTGAAATCGACGAGGCCCCAGCCTTCGGCGGTCGGGAAGGGTCGGAAGTCACCGTTCCGGATCCAGGTGTCGAGGTTCGAGCCGAGACCGCGTATCGCGGCGTGGTCGGTGAACGCCGCGCAGAGGCGGCCCGCCGACAGCCGGGACAGATGCAGCTCGACGGCCGCGTCGAAGGTGCGCTCCGGGACCACGGTCCGCCGGCCGTACCGCTCCCGCCACGCCTGCGCGATCCGCTCGGCCACCGCGCGCATGCCCTGCGGCTCCCACAGCTCGGCGGGGTCCTCGGGCAGCACGTCCGCCACCAGCTCAAGGCGGTCCAGCGAGCCCATCCGGCCGGGCTCGCGGACGCCGTCCTCGATCTCGGCCACCTTGAGCCGGTGGATCTTCCGTTCCCTGTCGTCGAGGCGCGGGAGATACCCGCACGCCAGCATCCCCGCCAGTGCGAAGGACGCCGCCGCTCGGCCCATCCCCGTGCCATCCCTCAGCACGGCCACCGCGTCGAGGTCCCACGGCACCGGTCCGTGCTCCCGGACGAGGTCCACCAGTCGGCGCACCTGCTCGGCACTGCCCCATCCCCCGCGCGGGACGTCGGTCACCTCCTCGATCGCCCCCAGGCTCGGCGGATCCCCCTGCCCCGTCCGCAGGTCGACGAACTTCCGCAGCCCGTCGGCGGCCCAGCCGACCGCGACGGCCGCCCCTCGCTCGTCCCGTACGGCCGCGGGGGCTCCCTCGGCCAGCCGCACCAGACCGGTGCGCATCCGGGCCCGCGGATCGGCGAAGGGGCTGTCCGCCCAGATCTCCAGCAGCGCGAGCAGACGCCGGCGCCGCTCATCGCGCGTGGGCTCCACAGCGGCGCGCAATGCCACCGCACCGATGCGCCCGATGAACCACGGTGCCCAGGACCCGTCCCCTGCCCTTCCCGGCCCCTCGTCCGGCGCGGTCGGCGTCCACGTCCCGGCCAGATAACGTCCCGTCCGCTCGATACCGGCCAGCGCCCCCTTGTCGCTCCAGTACCCCGAGCCGTCCACGAGCCCGTCCAGCGCAGCCCCCACGCCGTGATCGTCCAGGGGCACGACCTGAGCCCGCGCCGTCAGCAGCTCGCCTGCCGCCATCCCGTCTCCCCGTACCGCGCTCGAACGCTCCATGGGGAGATCATGGCGTACGGGTCTGACAACGAGTCTGACAACGGAGGGTGGCGCCCCGGTTTGCTCGTGCGCTGGTACCCGTCCCGCGCCTCCGCGGCGACGGCGGTGAGCAGCGGAGGGCACAACCTCACCCTCGCTGCTGGTCACCGCCGCCACCCGGCACCAGGAGAGGGCCGCTAGGAGCGGTTGCCGCCTGCGGAAGAGCGGTGCCCTCGGCCGGACCCACCGGCGGTCTCGTGGGTGGGGCCGCCTCGTTGAGAGGCCGCGTGGTGGGTCAGCACCTTCATGATCTCCGAGGCCAGCACATCTGCCAGCGCGGGCGCGAGAGAGTCCGCCAGCGCGGTCGCCAGGGTTTGCGCGAACAGCATCCTTTCCAGTTCGGAAGAACGGGAGGGAGGCTGCGCCAGGGAGGCCACGGCCGCTTCCATCAGGGCTCCCGCCATCGGGTCCTTTCCATGCCGGAAACCGGTACCGGTGTGCGGAATTCCGGAATCCCGCACGATTTCCTCGAAGATTTCGTCGATGAAGGCCTCCAGGGGATCCCGTTCCGATTGTCCGCCGGACTCAGCTGCCATTCTGGTTCCTCAAAGTCTTGGATTTCCCTACGGGACCTGCCCCCCGATGCCGGCGACTGCGGGGATCGGGGGGCAGGGGATAGCCATTTCCCATCAGCGGCGCATGAGCGCGGCGAGGAGAAGCGGGTTCTCGATCAGCGACTCACCGCGCTCCTCACGGCGGCGGCGCGCGAGCGCGGCAAGCAGAATCGGGTGCTCGATGATCGACTCCTCGCCACGCTCCTCACGGCCACGGCGCATGAGCGCGGCGAGGAGGAGGGGGTTCTCGATCAGCGACTCGCCGCGCTCCTCACGGCGGCGGCGCATGAGTGCGGCAAGCAGAATCGGGTGGTTGATGATCGACTCCTCGCCACGCTCCTTACGGCCGCGGCGCATGAGCGCGGCGAGGAGCAGCGGGTGGTCGATGGTCTGTTCCTCAGCGCCCTCTTCGCGGCGGCGCGCGAGCGCGGCCAGAAGGAGCGGGTGTTCGATGATCGGTTCCTCGCCGCGCTCCTCACGGCGGGCCAGCATCGCTGCCAGCAGGAGCGGACCGAAGGCGGATTCCTCGCCGAACTCTTCCTGGCCTGCCTCGGCCTTTTCTCGAGTGGGAGTCTCCGTCGCTGCCGTCATGGTTTCCTCTTTCTTTGACGCATGACTCGGCGGAGCGCTCGGCAGCCACGGCTTCGCGCCCCGCCCTTCACCGCCATCGTCGAGGCACACGACGCCGACCGCACTTCGATCATGTGTCATGTGGTCGTGCCGGAATTCCCGGAACTCACGCACGTCGCGAGCGAGGAAAACGAGAGCACAAGTATAGTTGCGGATTTGCTCGCGTGTCGTTTCTTCTGCCACCGACCGGGGAGTAACCGCCCCTGGAACACGGCCAACCGCCGCATCTCCTCCACCCGGTACGCGAAGTCGCCACGGCGGCATCCCGGGAGCGCGAGTCCGCCGGCCGCTGTGGCGGTACGGTGTGCGGCAGTCGATCGCCCGTTCTGCGATCGCTGAACCACTTGGGGGTTTCATGAAACACCGCCGCCCGCGCCACCGTCGAAGAGTGATCGCCAGAGCGGTCGGTACGGCGGGTGCGCTGGCCGTAGCCCTGGGTGCGGGGATGACGCCGGCGATGGCCGCCGGGAAGACGTCCGACAAGCCTGCGGCCACCGGGGTCTCGCCCGACCAGCCCGACCAGCCCAACCCGAACGTGCCCTGGGCGCCCGAGAACGACGAGGCGCCGCTGCACCACAAGCCCGTACACCATGAGTCCCTCACGGGCGGCCGCAGGGACGGGGCCGGTCTCCAGCTCAACATGCCCGCGCCGACCGGGCCGTACAGCGTCGGCATGGTGGGCCTGCACCTCGTCGACAAGTCCCGTACGGATCCGTACGTGTTCGGCAGCACTTCGCGCGAGTTGATGGTGTCGCTCTTCTATCCGGCCACCGCCACGTCCGGGCACTACCAGGCGCCGTGGATGCCGTCGATATCGGGTGATCACTTCCTCGCCTCGCGCGGGCTGACGCCGCAGCAGGTGACCCTGCCGAGGACCGCGGGCCATGTCCTCGCCCCGGTGAACACCAAGCTCGGCAAGCTGCCCGTGCTGCTGTACTCGACCGGGCTGCACTCGGACCGCGCGATGGGCACCGCCCACGCCCAGGATCTCGCCAGCCGCGGCTACCTCGTCGTCATGGTCGACCACACCCACGACGCCAACGAGGTGCAGTTCCCCGGCAACCGGCTCGAGGTCAACACGATGCCGGCGGGCGCCCACTCCTCCGACACGCTCAAGGTGCGCGCGGCCGACATCCGGTTCGTCATCAACCAGCTAGGCACGATCAGCAAGGGCGGCAACCCGGACCCCGGGCACCCCACGCTCCCCTCTGGTCTGTCGCAGTCCGTGGACATGTCCCGGATCGGGATGTTCGGCTGGTCGCTGGGCGGCGGGGCGGTCGACACCGCCATGCAGCTCGACCACCGCATCGCCGCCGGTGCCGACCTGGACGGCCAGTTCTTCGGCTCGGCGCCGAGCAAGGACCTGGACCGGCCCTTCATGCTCTTCAGCTCCGGCACTCACAACCGCAACAACGACGGGTCGTGGCGCACGCTGTGGTCGCATCTGAAGGGTTACCGGGTCGACATCCAGCTCCACGGCGCGGCGCACCTGTCGTTCAGCGACAACGAGTGGATGGTGCCGCAGGAGGCCGCCCTGCTCGGGCTCTCGCAGGATCAGCTCCAGCAGATGTTCGGCACGATCGACCCCGACCGGGCGGTCCAGGTCCAGTGCGACTATCTCGCGGCCTTCTTCGACCAGGAGCTGCGCCACAAGCACAGCACCCTGCTCGACGGACCCGACAAGAGCTACCCGGAGATCTCCTTCGTCCGCTGACCGGACAGCTGACCGGACAGCTGACCGGACATCCGTGGGGCGGGTCCTGTTCGCGGGTCCGCCCTTCGGTGTGTCCGGCGGGCGGTCCCGCGGGCGTCGGCCGTCGCCCGGTGGTCCCCCGGTGGTCCCGCGCGCGCGTACAACCGCGTACGACACGGGGACGAAGTTGTGATGGTTATGTGATCGCATGAAGCTAGAGTGTTCGTCCTATCGAACATTCGGGCGCTCGGCGCCAATTGAGGAAGGATCCGCTGCCCTGCCCTCCGCACCCCGGGCGCCGCGCCGACACCGCATCCGCCGCCGCGCCGATATGCCGATGCTTGGCGGGGTGCGCCCGCCGATAGCCTCGCTCGTCGTACTCCTGCTGGTCGTCGCCGCCCTGACCGTGATCGGCCTCGACGGCATACACGCCGAGCGGGTGCCGCAGGCCGTGCTGAACGGCGAACAGCAGATAGCCGCGGACACCGCGCAGTCGGTGCGCACCTCGATCGACGCCGAGGCGAGCGCCGTACGCCGTACGGCGGGGGCGTACCCGGCGACGAGCACATCGACCCCCGCGACCGCGCTCAAAGCGCTGACCTCCGCCAGGAAGGCGGTCCTCGGCAGTGCGCTGCTCGAACCGCACACCGGCAAGCTGCTGGCGGCCGGCGGCAAGCCGGCGCCGCTGGCCGGGGTGGACGTCGCCAAGGCGGCGTCCGGGCACGGGGCGATCCCGCCCCGGCTGGTGACGTCGGGCGGCACGCGGCAGCTGCTGTACTTCGCCGAGGTCACGCTGCCCGCGCAGCAGGAGGACGCCAACCAGGACCAGAACCAGGTCCCGAGCCGCACCGCGCGTCAGTGGCTGCTGGTGGTCGCCGAGGCGCTCCCCACCCTCACGACGTACGGCGACGGACGCACCGCCGAAGTGCTGGACGCGAAGGGCACGGCGCTCGCCACCACCACCCGCGGCACGGCGGCGCCGGCCGCCGCCGACAGCACGCTGCCCGCGACGGCGGCCCGCGCGGCGAGCGGATCGGACCGTGACACCGACGCCTCGGGAAGCCTGCTGGGCGCCGACTCGGGCAACCGCCGCACGGTGGCCGGCTGGGCCCAGGTCGCCTCGGCGACCGGTCCGGGCGACACCGACAAGCTCGGTCTGGTGGTGCTCACCTCCCGTGCGGTGCCCGCCACGACCGCCGCCGCCGACTACTCGGGCTTCGCGCTCCAGGCCGCGGGGGCGCTGGCCGGGCTCGCGCTGCTGCTCGCGCTGGCGCTGCACTTCTTGGTGCAGCGGCCGCTGCTGCGGCTGTACCTGTCCGCCGGCCGTCTGGCCCGGGGCGCCACCGAGGACGGGCCGACCGCGTGGGAGGAGCTGTCCCGGCCGGTTCCGGTGCACGGCTTCGGGGAACTGGCCCGGATCGGGCGGGCTCTGGAGTCGCTGCGCCGGCAACTGCTCGGCGAGAGCGGCCCGCAGGAGTTCCCGGCCCGGCGCGGACCGGGCTACCGGGCACTGGCCGTGGCCGGTGTGCTGGTGGTGGCCTGCTGGGCGGTGCCGATGATCTTCCTGCTGAACCGGGCGGACACCGCGACCGCGGTTCCGGCTCCGGTCCTCGCCAACCAGCAGGCCCGCACCGAGATCGCGACGAACCGGATCCGGCAGTCCCTCGACCAGTCGTACACCGATCTGAACGAGGCGGCCGCGAGTCTGCCGGGCCGCGACCGGGCCGCCCAGACCGAGGTCCTGCGGCACGCCCTCGCCGACCACAAGCAGTACCGCTCGCTGTATCTCCTGGACCGCTCGGGCGACATCACGATGAGGGTGGGCGACACACCGCTGCGCACCCTCGTCCATGTGCCCGAGGGCGGCGGAATCACCACCGTCAACACCTCGGGCCGGATCCCGGCGATCGCCGCCTACGCCCAGGTCCGGGCCGCCAAGGGCAAGGCCCCGGCGGCCGGGGTGGTCCTGTTCGGCGAGATCGACGTGAAGGCGCTCAACTCCATTCTGGCCAGGCCGAAGCTGGGCAGCGTCTGGGTGACGGACAGCGACAACAAGGTGCTGGCGGCGAGCGTGGGCTACCGCGCCTTCCAGTCGCTGCCCGAGTCCGGTATGACCCGTCTCGCCCGTGCCACCCAGGGTGCCGCGGGGACCGCGGGCTCCGCGACCTCGGCGGTGGACCGCGCCTCCTCCGGCCCCTCGGTCGACGCCGCCGCGCCGCTGGCGCAGAGCGGCCCGACGGCCCGCCTCGGCTGGCACGTGGTGACCGCCGAGCCCGCGGCAGCGCTCCAGCTTCCCGCGGTGCAGGCCGAGCAGCGCACCATGCTCGCCGGGATCCTGGGCCTCACGCTGGGCGCGGCCTGCCTGGGCTGGCTGCATGTCGTGGTGATCCGGCCGCTGCGCGCGGTCGCCGTGCTCGTCGAGCGGCTCGCCGGCGGGGACCGCCGCACCGTGCTGCACCCGGTCAACCACGACGAGATCGGCTCGGTCACCCGCGGCCTGGAGCTGATGCGCCAGGCCCTCGCGGAACGCGACCGGGCGGCCAGATCCGGCCACGCCGCCGGAGCTTCCCGGTCCCTGCGTGAGAACACCCTCCAGCGGTAGAAGGACGGAATCGACATGCTTTTCCTCTATGTCATAGTCCTGCTGTGCTGCGCCGCGCTGTGGATCGCCGGAATCCTGGAGCAGCAGCGGCACTTCGCCTCGCTGGAGCAGATACCGACGCGGGTGCTGGTCAACGGCATCCGCGGCAAGAGTTCGATCACCCGGCTGTGCGCGGGCGCGCTGCGCGGCGGCGGCGTGGTCACGGTGGCCAAGACCACCGGCACCGCGGCCCGGTTCATCCATCCGGACGCCACCGAGGAGCCGATCTACCGCAAGTTCGGAATCTCCAACATCGTCGAGCAGATCGGCATCGTGCGGCGGGCGGCGACCTACCGGCCGGACGCGCTGGTGATCGAGTGCATGGCGGTGATGCCCGCGCTGCAGGAGATCAACCAGGAGAAGCTGATCCGCTCCACGATCGGCGTGCTGTGCAACGTCCGCGAGGACCACCTGGAGGAGATGGGGCCGACGCTGGACGACGTCGCCCGCTCGCTCTCCCGCTCGATGCCGGTGGGCGGGGTGTGCGTGACGGCGGAGAAGGACCGCTTCCACATCCTCCAGGAGGAGGCCGACGCCCGTAACTGCAAGCTGGTCTACGCCGACCCCGAGACGGTCACCGACGAGGAGCTGCGCGGCTTCAGCTGGTTCACCTTCAAGGAGAACGTGGCGATCGCGCTCACCGTCGCCGAACTGCTCGGCATCGACCGGCAGACCGCGATGCAGGGCATGTGGGACGCGCCGCCCGACCCGGGCGTGCTGTCGGTGGAGCGCTACCTCACCCCCGAGGGCAAGAAGCTGCGGTTCGCCAACGTCTTCGCGGCCAACGACCCCGAGTCGACGCTGATGAACGTCAAGCAGCTGGAGGACCTGGGCGCGATCAGACGGCCGCTCAACGTGGTCATCAACTGCCGCCCGGACCGGGTGGAGCGCAACGGCCAGATGGGCGCGATCGTCCCCGACCTGGCCGCCGAGACGGTGTTCCTGATCGGCCACCCGACCAAGAGCGCCCACGACGCGATCCCGGCCGGCTTCACCGGGCGGGTGGTGGACCTCGGCGGCGACAAGCGCGACCCCGAGGAGCTGACCGCGGCGATGCTCGCGGAACTCGGCCCGGACTCCTCGCTGGTGGCGATCGGCAACATCCACGGCCAGGGCGAGCTGTTCCTGGAGTGCCTCGCCGAGCTGCCGCTGGACGAGTCCGAGGACCCGCTCGACGCCGTACCCGACGGCGACGGCCTGGACCAGGAGACCATGCAGATCGCGCTGGTCCGGCCGCAGATCGCGGTGGCCCGGCCGCCCGAGCCGGAGCCGTACAGCTGGGTGGCGCCGCTGGAGACACCGGCGTACGGCTTCCACATCCCGGAGCAGCGCGAACTCACCCGCCGGTTCGCCGGCCGCCAGGGCCGGCCCGATGGCGCGAACGCCAAGGGCGACCCACACCACTCCTACGACCCGTCCCAGTCCCCGAGGAACCCGTGATCCCCGCAAACCTCACCGCACAGACCGCCGCGCTCGGGATCGCCCTCGGGCTGGTCTTCTCGCTCGTCTGCTATCTGACCACCAACCTCTCCCCCGGCGGGATGATCACCCCGGGCTGGATCGCCCTCACGCTCGTCACCGATGTGCAGATGGCCGGGCTGATGGTCGGTGTGGCGGCGCTCACCTACTTCGCGACGAAGCTGGTGCAGCGCACGGTGATTCTCTACGGCAAGCGGCTGTTCGCCGCCGTGGTGCTGTGCGCGGTGCTGATGCAGACCACCGTGATGCTCGCCCTCAGCCACGAGTTTCCGCTGCTGTACACGTCACAGACCCTTGGCTTCATCGTCCCCGGCCTGGTCTCCTACCAGATGGTCCGCCAGCCGATGGCGGCCACACTGATCTCGACCACGGCGGTGACGCTGGCCACGTACGTGGTGCTGGTCTCCGGTCTGCTGATCGGCGTCCTGCCCACCGGCTGACCTGTCCACCGCCCTCTCACCTCGCACTTCCAGGAGGACCGGCCATGCACTCCGAACCCGTCGGCAGGCGCAGCCGCCCGACGCGCCGCGCCGTGCTCGGGACGATCGCGGGCGTGGCGGCCGCCGGAGTGGCGGGCGGATACGCCTGGGACCACCTCGGGCACGGCAGCGGCGGCAGCGACGGCGACGGCGTCGGCGGTACGGCCGCCGACGGCACGGGCACCGGCCCGAGCGCCCGGCCCACCGGGGCCCGCACCTTCGAGCGGCTGTCCGCCCCCGACCGCACCGTGGTCCGCGCCGCCGACGGCGGCACGCTCGCCACGTTCACCGACGGAGCCCGTACGGCCGTACTCACCGGCCCCACCCGCACCTTCAGCGAGCCGCGGACCACCGAGGCCAAGGTGACCACGGACGCCTGGGTGCGGGTGCTGCCGCACGAGTGGCAGCAGGGCATGGAGAAGTCCGCCTGGTTCAAGGGCTGGTTCGGCAAGGCGCTCGGCGACACCAGCCCGGACGTCTTCGCGGTGGCGTTCGAGTACAGCAGCGCCGGGGCTCCCGAAAAGCACAACGGTGCCGGCGTGCGCTACGCGGGCACCGCGCACTTCGGCCCGCGCAATGCCAAGGTCAACAACCCGTTGGACTTCGCCTACCACGACGAACAGTCCGACTTCTACGACTATCTGGGCATCGACTGGACCTTCCCGGACGGCACGCGCGTACAGCCGGAGAAGGCCCGCTACGGCGACGTCGACTGCTCCGGCTTCCAGCGTCTGGTGTGGGGCTACCGCATGGGCATCCCCCTGCACAACACCAACACCCGGGGTCCCGGTATGCCGCGCCGCGCCTTCGCCATCGCCGCCTACGGTCCCGGCCGCCCGGTGATCGCCGACACCGGCGAGCAGCCCACCGATCTGAGTGCCCTGCAACCCGGCGACCTGGTCTTCTTCGCCATCATCAAGGACCGGCCCAACTTCATCGACCACTGCGGCATGTACATGGGCCTCGACGACCAGGGCCGGCACCGCTTCTACTCCAGCCGCTCCGCCGCCAACGGCCCCACCCTGGGGGACCTTTCGGGCCGCTCACTGCTGGACGGCACCGACTTCTACGCCCGCGGCTTCCGGGCGGCTCGCCGCCTGTGACCGCGCCGCCTGTGTCTCCGCCACCCCTGCTTCCGCCACCCCTGTTTCCGCCGCCTGTGCACCGCCGCCTCACCTGACCTGCTGATCCGAGGACCACTGCCATGACCGCCATCCCCGCCGCCCAGCCCACCGGCGCGCACCGAGGCCGCCGGGCGGCGAACCGCCGCTCCGGCCCGCCGGAAGACGCCCCGCGCTGGGAGCGCCCGGCGCTCGCCGCGGTGCTGGTCCTCGCCACAGTGCTGTACTCCTGGGGCATCGGGCACGCCGCGCTGCACCCCTTCTACGGTGCGGCGATACGGTCGATGAGCGAGAGCTGGCGGGCCTTCTTCTTCGGTGGTCTCGACGCCAGCGGTTCGATCAGCATCGACAAGCTGCCCGGCGCCTTCTGGCCCGACGCCGTCTCCGTCTGGATCTTCGGCCCGCACACCTGGGCCGCCGCGCTGCCCCAGGTCGTCGAGGGCGTGCTCACCGTATGGCTGCTGCACCGGATCGTGCGGGCCTGGGCCGGGCCGTTCGCCGCGCTGATCGCCGCGCTCACCCTCACCCTCACCCCGGTCACCGTGGTGCTCAACCGTGCCACCATCCCGGACACCGCGCTCACCCTGCTCCTGGTGGCGGCCGCCGGAGCCCTGCAGAAAGCGCTGCGCACCGAGCGGCTGCTGCCGCTGCTCACCTGCGGGATCTGGGTCGGGCTCGCCTTCCAGACGAAGATGCTGCAAGCATGGCTGGTGCTGCCGGTCTTCGCCCTCGTCTATCAACTCGCCGCGCCCGGCGCGCCGTTGAAGCGGGCTCTGCGCGTCCTGCTGAGCGGTGCGGTCGCACTGGCCGTCTCCTGCTCCTGGGTGCTGATCGCCTGGGTGACACCGGCCGCCGACCGCCCGTACCTCGACGGAACGACCGACAACGATCCGTTCGCCCTGGTCTTCGGCTACAACGGCCTGAGCCGCTTCAGCAGCGACTCCACCGCGTTCGGCGCCGTCGCGGGCACCGCCGCCAGCCGCACCACCGGCAACACCGGCTGGGACATGCTGATCAACCACACGATCGGCCCGCAGATCGCCTGGTTCCTGCCGCTCGCGGTGCTCGCCGCGGTCCTGGGCGTCGTCTGGCGCGCCGGGCAACCGCGAACCGACCCGCAGCGCGCGGGATTCGTGCTGTGGGGCGGCTGGCTGGCCGTGCACGCCCTGGTGTTCAGCTCCTCCAACGGCAACCACGCCTACTACACGGCCGTCATCGCCCCGGCGCTCGCCGCGCTGGCCGGCGGCGGACTCGCGCTCTTCCGGTCGGAGTACGAGGCGAAGCACGAGTCGGCGCAAGAAGCGAAGTACCAGTCGGTGCAGGTGGGCGAGCCCGAGGCGGGCGGCCGGCGGCACATGGTGCTGACGGCGGCGATCGTGCTGACGGCGGCATGGGCGCTGGTGCTCGACTGGCCGACCCGATTCGTCTCCTGGCTGCTGCCGGTCGCCGTGATGCTCGCGCTGTGCGCCGCGGTGGGCCTGTGGACCCGCGGCCCGCGCACCTCCCCGCGGATGGTGCACGCCGCCCTCGCCGCCGGGATCGCGGCCACCCTGGTCGTGCCGGCCGGCTGGGCCCTCTCCAGCCTCAACCCGCTCTACGCGGGCGCCTCCACCTCGCCGACGGCCGGTCCGGTCGGCAACGCGTACCACGGCGGCGCCCATCACCACGCCCCGCGCGGGGTCGGGCTCGACCAGCCCAGCGCCCGCGACACCGCCCTGCTCGACTACCTCACCACGCACCGCCACGGCGAGAAGTACCTGCTCGCCACCCAGGCCGCCTACACCGCCGAGCCCCTGCTGCGCGCCAAGTCCGAACCCGTCCTCGTCATGGGCGGCTTCACCGGCAGCACCCCCTTCCCCACCGCCCAGCAGCTCGGCAGCCTCGTCACCGCCCACCAGCTGCGCTATGCGCTGCTCACCACCCAGCGCCCCACCACTCCCGCCACCACCTGGGTGAAGGCCCACTGCACCCGCATCCGGCCCACCGCCTACGGCCGCCGCACCGGCGGCAGCTTCACCCTCTACGACTGCAGCCCCCAGAGGTGACACCCCTGACGCGGCCGGGGCACCGGCGGCGGAATCCCGTGGTGGGCGGCTAACGGAGCGCGAGCTTCGGATGGTCGGTGTCGGGGAGCCAGTCGCGGCGCGGGTTGTACTCCAGCCAGCGCCGGGTACGGCCGGCTTCGGTGAAGCCGCGCAGCAAGGTGTCGAGCAGCGGATGGCGGGACGACTCCCGCCAGGCCAGCGACCACGCGTACAGCGGTGTCGGCTCGACGAGCGGGATGCAGCGCAGGCCCATGTGGTCCGGCAGCGGCGCGTCGGCGGGGAAGACGGTGAAGGCCTCGGGGTCGGCGCACAGGTGCTGGAGGAGGTGGTCCAGGCCGAGGTTGGGGCCGTCGTGCCGCCGTGTGATCCGGAACTCGTCGGCGAAGCGGCGCAGGAAGTCCAGGCGGTTCAGTTCGGCCGGGCACCACAGGACGCTGTCGCGCAGGTCGGCCGGGCGCAGCGCGTCGGCACCGGCCGACGAGTGGGACGGGCCGACCACCACGTCGACGGGTTCCAGCCGCACCAGACGCTGGGTGAGTCCCGCGTCCCGGCCGTCGGGCAACGGATGCACCCGGCCGAACCCCAGGTCCGTGTCGCCGCGCAGCAGGGCCTGCGCGACCGACGGCCAGTCACGCCCGGGGCCCGGCTCCCACCGCACCGCGCCGAGCGCCTGCACGGCCTCGGCGACCGTGCGCATCGGCGCATACAGATGACCCCACGTGTCGATCCGTACGACCGGTCCGGCGCCCGTCACCGCCGCGACCGCCCGCTCGCCCGCCGCGAGCGCCTCGCGCGCGGCGGGCAGGAACCGCTCCCCCGCCTCACTCAGCCGGATGCCGCCCTGGCGCTCGAAGAGCCGCACGCCCAGCGACTCCTCCAGCCGCGCGATGCGTTTGGACAGCGCCTGCTGACTGGTGTTCAACTCCTCGGCGGCCCGCCCGAAGTGCAGGGTCCCCGCGGTCGCGGCAAAGGCGCGGACCAGGGCGAGGTCAAGGTCCATGCCGCTGACCCTATGCGACAACCGCACGTTGTCGGCCCGACGGCTCGGTTGTTGGCCGGGGCACCCCATCGCACGGTCGGATGGTCCCGCAAGCCGCACCACCGGACAGCCACACCGGTGAACGGCCCTGGGCCACCGAGGAGATGACCACGATGAAAGCCTTCGTACCGACCGGAGATCCCGCCGAGCCGGTCGTGCTCGCCGACGTCCCCGAGCCGACGCCACGCCCCGGCGAGGCGCTGGTGAAGGTCGAGGCGTTCTCGGTCAACCGGGGCGAGACGTTCAAGCTGGAGAGGCCCGCCCCCGGCGAACGCCCCGGCAAGGACATCGCGGGCCTGGTCGTGCAGCCGGCCGCCGACGGCAGCGGACCGTCCGGAATCACCCGGGTCGTCGGCCACCCCATGTCGGGCGGCTGGGCGGAGTACGTGGCGGTGCCGACCGACGCGCTCGCCGAGCTGCCGGACGGCGTGTCCGTGCTCCACGGCGCGGCGCTGCCGCTGGCCGGTCTCACCGCGCTGCGGCTGCTGCGCGCCGCCGGACCCGTGCTGGGCCGGCGGGTACTGCTGACCGGTGCCTCCGGCGGCGTGGGCCACTTCGTCACCGAACTCGCGGCCGCCGCCGGGGCCCAGGTCACCGCCGTGACCAGGGACGCCGCACGCGGCGCCCGGCTGGCCGGACTCGGCGCCGACGAGATCGTCCACGACGTCGCCGAGGCCCGGGGCCCGTACGACATCGTGCTGGAGTCGACCGGCGGCCAGGCCCTCCCCCTCACGCTCGCGCGGCTCGCCGGGCGCGGCACGCTCATCTGGTTCGGGCAGGCCAGCCGCACACCGGTGACGCTCGACTTCTTCGACTTCTTCAGCGGGCCCGAATCGGCCGTCATCCGCCACTTCCACTACCTCGACGCCGACACCCGCCTCGACGACGATCTGGCGGCGCTCGTCCGGCTGACCGCCGAAGGCCGCCTGCACCCCGAGATCGGCCGTGTCACGGACTGGGCCGACACCGCGAGCACCCTCACCGACCTGCGCGACCGCCGCATCCGCGGCAAGGCCGTCCTCACCTTGTCCTGAACCGCGCCGCAGCGACCGGACGCGATCACTACCGAAGGAGCAAGACCATGACCATGAACACCGCCACCGACCCCAGGGCCGTCGTCATCCGCTATGTCGAGGCCGTGCGCGACGGCGCCGCCGACGTCATCCATGACAGCTTCGCCGCGGACGCGACCTGGCACTATCCGGGCAACCTGCCCATTTCCCGGGTGTGGCACGGCCGCGACCGGATCATCGACGACTTCCTCGGCAGCATGGGACCGGTCCTCGTCCCCGGCACCCTGGAGATCGAGCTGGTCAGCACGATCGCCGAGGGCGACCGCGTGGTGGCCGAATGGACCTCCAAGGCCGAGACCGTGTACGGCGGCACCTACGACAACCGCTGCATCGGCGTCTACACCGTGCGCGACGGCAAGATCGCCTCCGTCGTCGAATACGCCGACACCCAGCACGTGGCCGCGGCCCTCTTCCCCGACGCGTGACCAGGGAGCCGCGGCGCTCAGGTCGAGTGCGGTCGGGCCAGGCCGTGGTCGTAGGCGAAGATCACCGCCTGGATGCGGTCGCGGGCGCCGATCTTGGACAGGACGCGGCCGACATGCGTCTTCACCGTGGACTCCGACAGGACGAAGTGGGTGGCGATCTCGCCGTTGGTCCAGCCCTTGCCGATGGCGACGAGGATCTCGCGTTCCCGGTCGGTGAGGGCGCTCAGCCGCGGATCCTCGGCGGAGCCGTCGCCGCCGGGCGGTACGAGACGGGCGAACTCGTGCAGCAGGCGGCGGGTGAGTGCGGGCGCGATCACCGCGTCGCCGACGGCCACGGCGCGGATGCCGGCGAGCAGTTCCTCGGGGCGGGCGTCCTTGAGGAGGAAGCCGCTGGCTCCGGCGCGCAGGGCCGCGTGGACGTACTCGTCGAGGTCGAAGGTGGTCAGGACGAGGACACGGGAGCGGTCGCCGGCGGCGACGATACGGCGCGTGGCCTCGATGCCGTCCATGCCCGGCATGCGTACGTCCATGAGGACGACGTCCGGGCGGAGTTCGGCGGCCTTGCGCACGGCTTCGGATCCGTGTGCCGCCTCCCCGACCACCTCGGTCTCGGGTACGGAGTCCAGGAGCATGCGAAAGCCGTACCGCTGGAGCGGCTGGTCGTCCACGACGAGCACGGTGGTCACCGGGCACCGCCCCGGGGAGCGAGGTCGAGGGCGGCGCGCACCGTCCAGCCCGGGCCCGCGGGACCCGCGCTGACGTGTCCGCCGTAGAGAGCCGCTCGTTCGCGCATGCCCACCAGGCCGTGTCCTTCCTCGTTCGCCGTGCCGGGACGGACGGCCGGTGCGGGCGGGCCGAAGTCCTGGACGGTGATGGTCAGCCGTGTGTCCGCCACGACGACCGCCAAGTTCGCGCGGGCGCCCGCGCCGGCGTGCTTGAGGGTGTTCGTCAGGGCCTCCTGCACGATGCGGTAGACCGTGAGCTGCACCCCGCTGTCCAGGGCGTCGACGTCACCGGCCGTACGGTAGACGACCTCCAGGCCGGCGGCGCGGACCCCCTCGCACAGGGCGTCGATCTCCGCGAGACCGGGCTGCGGGCTCAGCTCGGGCTCGCCCCGCGGGCCGTCCGCCTCGCGCAGCACGCCGAGCACCCGGCGCAGTTCGCTCAGCGCCTGGCGGCCGCTGTCGCCGATGAGGTGCAGGGCCTCCCTGCCCCGTTCCGGAGCGACGGCGGTGGCGTAGGCGCCCGCGTCGGCGAGGGTGATGATGACGGACAGGTTGTGGCCGACGATGTCGTGCATCTCGCGGGCCACCCGCGCCCGCTCGGCCGCGACGGCGAGCCTGCCGCGCTGGTCGCGTTCGATCTCCAGCCGGGCCGCACGGTCCCGCAGCCCGGCCAGCTGGGCCCGCCGGATGCGGATCATCAGGCCCAGCGCGAGGGCCGCGGTCGCCGTGCTGAGCAGGAAGAAGAGCGCGTCCCCGACCGACACCGCCGCCGAGACCCGCGCCGCGACCAGGCCCAGCGCACCCGCCATGGCCACGCAGGCCCACGACAGCTGCCGCAGCCGGCCGTGCAGGGCCAGGCTGTACAGGGCGACGAAGAGGGCGACGTCGGCACGGAGTGCGGCGCCGAGGGACCACTGGACGACGAACACGGCCGTCACGGCGCCGAAGGCCACCGCGGGCGCCCTCCGCCGCCACAGCAGCGGCAGCACCAGCCCGGCCTGCAGGGCCAGCATGCCGATCGTGGGCAGCCGGGTGAACGCGAGGCGGAAGCGGCGCGGGCCGTCGCCGTCCCCATGGACCCCGTGCAGCAGGTCCGGCAGGCAGAACATCAGGAAGACCAGCACCACCACGGCGGTGTCCAGCACCCATGGACGGTCCTGGTCGGCGTGCCTGAGCCGCTGGCCGGCCCGGCCGAGCCGGGCGACCAGCGGTCCCATCCCGCTGAGATCATCGGTGGTCATGGAGTTCACCCGCCCATGATGCGGGTGCCGTTCCTCAGGCGCTCAAGTGCCGCTCAGACATCGCTGCGCAGCAGCCGGTACGCCGCCCCTGCCAGCGCCAGTGCCGTCCAGCCGAGGAAGACCAGGAGTCCGGCGGAGGGCGACAGGGTGGTGGAGTCATGGGTCAGCGCGAAGACCGACTCGCCCGCGTGGCTCGGCAGGTAGGGGTCGATGTCGCCCTGCCACGAGGTGGGCAGCAGGGAGACCAGTCCGGGCACCAGCATGAGCGCGGCGACCAGCACCGAGATACCGCCGGCGACGGACCGCAGCAGCGCTCCGAGAGCGGTGCCGATCACGCCGACCAGGCCGAGGTAGAGCCCCGCGCCCAGCAGGCTGCGTACGACACCGGCGTGACCGAGGCCCATGGCGGCGGGCGTGCCGGACACGATCCCGCTGCCGACGAGGAAGGCGACGAACGCGCCCACGGTCGCGACCACCAGGGCGACCAGGCCGTACACCGCCGCCTTGGACCACAGCACGGGCAGCCGGCGCGGTACGGCCGCGAGGGTCGAGCGGATCATGCCGGTGGAGTACTCGCCCGCCGTGACCAGCACGCCGAGCACGCCGAGCGCGAGCTGGGCGAAGTTCGTGCCGAACAGGGACAGGCTCACCGCCGTCGCCGTGGCGAAGTCGCGGTCCATGTGCCGGCCGGAGTCGAGACTGGACTTGTAGTGGCTCGCGGCGATGACGCCGAAGGCCACGAGGAACAGCAGGCCGAGGCCCAGGGTGATCCAGGTGGAACGCAGGGACCAGAGCTTGGCCCACTCCGAGGCCAGCACGCGCCGTCCGGTCACCCGGTAGACGGGCCGGCGGGCCGGAGCCGGCGCGGCGGACTCGGGGGTCTCGGGGGTCGCCGTGAGGGTGCTCATGCCGCGCTCCCGGAGGTGTCGGTGCCGGTCGTGGAGCCGTGGTACTCCACGGCGTCCCTGGTCAGTTCCATGAATGCCTCCTCCAGCGACACCGCCTTCGTGGCCAGCTCGAACAGCGGGATCCCGTGCTCGGCCGCCTTCAGCCCTATCTCACGGGCGGACAACCCGGTGACCTGCAGTTCTTCCGTACCGACGCGGCCGGTGATCTCCACACCCGGCCCGGCCAGCACATCCCTCAGCCGTGCGGGATCCTCCGTGGCGACCTGCACGGTGTCACCGCCCGCCTCGCGGACCAGGTCCCGTACGGTCGTGTCGGCCAGCAGCCGTCCCCGGCCGACGATGATCAGGTGGTCCGCCACCAGCGCCACCTCGCTCATCAGATGCGAGGAGACGAACACCGTCCGTCCCTCGGCGGCGAGCGACATCAGCAGATTGCGGATCCAGAGCACGCCCTCGGGATCCAGGCCGTTCACAGGCTCGTCCAGCATCACCGTCTGCGGGTCGCCCAGCAGCGCGGCCGCGATGCCGAGCCGCTGCCCCATGCCGAGCGAGAAGGCACCTGCCCGCTTCTTCGAGACGCTGCCGAGACCGGCGAGTTCGACGACCTCGTCGACCCGGCGGCGCGGAATGCCGTGGGTCAGCGCGAGCGCACGGAGGTGGTTGTAGGCCGAGCGGCCCGGGTGGATCGACTTCGCCTCCAGGAGCGCGCCGACCTCCTGCAGCGGCGCCTGGTGACGGGCGTAGCGGTGGCCGTTCACCGTGACGGAGCCGCTCGTCGGCGCGTCGAGCCCGACGATCATGCGCATCGTCGTGGACTTGCCCGCTCCGTTGGGGCCGAGGAATCCGGTCACCGTTCCCGGCTTCACGGTGAAGTCCAGGCCGTCGACGGCCGTCTTCTCCCCGTACCTCTTGGTGAGCTGCTGTGCCTCGATCATTCGCGTTTCTCTCTCTCGGGCTCCGGCGCCCGGCACGCCCGACGCCTCCTGAGCAACGCTAGGACCGCGACCTCCTGGATCCGGTGGTACCGGGGACCGAAGACCGCCGGGCAAGTAGTACCGGGGTACTACGGCTGCTAAGAATGGACCATGAAGAGGCGTTTTGGCCTGTTCAAGGCGTGGGTGGAAACGCTGGGCGTGCGCAGCCTCGCGGGGCAGGTGTTCGTCCTGCAGGTGGTGCTCCTGGTGCTGCTGGGCGCGGCGGCGGTGACGGCGTTGGTGCTGCAGGCCCAGGGGGCGGGCGTCCGGGAGGCGCGGGAACGCTCGCTCGTCGGTGCCGAGGCCTTCGCGAACGCTCCGGGCACGCTCGCCGCGATGAGGTCCGCCGACCCGAGTGCGCTGCTGGAGCCGCACGCGGAGGACGCCCGCAAGAAGTCGGGGGTCGACTACATCGTCGCCTTCAGCCCCGCCGGATACCGGTGGACCCACCCCGACCCACGCCTGATCGGGGGGCATGTGACCGGCACCTTCAAGGAGGCGTTGGCCGGGCACGCGCACACCTCCACCTTCGCGACGCCCGTCGGTCAGGCCGTGGACACGACCGTCCCCGTCCTCGACACGGGCGGCAAGGTCGTCGGGCTGGTGGCCGTGGGCATCACGGTCAGGAGCGTGCACGAGCGGGTGGCCGGGCAGCTGCCGCTCCTCTTCGCCGCCACCGCGGGCGCGCTGCTGCTGGTGGCGGGCGGATCGGCGCTGGTGAGCCGGCGGCTGCGCAGGCAGACGCGCGGTCTGGAACCGGCCGAGCTGAGGCGGATGTACGACCACCACGACGCGGTGCTGCACGCCGCGCGGGAGGGCGTGCTCATCGTCGACGAGGAAGGGCGGCTCGTACTCGCCAATGACGAGGCGCGGCGGTTGCTGGGACTGGCCCAGGGCGTGGAGGGGCGACCGGTCGCCGAGCTGGGCTTCGACGCGGCACTCGCCCGGCTGCTGCTCTCGGGGCAGCCGGCGACGGATGAGGTGCACGCGGCCGGTGATCGTCTGCTGGCGGTGAACACCCGGCCGACCGCGCCCCGCGGCGGGCCCGCCGGCAGCATGGCGACGCTGCGCGACATCACCGAGCTGCAGGCCGTCACCGGCAAGGCCGCCGTGGCGGAGCGCCGGTTGCGGCTGCTCTTCGACGCCGTGACCAGGATCGGCACCACGCTAGACATCGTCCGCACCGCCGAGGAGCTGACGCAGTTCGCGGTGCCCCGGTTCGCCGACTACGTCAGCGTCGATCTGGTCGACTCGATCCTGCGGGGCGGGGAGCCGGAGGGCACGATGATGCGGCGCACGGCCGTCACCGGCCTGCACGAGAGGCATCCGCTGTACCCGGTCGGCAAGCTCATCGACTTCGGCGCCGAGACCCCGCAGGCGATCGGGTTCGGCACCGGCGAACCCGTGCTGGAGGCGGACCTGCCCGCGCTGACCGGGTGGCAGGAGGAGGATCCCGTCAACGCGCGCCGGATCATCGACCACGGCATCCACTCGATGATGGTGATCCCGCTGCGCGCCCGCGGCATCCTCATGGGCGTGGCCAGTTTCTGGCGCTCCGAGCGGCCCGAGCCCTTCGAGGAGGAGGACGTGGCGGTCGCCGGGGAGCTGGTGGCCCGGGCCGCGCTCGCCATCGACAACGCCCGCCGCTACACGCGCGAGCACACCACGGCCGTCACACTGCAGCGCAGCCTGCTGCCGCGCGGTGTCCCCGAGCAGAGCGCGCTGGAGGTGGCGTCCCGCTATCTGCCCGCGCAGGCGGGGGTCGGCGGCGACTGGTTCGACGTCATCCCGCTGCCCTGCGCCCGGGTGGCGCTGGTCGTCGGCGACGTGGTCGGGCACGGGCTGCACGCGGCGGCCACCATGGGCCGGCTGCGCACCGCCGTACAGAACTTCTCCGCCCTCGACCTGCCCCCGGACGAGCTGCTGGCCCACCTGGACGAAGTGGTGTGCCGTATCGACAGCGACGAGACGAGCGAGGAGGAGGGAGGAGGGGAGCGGGAGGAGGAGGGTGGCTCCGGCGTCACCGGAGCGACCTGCCTGTACGCCGTCTACGATCCGGTCGCCGGGCGGGTCGCCGTGGCCCGGGCCGGGCATCCGGGGCCCGCCCTCGTGCTGCCCGACGGCACTGTCACCTTCCCCGAGGTGCCCGTCTCACCGCCCTTGGGGCTGGGCGGCGGCCTGCCGGTCGAGGCCGCGCACCTGGTACTGCCCGAGGGCTCCCGGCTGGTGCTGTACACCGACGGGCTGGTGGAGGACCGCGACCGGGACCTGGACACGGGGCTGGAGCAGCTGCGCGCCACGCTCGCCGCCGCCGTGGACCGTACGCCGGAGGAGACCTGCGCGGACCTCCTCGGCGCGCTGCTGCCCGCCCGGCCCGGTGACGATGTCGCCCTGCTCGTGGCGCGCACTCGGTTGCTGCCCGCCGACCGGGTCGCCACCTGGGAGGTGCCGTCCGATCCGGCGGCCGTGGCACCGGTCCGCTCGGCGTGCGCACGGACCCTGGACGCCTGGGGCCTGGAGGACATCGGGTATGCCACCGAGCTGATCCTCAGCGAGCTGATCACCAATGCCATCCGCTACGGCTCCCCGCCCGTCCGGGTCCGCCTGCTGTACGACCGCCGCCTGATCTGCGAGGTCTCCGACGGCAGCAGCACCTCCCCGCACATGCGGCGGGCGGCCCTCACCGACGAGGGCGGGCGCGGCCTGTTCCTGGTCGGCCAGTTCGCCGAGCGCTGGGGCACCCGCTACCTGGCGCGCGGCAAGGTGATCTGGACCGAGCAGGCGCTCCATGACGGGAAGCGCGAACCGGGGCCCGAGGCGGCCGAGGACCTCCTCGACCAGTGGGACGACTCCGCCGTGTGAGGGCCGGACACCCGCGTGCGCGGCGGGGGCAGCGGTGTCAGCGGACCGTCCACGTCAGCGAGTCGGACGTCTGTGCCCGGACCGCGGGGTCCCGTACGGCCGCGGTGTCGTCGGTCACGGTCGCCGTGATCTCGTGGCCGTGGCCGTGGACGCCCAGTTCGCGCGGCGTCACCGACTGGGCGCCGCTGGCGGACGGCACCGGTACGCCGTCGACGTACCAGGTCAGTCGCAGGTCGGCGAGGCCGGTCAGCTCGGCCGTCCGTACGGTGATCCGCTGCCCTTGCCGCACCGGGCGGGACGTGGGGACGCAGGAGGTCAGCGCGTCCGCGTCGGCGTAGAAGCCGGCGATCATCGCCTCACGGCCGACGACGTTGAAATCGGTCGAGGCCAGGGTACGCATGATGGACGTCTCGGTGGGCCGGTAGACGCCCGTCTCGTAGTACCCGCCGCCCTCGTACGTGCCCACGACCGAGCCCGTCGGGTCCTGGGCGCCGAGCCAGCGGTACCACTTCGTCGTGCCCGGGTCGCGGCGGAGGGTGAGGTTGGCGGCGGCCGGTTCCTCGGCGGACGGGTAGGGGCCGTAGCCCGGGTACTGGTACTCGTCGGCCAAGTGGCCTATGGAGTGGCCGAGTTCATGAGCCCCTATGAGGTACGACTTGTCGTTCCCGGACGACATCGTCGCCACGCCGTGGAACGGCGAGCCCGGCGGCAGGTCGCCGGCCGAGTAGCCCGCGCCGCCGTACTTGGTGGAGTTCGCGAGGACGAAGACGATGTCGGCGGCCGGGGCCAGAGCGGCGTAGTGCGCGACCTTGTCCGGGTCGACGCACAGCAGGCGCTCCAGGCCGTCGCAGAAGAAGTGGGCGCCCAGCGCGGTGTCTTTCACGACGTCCTTCGTCGGGTCGCCGGAGACGCCGGAGTCGTTGGAGACGGCGTTGACCAGCCAGACGTTGAACAGGCCGCGGTAGCTCCGGTACGGCTCGATACCGAAGACGCTGTCCAGCTTCTCCTTGGCGTCCGCGGCGAACTGGCCCTGCTGGTCGGCGGTGTAGCCGTCGCCCATCACCACGAGGTCGAGCCGCCCGGACACGGGTCCGGTCTGCTCCAGTGCCCGCACCGCCGGGGCGGCGCCTTCCGGAGCCGTCGTGTGCGGGGCGGTCCGGGAAGGGGTCTCCGCCGGGACGGTCACCTGGCGGGGTTCCGCTCCGGGACCGGGGAAGTACTCGACGCGCTGGGGGTGAGGGGGGACGGGGGCCGCCGCGGCCGGCCCCGGGTTCGCTGCGACGACCAGCGCGGCGGCGGCCAGGGCGGCCGCGGCGGCCAGGGCCCGGCTCATGGGCGGTCTTGCGCGATGCGGCACGAGAACCTCGCTTAAGCAGCCAGTTAAGTGGACTTAAGTTCGCACTTAACGTAGAGAGCCTGATCCCAATCGGCAAGACTTGCAACGGAGTTGGTGCCCAAGGCGCCGCAAGGGCCCCGGACCGGTCATGGTCCGGGGCCCTTGGCTTCCCACTCCGACATGCACACACATGGCCGCTGATGGCCACGCGGACGGCGGGCTTATGACCCGGCCGCCGAGACCCACTTCGGTGAGCTACATGACATGGCTACCACTAGCAGAACTGGGTGGACTGCGCGCCTGGGTCGCCCTCGCCGTTCAGCAGATTGCCGAGCAAGCCGTTGGCGACGCCCACCTCACCGAGAACGTCGACGTTCGTGCAGCCGCCGCCTCGCATGCTCACCGCGCCTTGGGCGGTTGTGGCGCCGGTGGCTATGAAGCTGACACTCCCAATGATGACGGCCGCGGCAGCGGCCTTGCCAAGCTTGCGCATTTCTCCTCCTTGCATCGACTGGAGCGCGCCACCAAAAGATCCACTCAGCGCTCACCTCGGAGGCTAATGGGACATATCCCTCGGCGCTCATCGGAGGCGCCATCCGGACGAACGGCACTCACCGGGCCTTGCGTGTCAGGCCACTTACGCGCTCAGGCGCCGACCGCGCCGTCCACGCCCTCGCGGAGGAAGTCCGCGTGGCCGTTGTGGCGGCCGTACTCCAGGACCATATGGAGCATCACCATCCGCAGGGACACGTCCTCGCCCCAGCGCGGCTGGTGCCCGGCGAGGTCCAGGGACTCCGCCTCGCGCTCGATACGGCGCGAGTGCTCGACCTCGGCCTCCCACACAGCGAACGCCTCCTCGGCGGTCGCGCCCGTGGTGTCGTACGCGGCCTGGAAGTCGAACTCCTTCTCCGACCACAGCATCGGGGCGGCGTTGTCGTCGAACACCCGGCGGAACCAGGCGCGTTCCACCTCGGCCATATGACGGACCAGGGCGAGCAGGGAGAGGGTCGACGGCGGGCTCGACCGCTCCTTGAGCTGCTCCTCCGTCAGGCCCTCGCACTTCATCGCCAGGGTCGCCCGGTGGAACTCCAGGAACGCGCGCAGCGTCTCGCGCTCCGTACCGAAGTGGGGCGGGCCAATGCGTTCGACGGTCACGGTGGTTCCTCTCGGCGGCGGACTGCGGCGAGCCGGGCGATCCGGTCGAGCCGGGCGATCCGGGGCCTCGAACGTACCCCGCCTCTCCGGCCGCCGGGATGGGGGGTGTGGTGGAGTGGGCGCCATGACCGACATCGAGACGATCACGGTGCCCGGCCATCTGCGGGGGTATCCCGGGGTGGCGTTCGGCGGATATGTGGCGGGGGTGCTCGCCGGGCGGGCGGCGGCCGAGACCGTACGGGTGGACTTCCGGCGGCCGACCCCGGTGGAGGTGCCGCTGGGGCTCGCGGCGACCGCCGACGGCGGGGCCGTGCTGACCGGTGCGGACGGGGTGCTCGCCGTGGCCACGCCGGACGAGCTGGACCTCGAAGCACCCGAACCGCCCTCCTGGGACGAGGCGTCGGCGGCCGCCGAGGCGTACCGCGCGGCTCCGCCGCAGGGAGCCGTGGCCCTGGACTGCTTCGGGTGCGGACTGGCCCGCACGCCCGACACCGGACTGCGCCAGCACTGCGGGGTCGTGCCGGGCCGGGATCTGGTGGCCGCGGCGTGGACGGCCGGGCCCGCGCTCGCCGACACCGAGGGGATGCTGCCGGCGGAGCTGGTGTGGGGGGCGCTCGACTGCCCCGGGAACGCGGCGGGACGGCTGCGGGGGTCCTTGCGGGAGGGCGCGGTGACGGCCTCGCTCACGGCTCGGCTGCTGCGGCCGGTACCGGTTTCCACGCCGCTGGTGTCGTACGCGTGGGTCCTCTCGGAGGAAGGGCGCAAACACCGGATGGGCGCCGCCCTGACCACGGCTGAAGGCGACCTCTGCGCGATCGCCTCGGCCCTGTGGGTGGACCCCCGACAGTGAAGGGCTGCGGGACCCGGACCACCTCACAACCCGCCAACTCCTGCCCGGAGGCATGGGGTTGAGCATCACCGAAGCGGGCACGCCGGGCCTCACACGCAAGAGCCGCCTCGCCGCTCTCAGGGAGTCCCGACCGCCGGGGCCGGCCGGGACGGCTGCCGTACGACGCGGCGGCGCCGGGCCGGGGTGAACACGGGGTTGGCCACGGCCCAGGCCGCGCCCTTGCAGACCAGCTCCTTGTAAGCGGCGGCGAGCCGTCCGGTCAGGGCCGCCCGGATGGCGCGGTCGTCGGCGGTGACGTACTGGATCAGGCCTTCCCGGCGGCCCAGCGAGACGCACTGGTTGAAGTAGCGCAGGGGCACGTTCGGGAGCTTTCCGCCGGTCAGGCGTGCCGCGATGGCGTCGGCGGCCTGCCAGGCCATGGGGGTGCCCGAGGCGCACGACATCCGCAGCGGCTTGCCGCCGGCGCCCGTCGCGAAGGCCGCGTCACCGATGGCGTACACGTCCGGGTGCGAGACGGAGCGCATGGTCGCGTCGACCACGATCCGGCCGGTGTCGGTGACCTCCAGGGTGGTGGCCCGCGCGATCGGATGGACGGCGAAACCCGTGGTCCACACGGTGACCGCGGCCGGTACGGACGTGCCGTCGGCGGTGACTAGCCGGTCGGCCTCGACGCCGGTGACGACGGTGTGCTCGTGCACGGTGATGCCGAGCCGGTCGGAGACCTTGCGCAGATGCCGGCGGCCCTTGGGCGAGAGCCAGTCGCCGAGTGCGCCGCGGGCGGCGAGCGCGACGTCGAGGTCCGGGCGGGCCTCGGCGATCTCGGTCGCCGCCTCCACCCCGGTGAGGCCGCCGCCGACCACCACCACGGGCTCACCGGCGGTCAGGCCGGCCAGCCGTTCGCGCAGCCGGAGCGCTCCGGGGCGGCCGGCGATCTCGTGGGCGTGCTCGGCGGTGCCGGGGACGCCCTGGTCGTGCCAGCCGCTGCCGAGGGCGTACACGAGGGTGTCGTACGGCAGTTCCTCGGTCTCCCCGGTGCCGTTCGCGTCGACGACGGTGACCGACCCGCTGTCGACGTCCACCCCGGTGACCTTCGCGAGCTTCAGTCGCACGCCGGTGCCCGCGAACATCTCGCCGAACGGCCGTGGCCTGAGGGGCCGGCCGACCGCGAGCTGGTGCAACCGGACGCGCTCGACGAAATCGGGCTCGGCGTTGACGAGGGTGACGGTGACGTCCTCGGGGTGCAGCCGCCTGGCGAGGCGCCCGGCGGCGATCGCTCCGGCGTATCCGGCTCCGAGGACGACGATGCGGTGCTGCATGTCCTGGCTCCTGTCATCAGCTCTTCACCGCTCTTCAGCGGGCTCGCCCCTTGAACCGGGCGGCCCGCCGTTTCCTGACGACAGCTCGACGTGAAGCACGTCACATCGGACTGGGGGTGTCAGAGCCAGGAGAACGTCGGGGTCAGAAGGCGTGGAGCAGGGGTTCGCCGTGGTCGGCGGTCGCCCACCAGCGGGTCGCGCGGTCGAGCTTGTCGGGGTTGACCTGGTTGCGGAACGCGGCGATGCCGTCGGCGCCGATCTCCAGGCAGATGATCCCGATGACCCGGCCGGCGAGGACCGCCACCAGGGCGGGGTCGCCGTTGGCGGTCGTGGCGTAGACCTCGGGTGAGCCGCCCACCAGGGCGCGCTTGGCCTTGGTGGGCTTGAACAGGCCCCGCATGAACGTCGCGACCGCGAGGGCGCCCTCGAACGCCCTGGCGCGGGCCGGGACCTTGCCGCCGCCGTCGCCGATCGCGATGGCGTCCTGGGTGAGCAGCCGTACGAGGGGTTCGGTCCGGCCGCTGGTGGCGGCCGCGAGGAACTCGTCGATGATCCGCCGGGCGGTGGCCTCGTCGATCTCGGTGCGGGCCTTGCCGTCCGCGACGTGCTTCTTGGCCCGGTGGAAGATCTGCTGGCTGGCGGCCTCGGAGAGGTCGAGGATCCCGGCGATCTCCCGGTGCGGGTAGTCGAAGGCCTCCCGCAGTACGTACACCGCCCGTTCATTGGGGGTGAGGCGCTCCAGCAGGGTGAGGACCGCGTACGACACCGATTCGCGCTGCTCGGCGGTGTCGGCCGGGCCGAGCATCGGGTCCCCGGCGAGCAGCGGTTCGGGCAGCCACTGGCCCACATAGGTCTCGCGCCGCGCACGGGCCGAGGTGAGCTGGTTGAGGCACAGGTTGGTGAGCACCTTCGTCAGCCAGGCCTCGGGGACCTGGACGCGCTCGACGTCGGCGGCCTGCCAGCGCAGGAACGTCTCCTGAACGGCGTCCTCGGCCTCGCTCGCCGAGCCGAGGAGGCGGTAGGCGATGGCCTCCAGACGGGGCCTGGACGCCTCGAACCGGTCCACGTCGTTCATGGTCAGCGCCATGACCTGGATCCTAGCCCGCGCGACGCGGATACGGGACGGCGGCCGACCGGGTACGCCACCATGGCCATGACGCCGCGTCCGCTCGCCCACCACCCGCTCACTCTCTCCTCATCGCCGGCTCATCACCGGCCCATTGCCCGCTCATCGCCGCGACGAGCCGGTCGGCGAGCGGCTCCGGCAGGCCCAGCAGGCGCAGTGCCTCGGGCAGGGTGGCGGCCGGTACGACCTCGGACTCGGCGGCCCGCGCGGCCTGCCGGTAGCGGGCCCGGGCGGCGGCGTGGTCGCCGCGTGCCTCGGCGGTGCGGCCGAGGCCGGCCAGCGTGCGGACGCGGTTGCCGAGCCCCTTCACCCAGTGCGGTTCGAGGTGTTCCAGGGCCCGGGTGTAGAGGTCCTGCGCCGTGTCCGCATCCCGCTCCGCCAGGGCGATGTCACCGAGTCCGCGCCGGGCCGCCGCCAGGGCTCCGGTGCTGCCGGACCGGCGGGCCAGCTCGGCCGCCCGCGTGTAATCGGCCCGGGCCGCCGTCGGGTCGGTGCCGGCACGCTGGTCGCCGCGGTTGACCAGCAGGTCGGCGCAGTCCTCCAGGGCGCCCAACTCCTCGGCGAGGCCCAGCGCCTGGTCGGTGAACCCGGCCGCCGCCCGCCCGTCACCTCGCGCGCCCGCGACGCCGGCGAGCGCGTCCAGCGCCAGTGCGGTACCCCAACGGTCGCCCAGCGCACGGAACTTCGCCGCCGCCGTACGGAAAGCCCGTTCGGCCTCGGCCGGGTTCCCGTCGCCGAGCGCGCCGAACCCGATGACGTAGTGGGCGACGGCCCCGACCCATGGGTCGGGGCTGTCCCGTCGGCCCGCGACCAGGGCGTACGCACCGGCTGTGTCCCCGTCGTCCGTGGCGTTGCGCAGCATCCACAGCAGCAGCGCGGCCGGGTGACGGCCCGGCCGCCGATCGTCCGACCAGGCCGCGGTCAGCGCCTGGGCCGCCGCCGCCCGGTGCCGGTGCCACACGTCCGGCCCGGCCGGGCCGGACGCGGCGACCAGCACACAGATCGCGTACTCCTCGCCCAGCCCGTCCGGGGGTGTGTCGCCCACGGTGTCGAGAAGGGCGCGTGCCTGCGGCGCCAGGGTGCCGGCCGCGCCGCGGATCCACAGGTACGACGCGGCGGCGGCGATCAGCCGCAGCGCCGTCCCGGTCCGCCGCGCCCCGACCGACCGGCGCACGGCCGCCAGCAGGTCGGGCTGCTCCGCCGCGAGGGCCGGAAGCCACCGCAGCTGTTCGCCCCGCAGCAGCTCCGGGCCGGCGGCGCCCAGCAGCTCCAGCAGCGCCTCGGCGTGCTCGCGCCGTACCTCCTGCGTCTCGCCCGCCGCGTCCGCCTGCTCGGCGGCGTAGGCGCGGATCGTCTCCAGCATGCGCAAGCGCCCGCCCGTCCACTCCAGGAGCGACTTGTCGGCGAGCGAGAACAGGGTCTCCTCGTCCGTGTCGCAGACCCGCAGCGCGGACGCGACGCTCGCCCCGCCGGCGAACACGGAGAAGCGCCGGGCGGCCCGCTGCTCGGCCTGCGACAGCAGCTCCCAGCTCCAGCCGACCACCGAGCGCAGCGTGCGGTGCCGGGTCTCGGGGGTGCGGCTGCCGCGCCCGGTCACACCGAGCCGGTCGTGCAGCCGGGCCGCCAGCTCCTCCAGGCTGAGGGTGCGCAGCCGGGCCGCCGCCAGCTCGATGGCCAGCGGCAGGTGGTCGAGCTCGGCACAGACGCGGCCTACGGCCGCGGGGTCGGGGGCGAACGCCCGGCGCACGGCACGGGCCCGGTCGGTGAACAGTGTCACGGCCGCGCCGTCGTCCAGCGGTCGTACGGCGTGCAGGTGTTCGCCGATGACACCGAGCGGTTCGCGGCTGGTCGCCAGCACCCGCAGTCGCGGGCAGGCCGCCAGCAGGCGTGCGGCCAGGACGGCGACCTCGTCCACCAGGTGCTCGCAGTTGTCCAGGACGAGCAGCAGGGTACGGCCGGCCAGCGCCGCGATCAGCCGGTCCAGCGGGCCGTGCGGACCGGTCGCCAGATGCAGCCCGCTCTCGCGCAGGCCCAGGGCGCCGAGGAGGGCCTGCGGCAGCACGGCCGCGTCGCGCAGCGCGGCCAGTTCCACGAAGCACACCTCGTCGCCGATCGCGCCCGCCACCTCGGCGGACAGCCGGGTCTTGCCGACGCCGCCCGGCCCGGTCAGCGTCACCAGCCGGGCCGCCCGCAGGAGTCGCACGACGTCGGTCACCTCCTCCGCACGGCCGACGAAGGCGGTGAGCGGGGCCGGCGGAGCGGCGGGGGCGGGGGCGGCGGGGGCCCGCAGCAGCTCGCCGTGGAGCGCGGTCAGCTCCGGAGAGGGGTCCGCGCCCAGCTCGTCGGCGAGATGCCGCCGCACCTTCTCGAACACGACCAGCGCCTCGGCCTGGCCGCCGTCGGCGGACAGCGCCCGCATCAGCAGCGCGGCGAGCCGCTCGCGCAGCGGATGACGGTCCAGGAGTTCACGCAACTCCGGTACGGCAGCGCGGTGTTCGCCGACCCGTATCCCGGCCTCCAGCCGGTCCTCCAGTGCCGTCAGTCGCAGTTCCTCCAACCGTACGGCGGCCGCGCGGGCGGGCTCGCCGCCGGCGAGGTCGGCGAGCGCGGGGCCCCGCCACAGCTCCAGCGCCGCACCCAGCAGCGGCAGGGCGGCCTCGGCATCGCCCTCTCGCAGGGCCGCACGGCCTTCCCGCGCCAGCCGTTCGAACCGTCCGGCGTCCACGTCCTCGTCGGCGACGGCCAGGCGGTAACCGGCCCCGGTCCGCTCGATCGCCGCCGCACCGCCGAGGGCCGAGCGCAGCCGGGACACCTGGGACTGGATCGCGTGCGCGGACGGCACCGCACCGTCCGGGCCACCGGCCACGATGCCGTCGGCCAGCCGGTCGACGGGGACGACCTCGCCGGGCGTGACGAGCAGCAGCGCGAGCAGCGCCCGCCGCGCGGGTCCGCCCACGGCCACCTCGGCCCCGTCGTCGTTCCACACCTGGGTCCCGCCGAGGATTCCGAAGCGCATGCGGGTGATTATCCACAGCGCCCGCGGATGGTCGTCCCCGCGCACAACCACCCCTGCGGTTCAGGCGATCGGGCCCAGATACGTACCGCCGGACACATCGATGGTCCGCCCGGTGATCCACCGTCCGCCGGGCCCCGCCAGGAAACCGACGACGTCGGCCACGTCCTCGGGCTCGCCGAGCCGGCCCAGCGCGGTCATCGACTCGATCATGGCGACCACCTCCGGGATCGCGGTGTAGCCGGCGGTCAGGTCGGTCCGCACCGCGCCCGGCGCGACCGTGTTCACCGTGATCCCGCGCCGGCCCAGCTCATTGGCCAGCGTCGGGGCCAGCGACTCCAGTGCGGCCTTGGTGACGGTGTAGCCGATCTGGGTGGGGACGGCGAACCGGCTGGCCGTGGAGCCCATGTTCACGATGCGCCCGCCGTCGTTCAGCAGGGGCAGCGCCCGCTGGATCACGAAGAGCGGCGCGGTGACGTTGACCGCCAGCAGGCGGTCCCACTCGTCCGGGGTCACCTGGGAGACCGAACTCATCGAGGAGATCCCCGCGTTGTTGACGAGGATGTCCAGCCCGCCTCCGCCGAGCGCGGTGTCGAGCCCGTCGAACAGCCGCTCCACCGCGCCGGCTTCACCGAACCGGGCCCGTACGGCGAACGCCCGGCCGCCCGCCTCCTCGATCCGGGTGACGGTCTCCTCGGCCGCCTTGTCGTCACCGCCGTAGTGGACCGCGACCCGCGCGCCGTCGGCGGCCAGCCGCAGCGCCACCGCCCGTCCGATGCCGCGCGATCCACCGGTCACCAGCGCCGTCCTGCCCGTCAGCACACCCATCGTCCACCCCTCGTCCAAGGACCGGCCCTCGATGCGGACCGGCGATGAACCCACACTCACGGCCCCCGCTCACCGCCCACTCACCGCACGCTCACCGAGGCATGCGCGCGCGGCGAGGCCCGGTGGCTCACCGTGAAGAGGTCCGGGTCGCGCAGCAGCCCGAGCCGGGACGCCGTGGGCGTACGGTTCATCGCACGTCCACCGCGAACTCTTAGACCACTGCGCGGCGTACGTCCGGTATGACGATGTCGGCGGTCTCCACCGGACGGCCGTCGCAGTCGTGGATCGTCCGCTCGATGCGGAGCACCAGGTCCCCGACGCCGATCCCGAGCAGGTTCGCCTCGGACCGGTCGGCCCGGGCGGGCCGCGGCACCTCTACGACGGTCTCGACGGCCACGCCGATCGACCGCATCCGCGCCACGACCCCCTGGCCCGCGAGCGGACCCCGCTCGGGCAGGACGACCGGCGTGCCGCGCGTGATCGCCATCGGCTCCCAGGAGTCGGAGAGCTGCACGGGCAACCCGTCGGCGAGGAACTCGTACTGCGTGTTCACACAGAGGTCCCCGGGGCTTATGGCGAGCCGCTCGGCGATGGCCTCGGGGGCCGGGACGCGCACCAGGCTGTGCGCGTCCCAGGCGCCGGCCCGCCCCCGCTCCGGCGTCCCGGCGAGGGCGCGGGAGCCCCGGTGCTCGCGGTGCCACGAGCGGAGCATCCGCAGGCGCTCACGCGGCGTACGGACGTAGGTGCCCGAGCCCGCGCGCCCTTCGAGCAGGCCCTCGATGATCAGGCGGTCCACCGCCCGCTGCATCACATTGCGGCCCACGCCGTACTCCTCGGCGAGCCGCGCCCGGGACGGCAGCCGCCTGCCGATCTCCCACTCGCCCGCGAGCACCCGCGCGCGCAACGCGTCGGCCACGGCGAGATACGGCGCCTTTCGGGGCATGGGTGACTCTCCGGTCGGTGACGGTGGGTGCCGGTCCGTGGATGACGGGCAGCGGATGGCCGTCCGTGGATGACGGTCGGCGGATTCGCAAGCTACTGCACCGGCCCGGAGCTACTGGAGCAGCATTGCGCTCCGTGCGGGCCCGCGGGGAGAGCGCGGGGGCACGGCTGTGCTTCCGCGGCGTCACCGTCCTGATCAGCCGCGTGGAGGCTGTCCGCGGACAAGGCGGCCACCAACTGGAGCCTGCACAAAGGGGATTGATGTCAGATCTGGCGCGGGTCCGGCCTGAGCACGGCGAACACCGCCTGGGACGGGTCGGCCAGCCACGCGATACGGCCGACGCCGGGGACGTTCGCCGCCGGCATCAGCACGGTGCCGCCGTTGTCGCCCACCGCGGTGACGATCGCGTCCGTGTCGGCCACGGCGAAGTACGGCACCCAGCGCGCCTCCTCCCGGGCGTCCTGCAGCGGGGCCACCCCGCCGAAGGAACCCTCCCGCTGGTCGCCCTGCGCGATGCTGAGCACCTGGTACGTCATGCCCGGCGCCTGCATCGCCTCGGCACGCCAGCCGAACAGCCCCCGGTAGAAGGCGATGGCCGCATCCGGGTCGCCGACGTGCAGCTCCACCCAGACCAGTGTGTCGTCCTCCGACGCCCGCTGCAGGCCCTGCCCGGACTGGAGCACGGCGAACTGCGCGCCCTGCGGGTCGGTGAACTGGGCGAAGGTGGCCTCGCCCAGGTTCAGGGGCTCGGCGCGCACCGTGCCGCCGGCGCGGGTCACGGACCGGGCGGCGGCCCGGGCGTCATCGGTGCGGAAGTACGTCATCCAGGCCGACCTCGCCCCCGCCTCGGTCAGCGGGCCGAGGCCCGCCACGGTGCCGCCGCCCTTCTGGAAGTAGCCGTAGCCGCCCGCCTCCGGGCCGGCGGACACGAAGTCCCAGCCGAAGACGGCGCGGTAGAAGACGGCCGCCGCCTCGGTGTCGGGGCTGCCGAGGTCGACCCAGTTGGGCGATCCGGTGCGGAACGCTGTGCCGAGCATGTGTTTCCTCCTGCCGGTCCGGTGCGGAAGCCGCCCGCCACTATGCCGACGTAACCGGCCGGGACATCGCTGGGACACGGGAAAAGAACCCCACGAATCTGCGCAGGAGCGCCACACGGGCTGCACACGGCCTTTCAAAAGCCTCGTTAGCGTGACGCCACGCCCGCTCCCCCTGGACTCAGGAAGACCACTGATGGACTACTGCTCCTCGTGCCGCCGGCACCTCAACGGCGCCCTGGTCTGTCCCGGGTGCGGTGCCTACGCCCCGGACATAGCCCCGCCCCGCACCGATGGCCACCGCCACGGCCAGGGCCACGGCCCCGCAGGCGGCTGGTTCGCCGCCGAACGGCCCCTCGCCGAGGTCACGGCCGCGCCGCCCGCCGACGTCACGGCGGCGCTGCCCGCCGAGCCGGCCGCCGACGTCGTAGCCACATCGCCCACCGGCGACGTCGTGGACGCGCCGCCGGCCCCGCAGGGGCGCGCGGCCCGGCGCCGCCAGCGGGCTCGCTGGAAGAAGAGCCAGCGGCGGGCCGTGGTGGCGACCGCCGTCGCACTCGTCGGCGGCGGCCTGACGCTCGCCTCGATGGACCGCGGCTCCGGCGACCGGGCCCAGGCGTCCAGTGCGCCGGACAACCGGAGCATGGGCCTCACCGAGGAGCCGTCGGCCGCTCCCAGCCAGGCGGCGTCCACACCGGACCAGACCGCCGGCACACACCGGCACACTCCCACCACACCGAGCACGCCGAGCACGCGAACGGTCGCCGTCAACACGCCCCGGCAGCAGTCCCTCGCGCCCACGCCTTACGCGGCCCGGTCCGCCGGCCACCCGCACACCGTCGCGGTGGACTCGCACCCGGCCGCGCCAGCGGCCCCTGCCGCCCCGTCACACAGCAGCACGCCGTCCACCAGCACCAGCACGGACACGGGCACGGGATCCTCCGGCACCACGGCACAGCCCGCGCCCTCCACCGGAACGAGCAGCGGCTCCTCCTCCACCACCCCGTCCACCCCGTCCACCGGGTCGACCTCACACGACCAGCTCTGCCTGGTACTGGTCTGCCTCGGCTGAATACCCCTTGATCGATCAACTCCCCGCTGGGATCGTCTGGTTGGCGCGGGCGGCCGGACCGGACCCCCGCCGTACCTGAGGGGGGACTCACATGATCGTTGTCACCGGAGCTACCGGCACCGTCGGATCGGACGTCGTCACCGGTCTGCGGGCACGCGGGGCGGACGTGCGGGCGCTGGTCCGCGCCGGCTCGGCGGTCCCGGCCGGCTGGGACGCGGAAGTGGAGGTGATGGCCGCCGACTTCACGGACCCGGCGTCGCTGGACAAGGCACTGGCCGACGCCGATGCCGTGTACGTCCTCGTGGCGGTCCATCCGGAGATGGACGCGCACGAGCGGAACGTGATCGAGGCGGCCGTACGCACCGGGCGGCAACCGCGCGTCGTACTGCAGGCCGCCGCCGGTGTCGGGGAGCACGGCGAGGGGATACGGTTCCTCGCCGCGCACACCGCCGGGTTCGGGTATCTGGGCGCGTCCGGGCTGCCCTGGACGGTGCTGGCGCCGAACGGTTTCTTCCAGAACTTCCTCGGCATGGCGGAGTCGCTGCGCACCGGCCGGCTGGCCCTGCCGGGCGGCGCGGGCGCGGTGTCGTACGTCGACACACGGGACGTCGCCGAGGCCGCGGTCGCGGTGCTGACCGGCGACGGGCACGAGTACTCCATCTACACGCTGACCGGCCCGGCCGCCCTGACGCACACCGAGATCGCCGGTGTGCTCGGCGAGACGGTCGGGCACCCGGTGACGTACGAGGCGCTGGAACCGCAGGCGGCCCTCGCCGCGATGCTCTCCGCCGGCTGGGCGCCCTGGCGGGCGGAGGGCATGGTCGAGCTGTACGGGCTGTACGCGGCCGGCGGCGCCGCCGAGGTCACGGACGAGGTCGAACGGCTCACCGGCCACCCGGCCCGCCCGTTCACCGCCTTCGCCGCCGAGCACGCGGCCACCCTGCGCGCGCGGACGGGCGACTGACCGCCCGTCCACACCGCCTCCCCATCACCGTCACCGTCCGTCCCCCGTTGATCGGCTACGCTACGCGTCCGACAACGGGGGAGACATACATGTTCATGTCCAGCAGGCGACTGCGAGCGGCCGGTGTGGCGGCGGCGCTGCTGGCCGCGCTCACCGCGTGCGGGGGCGACAAGGGAGACGACGCCCGGGGCAAGCCGTCCGCGACGGCCCCCAGCGGCTCCCCCTCCCCGACCCAGAACCCCGTCCACGGCCTCAAGGACACGCTCCGCCACGTCACCCGCAGGACCACCCTGGCCACCCGCCCGCACCTGGTCCGCCGGTGCACGACGGGCACCCGTCAGGTCCGCCACACCACAAGCTCCGGCTCCGGCAGCCACCGCCGCACCCGCACCTCGTACACCACCGAGCACTACCAGAGCTGCCGCAAGGTGCCGAACGGCACCGAGACCTACCGCAGGGAACTGCGCCCGGAGCGCTGGTGCGTCCGCCTGGACGACGTGAACGGCAACCGGAAGCAGGACGACACCTGGTTCCGTGTCGACCGCCTCGACTACGACCATGTCCTCGACGCCGACGACCACACCCGCGTCCAGTTCGTCCCCCTGTCCCCGGACACGGGCTGCTGAGGGCTGGGCCGCGCGGGCGGGCTCGTCAGCACCGGGCGACGGGAGCCACGCTCACCGCGTCACGCTGCCAGTCGAGATGCCGGATCACCGTGGCACCCTTCCCGTCCTTCGCGCCCTTCCCGGCTTTCACCTTTACGGTGACCCCCGAACCGTCGACGGCCAGCAGCTCACCGCAGACCGCGTCCCCACGCGTGTGCACCACGACCGTCGACGCCGGATCGTCCGGCGCCGGGGCCGCCCAGGTCACCATGATCCCGGCGGCCGTGGCCAGGACGCCGAGCAGGGTCGCCCAGCGGGTGAAGCCGATCAGCCCGGCGATGCGGTCCCGCTCGTCCCGCTCCCAGTCCAGCAGTCTCTCCGCGTGCGCATACCTCAGCTCATGGCCGGGCCTGCCGTGCACCGCCGACACCGCGAGGAACGCGGCGGTGAGCAACAGGCCGAGCCCCGCCGCCATCAGCACGATGACCGCCAGCCGGTAGCCGGAGGGGAGTTCGGCGACGTTCTCGCGGCCCTTGAGGACCAGTACCGCGGCGAGCAGACCGGTGGCGACGGAGAGGAAGTTCCGCCACCCTTCGGCCTGCCCGCGCGCGATCTCCAGCTGGGCCTCCGCCATCGCCTCCAGCCGCTCCTGGGCCCGGCGCAGTTGCCGGGGCGCGTATCTCCTGGGCGTGGTCATGGAGTCCCGCCCGCAGGACGCACAGCGGTCCAGTCCGCGCCGCAGCCGCCGGTCTCCTGGTCGTCGCCCCGATGCGGATAGGTGCACGCGCACCGCATGAAGACCCGGTCCGGAACCTCGTCCGCTGACGGACGGTTCCGGCGCCACCCCTTCGACACCACACCGGGGATCACATCCGGGACCGGATGCTCGAACTCTCCGGCGCACTCCGGACACGTGCCGGAGATGCTGAACGCTCCCCCGGCCAGGTTCCAGGAGAACCCGGCCGTCTGGTCCGGCAGGCTCTTGACCTCGTAGTCCTTGGAGCGGTGCGGCACATCAGTTCCCTTCGTACGGCGGCACACGGAAGCCGAACAACGGCGCGTAGTCCTTGAGCCGTTCACGCGCCTCGTCCACGCTCAGATCCGTCTCCTCCGAGGCCAGCAGCACCTGGTCCTCGGACACGTCACCGGACAGGGCCGGCTCCCGGCCGGTGAGGCGAGCGGTGAGGATGACGACGTCACGCCAGTCGGGGGTGCGGGTGACGTCGGGCTCGGGGAAGGGGATGTCGAGTCCGACGGCCGCGAACTGCCGGAGCCGGCGGTACGTCTGCGGCAGCCCGAGGCCGAGTCGGGCGGCGGCGATGACCAGGGCGAGCGGGGTCATGGTCCACGATGCGTCCAGGGAGGGCTGCATCAGGGCGTACTCGGCGGCCAGGTCGCGTCGCCGTGGCCGAGCCGGCGCTGCGACGTCATGCGGAACCGGAACGGTCGGGGCGCCCAGGGACCGAAAGGAGTTCACCATGGCCGCGGCGGTCGGGAGGTCGACGCCTTCTCTGTTCGCCAAGGAGACCAGATCACTCAACCAGACATGCTTCCGCCAAGTTCCTCGGACGGACAGTGCCATGAAGACCGGGTAGCTCGGCCGCTGGCGGGACGCTTCCTCCGGCACTTCGATCACCTCCAGGCCGTACACGGCCGCCCGGCGGCGCAGCCTTCCGGCAAGCTCACCGAGGCGCTCGCCGGATCCCGCCGCGAGTCCCATGAGGTAGAGGGGGTCGACGCGGTCCCTCATCTCGACCGGTGGCGCGGCCACTCTCGGAGCCCCGACGGAGTTGCGCATGGGCATCAGCCACGAGTCGTCCGCGATCTCCCGGGGCCGGCCGGACCGGCGCGTGGACAACCAGGAGCGCGCCGCGCGGACCGCACCGCGTTCCACGAGTCCCGCGGCCGCCAGTGCTTCGACCGCGGCGACGTTCTCCTCCAGCAAGGACGGGACGTCCAGGTCACCGAGCACGCGCAGCACCGCCCAGAGGGTCAGTGGACGCGGCCCCGACTCGCCGCCCTCGTCCCTGGCTGCCGGCTCGGCAGGAAGCCGCCCGCACCACGACGGCGGGCGCAGCGCCGCCAACGGGCCGGGGTCCGGCACCTTGAGATCGAGTTGCCCGGCCCAGCCGTTCAGCCACCTCGCGGTGTCTCCCACGGTCTCCTCGCGGTGTGCGGCCAGCCGCACCAGATGTCGCAGACCGATCAGGCCAGGGTCGAGGAAGGGCGCCTCGCCGTCCAGGTCTCTGCTGGCCGCGAGGAACTGGGCACGGTCCAGGGGACGTACGAGGTCCGGTCCGGTGAGCCGGTAACCGAGAGGTTCGAAGCGGCGTACCACAGCCTCGATCTCCGCCGCGGGAATGCCCGTCCGCTGTACCCGCGAAGCGATGTCGATGGGACGCATCAGCTCGGGGAACGGCGGTTCACCGCCGACCGTGAGAGGCGCGCTGGCCAGTCCTGCCTCGTCGTTCAGGAGAGCCATCCGTTCCCGAGACCCTACGACATGGGAGCCGAGTCCCTCCAGGTCCGTGGGCACCGGAATCGACGGATCGAAACGCGACAGCCGCCCGCACAGTCCGGCCAGGGTGCCCAGACTCACCTGGTGGGTCTCCGACACCCGCAACAACCCGGCGCGAAACAGACGTTGCTCCCCCGAACTGCGCGGCGCCACCTTCCGGCACTCCTGGTAAAGGGCGACCAGCAGACCGTCCGGAACGACCTCACCCAATGCACGCACGTCCGTCGCCTCCGGAACGGACACGCCCAAGAAGGCGTACCTGCGCAGCTGGCGCGTCGTCTCCCGCAGGGAGATTCCAGCGTTCGCGGCGGCTCGCAGCGGAGCGAGCCAGGACCCGTCCGGGTGGGACCTGAACACGAGTGCGTCGAGCGCCTCGGGGGCGGGGATGACCGCGCCCTCCTCCAGGGGATGCCGGCTCCGTGTCATTCCCAGAGCACTCTTGCGCCAGTCTTCGAACAGGGACTGGGGTCTCCGCCCCTTCCCGCTGAGGATGCTCTCGTCGACCGGGAAGCATCCGACACCGCCCAGGGTGAGACCGCCCCCGCCCCGGGACCGCCGCTTCCATTCATAGTCTTCGGGAAGCGACACAGGCACATCGCCCACCAGCAGGTGGCTGATGACCGTCTGCCCGAGCACCGGTTCCCTCTCCGTGAGTTGCCAGAGCCATTCCAGCGGGAAGGGACGCCAGGCCGAGCGGACCAGCACAGGCACGGCGTTCCGGACGTCGTGCTCCACGCCCTTCTTGTCGTGACAGAGGATCCGATTGCGGTCCACGCTCAGCTTCACCCGGTGTCTGCCCCGGAGGTTCAGCACATACCCGAAGGGACGGTCGGCATCCGCGACGAGCAGCCCGTCGGCCAGCAGCATGCCCGGCCCGTCCACCCACCAGACGTCGTCGGCGGCGCGGATACGCAGGCTCGACAGCGACGATCCGCCGTACAGCTCACCCGGCTCCCAGATCACCGTCTCGTCGACGAACTCGGTGGCCGTCACCTCCACCGGGCTGCACCACAGGAACTCGCGCAGCGCCCGGATGACGGACGGCCGCCGCCCGTCGTTCCGGTCGGGCTCGTCATGGACGTACAGCCGGACGATCGTGCCCCCGCCCTCCAGCTCGTTCTCCTCCCGGCTCAGATGCATCAGCCCCGATCCGGCGGTGACGCTGGCCCGATGGCCGTTGGAAGCCGGTACTCCGCCCGACATGCCCACCGGCCGGGTGATCACCTCCACCTCTTCGGCCAGCATGAAGTAGCTGAAGACACCGATGCCGAAACGGCTGTTCAGCTCGGTGGTGATGCCCCTGCGGCGCCACCGGCGCATCTCGCGCATGCGGGCCGAGGACTGTTCCGCGCGGCGGCCGGCCTGGGCGAAGAGGTCCCGCAGTTCCTCGGCCGTCATGCCGACGCCGTTGTCCTCGCACTGGATGTACATCCGGCCCGTGGCCTCGTCGGTGCCCTGTGTGAACGTGATCCGCGATCCGGCCAGCTGTTCGCGTTCGGACTCCGTGCCCGTCCACCGGTCACAGTCCGCGTAGCGCCTGCGGGCCTGGCGTACGCGGCAGGCGTCGAGGGCGTTCTGGTACAGCTCCCGCACCGCCAGCATCCGGTCACCGTACAGCTGGGTGCCCATGATGAGCGGCTTGACCTCGTCCTCGGCCAGCTGGAACCGAGGCGGCGGTTTGTCGAAGGCGCGGTTCTTCGGCTGCAGTCCGTCGGTCTTCACCACGTGCGGGAGGCCGTAGAGCAGGTCGCGCGGGCGCAGGGTCCCCTGGGTGCGGCGCGTCGCCTGGGACACCGTGGCGATCCGGGCCGCGAGCCGGTCCAGCGCGGTGTACAGCGCCGCGCTGGAACACTTGAAGACCAGCTTCCACCGGGTGGCCGGGGCCTCACCGGACGCCAGTGCCTCCGCGGACTCGGCGTCGGAGCTGATGCCGAAGCCCTTGTTCGCCCTGATCTCGCCGACGATCCCCTGCGGCAGGATCTGCGTGGGCTCGCGCGGGCCGAGATGGTCGATGAGGACGCCGTCGAGCATCCGCGGGTCGATGGCGAGGAGCCCGGCCATGTGCAGGAGCGTGGCCAGCTCGTGCGGGCGCCAAGTCCACCGCTCCTCGCCGCAGAGGTCCTCGCACAGCCCCGTCCACCACTCGCCGCCGTCGGGCGCCACCGCCTCGGCCGGTGTGCCCGTGCCCAGCTGGGAGACGACCTGGAGGACCGCACCGCGCAGGATGCCCCTGTCATCGTGGTCGAGCGTCTCGCCGGTGGCGCTCTCCGCCGCCCGCACCAGGAGGTCCACCGCGTTGCGCAGGCTGTCCAGCGCGTCCTCGTCGCTCTCCCAGAGCAGGTCCCAGTCGGCGAGGAAGCGGTGCCGCAGCCAGTACTCCGCGCAGCGCGCGTCCTCGGCCCGGCCGCGCCGCAGCAGGGTCTCGCGCCAGGACTCGGCCTGCCGGTGGGCGCGTCGTACGTCGCCCATGTCGCGGTCGAGCTGCGCCTCGAAGCCGTCGGCGGGCAGTTCCCGGGGGGCGGCCGTGTCCTCGGGACCGTTCCCGAGGACGTTGCGGAGCGCGGCCAAGCCGCAGGCCAGCGCGGCCTCGCGGAGGAACGGGGCGCCGAGCAGCACCACGGTCTCCACCAGACCGACCCGTGCCTCGCTCACGGCGACGAGGGTCTCCAGCCGCTTGATCAGCCGTTCCGGGAAGAGGTCGTCGTCCCACGGGTCGGTCCCGGCACGTCGTGACTCACGGATGCGCACGACCTTGGTCACGACCTCCGCCAGCTGCTCCTTGGCCTTGGCGTGCTCGGCATCGGTGCCCTCGGTCAGCTCCCACAGGGCCGAGGAGAGCACGGCGTTGGTCCAGGGGCCGGCGAACGGCATCGCCTCGCACATCGGCACGGCCGCGTGGGCCCCGCCGGACTGGTCGTTGCCCAGCCACCGTACGTCGACCGTCGGCGGCTTGAGGTGCGAGTAGGGCCGCGCGATGTCCCGCGCACGGTCCTTGACGGACTTGATGACGTCGCCCACGGTCCGGGCCGAGGCCTCCCGCACCACGGCCTGCGTCAGGGCCTTGGCCATGACGCTGCCGCCCTGGACGTGCCCGAGGGCCGTCTCGCCGGCCTCGCAGGCGCTCAGGACCACGACGTTGTCCCTGGCCCGGCTGACCGTCAGCTTCCCCAGCCCGGCGGCGTCGCCGTCGTCGCTGCGGCAGGCGTCGAGGCAGAGCATCACCGTGGCGTCGGAGGTCAGCTGCAGCAGCAGTTCGTCGGGGGCCACTTCGATGAGACGCTGCCGGTCCAGCACGCGCTCCCCGCCGGGACGCTGCCTCGCCCAGATGTCACTGGGGACGAGGAAGTCCGTTTCGCCGATCCGCACGCCGTGTCCCGAGAAGTAGACGAGACCGACGTCCCCGTCCTGGCAGGAGTGCAGGAACTGGTCGAGCTGCTCGGTGATGTTCCGCTGGACGGTCGATTCCTCGTCGTCGAGGACCGTCACGTCCTCCGGCGCGTAACCGGAACGCAGCAGGGCGTCGCGTAAGTTCGCCACGTCCGTGACCGTGAACGGCAGGCCGGGGTAGGCGTCCCGGAGTTCGGGCACTTTCTCCAGCTCCGGATGTCCGGGCACCGCGATCAGAAGCGCTCTGCGGCGCCCAGGACTCATCGTGCTCAATCTCCCCACGAACCAACCGAGTTCGCGACCTCACGAACGGCGATTATCGCAGACGGCACCGGCGCGCACCCGGGAGAGCGCGAACTTCGGCTTCCGAGCCCGGCGCCCGTGTCCTTGGGCTCACGGGCCGGGCGTTCGCAGGCCGTACGGCTCGTCCCGGTCGGCCGGCGGCCTGTGTGCCAGCCGGCGGTCCCGGCGGACCAGCAGCGCCGTGGTGAGGGCCACGAACGCGAACGCGGCCGACAGCGGCGCCAGGAAGTAGAGCATCACCGGTCCCGCTCCCCGGTCCCGGAGCGGGTGATGGCCCGCTCCACGGCCGCCATCCGGTCCGCGAGCAGGCCCAGGGCGGCGACGGCGCGGGTGAGGGGGTCGTCCTCGGGGCCGCCGAGGGCGCGGGCGCGGACGTGTGCCGTCTTCACCTCGGTCCAGCGCGCGGCCCGGCCGGCGTCGAGCGTGCCGCGCAGTTCGGCCAGTTTCAGCAGGTTGGCCTCGGCTCCGGTCGTGAGGGTCTGGGCCTCGGCCGTGTAGTGGTCGTCGACGACCGCCTCGCGTTCGGCGTCGTTCATGACCGGCCGCAGCCGCTGGGCGATCTTGTTCATGTCGCGGTAGGAGCCCTGGAGGCGGAAGGGGGGTTCCGTGCGGGCGGCTTCCGACTGGGCGGCCGAGGCGATGTAGGCCGCGTTCACCCGTAGCACGGTGTCGCGGACCGACAGGAGGTGGCGCAACACGGCGACCGCGCGGTCCAGTTCGGCCTGTGGGAGCGGGTGGGTCAGGCGGTCGGCGCGGGCCGTGGGGTCGACGGCGGCCAGCCGGACCAGGAGGTCCAGGTCGGCGTGGTCGCGGGCGGCAAGCGGGGCCAGCGCCGGGTTGGCGGTGAGGGCGTTCTCGATGAAGCTGAGCGCGAAGACGTCCTCCTTGCCGGTGAGGACATCGCCGAGGTTCCAGACGTCCGCCCGGTTGGCGAGCATGTCGGGGACGCGGAAGCGGTCGCCGCACTCGGTGTAGGGGTTGCCGGTCATACAGACCGCGAACCGCTTCCCGCGCAGGTCGTAGCTGCGCGGCTCGCCGTCCCACACGCCGTCCACGCGCCGGGTGGCGTCGCACAGCGGGATGAACTTCTGCAGCAGCTCGGGCGAGGTGTGCTGGATGTCGTCGAGATGGAGCAGGGTGTTGTTGCCGGCCGCCAGCGCGAAGTTGATCTTCTCGATCTCGCGGCGGGCGGTGGCGTTCGGGGCGTCGGCCGGGTCCAGCGAGGTGACGGTGTGGCCGAGCGCCGGGCCGCTGACCTTGACCAGCATCAGGCCCAGCCGGTCGGCGACGTACTCCATGAGGGTCGTCTTGCCGTAACCGGGCGGGGAGACGAGCAGGAGCAGGCCGCCGGTGTCGGTGCGCTTGGACTCGCCGGTGGTGCCGAGCTGGCGGGCGAGGCTGTCGCCGATCAGGGGGAGGTAGACCTCGTCGACGAGGCGGTTGCGGACGAACGCCGACAGCACGCGCGGCCGGTGGTCGTCGAGGCGGAGCCGGTCGCGTTCGGCGGCCACGAGGGCGCCGCGGCGCTGCTGGTAGGCGCGGAAGGCGGGCACGTCCGCGGCCGCGAAGCGCGCCGTGCGGGCCAGGAACTCGTCCAGCTTCACCGGCAGTCGGCCGCCGGACACTCTCGGGTGGGCGCCCAGCAGGCCCTCCGCCGTCGCGGTGAGCGGGGCGTCGCCATCGTAGCGGGGCAGGCCGGGGCAGAGTTCGGCGGCCACCGCCTCGGCCAGCTCGCCCGGTTCGGCCTCGGTTCCGGTGGCCGCCGCGTACGCGCCCAGCCAGGCCCCCACCACCTGCCGGCGCGCCGCCAGCTCGGTCAGTCCCTCCAGATCACCGGCGTAGCTCCCGCCCGCGTGCCGGAACTTCTCCAGCAGCGTGCGCGCCGCGTCCCCGAGCACGAAGCCCTCCGGGCCGCCGGTCAGCTCCTCGAAGAGGTACGCGGCGGCCGGCCCGCCCGGTGTCCGCGCATCCCAGGCCTCGATCGCCCCGGCCAGCTCCCGCTCCAGCTCCCCGACGGCCGGTACGGCACCGAAGGCGTCGCGGGCCCGGGCCAGCGACACCGCCCGTCGCCGCCACGCCGTACGGGCCTCGTCCGTCGTGCCGTGCGTCCAGAACAGCTGGGCGGCGGCACGGGCGGCGGGCTCGTGGCGCAGGGTGCCGGCGCCCTCGTACAGGGGCAGCAGGGCCTGGAGCACGAGGGTCGCGTCATGGTCGTGGACGCCGCGCTCGTAGCCCTCGTCGTACGACTCCTGCGCCGCCCGGCGGACCAGGCCCGGCAGGTCGTCGGCGGCGGCGAGGGCGGCCGGGCCGTGCTCGGCGAGCAGGCGGGCCGCGAGGTGCTCGGCGCGGTAGACCTCGGGCGACTCGGAGGGCAGCCGGCGGTCCCAGTACGGGCGGGTCCCGGCGAAAGCGGGGTCGGTCACCGGGCGGCGGTAGTCGGTGCCCGTCACCGCGAAGGCCAGGGTGTCGCCGTGCGGGACCAGGGTGAGGTCGAGCGGCTGGGTGTTGACGGCGAAGCGGTGGCCGCCGAGCAGCAGGGCACGGCCGTCCTCCGCGTACAGGTCGGCGCGGTCGCGCAGCGCGCGGCCGGCCTCCTGGCGGGCGGACTTCAGCCGGCCGTCGAGTTCCTCGGCACGCACGCTGTCGCCGAGGGCGCGCAGGTCACCGGCGGTGCGGCGGACCTTGGCGACCAGCGGGTCGGAGGCGAAGTAGGTGGTGACCGCGTCGGTGTCGGGGAGCGTGGCCGCCCGGCGGCCGACCGTCTCCAGCATGCGCCCGGCGGAGACGGCGAGCTGTTCGGCGCGGTGGGCGCGGGCGTCGGCGAGGGACTGCTTGCGGGCGGCGAACGCCTCGTAGATCTCGGTGCGGCGGTCCGCGAGTTCGGCGAGGAAGTCGTCGAACTCGGCGAACCGGCCGTCCAGGTCCTCCAACCGGGCCAGTACCGACGCCAGTTGGTCGTCGCACTCCTCGGGCGTGCCCGACGCGGCGAGCGCGGCGGTGACGGCCTGGGCGAGCAGCGCGGTCTCGGCGGCGAACTCGGCCCGCCCCTCGCTGTCCTGCAGCGCGCGCCGCCGGCCGTCGAGGGTGGCGCGGGCCCGGTTGACGCCGCCCAGCACCTCGGCGATCCGTTCCAGTACGGCGGTGCGGACCGTGGCGTCGGCGATGTCGAGGCCGGTCACGACCTCGGTGACGGTGCGCAGCCCGTCGGCCAGCTCGTCCAGCCGGGCGGCGACGGGGGCTGCGCCCGCGGCGGTCTCGACGGCCCCCGCTTCCCCGACCAGCCGCTCGACCTCCGCCTGATGGGCGGCGAAGGCGTCCTCGCGGGCCAGGAACGCCACCGCGCGCCGCCCGAACCCGGCGAGGTCGGCCGCGGCGCCGTCGGCCAGTTCCCCCAGCCGGGCGGCATCGACGTACCGCAGCTCCCGCAGGGTGAGCAGATGTCCGTGCGCCTGCCGGAGTTCGGTCAGCCCGCGCACCCAGGCGGCGGCCTCGCGCGGGGCTTCGCCGCGCAGCCTGCGCACCACGGCGGCGATCCGCTCGGCGGCCTCCTCCAGCGCGTCCGCGGCCTGCCGGGTCAGCTCCCGTACCGCCTCGAACTCGCCCAGCACCTGCTCGGCGGTGATGTGCACCTCGTCCAACGGACCGGCCAGGTCCCCGAGTTCTGGATCGGCGAGCCAGTGATGGGTGTCGGCGGCGCGCACACAGGCGGCGGCCAGCGCCCGGTACCCCTCGCCGGTCTCGATGCCGTCGGCGACCAGCCGGGCCACCGACAGGCAGTCCGCGAGCCCGCGCACCAGGTCCGCGTTGCCGACCCGGGCGAGCGCGCCGGTGCCGGTGCGCAGGGCGGCCGCGTGGGTGTCGGAGACATACGGCGAGGTCCACCACTGCAGCGGATGGGTGTGCGCGGGCTCGTCGCCGCCGGCCCGCAGCACGGCGAGCGCGCCGTCCTCGAACAGTGCCCAGCCCCGGCACGGCAGCGGGGTCGCGATCTCCTTGCGCAGGGTGTTGTACGACAGCAGCAGGGCGCGTCCCCCGGCGCGGGACCGGAAGGCGTACAGCATGTCCTCGCCGTTCGGCGCCCGCACCTCCCGCTCGAACTCCAGCCCCCTCACGTCGAGTTCGTATGTCTTGTGCGCTCCCCCGGCCAGGCAGTAGCCGCCGGGGAAGACGATGCCCTGCTCCTCCGGCAGCCGCCGGCACGCCTGCCCGATCCCGTCGATCCGCACCACCGTGCGGGTGAGGGCGTCGAACACCAGGTACCGGTCGGCGTCCTCCTTGTACGGCCGCACCCGCAGCAGCACCAGCGGACCGACGCTCGTGTGCGCGACGGCGGCGTCGGCGAGCGACTGCAGCGGCTCCTGCACCGGCTCGGCGTGCAGCCGCTCCCCGTCGGGGGTGCGTACGGTGAGCGTCCCGCCGACGGTGGTCACACCGAGCCCGCCGGGCACCGCCACATACGGGTCCCGGCCAAGGACGTGGTCCTCTCGGGTGGTCTCCGTCCAGGTCATGTCCTGGGCCGGCGGGAAGACGTCGTCGCGCTCGCCCCGCGCGTCCAGGAACTCCGCCCGGCCGTCCTCGGTCAGCGACCAGCGCAGGACGCGGACGTCCTCGGCCTTCTCGCCGGTGCGGAACACCGCCAGCAGCCGGCCGTCGACCCGGCGCAGCCGCAGCAGCCTCGCCTGCCGGTAGTAGCGGTGCAGCGCGGTGAACTCCCGCACGAACGCCGGGTCGTCGAGCAGTCCGGGTACGGCGCTTTCGGGCAGCCGCTCGCCGTCGCGGCCGTAGAGCGTGAGTACGTCGCCTTCGGGGCCGCCGGCGGTTCCGCCGCCGGTTGCGCCGAAGAGCAGGGCGTCCCCCACGGCCACGATGTCGCTCGGCAGGCACGGGTGCGGCGTCCCGAGCCGGGCCGTGGCGGCGAGGTCCAGCCGCACCGACCCGAACTCCTCCGCCCGCCGGGCATTGAGGGTGTCCGCCCTCCGGGCGAGGTCGGCCGCGTGCGCGGCTAGCCGGTCGCGGAGCACCTCGTAGGTACCGGCGTCGACGGTGGCCATGGGGGGTGGTTCCCTTCGTGGTCAAGTGCGGGTGCGTGGTGGCGGTCGCGCCGCAGCTGTGGACAGTCGCGCCGCACCCGCCCAGCCTCAGTTGTGCGCGGCGCTCCCGTTCAGCGCGCTCAACGGCGTGTCCGCGAGGCCCAGTTCGCTCGCCCGGTCGAGGAGCTTCTGGAGCTGTCCCGTCTCCGGTCCGCCGCCCTTGATCTGCTTCATCAGCAGCGCCGACACCGTCAGGTTCCGCAGGTCCGCCGAGCCCAGCGAGCCAAGGACCCAGCCCAGGTCCTCCGTGAAGCTTCCCGAGCCGTCCAGCCACGGCCGCGCCAGCGTCTGCGCGGTGCGGGAGCTGTCGAGGAAACCGTCCACGCCCTTGCCGAGGGAGATCGAGGACACCAGGCGGTCGAAGAAGACCGACTCCCCGCCGACGATGTCGATGTCGGCGTTCTCCAGACCGGTCGCCAGCACCGTGGCCTGCGCCTCGGCGACCTGCCGCTGGGTCTCCAGACCGGCCAGCCGGATCTCCTTCTCGGCCTGCAGCCGCAGCCGGTACTCCTCGTGCCCGCGCGACGCCTCGTCCAGCGCGGCCATCGCGGCGGCCTTCTCGGTCAGACCGGCGGCCTCGGCCCTCAGCTTCTCGCCGATTCCGGCGGCCTCCGCCAGCGCCTTCGCCCGCGCGCCCTCCGCCTCGGCGAGCGCCATGGCCTGGGCGCCCTCCGCCTCCGCCTTCAACCGCGCCTCGGTGGCCTGGGCCGCCGCCCGCGCACCCTCGGCCTCCGCGAGCCCCTTCGCCCGCGCGCCCTCGGCCTCGGCGAGCGCCTTGGCCTGGGTGCCCTCCGCCTCGGCGCGCAGCCGGGCCTCGGTGGCCTCCGCCTCCGCGCGGCCGGCCTTGACGGTGACCTCGGCCTCCTTGTCGCGGACCTGGACGGCGGCCAGCCCCTCGGCGGCGGCCTCGGCCTGGACGCCCTCGGCGAGCCGCAGCTTGGCGCGGGCGTCGAGGTCGGCGGTCTTCAACCGGGCCTCGGCGAGGGTGAGTTCCTCCGCCGCCCGGTGCGTCGCGGCCTGCTCGGCCGCCTCGGCGGCCTTGATGTCCTTGACCAGCTTCTCCTGCGCCTCGGCCTCGGCGGCGATGACGAGGGCCTGCCGCTCGCGCTCCGCCTCCTCCACGAGCCGCAGCTTCTTGATGGACTCCTCCTGCTCGGCGACCGTACGGTCCACCGCGACCCGCTCCCGGATCACCTCGGCGATGTCCCGCTTCTCCGCCTCGACCTCCTTCTCGGCGGAGATCCGGGTCAGCTGGGTCTCCCGTTCCCGGGCGATGACTTCGAGCAGCCGGTCCTTCTCGATGCGCTCGTTCTCGACGGCGATGACCCGCTCGCGGTTCTTCGCGGCGACGGCGATCTCGCGGGCCTGGTTCTCGCGCTGCACGCCGAGCTGTTCCTCGGTGCGCAGGAACGCGCCCTGCGCGCGCAGCCGTTCCTCCTCCACCACGCGGGCGGTCTCGGCCTCCTCGCGGGCGCGGGAGGTCTCGATCTCCCGCTTCTTCTTGATCTCGGCGTCCGCCTGCCGGCGCTCCAGCTCCAGGATGGCCTCGCGGGCGTCGACGTCCTGGCGGGTGATCTCCATCTGCTCGCTGCGCTTGGCCTCGTTGGTGCGCACGTGCTCGACGGCCGTCAGCTCGGTGATCTTGCGGATGCCCTGGGCGTCGAGGACGTTGGCCGGGTCGAGCTGGGTGAGCGGGGTCTGCTCCAGGTAGTCGATCGCCGCGTCCTCCAGGTGGTAGCCGTTGAGGTCGATGCCGATCAACTCGATGATGTGGTACCGGAGTTCCTCGCGCTTGGTGTAGAGGTCGGTGAAGTCCATCTGCTTGCCGACGGTCTTCAGCGCCTCGGAGAACTTCGCGTGGAACAGCTCCTGCAGCGTGTCCTGGTGGCTGGCGCGCTCGGTGCCCACGGTCTGGGCGACCTTGATGACGTCCGGGACGGTCTTGTTGACCTTCACGAAGAACAGGATCCGGATGTCGGCGCGGATGTTGTCCCGGCAGATCAGCCCGTCCCGGCCGGAGCGGCTGATCTCGATGGTCTTCACCGAGATGTCCATCACCTCGGCCTTGTGCAGGATCGGCAGTACGACCTGTCCGGTGAAGGACACGTCGACCCGTCGCGTCTTCGACACGATCAGGGCCTGGCTCTGGTCCACCTTGCGGTACAGCCGCGAGAACCCGAACAGCGCCAGCAGTACGACGACGAGACAGGCGGCGACGAGCACGCCGAGGACTTCCATGACACACGTCCTTGCGTCAGAGACGAAACCGGAGCCCCCCGTGGCTCCGGTGCCGGACATCTGCCGGTGCCCGGCACCGAAACCCTCCGTAGTGCTCCCCGCAGAGGATGGTGCGTCCGGGGCACACCCCCGCGCACTGCCGGTTTCCGGCAGTGTTCACTAGGGTCTGCATGCCGGATACGCGCTAAGAAGACGTCACCGGCGCGTCAAGATCCACGGGGGACGGGGGACGGAACAGCATGCGGGAGCAACAGGAGATATCCGAGCGGTACTTGGACGGCTTCACCCACACACTGATCGAAGTGGCGGCCACCAGCCGCCGGTTGACCCGTGAGGAGCTGAAGACCCGCCGCACGCTGGGGGAGCAGGCCGCCGAGGCCGGGCACGGCCTGCGCGCCCTGGTCGTCGCCCACCTCGCCGCCACCCGCGCCGCCTGGCCGACCGCACCGGGCTCGGCCGAGAGCACGCTGGCCGCCCTGGCAGCCGTGGAACAGGCGGTCGACGCGTTCGCCGAGGGCTACGAGCGCGCCCAGCGCCTCACCGTACGCCGGGAGGAGGCCGCACGCCGGGAGTTCATCGACGACCTGCTCTACGGCCGCAGCGACCTGGGCAGGCTCGCCGAGCGCGCCGAACGCTTCGGCCTCAGGCTCTCCCGCGCGCACGCGGTCGCCGTCGCCGAGGGCCCGGCCGCCTACGGCGACGGCGGCCCGGTCGCCCGCCAGGTGGAAGCCGCCGTCCTCGCCCGCTTCGACTCGCACAACATCCTGCTCACCACCAAGAACGGCCGGCTGCTGTGCATCGCGCCCGGCGACGAGGACGAGGTCCTCACCCATTTCGCCAAGCAGGCCCACGCCGCGACCGACGGCGGCCGGGTCGCCATCGGCCGCCCACAGCCCGGCCCCGGCGGGGTCGTGCAGTCGTACGAAGAGGCCCTCGCCGCACTGGAGATGGCCGACCGGCTCCACCTGGACGCACCGCTGCTGCGCGCCGCCGACCTGCTCATCTACCCCGTACTCGCCCGCGACCGGCAGGCCATGGCCGACCTGGTCCAGCACACACTGGGCCCGCTGGTCTCGGCCCGGGGCGGAGCGGGCCCCCTCCTGGACACCCTCACCGCGTACTTCGACTCCGGCTGCGTGGCCGCCGAGACCGCCCGCCGCCTCTCCCTGAGCGTCCGCGCGCTCACCTACCGCCTGGAACGCATCCACAAACTCACCGACGCGAACCCGGCCGACCCGGCGCACCGCTACATGCTCCAGACGGCGGTGATCGGCGCCCGCCTCCTGGACTGGCCGAACCGGCCGCTGTGAGCCTTACGGAGCGCCGGGGGACGTACCTCCTGTCGTACGGTCGCGGCAGCGGGGGCAGCGGCAGGGCGGCCACGTCAGGGAGTCGGGCAACTGGGCGGGATCGCCAACGTCGTAGGTACGCTCATCTGTCCCGCCGATCCGCCGCCCGTGACGGGTGAGGCGGTAGGTGCTGATCGTCATGCGGGACGTGCCCGGCTCGGGCGGGGTTCCGGCGTTCACCGCCCACCTCCCAGGCTCTGCTGGTGGCAGGGGCAGGTACAGCGCGGCATCAGCAGCAGTCCCATGCCGTGGGGTAGAGGTACGTCCTCGGTGCGGCGACAGTCGGCGTGCAGATCCTGGTACTCCGGGCGCTGCCCGAGCCCGCATTCCGCCGAGCGTCCGGCGTCCACGACGCTCTCGCTCATCGGGCCAACCCCTCAGCGCCGATGACGTGCCGGTCGAGGTCGATGCCGAAGTCCATCGCGAGGACCAGGGCGAGCCGCCGATGGCGCCTCAGCGCCCGTTCCCGTTCGTGTTCGCGTTCCCACTCTCGCTCGACCGCGAGGACGTAGGGGCGAACCATCACCGAGGCGTGGCCGTCGAGGGGCACGTCCCGTCCGTACGGGGACCGTTGGGCGGGCAGCGTCGGGGAGGACGTGCGGGGCGCATCGGCCCAGTCGACGGGCGCCGGTGTGGTGAGGCGCGCAGTCGCCCGGCGCCTCCCAGTACCAGGCGCGAACACGTCCAAGGCCCGTCGCAGTAACGCGTGGATAATGCTCACTGTCATCAACTCCAGTTAGTTGGTGGCCACGCCCCGGGGCCGTCGCTAGCGGTCGCCGGGGTCCTTTGTGTCGCTCAAGATAGCCAGCACATATATCCCTGTCTATAGACAGGCACTCATGCTGGCTTCTATGTTCGAGTGTGAGTCGATGCGTACAGTACGGGCCGTGATTGAGTTCGACCCCACCCGGCCCAAGTGGGTGCAGATCGCCGACGTCCTTCGCGAAAGGATCACGACCGGCGAGTACGCGCCCCGTACGCTGATTTCCGAAGTCCGTCTGGAGCAGGAATTCGGCGTGGCACGCATCACCGTTCGGAAGGCGACGGCCGCCCTCCGGGAGGACGGCCTGATCATCACCACGCCCGGAATGGGATCGTTCGTAGCGGACGCGTCCGAAGGAGGCGAGTCCGCGGGCTGACCGCGCGGGAGGCCGGCGCCTCCCGCACCGCGGGGAAGCTCAGCCGGCCTCTGCCCCTGGCCAGGGTGTGAGGGTCGGCCGGTCAGGCGCATCGAGCCATACCCGTTGGCCGTCTCGGTCGACTGTCAGGCCGAACCGGTCCCGGTCCGGCCGCCCCTGAGCCAGCCACCAGTCCCAGGCGGCTGCTGTCTCGTCCCACAACCGCCGGGGACCGTACTGCTCGACTTCGAACTCCGTACGGCCGGGTACGTACTCCACCGTCGCCCATGAGGTCCGGTCGTCACCGAGGATCCAGTAGGTGGCTTCGCCGGAGCCGTCGTCGGCGTGGTGAAGTTTCGGGTAGGCGTCACGGAGCTGGGTGCCGATCGCGAAGAGGGCGTCGGCGTCGTTGTCGATGTCGTGGGGATCGACGGCGGTGGTTGACTTCGCTCCCTCCTGCCGGTGGTAGACGTCACTGATGGCCCACTGCCGACCCCGCTGGTTCCGGGCCCACATGAACTCCGGGTAGCCGGTGAACCGCCCATGTGCCGTACCGTGGGACACGTCCAGGACAGCGAACGAGTACGAGTGGAACGATCCGCCCCAGGGGGTGACGATCTTCCCGCCGGGCGTCTGCTCGGCCCATGCGTACGGGATCGTACGGACGGTGCATGTGCAGATGAGCCGGTCCAGCGGAGAAGAAGCCGGAATACCGGCCATGCCGTCCCCGGTGATCACCGCGACGGGCAGACCGGCCGCCTTCAAGTTGGCCCGAGCCTGCTCCGCGACAGCCGGGTCGTACTCGATGGTGACGACGTTCTCGCAGCCCAGCCGGTGCGCCAGCCATGCCGCGTTCAGGCCCGTTCCGGCGCCGACTTCCCCGACCCGGTGGCCGTCGTGGACGTCGAGGAGCGACAGCATTTCGAGCATCATCGACGGCATCGAACTGGACGACGTCGGCCTTCCGGGCCCGCCCACCTCACCGTCATCGACCTGCGTGACCACAGGCACGTCGCCGTAGGCGAGCCGCGCCCATTGTTCCGGGTCGGCCGCCTTGTCGCCGCCCTCGAACCGGTCAGGGAGGAACAGGCCGCGGTCGACGGACTCAACGGCATCTCGCCACTCGGTCGGCAGCGTGCCTTTGTGGGTCAGGATCTCGGCCAGCCGCCTCTGCGATGTCATCCGCTTCACTTCTTCGGATTGCTGATCGGCTTGGTCCACTGACCATCGCTCTCCTTCGGCGACTGCTTCTTGTCGCCGTCGGTGCCGCCTTTGCCGTCTCCGTGCTTGCCCGCCATGAGATTCCTCCTTGCGATCATGCTGACGCTGGTGTGCCGGATTTTCCGCGCCGTCCGGGCTACTACCCGTCCCGGTCCGCCGGTCGCGGCTTGGAGGGGCCCGACGGCTGCGGCTGCGGCTGCGGTGGCGGATTTTTCTCCTTGCTCATGAGCGGTTCCTTACCTTGTAGGTGGGTTGGATGTGAACGGAGTTGAGGGTCCGTCAGATGGCTTCGCTCGGCATGGCAGCACGGAGGCTGCCCGGCGGGGCGTGAAGCCGTTCGGAAGGGCGACGCATGGCTCCCCCAGGGCGCGCAGGAGGCGGCGGTCCCCGGCGAAACGCGTGCGCGCGTGCAGCCAGCGGTGGTTGTCCAGCAGATAACCCTGTCCGGCTTGGAGCGTGAGGCGATGCTGGCTGGCTGTGACGGCACTGCGGAGATGGGGCAGATACGGCCGGACGATCGGACTCCAGCGGGCGAGATCGTCCTGGCGCAGCCGTATGGAAATCCGGCCGTCGGCCTGAATGGTGAAGACCTGGGACGCATGGCCGGTACCCGTCCCGAAGTAGGCGGTCCGAGGCTGGCTGAACGCGATCGCTACTGCTCGGTTCTGACCGACGAGGCGGGCGTAGACATCTAGTCCGTCGGCGAGGAGCGTCTCGCCGCCTGCGGAGGCCGGCTGCAAGCAGACCAGAAGGATCAGGCGCGGCGGGTTGGGGCTACCCGACCTCTCGGTGTGAGCGTGGAGTTCGCCGTTGCCAAATCCGGCGAAGCCGGCGCGGTAGGCATGGCGGCCCGTGTCGTGGATCAGGGTCAGTCCGTCAGGGGCACCGTGCGGGTGGGGCGTGATCGCCATAAACCGGGAGGCGGACGCCAGGACCGCTCGCCGCGTGGTCAGTCCATCGAGGGTGACGAGCCCGGTCTCCCTGAGCTGTGCGGCGATGTCGTCGCTGGCGTGAGGGGCGCGGAGGTTGACGTAGTGGTCGGTGAAGAACCTCTCGGAGCCTGCGGAGGCGTCGGGCATCGCCGTACTCCTTCGATCGGGGTCGGTGTGATCAGAGTGGGAAGGCAGAGTGGTCGCGGTAAAGCGACTGATTGTCGACTCGGACGAATCGGTCGACTGGGTTGTGGGCTAATGGGAGCGTGCTACGTTCCGATGGCCCGGCTCGCACACCGCAGGACGAGGACGTCATGACGTACACGCCGCCGCTCTGGCCCGTCTCCGTGAAGGGCGTTGCGCTCGACGCGCGTGATCGCGTGTTGCTGCTGCGGAACGAGCGCGATGAGTGGGAACTACCCGGAGGCCGCCTGGAGATCGGCACGGGTGACGGCATGCAGCTGCCGGACAGCAGCCCGGAGGCGGCGCTGGAACGTGAGATCCAGGAGGAGACCGGATGGGACGTCGAGGCCGGCCCGCTCATCGACGGTGGTGTGTGGATCTATCAGCCCCTGCCCGGTCGGCGCGTACTGATCGTGACCTACGGCTGCACTGTGCTGACTCCCGACCGGCCCCCGGTCGTCAGCCACGAGCACAAACAGCTGGGTATGTTCAACGCGGACGAGGTACCCGGCCTGAACATGCCAGACGGCTACAAGCAGGCCATCGCCGCCTGGTACCGCTGGGAGAACACCGGGTCGAAGTCCCTGGACACCTACGAGCGGATGTAGCCAACCATGGCTGGGGGTGAAGTGGCGACACGAGTGGGTCAGGATCGGCTGCCACTTCCTCGACCTTCGGCCCGGCACGCCCAGTGGCACTGGGCGACGCCACAGGCCCAGCTAGTCCTCGCCACCGGTGACTTGGCCGCCATCATGCGCTTCTACCGCCGCGTGCACGGCCTGAACCAGACAGCGCTCGGTGAACTCCTCGGCTACGACAAGACGTACATCTCGGCCCTGGAGCTGGGGAAGCGGTCTCTCGACGACATCGGCTCCCGCCGCCGTATCTGCCAAACCCTGTGCCTGCCACCGCATGTTCTCGGCGTCACCGACCCGGCCGACACCGACCACCGGGCCATGCTCCAGTTCGGCGAGTCGACCGTCCGGCTCGCCGATATCGCCCGTCAGTCCGGGCACGCCTCCGAAGCCGTCTCCGAGCTGTGGCCGCTCGTCGCCCGCCTCGAATCTCGCATCGAGGACGGCCGCACCGAGCGCGATGTGCTGCATCTGCTCGCCCGGGCCCGCGTCGGCCTCGGCGTCGCCCTGGGAAACGTACTGCCGGAGGAACACCTCCCCACTGCCGCGCATTGGACGGCCAAGAGCCTGGAGATCGCCGAGTACTTCGAGGACGCGTGCATGACCTCGTACGTACTGCGCATGCACGGCAACGAGCTACGCAAGGCCAACCTGCGGGGTGCGGCCGTCCAACGACTCTCCCGGGCCGTGGCCACCGCCCCGGACGACACCGCTCGCGCCGCTGCACTGCCGCTCCTCGCCCGGGCCGTGGGCGCACTGGGCGATGGTGAACACTTCGACCGCGTGATGCGAGAGACCGAGGGTCTCCTGGACCGCGTCGACCACACCAGCCTGTTCAACCCCTTCTCCCTGCACGAAATCCGCCTGCGCGGCCTCGTCTCCACCGGCCGCACCAGGGCGGCCATGCAGCTGGTGAACCACAGCCCGGCGCCCACGACCGTCGTGGCTCCCCAATGGCGCGTGATCGAGCTGGTGACCGTGGCCCACGTCCAATTGCTCGCCGACGACCGTATGGGCGCCGCCCAGTCTCTGGACATCGCCATCCGGGAGGCGGTGGCACAGCGGCTGCCGCACCAGCTGCAGCGCATCACCCGTACGGCGGAGACACGACTGCCCACCCAGCACGCCACGGCGTCCCAGTCCTTGGACCGGATACGAGGCGAGATGGCCGCCTGAGCACTGGACGAAGAAGAGGCGGGCATGGGCGGAGCAGGAGTCAAACGGTGTACTTCTCGTGGTCGACGGCACGCTCCCACACGGCCTCGAACGCGTCGGAGCACAGCTTGACCACAGCGGGGTGCTCGCTGAATTCCTTGGGCGGATCCGCCCAATCGCCGTCGCCAGTGAAGATGTTGAACTGCACCAAGCGGTCGTCGAACAACCAGAAGTCGGCTCCCGGCAGGGCGATGGCCACAGCCCGCCGACGGGGCAGCCAGCGCACCAGTTCACCCGCTTCGACGTTCATCGGGGTGGTGGCATGCTCCCAGCGGATGTAGTCCGTCACGGGCTCGGAAACAATCCTGGCCCGACGCATCACCACGCCACGGCCAACGGCCTCCCGCACCATACCCAGCCAGTCAGGCCACCACCGTGCCGTCGGGTCGGGGTCGACCTGGCCGGTGCGCTTGAACACCTCGAACTCCTCGGCCTCGTCACCGACGCCGTACGCGTCGCGCATCTCCAGATGCACCGCACTGCGGCGCGTACCGGCCAGCAGCTCAGCGAAGCCCAGCACGCCGCTCTGCGACATCGCACGCCTCCCTCAGAATCGGCACCATGCGGGCCGGGACACGGATCACCGTCTCGTGGGCGGGGATTCCCACCGCGTGGCCGACGACCCACTCCGTACCACTGACCAGTGCCTCCAGCGCTTCCTCGGCCTTGATGCCCTGGAGGGCCAGGTCAGCCGTCTCCTTCTTCCACCCACACCGTCGGCGCCCCCTCGCCCCCGGTGTTGGGGTCGATCCCGATGAACTGTAGGTCCACGATGCCCTCCCGGATCAACTCGGTTGCGGGTTCTTGCGTGTGACGCTTCCGAAAGGTGCAAGGGTCGTCAAGGGCGCCGAGCGAGGTCGGGGCGACGTTGGCTTGAACCCGGCGAGTTCGACCCGCTCAGGGGTCAGGATGGTGTTCATGGTGGTGCTCCTCTCGATTCGCTTCGAGTGGTGCTGTGGGAGTGGTGCCGGGAACGCAACGAGGGACGGGCTGCCCGGAAGTGCTGCCGGGCTGCCTTCACCACAGCAGCGACGCCAGCCGGTGAGACGTCACTGTCCTCGGGCATGGAAGCCGTGCCGTAGAGGAGGAGGTCTTCCAATGGTGCGAGCGTGCTGGCCTCGGCCGGCGTGGCGCCGGCCAGGGGGGAGGCGAGGACCACCGCCACAGCGGCCAGAAGTTCACGGCGTCGCACGGGGTCGTCACCCTCCTCCGGACCAGGATTGCGGCCACCCCTGACGGAGGCAGACCGTCGATGAACCGATGTCGGCGGTTGCCCAGGAGGCGGCACGGCGGAGCGGAGTTCGGGTAGCGGAACGTCCAGTACTTCGGAGATGCGGCGCAGTGCCTCCAGACTATTGACGGGGATCACGTCCCGTTCGGCCTGGGACACCCAGCTCTCCAACTTGTCGATCACCGCGGCCAGGTCCCGCTGTGGCCAGCCCTTGCGCCTGCGGGCCTTGGCGATCGATTTCCCGAGCGTCAGTGCGTTCCCTGCCGCTGGGAGCCCCCGAGGTCCGTGTCCCCACCGCGTAAGCAAGTCACGGCACTGGCGCAAGAGGCCCGGTTGTAGAGGGACATCACGACGACGTAGCGCCACTCAAGGCTCCGGTGCCACCCGCGCGACTCCTCCCAGCTGTGCTCGCCGGGGCGGTGCGTCAACCGCTCACTCCCGGTGATGTCGGCCTGACGGGTACCGGGACGGTGCAGGCGGCATCCACCGTCCGCTGCAGACCGAGGCAACCGCCCGAGCCTTGGCTGGATGGACGCGGCCTCAGCCGGCTGAGGCCATCCGCCCGAGGGCCGGACCCAGCCAGGAGGCCGACCGGGCACCGGTGAATGGACAGGTTGCGGCGGCGGCCAATCCTCCACGGAAACGGCACTGACCTGGGCCGATGCAGAGCCGTCGCGCGGACGGGCGCACCATCGGCGCGTTTTCGCGGGGCCTCGGTCGCTTCCCTGTGCGCACTAATATCCCGCTAATCCCGCACACACGGGACTTCCTGCCGGTTCTAGCCGAGCGCATAATCGACTGGTATTTGCCGGTACAGGTAGCCGGGGTGATCGACGATGGGCTCACCGACCGCCAGCCGGTGCCGCGGCCGTTTCGCGGCCCTGGCCGTCGTGGCCGCCGACGGGGCGCTGACACGGTGGAGCCACGGTGCGCAAGCGCTGCTCGGGTACTCCGCCGCCGAGGTCGTGGGCCAGTCGGCAGTGACTTTGCTGGCGTCACCCCTGCTCGTGTCCGCGCGCGAGCGGCTCGCCGGGCAGGAGGAGTGGGATGAGCTGGTGAAACTCCGGCACCGGCAGGGCCACCGGGTGCACTGCCGGCTGCGGGCACGTCCGCTGTTTTCCGGCAACGGGCGGACCGACTGGCTGCTGGAGGCCGCTCGACAGTCCGAGGAGGAGGACCGCGAGCGCGAAGCGCTGCTCCACCGGGCCTTCGACCAGTCGCCGTTCGCCCTGGCGATCTACGACACCGAGGGCCGGTTCCTGCACATCAACGAGCCCATGGCCCAGCAGATCGCCACGTCGGAGGAAGCGGTCCGGGGCCTGCGGATCACCGAGCACATGCCGGATCCGGGGTTCGAGAAGGCGCAGCGGGGCGTCGACCGCGTAGCGGTGACCGGCCGCCCGGAACTCATCGAGAACTACGTCCGCGTGCCGGGAGAGTCCCAGCCCCACTCCTGGATGGTCTACACCGCCCCGCTCAAGGGCCCGACAGGGGCCGTGGCGGGGGTGCAGCTGGCCGCTCTCGACTTCACCGAGCAGGCCAGGGCCCGTGAGAGCCTGGCGCTGCTCGACATGGCCAGCAGGCGTATCGGCAGCGGCCTGGACGTGGCCCGCACCGCGCAGGAGCTGGCCGACGTAGCCGTACCCGCCTGCGCCGACACCGTCACGGTCGACCTGTTCGACGCCGTGCTGGACGGGGATGAACCCGGCCCGGTCTTCGGTCGCACGCTGGCGCTGCGGCGCGCTGCCGCGCACTCCGCCGTGCCTCTCGTGGCCGACGTCGGCGACGTGTCCTGCTACCCCGCGTCCTCGCCGGTCGCCTGGTGCCTGGCCACCGGCCACGGCGTAGTGCGCCAGATGACCGACCCGGACGTCGCCCGCTGGATGGCCGACGACCCGGACCGTGCCGCTTGGCTCAAGGAGCACCGGCCCCGGTCGTTTCTCACGGTGCCGCTGCGCGCCCGTGGCACGAACCTGGGAGTCGCGTTCTTCACCCGAGTGGAACCCCTGAGCGAGCCATACGGCCCGGACGACCTGAAGATCGCCGAGGAGCTGGCTGCGCGCGCAGCGGTCTGCATCGACAACGCGCGCCGCTACACGCGGGAGCGCATGACAGCGCTCGCACTGCAGCGAAGTCTGCTGCCGCAGGCCGTGCCCGAGCAGGCCGCCGTGGAGGTCGCCAGCCGCTACCTGCCCGCCGACTCCAGGGCCGGCGTCGGCGGTGACTGGTTCGACGTGATCCCGCTCTCCGGTGCCCGCGTCGCCCTGGTCGTCGGTGATGTCGTCGGCCACGGCATCCACGCCTCCGCCGCCATGGGCCGCCTGCGTACCGCGGTCTGTACCCTCGCCGACGTCGACCTGGCCCCGGACGAGCTGCTCGCGCACCTGGACGACCTGGTCATCCGCCACAGCACGGGCCAGGCCGCCGGAGCGAAGGAGCCCGCCGGAGATTTCGGAGCCACCTGCCTGTACGCGGTCTACGACCCGGTCTCCCGCGTGTGCTCGCTCGCCAGCGCCGGCCACCCCGACCCGGCGGTGATGACCCCCGACGGCACCGTGGACTTCCTCGACCTGCCCACCGGTCCACCCCTGGGGCTCGGCGGGTTTCCGTACGAGTGCGTCGAACGCGAACTCCCGGAGGGCAGTCTCCTCGCCTTCTACACCGACGGCCTCATCGAGACCCGCGGCCGCGATCTCGACGTCGGCCTGGACACCCTGCGCACCGCACTCACCGGGGCCGGCTCCTGCCTCCAGGAGACCTGCGACGCCGTCCTCAGCGCGGTGCTCCCCGAGCAGCGCACCGATGACGTCGCGCTGCTCGTCGCGCGTACCCGTGCCCTGGACGCCGACCACGTCGCGGACTGGGAGATTTCCTCCGACCCGGCCGTGGTCGCCGAGGCTCGCGCACAGGTCGCGGCCAAACTCCGCGCGTGGAATCTGGACGACATGGCCTTCGTCACCGAACTCGTCGTCAGCGAGCTGGTGACGAACGCGATACGGTACGCCGCCCCACCCATCCACCTGCGGCTCATCAAGGACGAGTCGCTGATCTGCGAGGTTTCCGACGGCACCTGCACCGCACCCCACCTGCGCCGTGCCCGCACCTACGACGAGGGCGGACGCGGCCTGATGCTGGTCGCCCAGCTCACCGAACGCTGGGGCACCCGCTACAGCGGTACTGGCAAGACCATCTGGGCGGAGCAGCCTCTGCACCCGTGATGAGGCGTGGTCACGTCATGTCACAGCCAGACACTGCCGACGTAGGGGATGACCGCCGAGACCACACCCACGAGCCGCTGCGGGGGGACGATGCCGGGGGCCGGTGTGCGGTTGGCGTCCCCCTTGGTGACGTGGGAATCGCCGTTCTCGCGTTTGATGGCTCCAGCCCCGCTGGGAGTCGCGGTCTGCTGCCCGCTGTCCATAAACCCCGTAGGCATCGGGAAAGTACTTGCATTATTGGAAAGTACTGTCCATGCTGACGGTATGCATGAGGGCCGGACGACCAACCGGCCCTCCCCACACCGGAGGTACACACATGGACAGCACGGGGGACCCGATGGACGCCCGGCAGGCACGGGACGCGCTCGCCGCCGCCTGTGCCGCACGGGTCGCGGCGCGCGAGGCCGGTGAGCGCGGCAGGCCGCTCGGTTACGGCATAGGCCAGGGCCTGACCTTCGCGGTCGGCTTCAGCGCACTGGGCCTGGCCGACCGGGTGCCGCGCTGGGGGATCTGGCTGACGGTCGCCGCCGCGGTGAGCCTGACCGGCTTCTTCGTTCTGATGTGGCTCGGCGCTCACCACGGCGGAGTGACACGCTGGATCCGCCGGGACTCCGGGCCCGGCCGCCCCGCCTGGCATACCTGGGTGGTGCCCTTCATCCCCCTGGCCATCAGCATCCCGGCCGCGATCGTGTACGGCTCGGCCGGCTGGCTCGTCGCCTTCGGCCTGGCCTCCGGCGGGGACTACATCCTGCGCGCGACCTGGCAGGCGGGCACGGCATGACAGGCTCCACAGGCGAGGCGCCGCCCGCTCTCGACCGCGAACTCCACCACCCGACCCGGCTGGCCCTCGCCGCCTACCTCTCGGCGTGCGGCGAGGCGGAGTTCGCCGTCCTGCGGGACTACTGCGAGGTCTCCGACTCCACGCTGAGCAAGACCCTGTCCGCGCTGGAGAAGACGGGCTACGTCAGCATCCGCAAGGGCTACCTGGGCAAACGCCCGCGTACCTGGGCCGCCCTCACCCTCACCGGCCGCAGGGCGCTGGCCCGCCATCTGGCGGCACTGGAGGAGATCGCGGCGGCGGCCCGCCGGGCGGGTGCCGGGACCCAGGACACACCCGGCACCTGAAAGAGCCCCAGCTACTCGTCGTCGACCGTCCGCACCGGAGTCGACTCGCCCGGCTCCAGCGGCTCCGCCAGCTCCGACCGGAGCAGCAGCACGTCGCCGACGAAGAGGTCGTACACCACGATCCCGACCACACCGCCGATCAGCGGCCCGACGATCGGGATCCACCAGTACCCGCTGAACGAGCCGGACACGCTCCCCGGGAAGGCCAGACTCCGCCAGCCCTCGATCCAGGTCAAAAACCGCGGTCCGAAGTCGCGGGCCGGGTTGATGGCGTACCCCGCGTTCGCGCCGTAGGACATGCCGATCGCGGCGACGACGAATCCCACGACCAGCGGCGCGAGGTTGGACTTCACCGCCTGGTTGCGTACGTCGAGGACGGCGGCGATCAGCATGAGCAGGAACGCCGTACCGGCGATCTGGTCGATCAGCGGCCCCCAGACACCTCCATGGAAGTACGGGGCCGGGAACGTCGCGAAGATGGAGAAGGTGGCGTTGGTGTGCCCGTTCACCTTCGGGCCGGCGGCGGCGTGGTCGTAGGCGTGGATCGCGGCGTGGTAGACGAGATAGACCAGCGCGGCACCGGTGAAGGCGCCGAGGACCTGCGAGAACCAGTACGGCAGGACCTTGGCCCAGGAGAAGCCGCGGCGCACGGCCATGGCGAGGGTGACCGCCGGGTTGAGGTGGGCGCCGCTGACTCCGCCGCCCACGTAGACACCGAAGGTGACGGCCAGCGCCCAGCCCCAGGTGATCAACAGCCAGTCACCGGCCGCGAGGAAGATCGTGGTGGGGGTCGCGGCACGGCCCGAACCGGGCAGTGCGGCGACCGCCATCGCGACCACACCGCAGCCGAAGGAGATGAGCACGAACGTCCCGAGGAACTCGGCGAGACACTCGCCCAGCAGCCCTCCCCGGCTTCTGAACCGGGACGGCTTGATGATCGCGGGGATTTCGACAGCCATTCCAGGCCCCCTTGAAGAGAGCGATACGGCCAACATCACCATATTGGCCCACAAAACCCCACCCCGCAGGTTGACGGTGCCCAGTCAGCCCGGCGGGCGCACCGGCTCAGCTGTCCAGGTCGTCGGCGAAGTGCCGGAACCCGTGCCGGTCCCGGTGCATGCCCCACAGCGTCTCGGCCAGCACGGCCGGATCCTTGCGCGCATGCCCCAGCACGATCGCCCCCGGAATCACCAGCTGCGCGACATGGATCCCCTCGCCCGCGAGCCGCTCGTGCAGCAGATGCCCGTACGCGCTCTCCGCGGCGAACGCGATGGACGTCCCCGCCCGCTCGGTGTGCGGTACGACGGCGGTCCCGCCGTTGACGAGCAGGATCGTGCCGCGCCCCAGCCGCCGCATCCCCGGCAGGACCTGCTGCACGGCGGCGACGGCCCCGTACACGGAGAACTCGATGGGCCCGACGAGATCGCGGTGCCCGGTCTCCAGCACGGGCCGCATGAAGTCCCGGTGCGGCACCGGGCTGTACTGCAGCACCTCGACGGTCCCCAGCTCGTCCGCCGCCCGCCGCAGCGCCCCGGCCAGCTCCTCGGGCCTGCGCACATCGGCGACGAAACCCCGGGCCGTGATCCCGCTCCCGCCCAGGTCCCGCACCAGCGCGTCGAGGCGTCCGGCGTCCCGGGCGACGAGGGCGACCGCGAAGCCCTCCCGCCCGAACCGCCGCGCGACAGCGGACCCGAGGCCCGGCCCGGCACCCACGATGGCGATACTGCTCATGCCCGGCATCCGTACCGCACACCGCGCCGCTCCACACACCGGGCCCGCGCCGCTACACGGGCTCGGCCACCCGGGTGCCGGCCGACTGCTCCGCGCGCATCCGCTCCACCTGGGCGGCGGTGACGGCCCGTACGGCGAAGGCTCCGGCGACGGCGGCCGCCACGACGAAGGCGTCGCACAGCTGCAGCTGCCACCCCTCGGTGTAGGCACGCTCGATGATCTGGTCCGTGGAGTCGCGGTACATGATCCCCACCCCGGTGGTCATCCCGATCAGCCACAGCCCCCACCACACATTGACGGAGCCGGGCAGCCTCCGCCCGGGCGCGCTGCTGCGGAACGCGTCGACGACGATCCCCCGCGGAAACCACAGGTTGACCACGGGCACGAACCACCCGAGGAACACCCAGATCCCCAGGTACTTCGGCGTGTCCCCGGACAGCGCCCGTGCGTTCTCCCGCAGCCTGAGCAGCCAGGACAGAAAGAGCATGGCGCAGAGAAACGTCAGCACACCGGCGGCCGACGTCACCAAGTGGTACGAGTTCTCCAGCGAGTTGAGCGGCCGGTGCACCCCGTCGCCCTGGTCCGGCGGCCCGTCGGCCGGCTCACCGGCGACGGCGAGCCGGATCTCCCACACCCCTCGTACGACCCAGGCGAGCCCGGCGAGCAGCAATCCCCCGACAGCCAGCCGCCCGATCGCCTGAACCGGCCGGTACGCGAGCGTACGGGCAGCGGACTGGTCTGTCTGTTCGGTCACCGCCCCATCCTGTCGTACGAAAGCCGCAGGCCACCAGGGCTGTCTCCGTGTGCGCCATCCGTGTGCATCCGTCATGCGTTCGGCCGCGCGTCGGCCGCTCAGCGCTTCGCGTGCGCCGTCCCGCAGCAAGGATGCACCTGTGAGCATCCTCAACGAACCCCATGGTGCCGCCGCGCCCGAGGACTCGTACGAGAGCGAGGTGCCGGTCAGGGGCAGGCAGCCCGGCGGTGTGGTGGTGAAGTGGCTGACGACCACCGACCACAAGACGATCGGCACCCTGTACCTGGCGACGTCGTTCGCGTTCTTCCTGATCGGCGGCGTGATGGCGCTGATCATGCGCGCCGAGCTGGCCCGGCCCGGACTGCAGATCGTCTCCAACGAGCAGTTCAACCAGCTGTTCACGATGCACGGCACCGTGATGCTGCTGATGTTCGCGACACCGCTGTTCGCCGGCTTCACGAACTGGATCATGCCGCTGCAGATCGGCGCGCCCGACGTGGCGTTCCCGCGGCTGAACATGTTCGCCTACTGGCTCTATCTGTTCGGCTCGCTCATCGCGGTCGGCGGTTTCCTCACCCCGGACGGCGCGGCCGACTTCGGCTGGTTCGCCTACTCGCCGCTGACGGACGCCGTCCGCTCACCCGGTGTGGGCAGCGACCTGTGGATCATGGGTCTGGCCTTCTCCGGCTTCGGCACCATCCTCGGCTCGGTCAACTTCGTCACCACGATCATCTGCATGCGCGCCCCCGGCCTGACCATGTTCCGCATGCCGATCTTCGTGTGGAACGTGCTGCTGACCGGTGTCCTGGTCCTGCTGGCCTTCCCGGTGCTGGCCGCCGCGCTGTTCGCGCTGGAGGCGGACCGGCAGTTCGGCGCCCATGTCTTCGACGCGGCCAACGGCGGCGCCCTGCTCTGGCAACACCTCTTCTGGTTCTTCGGCCATCCGGAGGTGTACATCATCGCGCTGCCGTTCTTCGGCATCGTCTCCGAGATCATCCCGGTGTTCTCCCGCAAGCCGATGTTCGGCTACATGGGTCTGATCGCCGCGACCATCTCCATCGCCGGTCTGTCCATCACCGTCTGGGCGCACCACATGTACGTCACCGGCGGGGTGCTGCTGCCGTTCTTCTCCTTCATGACCTTCCTGATCGCCGTCCCCACCGGTGTGAAGTTCTTCAACTGGATCGGCACGATGTGGAAGGGCAGTCTGTCCTTCGAGACGCCGATGCTGTGGGCGGCGGGCTTCCTGGTCACCTTCACGTTCGGTGGTCTGACCGGTGTCATCCTGGCCTCGCCGCCGATGGACTTCCATGTCTCCGACTCGTACTTCGTGGTCGCCCACTTCCACTACGTGGTCTTCGGCACGGTCGTCTTCGCCATGTTCGCCGGCTTCCACTTCTGGTGGCCGAAGTGGACCGGCAAGATGCTCGACGAACGCCTCGGCAAGATCACTTTCTGGACGCTGTTCATCGGCTTCCACACCACGTTCCTGGTCCAGCACTGGCTGGGCGCCGTGGGCATGCCGCGCCGCTACGCCGACTATCTGGCGGCGGACGGTTTCACGGGGCTGAACACGCTCTCGACGGTCGGCTCGTTCCTGCTCGGCCTGTCGATGCTGCCGTTCCTCTACAACATGTGGAAGACGGCCAAGTACGGCAAGCCGGTGACCGTCGACGACCCATGGGGCTACGGCCGGTCCCTGGAGTGGGCGACCTCCTGCCCGCCGCCTCGCCACAACTTCGTCACCCTGCCGCGGATCCGCAGCGAGTCCCCCGCGTTCGACCTCCACCACCCGGACATCGCGCTGGAGGAGCACGAGGTCCACCTCCCGGCGCGCACCGACCGAGGGCAGGGGTGAACGGTCGACCGAGGCAGGGAGCCGACGGCGCACTCGGCAACGAGGTCGAGGGCTACCTGCTCTGGCAGTCCCGGATCGCCGAGGCGGAGCGCCGCGCCCGGGAGTTCGTGCAGCCCATGGAGTGGCTGACGACCGCGCAGCGCGAGGACGTCGAGCGCCGGTACGTCGCCGACGCCCTGCGCCGGGCCCGCTCGGACCTCGAACGCATCGCGGCCCGGTGCGCCTCCCTGCGCACCGAGTACGAGCACCGCTACCACCGCCTGCGCCGCCGCTGCACCGCCCTGACCCTCGCCGTCTGCGCCGCCTGCACGGCGGTGGCCACGCTCCTGCTGATGCTCTAGCCCTTTCCAGGGCCGAACGGCGGGGTCAGGCCATCCAGAAGAAGACCGCCGTCATGCGCTTCTCCTCCAGGGTCTTGCCGTGGTAACCCGTCGCGCTGTGCACGAGGTTGGCGTTGTAGAGGAGGAGGCGGTTGTACGTGTGGGGGACGCGGACGTCTTCCTCGAAGTGGTCGCCCGGGACGAAGCGTGTGCCGAGGGCCTCGACGAGGTTGTTGTGCGGGGCCTGGACGATGTTGCCGCCGAGCCGGCCGCCGGGCAGTGACTGGCGGTAGAAGGCGGTGCCGCAGTCCTTGGGGACGCTCGGGTTGAGGTAGAGGACGGCCGCGTACCGGCACAGTGCGCGCGAGTCGGTGTGCGGGCGGGGCTCGCTCTCGCCCTCGCCGACCACCTGGACGCAGTTGTGGTTGAGGGTGCCGCCGCCGGGCGCCTGCTGCACCCACAGCTCCTTCGCACCGGTGGCCTGCTTCACCAGCCGCTCGACGCGGGCGAGTTCGCCGGGTTCGAGGCCGGGCATGGCCCGCAGGCCGGGCCAGGTCTCGGAGGTGTACGGGTAGCCCTCGACCCAGTCGTCCTTGGCCAGACACCGCTCCCGTACGGCGTCGACCCCGGGCAGGGCGTCGTCGATGACCCAGTAGTCACGGCCCTTGGTGGGCTTGCGGTAGGGCAGGACGGGGAGGGGCGCGGAAGCCGGGGGGCGGGAGCCGGGCGTGCGAGGAGGGGGCTGTGGGGGCATGCGGCGAATCTATGCCAGCGTTCCACCTCGCCTCTCCCGAGGAAAGGTCAACTCTTCTTTACCTACGCCACAGATACGAACGGCCTCCGCATCCGTACTGCTGTGCGTCCGAACCGCCCCGCGCCGTCACCGTGGGCGGGATCCACGACCGGGCAGGAGGCACGGTGCGCTTTTCGCGGAACGCGACGGGAACTCTCTTCGTGGGCGGTGCGATGGCCATGACCCTCGCGGCACTGGCCTACCCGAGCATGCTCGGTCTGAGCAAGGTCGCGAGCGCACAGGACCGCGTCATCTCCAACACCCAGTGGGGACCGCTCACCGAGCAGGACCGGGACTTCGTGGTGAAGGTACGGGCGGCCGGCCTGTGGGAGTACCCGGTGGGGCAGATCGGGCTGCAGAAGGGCACCTCGAAGGCGGTGCTCACGGCCAGCCGGCACCTGGTCGACGGGCACGCCGCGCTGGACACCACCTGCCGCAAGATCGCGCCGATGCTGAACATCACGCTGCCCAACCTGCCGAGCCCCCAGCAGCAGGGCTTCGTCAGCCAGCTGAAGTCGGAGAGCGGCCAGAAGTTCGACACCGACTTCGCCAACATCCTGCGGATGACGCACGGTTCGATCTTCAACACGGTGGCGAAGATCCGCTCCACCACGAAGAACTCACTGGTGCGGGCCCTGGCCGACCAGGCCAACGACACCGTCCTCGACCACATCAGAGTGATGGAGGCGACCGGTCTGGTCGACTTCGACCAGACCCTGTTCCAGCAGACGACCCCGCCGAAACTGCCCAACTCCGACCTGACCCCGCCGCCCCCGGCGGCCGGTCAGCCGCAGGTGGTGCTCACCCCGCCGCCGAACGCGACGTCGACGCCCGCTGACATCAACGGGATCGCCGGGGGCGGAGCCGGCGCTTCGCCGGGTGTGAGTCCTACGCCGACAGCAGGCTAGGTGTGCCCGCCCACCAGCCAGACGGTCGTGTCCGGCGGGAGGGTCCCCCTGCCGTCGAGCGGCGCACTCGTCAGCAGCACCTCCCCCGCCGGCAACGGCACCGGCGTGTCCCCGAGGTTGGTGACGCAGCGCCAGCTCGGCGAGCGGGTGAAGTCCAGGACGGCGGCGGGGGCGTCGGGCGTCCAGGTCAGCGTCTCGCCCTCCAGCAGCTTGCGGCGCAGCCGCAGGGCGGTGCGGTACAGCTCCAGGGTCGAACCGTCGGCCCCCGTCTGCGCCTCCACGGCGTACGACGCGAAGGACGACGGCTGCGGCAGCCAGGCGGCGCACGGCCCGAAGCCGTACGACGGCCCGCTCACCGTCCACGGCAGCGGCACACGGCAGCCGTCGCGCCCCTTGCGGACATGCCCGGTCTGCTCCCAGACCGGGTCCCGCAGCACCTCGGCGGGCAGGTCGGCGACCTCTACCAGGCCGAGTTCCTCGCCCTGGTAGAGGTACGACGAGCCGGGCAGCGCCAGCATCAGCAGGGTCGCCGCACGGGCCCGGCGCAGGCCTGCCCCGGTGTCGATCGCTGGCGCGGTGCCGCCGGACAGCAGCCAGGCCTCCGGGTCGGTACCGGGCGGGAGCATCAGGCGGGAGGCGTGGCGGACGACGTCGTGGTTGGACAGGACCCAGGTGGCGGAGGCGCCGGCGTCCCGCGCGGTGGCCAGCTCGTCGGCGATGACCCGGCGCAGTTCCGCCGCGTCCCAACGGGCCTCCAGATACTCGAAGTTGAAGGCCTGGCCGAGTTCGTCGGGGCGGGCGTACAGGGTGCGGCGGGCGCCCGGCACCCAGGCCTCGGCGACGGCGCTGCGCGCCGGGCGGTAGGCGTCCAGGACCTTGCGCCAGTCGCGGTAGATCTCGTGCACCTCGTCGCGGTCCCAGTACGGGTGGCTGCCCGGCGGGAGCCGCGTCAGGGCCAGCTCGCCGGTGGCGTCCAGGTTCCCGAGGTCCCGCAGCGGCTCGGCGAGATCCTTGGCGAGGCCGTGGGCGACATCGATACGGAAGCCGTCGACACCCCGGTCGGACCAGAAGCGCAGGGTGGTGCGGAAGTCGGCGCGGACCTCGTCGTCGTCCCAGTTCAGGTCGGGCTGTTCGAGGGCGAAGAGGTGCAGGTACCACTCGCCGTCCGGGGTGCGCTGCCAGGCGCTGCCGCCGAACACGGACTGCCAGTCGGTGGGCGGGTGTTCACCGTGCGCGCCCCGGCCGGGACGGAAGACATAGCGCTCGCGGGCCCGCGAGCCGGGGCCGGCCCGCAGGGCCTCCTGGAACCAGGGGTGCCGGTGCGAGGTGTGGTTCGGGACGATGTCGACGACGACCTTCAGACCGAGCCGGTGGGCCTCGCCGACCAGGGCGTCGAAGTCGTCCAGGGTGCCGAGGCGGGGGTCGACGTCCCGGTGGTCGGCGACGTCGTAGCCGCCGTCGGCCAGCTCGGAGGGGTAGAAGGGGCTCAGCCACAGCGCGTCGACACCGAGGGCGGCGAGGTGGTCCAGGCGCTGGGTGATGCCGCGCAGATCACCGAGGCCGTCGCCGTCGGCATCGGCGAAACTGCGCGGATAGACCTGGTAGATGACGGCCTGACGCCACCAGTCGGGGCTCTTGGAGGAGAGGTCTGCCATACGGGATCCCTTCGGGCCGGACGACGCTGAAGAGAATCTGTCCACATTGCCCGGAAAAGGAACCCCCGACCGGTGGCCGGGCCAGGGGCGCGGGAGGCACCGGACAGAATCCCCTCGTGCCCGGAGCTGCCCTAGAGGCGTTCCACCGTGTCCAGGTACAGCTTGACGTAACGGGCCACGTCGACCTCCAACGCGACGTCCACCAGGGCCTGTTCGCGCTTGCCCTGGTGGATCTCGGACTCGCCGGGGCGGGGGCGGCGGTCGACGATCGTCTGGCCGCGCGCCGCGCCGGGGGCGAGGGAGACCTCGACCGGCAGCAGGCGCGTGGTGATGCCCTGCGGGTCGGCGACCGCGCACACCGCGCCGGCGTCGCCGAGTCCGCCCGCCTCCTCCGCCTCCGGCTCCTCGCCCTGCGCGGCCGGCCGGTGCGCGAGGAGTTCACCGGCCAGGCGGGTGCCGGGGTCGCTGCTCTGCCGCAGCCGGTGGACGTCCGGGGCGTCCACGACGACCTGCATGAAGACGTCGAGGCCGTACATCGTGATCGGGACCCCGGCCGTGAGCAGGATCGCCGCCGCCTCCGGGTCGTGCCAGACGTTGAACTCGGCGACCGGCGTGGCGTTCCCGATCTCGACCGCGCCGCCCATGAAGACGATCCGCTCGATGTTGCGCGTCACCTCCGGGTGGGTGCGCAGCAGCAGGGCGATGTTCGTCAGGGGCGCGGTGGGGATCAGGGTGACCGGGCGCGGGGAGGCCAGGATCTCGCGGCGCAGCAGGGCGACGGCGTCCAGCTCGGACGCGGTCCGGGTCGGCGCGGGCAGGCCCAGGTCGCCCATGCCGTCGGCGCCGTGCACATGCTGCGCCGAACGGGCCGGTTCGAGCAGCGGGCGTTCGGCGCCCCGGCCGACCGGGATCTGCGGGGCGCCCGCCTGCTCCAGCACCGTCAGGGTGTTGCGGACCACGCCGTCGACGTCCGTGTTCCCGGCCACGCAGGTCACCGCCCGCAGATCGAGGCCCGGGTGGCGTACGGCGAGCAGCAGCGCGAGGGCGTCGTCGACGCCGGTGTCACAGTCGATGATCACGGGGATGGGCTGACCGGTCACTGCGGACTCCTTCGTCGTACAACACCAATACCGATACCGACTCCGACAGCAGCACCCTAGATCAGTCCCACAGCGCGGTGCCGCGCGCCGCCACCCGACAGGCGATCCGGGACAGCAGCTCGGGCACCGGCAGCGCGCCGGGCCGGCGGCCGTCCCGCAGCCGTACGGCGGCCAGTCCCGCACCGGCCTCGCGGGCGCCGATCACCGCCTGGTACGGCACCAGGCGCCCGGCGCGGATCCGGGCGCCGAGGGTGCCCTCGGCGGGCCCCGCGAGTTCGGCCCGCAGGCCCAGCTCCCGGGCCTGCCGTACGACCGCCGCCGCCTGCTCCTCCTGCTCCTCGGCGACCGGCAGCACCACCAGCTGGACGGGTGCCAGCCAGGCCGGGAAGGCACCCGCGTGCACCTCGACGAGATGGGCGACGGCCCGCTCGACGCTGCCGATGATGCTGCGGTGCACCATCACCGGGCGGTGCTTGGCGCCGTCCGCGCCGATGTAGTGCAGGTCGAAGCGGGCCGGCTGGTGGAAGTCGATCTGCACGGTGGACAGGGTGGACTCGCGGCCGGCCGGGTCGGCGATCTGCACGTCGATCTTCGGGCCGTAGAAGGCGGCCTCGCCCTCCGCCTCCTCGTGCTCCACCCCGGCCTCGGCGAGGACCTCCTTCAGCAGCGCGGTGGCCCGCTGCCACAGCTCCGGGTCGGCGACGTACTTGCCGCCCGCGCCGGGCAGCGACAGCCGGTGCCGTACGGCCTCGATGCCGAGGTCGGCGTAGGCGCGGGCGATCAGCTCCAGCGCGTCACGCGCCTCCTGAACGGCCTGCTCCAGGGTGCAGAAGATGTGCGCGTCGTTGAGGTGGATGGCCCGGACCCGGGTCAGCCCGCCGAGGACACCCGACAGCTCCGCCCGGTGCATGCTGCCCAGCTCGGCGATGCGCAAGGGCAGTTCGCGGTAGCTGTGGGAGCGGGAGCGGTAGATCAGGGCGTGGTGGGGGCACAGGCTCGGCCGCAGCACGACCTCGTCCGCGCCGAGCCGCATGGGCGGGTACATGTCGTCGCGGTAGTGGTCCCAGTGCCCGGAGATCTCGTACAGCTCCCGTTTGCCGAGCGCGGGCGAGTACACATGCCGGTATCCGGCCCGGCGTTCGGCCTCGCGGATGTACTCCTCCAGGGTGTGCCGGACGACCGCGCCGTCGGGCAGCCAGTACGGCAGGCCGGCGCCCATCAGCGGGTCGGTGTCGAACAGGCCGAGTTCGCGGCCGAGCCGGCGGTGGTCGGGCAGCTGGTCGTTCATGGGGGCCTCCTTGGCGGGAGAGGCGAACACCCCGTGACATGCCAGAAGCCCCGGGGCGTTCGCCCCGGGGCTTCGATGCTGGTCAGGTGTCAGCGCGCCGGGACGGTGTCCGGCGTCGTCGTGCTCTTCGGGCACTGCTGGGCGCGCTGCATACGGCGACCGTAACAGGGCCCGAAGTCAGAGGTCGAGGCGTTTTCCCCGGGTGGCTCACCCGGCCCCCCGGCGGCTCACCCGGACGGACCGTCGCGCTGGTGGGGCGGTCGCGGCGGTGGTGCGGTGGAGACCAGGCACACCTGCCGGGACCCCGCCCCGGGGCTCCGTCGGCTCGCAGTCCAGGCTCGCTGTCCGGGAGGCACCTCGATGATCTCGATGCCCTCATTGGCCTCGTTGGCCGAGGCGATACGCCCCCGTCGTGTGCGGCTCTCCCTCATCGCCGCCGGCCTCATCGCCGTCGGCGGCTGCGCGGCCCTCGGTCTGCGGCAACCGGCGACCGCGCCCCAGCCCCTCCCGACGATCGACAAGCCGCCCCCGACGCCGAAGGCGCCCACGCGGCCCGACGGCTCCACCCTCACCGACGCGCAGGCGCAGGCCGCGCTGATCACCCCGGCCGACCTCGGCGCCCCCTGGACGGCGAGCGGCGGCGCGGCCACCTGGCGGGACGGGCTGCTGAAGGCGACCACCTCGGCCGGCCAGTGCCAGCGGCTGCTGGAGGCCCTCTACACCGACGAACTCCTCGGCGGCCCCGCGCGCGTCACCATCGCCCTGGACAACACCGACACCAACGCCCAGCTGCGCTACCAGATCGCCTCCCGCCGCCCCTCCGACGTCGACGCGACGCTGTCCTGGCTGAAGACGCTGCCGGACCAGTGCGCGCGGTTCGCGGCCACCACGCAGACCGGGATGCAGGAGGACGTCCGCGTCACCGAGGCCCCGCTGCCACAGGTCGGCGACGCGCGCCAGGGCCTGCACATCAGCCTCGACGCCACGAACTCCGACGACCAGGAGACCGTGCTCTCGCTGGACGTGGCCGCGGTCCGGGTCGGCCAGGACGCGTACGCCTTCACCAACGGCGGCCTGGGCGACGTGGCGAACGACGCGACCCAGGTCGCCGTGCAGGACGGCGCCCTGCACCTGGCGGACGTCCGCAGACAGGGCCGGGCCCAGGTCTGACCCTGACGGGCTCAAGGGCCCGGGGGCTCACAGGGGAGGCTGGGCCGGGGCCGGGCCCAGGGTCGTCGTGCCCGGCGTCGTGCGGTGGCCGAGGCCGGTGCGGTAGGCGTCGAGGGCCGCCTCGATCCGGCCCGTGCGGCGCAGCAGGTCACCGAGGAGACGGCACAGGTCGGCCAGGTCGCCGGCGGCGCCCGCGCGTTCCAGCAGGCTGAGCGCGCGGACGTAGTGCTCCTCGGCGGCCTCACCGTCCCGGGCGTCCTCGGCGATGATGCCGAGGAGACGGTGGGCCGCGGCGGCGTGCACCGCACCCCGCTCGGAGGAGAAGTCACCGAGGACGCCCCGGAGCAGCTCGGCAGCCTCGGCGGACTTGCCGCGGCGGTGCAGCACATCGGCGAGTTCCACGGCGACCTGGCTGCGGTAGAGAGCGGCCCTGCTCTCGGCGAGCATGGCCTGCGCCTGCCGCAACTCTGCTTCGGCGCCGTCCAGTTCGCCGTTCTGGGCGCGGACGTAACCGCGCATCCAGTGGCAGTTGGCCAGCTCGGTGCGCAGCTGCAGCTGGCGGTACAGCTCGGCCGCCTTGGCGAGGGAGGCGTCGGCCTCGGCGACCCGGCCCTCGGCGATCAGGGTGCGGGCCACCGAGCGGTGCATCCGGGCGATCAGCGCGGGATCGCCGGCCTGCGGCGCGAGCGCGAGCGCGAACTCGGCGGCCTGGGCCGCGCGGGCGTGCGCGCCCATGTCCATGTACGGGCCGATGGCGCTGGCGTAGAGCAGCAGCAGGGCGTCGGGGTCGTGCAGTCCGCCGCGGTTCAGCTCGTCGAGGGTGGACTCCAGGAGGTAGACGGCGTACCGGAGTTCACCGGCGAGGTAGTGCGAGACGGCACGGCCGCGGACGGCCGGTACGCGCACCGGGAGCGACTCGTCCGCGAGGCAGGCCTCGGCGCGCTCGAAGTACTGCCTGGCCGGTGTCAACTCACCGGTCTCCAGGGCGCATTCACCGAGCCCGAGCAGTGCGGTGGCCTGCTCGCAGCCGAGTCCGTGCCCCTCCGCCTCCGCGAGCAGCCGCGCGTACTGTACGGCGGCCTCCTCGGCCCGGCCGTCGGCGAGGACCCGCTGGGCCCCGGTGAGCCGCAGCCGCAGATCGGTGGCGAGATGGGCGGGCCGGCCGACGGCCAGCTCCTCGTAGGCCACGCCGAGCCGCCCGGCGATGTGCCGCAGCGCCTCGTCGGAGGCCCGGACCCGGCCGGCCTCCACGGTGGAGATGTAGGCGGGTGTGTAGGCGGGCTCCGCCAGCTGTCGCTGCGTCAGCCCACGCTGGGTACGCAACTTCTGCACACGCCGCCCGATGACCGCCGGATCGTCCCGCTTCCGCATCGCCGCCCCCACCAACTCACCTTGACAGCCTTGCCGTTGGCTCGTACAGCCCCTAGGTTAAACGGCGAATTAAGTCTGCTTAATAGGTCGCTGTTGTGTTGCGAGGTCACCGTGCCCGGACGTACATCCGCACCCTACGAACGGCAGAACACAAGGTATGTCCGCGGCGTCGCCGCCGCGGTGGTGGCCGTGGCCGCACTGATCACGGCAGCGAACGCGAGCCCGGCCCACGCGGCGCCGCGCCCCCCGGCCGCCGCCCAGCCCCCCGGTGCGTCACCTCAAGGCGCCGACGAAGGCAGCCCACGCGCCGGGGGCCACCGCGAGGTGGGCCGCGTCGGGGTTCTTCGAGTCACGGACGGCGACGAGGGCGGGGAGGTCGGCAATCTCGACGCATTCCCCTCCGCTGCTCCCGCTGTACGAGGACTTACGCCACTGAGCGCGGGCCAGATCCAGGTTGCTCCCCATAGCGTTCCTCCATCACGCGGGTGATCAGCGCCGCCGACTCCCTCGGGGAGAGAGCCTCGGCCTGGAGGCGAGCGTAACCGACCGAACGCTCCTTGATTACCTGAGGATTGGCCGTCATGTGACCCGAGTCGTAACTCTCGCTGTAATGCAGGTCCGGGTGGCCCTCGAAGCGCAGGACCGTGAATGACCCCATCATTCCCGCATGCTGGCCCACCGAGAATGGCAGCACCTGTAGCTCCATCCACGGCTTCCCGAAGATCTTCAAAAGGTGGGCAAGCTGCTCCCGCATGACAGCTCGCCCGCCGATCTCCCGGTACAGCACGGCCTCGTCCAGCACCACCCACACCACCGGCGGCTCGTCCCGCTGCAGTATGCGCTGGCGCTCCATGCGGGCCGCCACCATCTCGTCAAGCTTGTCCGTGTGCTCCACGCTCAGCACGGCCTGCGCGTAAGCCTCCGTCTGAAGCAGCCCGTACACCAGCTGGCATTGATACGTGGAGATGTACGTCGCCGCGGCCTCCATCTCCGCGAACGGCTGGAACCAGCTCGGCAGCTGGCTCCGCAGCACCAGCCCCACCAACCGTGAGAAGAAGCCGTCCGTCAGCAGCGCCGCGTCCACCCGCTCGGCGAACTCCCTCGTCGGCACCTTCAGCGTCGTTTCGATCTGGCAGACCAGTGAGGCCGTGCAGAAGATGACCGTGCCCAGTTCCTTCTGGGTCAGCCCTGCCGCTTCCCGCTTTCTCCGCAGCTCGTAGCCGAAGTAGTCCAACGGGGAAGCGGCGGGGTCGAGTTCGCGCACATTCACCATGCACCGAGCGTAGCCAAGCGACTCCACTCCGGTGATGAAAATCAATTGATTGGCCCCGGGGGACGGATGTCCAAACAACTTCCTGCCTCGGCCTCGCCTGCAGTGACGTACCTACGGTCGCTCCGTGAAGACAACGTAACGTCCGGACAAATATTCGGAACCCTCCCCCCTGCCCTGCCGGAGGCCTACGCTTGCGCGCATGACCTCCGATGCCGCCCGTACGGCCCTGGACCTGACCGCCGAACTCCCGGTGACGGACCTGGAGGACCTCTACCGGGATCTGCACCGCCACCCCGAGCTGTCCCTGCGCGAGCACCGCACCGCCGCCACGCTGGCCGGCCGGCTGAAGGACGCCGGGTTCGAGACCGCCGAGGGCGTGGGCGGCACCGGTGTCGTGGGCCGGCTCGGCAACGGGGACGGGCCGACGGTGCTGCTGCGCGCCGACATGGACGCGCTGCCGGTGCGGGAGGAGACCGGACTGCCGTACGCCTCGGAGGCGGACGGGCTGATGCACGCCTGCGGGCACGATCTGCACGTCACCTGGCTGACCGGGGCCGCGACGGCGCTGGCCGCCGGACGGGACACCTGGCGGGGCACCCTGCTGGTGATCGGCCAGCCGGCCGAGGAGACCGGGCAGGGCGCGGCCGGGATGGTCGCGGACGGGCTGTACGAGCGCTTCGGCCGCCCGGACGTGCTGCTCGGGCAGCACGCGGCGCCCGGTCCGGCCGGCCTGTACCCGCACGCACCGGGTCTGATCATGTCGGCGTCGACGGAGGTCGACATCGTGGTGCGCGGCCGGGGCGGGCACGGCTCGCGCCCCGAGGCGACCGTGGACCCGGTGGTGACCGCCGCCTACCTGGTCACCCGGCTGCAGACGGTGGTGTCGCGGGAGCTGGCGGCCGGCGAGTCCGCCGTGCTGACCGTGGGCCGCATCGAGGCCGGCACCCGGCACAACATCATCCCGTCCGAGGCGCGCATCTCGCTGAACCTGCGCAGCCAGTCCGAGGAGGTGCGGCAGCGGATGCTGGCCGCGATCCGGCGCATCGCGCAGGGCGAGTGCCTGGCCGCCGGCTGCCCGCGCGAGCCGGAGGTGACCATCGGCAGCACCTCCCCGGTGACCGTGAACGACGCGGCCACCGACGCCACCGTGGCCGCCGTGCACGGGGAGGTCTTCGGCACGGACACGGTGTTCGACCCGGGCCCGGCGATGGGCAGCGAGGACTTCCCCCAGCTGGCCGTGGGCGACTCCATCCCCTACTCGTACTGGTTCGTGACGACCACCCCGCCGCAGGTGTGGGACCGGGCGCCCGGCGACACCTTCCCGGAGAAGTTCGCGGCCGTACCGAGCAACCACAGCCCGCACTTCGCACCCGACCCGGCCACGATCGGCCCGGGGGTGCGCACCCTGGTCTCCGGGGCCCTGGCCATGCTGTCGACGGCATGAGCAGGTGCTCGACGCGTGGCTACGGGGCCGCCTGGAGCTGACGCAGGTGCTGCCGGACGTCCTCCAGCGCGCCCTGGCGGCGGCCCGGCACCCGGAGTCTCAACTCGGCCAGCGCGGGCCCGAGTTCACGGGCCGACGCCGCCTCCGCGATCCGGCCCCACTGATGGTGCGCCCGGTCCGCGGCCGCCTCCACGGCGGGCGAGTCCGCCGCCTGCCCCGCCCCCAGCCGCACCCCGGCGACGCCCAGCCAGGCCCTGCAGCTGCGCACCGGATCCCCCGCGAACATCGCGAGATCGGCCCGGACTTCGGCCCAGTGCAGGGCCGCGTCGGAGGCGGGACCGCAGGCGGCCACGGCGAGCCGCTCGTGCTCGGCGGCGAGCACATCGGCTTCCCCGTGCCGCCCTCCCCGCACGGCGGAGCTGATGGCGGTGTGGGGATCGACGACCGGCGGGTGGGCGAAGGGGGGTCCGGGGGCGGCGCCCCCCGGTATGGCCAGCACCAGGTCCCGGTTCGCGCCCGACTCCGCGACCCGCGCCCACGCCTGCTCGTGCAACGCGGGCAGCGGCGGCCGCTGCCCGCTCCTCAACAGCGTCGCCACCGCCTTCATGTACGACGCCTCGGCCACGCCCCGCCGCCCGGGCGCCCCCGCCACACGGCCGTAGACAGCGGTGTTCGGACCGCAGTCCAGCCCGCGCTCGACGACGTACTGCCAAGCCTCGCCGTCCGCGTGCAGGTCCACGACGAGCGCCGTGTCCGCGGCGGAGCGCAACCGAACACCGGAGGCGATCGTGGCCATGAGGCCGCCGAGCGCGACCAGGACGAAGTCGCCGAGACCGGCCTGGTACTGGCCCGGCCAGGCGCTGTCGACGGCGATGTACGTCACCACCGCCAGCACGGCGAAGGCGCCCGTCGCCCACACCCCGCAGATCGCGGCGGCGCTGCCGGGGACCAGCACGATCCAGGTGATGATGCGGAACCGTTCGGTGGTGTTGAGGTCCAGCAGCACGATGCCGGCGAACAGCAGCAGGGGCGGCACCCAGGCGATGCTCCGGCCGCGCAGGCGCAGCAGCTGTCCGCGCCGCCCGTACTCGATCTCCGTCACGGCGGGCAGCGCTCCATGACCTCAGAGAAACACGGGAGGCAAGCGGCCGCATCCGGGCCCTGGCCCGGCCGACTTGCCGGGCCACGGCCCCAGGTGTGCTCTGGAAGGCGGGGGCGAGGAGAGAGGAGTGCTCTCATGGCTCAAGCGGCACCCGCGCCCGGCGGGATGTCCCGCCCCGGCCGTACGCCTCAGATCACGGCCCGGGAATCCGAGGGGCGCACCCGTCCGCCCGACGTCTTCGACGCGCGCACCCATCGCATCGCCCACATCGCCGTCCCGGTCGTACTGGGGCTGGTCTACGGCTACTGGGTGGCGGCCGACGCCCGCCAGGGCGGCGCCATCACGGGCGGGAACCTGCTGCTCGGCTGGATCAGCGCGCTGGTATTCGCGGTGGTGACCATCGCGCTGCTGACGCTCGCCCCGCGGATGCCGCGGGAGCTGCACGCGCTGCTGTGGACGGCGTTCACCGGTATCGCGTTCGGCTTCCTGTACATCCAGACGGGCCACTCGGTCTGGCGGTCCACGCTGATGTCGCTGGTCGTCGCGGGGAGCACCTTCGCCGTGTTCTTCTACCGCTACTACACGCGCGAGGACGCCTTCGGGCACCGGGTCCGCTGACCGGCCGTGTGCGTGGGCCCCGGCGGTTCGGCCGGGGCCCACGCACTCCCCTGTGTCCCCCTCTTCCCTCACCTCCCCGTCACCACGTGCGACGCTTCCTTCTCCCCAGCACCAGGAAACACCCGTTCGGGGGAACCCTCCACCGGAGAGCGGAATACCTGGTTCCACCCCGGGCGCGGCCTTCCCCTCGCCCTCCCCCTCACCCGTTCGGCTCGCCCGTCGCCCGATCGCAGGCCCCCCGCTGGCGCCCCCGCCCCATGGGCCGTTGGCTGAAAGCGTGCCCCCACGCCTCCGGAGCGCCCTGTCGGCCGCACTGCTCGCCCTGTCCTGCCTGCTCGTGCCGTTCGGCGCGCTGGCGGCCTGGGCGGCGTACGGGCTCGCCGACACAGGCCGGTACGTCACCACGATGGCGCCGCTCGCCGCCGACCCGAGCGTGCGGGAGGCCGTGGCGGACACCGTCGGTGACGGCATCCTGCGCATGCTGGGCGAGCATCTGGACGTCCGCCCGCTCCGCGGCTCCGTCCGCCCGTTCCTGCGCGACGTGGTGCGCTCCTTCACCCAGACCGAGGCCTTCCGGCTGGCCTGGGACACCGGCAACCGGGTCACCCATGACGCGGTGCTGCGCGCCCTGCGCGACGAAGGCGACGGCGGCACCGCGGCCGAGCAGCCGGTCACCGTGGACTTCGCCCCCGTCACCGACCAGGTCAAGCGCCAGCTGGCCCGGGACCATGTGCCGCTGGCCGCGCGCATCCCGGTGGAGCACACCGCGGTCTCGGTGCTCCCGGCTGCCGAACTCGTCTCGCTCCGGAAGGGGTTCCACGTGCTCGAAGTCGCCGGATTCTGGCTGCCGGTGGCGGCCGTCACCTGCGCCGCCACCGGGATCGCCGTGGCCGTCCGCCGCCGCCGCGCCGTCGTCGCGACCGCGCTGGGCACGGCCCTGGGCGGCGGGCTGCTCGCCCTGGCCCTCGCCGTCGCCCGCGGCCTCACCCTCGACGACCTGCCCGCCGACGTACCCCACCCGGCCGCCGGGGCGGTCTACGACGCCCTCACCGGCACCCTGCGCACGGTCTCCTGGCTGCTGCTCGGCCTGGGCCTCACGGTGGCCCTCACCACCTGGCTGACCCGGTATCTACGCCAGGGGCGCCCCACCCGGCACCGACACCTCACCACCTGGCTGACCCGGTATCTGCGCCAAGGGCGTCCCACCTGGCACCGACGCACACCGACCCCACCCGCCGCGGCCCCGACTCCGGCCCAGACACAGGCTCCGACTACGACTCCGGCTTCGGCTTCGGCTTCGGCTCCTTCTCCGGCCCAGACACCGAGCCGGGCCCAAGTCTGAACACATACGGCACACACGACCCGGCGTGCGCCATCCCCAGCCTGTGGATGACCGCCCGAGAACGAGCCGCCGGACCGGCAGCACCCGCATCCACCAGTACCATGCCCTCAACCTCCCCACAGCTCAGCCGAGTTGACCGGTCCGGGCCCGGACTTCCTGGCGCGGTCGGCCGGTCGGCCGTAGGCTCGGCCCGTGAACCGACGCCCCGGACGCAGGTTCGGCGCCTGGTGTGCCGGACTGCTGCTGGCCCCGGTCGGCGTGGTGGTCGGCTGCCGGGTCGCCGACACCGACGGCGTCACCCCCGTACCCCAGCTGCTCGCCTTCCTGCCCTGGCTGCTCGTGCCGACCGGCGTCGCCCTGCTGTGCGCGCTGCTCGCCCGCTGGTGGCCGGGCCTGGTGTGCGGTGTCGCCGTACTCGGCCTGCTCGCCTGGTACCTGGAGCCGTACGGCAGGACCAGTGAGCCGGACGGTCCCGCGCTCGTCACCCTCCGCGTGCTGACCTCCAACGTGCAGTTCGGGCGCGGCACCCCCGCGCTGGCCCTGCGGATTCGTGACCGCCGGCCGGACGTCGTCTTCGTCGAGGAGTGCGAGTACACCTGCCAGGCCACCCTGGAGGCCGGCTTCGCGACCGCCTACCCGTACCGGCAGGCCGTCCGCGCGGCCGGCTCCCACGGCTCCCTCATCCTCAGCCGGTTCCCACTCAGGCCCACCGCGGGCGTCCGGGGCACGATGGGGATGCCCGGCGCCGTCGCCGACGTACAGGGCCACCCCGTACGCCTCCAACTCGCCCACCCCATGCCCCCGCTCCCCGAGCAGCTCGGCCTGTGGCGGCGCGAACTCGGCAGGCTCCGCGCCTTCGCGGCCGCCGACCCCCGCACCCCCACCGTCCTCGCCGGCGACTTCAACGCCACCCAGGACCACGCGGCCTTCCGCCGCATCCTCGACACCGGTCTGACCGACGCCGCCCGCCTCGCCGGACACGACCGCGCCGCCAGCTGGCCCGCGCGCACCGCCTCGGTCGTCGGCGCCCAGATCGACCACGTCCTGGTCTCCCCGGACTTCACCGCGACCGGCGCCCGCTTTCTGCGCGTGGCCGGCAGCGACCACCGCGCCCTGGTCGTGGACATCGCCCTCCACCAGCGCGGATGACACGGACGGCCGCCGGGCGGAGCGGAACGGACCGGCGATAATGACCGCATGTCGCGCGAGTTCCCCATCGGCCTCACCCCTCCCGACTGGCTGGTCCGGAACCTCCGCCCCGAGCAGGCTCCCGCCAACAAGGCCGCCATGGCCCGCGCCGCCGTCGCGATGGCCCTCCCCCTGGCGATCGGCCTCGCCACCGGCTCTCCGGCGTACGGCGCCCTCGCCTCCATGGGCGCCCTGTCCGGCGTCATCGGCGACACCGCCGACGCCTACCGCATGCGCATCCTCAACATCGCCGTACCGCAGCTCTTCGGCGCGATCGGCGTGACACTGGGCACGCTGGTGTACGGCCACGGCTGGTACGCGGTGGCCGCGGTGACCGGGATCGCCCTGCTCTCCGGCATGATCTCGACGATCGGCGCGGTGGCCTCGGTCTCCGGCCTGCTCCTCCTCCTGAACTGCGTGGTCGGCGCGGGCCTGCCGCTCCCCCGCCCCTGGTGGCTGGCACCGGCCCTGATGACGGGCGGCGGCCTGCTGGTCCTCCTCCTCGCCCTGCTGGCCTGGCCGCTGCGCTCGGGCGTCCCCGAACGCACGGCGGTGGCGGCCACCTACCGCACGGTCGCCGCGCTCCTCGCCGTCTCCGGCACGGACCGCACCGACGACTACGACGAGGCCCGCCGCACCGTCACCCAGTCCCTCAACCAGTCCTACGACCTGATCCTGGCCCGGCGCGCCCGCCACCACGGCCGCAGCCGTGAACTCACCCGTCTCCTGGCCCAGTTGAACGCCATCACGCCCATGATGGAGGCGGCCCCCGCGGCCCATCTGGCGGGCCGCCCCCTGTCCCCGCGGATCCCGGAGGCCATGAACCACCTGGCCCGGGCAGTCGAAACGGGCCGCACGGGGCCGATGACCCTCGACCTGCCCGTACCGAAGACCGAGACGGAACGGGCGGTGGACCACGCCCTGCGCCACACGTCCGAGGTCGTCACGGCCCCCGACGCCGACGTGCGAGGCATCGACGACCGCCTGGGCCGCCCCGCGGCACTGGGCATCCGCACGGCGAGGGCGACCCGCAACGTCGTCCTGTCCGCCAACTCCTGGCGCTACGGCCTGCGCCTCGCCCTCTGCATCGGCATCGCCCAGGCCCTGGTGTCGCTGATCCCCGTTCCCCGCTCCTACTGGGTGGCCCTGACCATCACCTTCGTCCTGAAGCCCGACTTCGGCTCGGTCTTCTCCCGCGCCCTGCTGCGCGCCCTCGGCACGGTGGCCGGCCTGGTGATCGCGGCGGTGGTCCTGGCCGAGGTCCCCCTGGGCTGGTGGGACGTCCCGACGATGCTGATCCTGGCCCCCCTGATCCCCGCCCTGACCCCCCGCGGCTACGGCTACCAGACGGCCGCGATCACCCCGGTCATCCTCCTCCTCTCGGACATCCTGAACCACCAGGGAACGGCGCTGCTCCTGCCCCGTCTGACCGACTCGCTGCTCGGCTGCGCGATCGCGCTGACGGCCGGCTACCTCCTGTGGCCGGAGAGCTGGCGCACCCGCGTCGGCGACCGCCTGGCCGACGCGGTGGCGGACATGGCGGCGTATGTGGAGGCGGCGTTCGGCCCCGCGACCGACCCGTCCGCCCGGGCCCGTATGCGCCGCCGCCTCTACCGCGACCTCTCGGTCATCCGTACGGAGTTCCAGCGGGCCCTGACCGAACCGCCGCCGACCGGTCGCCGCGCCGCCGCCTGGTGGCCGCTGGTCGTCGCCGTGGAACGCATCGTCGACGCCACGACGGCGGCCCGAGTCCGCGTGCGGCACGGGGCACCGCCCCCGTCCCCGGCCGAGATCACCCAGGTGGTCCTGCAGCTCAGGGAGCTGTCGGAGGGCGTACGCGACGCGAAAACGCTGACCCCGGTCCGCACGGACCTCACCGGCCCCGCCGACAGCGTCCTGGAACCCCTCCGCCAGGAGGTCGCCGCGGCCCGGTCGATCGCTTCCCCCCACTGACCCCTTCGCTAACCTTACGTGTCCGTCCTGGCCAGGGATCGACGGGCATCAACTCACGCGAAGGGTTGCGCACATGGGCATTCTCACTCTCCTGCGGAACGCATTTGGCCGTTCACGCAGGTCACGCGCCGCCGAGGCGGAGGGTGCGGACCGCCTGCCGGCGCAGCCGACCACCCCCCAGCCGACGCCCACCACGGAGCCCGAAGCCCCCGCGCCCCAGGCCACCGAGCCCACCCCCACGGTCCCCGAGCCCCGCCGCTCGTCCCCCGGCGAACACGAACTGGTAACAGCAGCGTTCACCAACGTAACGGTCCCCCACCCCAACCACCCGACCTCGGAAACCACACAAACCCCCGAGCCGACCCAGGCGACCCCGAAGGCCGAGCAGGCGAAGCCGGCCGCCGTGAAGCAGGCCAAGGCCGAGCAGACAGACCTGAAGGCAGAGCCTGAGGCCGAAACACCAGCCGCTGAGACGGCCGAGCCCGAGCAGGCGGAGCTAGACGCCGAGCCGGAAGCCGAGGAGCAGGCGGCCGAGGAGAAGGCCGAGACTCCCGAGGCCGGGGACAGCACCGAGCCCGCAGCCGAGGCCGAGGAAAACCTCGCGGAAGGCGCGGGACCCGTAGCCGAGGAGAAGACCGGCGGCCAGCCGCAGGCGGACGAGGCACCGGTCGCGGCGGAGGCGGGCGTCGAGGAGCCGGTCACGGAGAAGCCCGAGGACGAGGGTCCGGCCACTCAGGAGGCCGAGCCGCAGACCCAGACCGAGCCGGAAGCCGAAGCGATGTCCGAGCCGGACACCGAGGCGGAGCCCGAGACGCAGGCCAGCCCGCAGGCAGAGGCCGAGCCGGAGACTGAGCCGGAGGCCGCCGCCCAAGCCGAGGCGCAGGCAGACGCCGAGGCGCAAGCCGAGCCGGAGGCCGAGCCGCAGGCAGACGCCGAGGCCGAGGTCGAGGCCGGTCTTGGGGCGGTGGCGGTTGGGGACGGAGAGGTGATCGTCCCGCAGGCCGCCGACGGCGAGGACGCCCCGCAGGGGCCACCCGCACCCGACAACGAGACCCGCACGGGTGGTGCGGGTGGGAACACCCCCGACGACGGCGGAGCCGAGTCGCAGTCCGAGCCGCACACCGAGGCGCAGCCCGAAGCGCAGGCCAACCCGCAGGCAGAGGCCGAGCCGGAGACTGAGCCGGAGGCCGCCGCCCAAGCCGAGCCGCAGGCAGACGCCGAGGCGCAAGCCGAGCCGGAGGCCGAGCCGCAGGCAGACGCCGAGGCCGAGGTCGAGGCCGGTCTTGGGGCGGTGGCGGTTGGGGACGGAGAGGTGATCGTCCCGCAGGCCGCCGACGGCGAGGACGCCCCGCAGGGGCCACCCGCACCCGACAACGAGACCCGCACGGGTGGTGCGGGTGGGAACACCCCCGACGACGGCGGAGCCGAGGCGCACCCCGCTCCCGCACCGCACGCCCCCGCCACCCCCCTGGCCAAGGTCAAGTCCCGCACCCCCGCCCTCGCCACCGCCTACAAGGCCGCGACAGCCAGCCTCAGGAAGACCGACCTCACCGGCGCCCGAGCAAGGCTCTACCTCGTGCTCGACCGCTCCGCGAGCATGCGCCCGTACTACAAGGACGGCTCCGCCCAGGCCCTCGCCGACCAGACCCTCGCCCTCGCCGCCCACCTGGACCCCGAGGCCACGGTCCACGTCGTCTTCTTCTCCACGGAGGTCGACGGCACCACCGACCTCGCCCTCGCCCCGGACCACGAGACGAAGATCGACGACGTCCACGCCGGCCTCGGCCGCATGGGCCGCACCAGCTACCACGCCGCCGTAGAAGCCGTACTCGCCCACTACGACGAGCACGAGAAGGACGCGAGCCCCGCGAGCCCCGCCCTCGTGGTCTTCCAGACGGACGGCGCCCCGGACGCGAAGACCCCCGCCACCCAGTCCCTCACCGAGGCCGCGAGATCACACCCCGCCGTCTTCTTCTCCTTCGTCGCCTTCGGAGAGCACGACAACAAGGCCTTCGACTACCTCCGCAGGCTGAAGACCGGCAACACGTCCTTCTTCCACGCGGGCCCCACCCCCCGCGAGCTGACGGACACCGAGCTGTACGAGGGCGTACTCGCCGCCTGGCGCCCCTGACAGAACCCGACGGCCGCCCCCTCCCACCCCTTGGAACGGGAGGCGGGCGGCCTCCCCGTCTCGGCTACCATGCAAAGGTCGTAAAACACCCGAACCGGGAGCAGCCCCGATGGCTCGACACCTCATCACCAGCGCCCTTCCGTACATCAACGGGATCAAACACCTGGGCAACATGGTGGGGTCCATGCTCCCGGCGGACGTGTACTCCCGATACCTCCGCCAGCGCGGCCACGACGTCCTGTACATCTGCGCGACGGACGAGCACGGCACCCCCGCCGAGCTGGCCGCCAAGGAGCTGGGCCTCCCGGTCGACGAGTTCTGCGGGCGGGCGCATGATGCCCAGAAGGCGGTCTACGACGGCTTCGCGCTCGCGTTCGACTACTTCGGCCGCAGCTCCTCCCCCGAGAACCGCGAGATCACCCAGCACTTCGCCCGCAAGCTGAACGAGAACGGCTTCGTCGAGGAGCGCGCCATCCGGCAGGTGTACAGCCCCGCCGACGGCCGCTTCCTCCCCGACCGCTATGTCGAGGGCACCTGCCCGCACTGCGGCTACGACAAGGCCCGCGGCGACCAGTGCGAGAACTGCACCCGCGTCCTGGACCCGACGGACCTGATCAACCCCCGGTCCGCGATCTCGGGCAGCACGGATCTCGAGGTGAGGGAGACCAAGCACCTCTTCCTCCTCCAGTCCAAGCTGGAGAACGAGGTCCGCGAATGGGTCGCCCGGCATGACAGGGACTGGCCGCAGCTGGCCTCCTCCATCGCCCACAAGTGGCTGACCGAGGGCCTGCACGACCGGGCGATCACCCGCGACCTGGACTGGGGCGTCCCGGTCCCGGCGGACACCTGGCCGGAGCTGGCGGCGCAGGGCAAGGTCTTCTACGTCTGGTTCGACGCCCCGATCGAGTACATCGGCGCGACGAAGGAGTGGTCCGACCAGGACCCGGAGAACCGCGACTGGAAGTCGTGGTGGTACGACGTGGACGACACCGTCCGCTACACGGAGTTCATGGCGAAGGACAACGTCCCCTTCCACACGGTGATGTTCCCGGCCACCGAACTCGGCATCCGCGAGCCGTGGAAGAAGGTCGACTACGTCAAGGCCTTCAACTGGCTGACGTACTACGGCGGGAAGTTCTCCACCTCGCAGAAGCGCGGCGTCTTCACCGACCAGGCCCTGGAGATCCTGCCCGCCGACTACTGGCGCTACTTCCTCGTCGCGAACGCGCCCGAGTCGGACGACTCCTCCTTCAGCTGGGAGCACTTCACCGCCACGGTGAACAAGGACCTCGCCGACACCCTCGGCAACTTCGTCAACCGCGTGCTGTCCTTCTCCAAGAAGCGCTTCGGCGAGGAGGTCCCGGCCGGCGGCGAGCCCGGCGAGGCGGAGGCCCGCCTCGGCGAGGAGATCGCCCGGCTGCTCGCCGAGTACGAGCAGCAGATGGAGGCGCTGCAGTTCCGCAAGGCCGCCGCGGCCCTGCGCGCCCTGTGGTCGGCGGGCAACTCCTACCTGGAGGAGAAGGCACCCTGGCTGCAGGTCAAGACCGACCAGGACGCGGCCGCCCTGACCCTGCGTACGGCGATGAACCTGATCCATCTGTACGCGGTGGTCTCCGAGCCGCTGATCCCGGCCACCGCGAAGGCCATGCGCGAGGCGTTCGCCCTGGCCGACGACACCGCCGCCTGGGTCACCGCGGACGAGGCGAAGGCCTTGGCCGCCGTCCCGGCCGGCACGCCGTTCACGGTCCCGCCGGTGCTGTTCGCCAAGCTGACGGACGAGGACCTGGCGGCGTACAAGGAGCGCTTCGGCGGCGAGGAAGGCTGAGCCCGCGCCAGGCACGGCGGGCCCGGGAAGGCTTCCTTCCCGGGCTTTCGTGCGAGCCGGCTACTTCAGGACCCCGGCACCGGTCGTCGTCGCCAGCTCCGCCGGCAGGTTCGCCGCGGACGTCTCCAGGCCCGCGGTGAGCGTCGGCGTCCAGTTCACGGTCGGCTTGATCTTCTTCGCGTTCACGGCGTCGTACACGGCGACCAGGTCGGTGGCCGTGCCGTTGACGAGGTTGCCGCTGCCCTCGACCGAGCCCGTGCCGTCGCCGCTGAGCAGCTTGGCAACCTTCCCGCCGGAGGGCACCTTCCAGTAGTTGTCCTGCGCCACGACCTGGGCCCTGGCGCGGGAGTCGATGCTGTACAGCGGGGCGTAGCCGTCGACGGTCGTCGTGTCGTACAGGTTGTTGTAGACATGGATCTGCCCGATGCGGGCGAGCGGCGCCCGCTGCACGATGCCCTTCCACACGTTGTGGTGGAGGGAGACGCGCAGTTTGCCGGTGCTGTCCTTGTCGCTGCTGCCGATCAGCATCGTCTTGTCGTGGTCCGTGAACCGGTTGTGTTCGACGGTGACCAGGTCAGAGCCGTTGGTGATGTCGAGGGCGCCGTCGTGGATCTGGTACTGGCGGCCGTAGTACGTCGGGTCGCTCGTGTCGAGGTGGGGCGCGTCGGTGAACGTGTTGTGGTCCGCCCAGACATGGGTCGCGCCGCGCAGGGTGACCTCGTCGTACTGCGAGTTCCAGTTCCCCTTGTCCCCGTCGGTCGGGTCCCACTGCGGGAAGCAGTCCTCGGTGGCGGAGAAGGCCAGATTGCGGATGATGACGTTGTCGGCGTTCTTCACCTGCAGGTTGCCGCCGGTGATGCCGGCGCCCGTGCCGGGCACGCCCACGATCGTGGTGTTGGCCGGCACCTTGAAGACGATGTTCTTCGCCTGCTTGGCCTGGGCGGCGGCGCGGGCCTTCTCCTGGGTGCCGGAGGGCAGCTTGGAGCGGCCGTAGGTGGAGGGGTCGTACGCCTTGAGGTAGGCGGACAGCGAGTAACCGGTTCCCGCCGCGTAGTCGGCGCAGCTGAGCTTCTTCCCGCTGTCGTCGGTGTTGGCGTCGATGGTGCCCTTGATCTTGATGATCCGCGCGGTGGTGTCGGAGGCCGAGCCCAGCGCCTTCACGAGCCCGGCCCGGGTGGAGACGGTGAAGGTGTGCGCGGCGTCGGCCTTCGTACCGCCGGTGGTCCCGGTGCCGGCGGCGGCCCAGCCGTCCTTGGCCGCGAGCGTCTGGTGGTAGAGGTCGACGGCGTCGGCGTTCGCGCTCATCACGAACACCCCGGCACCGACGCCCGCGGCCACGAGGGCGGCGGACACGGCGAGGGTGCGCCGCTTGCGCTGGGACCGGCGGTGGGAGAGAGCAGCCACGGAGGAGTCCTTAAGGGAGTGCTGAACGGTCCTTACGCCCCCTCAGTAGCCGCCGTGCCGCAGGAAGTTGCCGCTAGCCGGAGGATTTCTCGTACCGGGGACACCCTCGGTGAGCCTGCACGGGCGTGTGGGCGGGGTCTGCGAGAGTGCCCTCGACATGTGCTCGCACCCCGAGGCTCATCTGCACCTCATCAGTGACGTCCTGACGCTGGGCGCGCCCTTCTCGCCGGTGCTGGCCGGGGGGTATGCGCTCCAGGGGCATGGGCTTCTCGAACGGCCCCACGGGAACGTGGACTTCGCGACGGAGAGTCCCGAGCCCATGGAGCAGATCGCCCGGGGGATCCGGGACGCGCTGGCGTCCCGCGGCCGTACCGCCGTCGTCCAGGACACGGAGCCGCTCATGGCCCGGCTGGCGGTGACGGACCCGCGGACCGGTGAGGCCTGTGCGCTGACCCTGCACAAGGAGACCCTGGGTGCCCCCGGCGCTGACGCCGTACGGCCCGGCGTTGGGACTGGAGGACGCGGTCGGCACCAAGATCCGTGCGCTGTACGACCGGGGACTCGCCGTCGACCTCATCGACGCCAAGGCCGCCTCCGCCCTCTTCAGCCGCCCCGACCTGGAGGAACTGGCCCGCCGGCACGCCCGGGACCCCTTCGACCTGCCCGCCCTGCAGGGTCGCCTCACGGGCACCGACTGGTATCCGGAGACGGCCTTCATGGCCTACGGCCTCGCCGAGGAGGAGGTCGGCGAGCTGCGTGCCTGGGCGCAGGAGTGGTCCACGGACATCGCCGAGCGGTTGCTGGAGGAGGGGGCGCCACCCGATCCGGACACCTCCCCGGAGAGCGACTGAGGCAGGGCGGCTTCACGCCCTCAGCGCCACCGCGTCCTCGCCCTCGCCCGCCTTCGGAGCGCCCGTCGCGCCGCCGCCCGCCAGCAGTCGCCCGCCGACCGCCGTCAGCGTGAGTACGACGATGTTCGCGGCCAGGCCGACCAGGCCCGCGTTCACATGTCCCACCAGGTCCTTGTCCCAGAACGTCAGCCAGCAGACGGTGAGTTCCCCGGCGAGCAGCCCCGCCAGCACCGGCCACTTGCCGACCGGGCGACGGGTGAGGAACCCGAGCCCGATGGCGGGGGCCAGCTGCACCGTGCCGCTGTAGGTGAGGAGCAGCAGGTTGGCCAGCAGGTCGGGGCGGTAGATGGCCAGGAGCAGGGACAGCAGGCTCGCGGCCACCACTGTGCCGTGGTTGATCCAGAACCGGGTGCGTTCGGCCCGTACCCGCGCGATGTTGCGGGCCACCAGCGAGGAGATGCCGATCAGGATGCCCGCCGCCGGGACCATGGCGGTGGCGATGGCGGCTACGACCACCAGGCCCGTCGCCCACGCCGGCAGCACCTGCTTGCTCAGGGTCAGCAGGATGCCGTTCGGCGGGGTGCCCGGCTTCACCACGAGGACGGCGGCGAAACCCACGACCATCGGCAGCAGGACGCACAGCTCGTACACCGGCATCCAGGCGTAGTTGCGGCGCAGCACCTTCGGATCGCGGGCGGAGAGCACGGCGGGCCAGGAGTGCGGCAGGCACATCAGGGCGATGCCGATCAGGCTGACCATCATGCTGGTGAAGAACCAGACGTGGTCGTGGGGTCCGGAGTGGACGGTGAGCAGCTCCGGATGCAGCTTGTCGACGCGGTGGAACATCGCGGAGACCCCGCCGGAGAAATGGGTCGGGATCGCGACCAGGAGGACCGCCAGGACGACGAGCATCACCACGTCCTTGAAGTACGACGTCGTCGCCACCCCGTGCAGGCCCGCCCACAGCACGAAGGCCACGACCAGGGTGCAGCCGATCACCATGCTGACCGTGCCGGAGGTCGAGTCGCCGGTGACCAGCTGGACGATCAGGCCGAGGCCGGTGATCTGGAGCTGGAGGTAGGGGAGGACGAAGACGACCCCGAGGACCGCGGCCACCGTACCCAGCAGTCTGCTGTCGTAACGGTCCTCCAGATAGTCGCCCTGGGTGAGGTAGCCGCGCTGCTTGCCCAGCGTCCACAGGCGTCTGGCCAGGAAGAACACCACGATGTAGCCGATGGGTATGTAGGGGAGCGCGTACAGGGCGGCGACCCCGCCGCTGAACGCCAGGCCCGCCATGCCGAGGAAGGTGAACGTGGTGAACACCTCGCCGGCCTGCAGGAACCACATGCTCCATGCGCCGAACCGGCGTCCGCCGACGGTCCATTCGGCGAGGTCGGCGGCGGGCCTGCGGCGGCCGACGAAGCCGAGGACACCGATCAGGACGATGCCGGTGAAGGCGATGACGAGGATCGTGGTCACCTGTCCTCCTCCCCGGAGCCGTCCGCGGTCTCCCGGCTCATCAGGCGCTCCGTCAGCAGCAGCGCCGGAGTGCACAGCACGCACGACACCGCGCCCCACACGAACATCCGGGGCAGGCCGAACCACAGGCCGTCGGTGTTGACGAACGGCAGGAAGGGCATGAGCAGCAGGCCCAGCGCGGGAACAGCCGGTATCAGGTGGTAGGGGCGCACACGACCTCCTTCTCCAGGCGGCGCACGGCCAGTTCGGCGAGCAGGGCGGCGCCGTCCGACAGCACGCCGTCGTCGAAGGTCGCGCGCGGAGAGTGGTTGCTGGGCGCGGTCCCCGGGTCGCCTGTGGTGTCGGCCCCGAGGAAGACGAAGGCGCCGGGTGTCCGGTCCAGGACGCGGGAGAAGTCCTCGGAGCCGGTGATCGGCTGGGGCAGCGGCTGGAAGCGTTCCTCGCCGAAGGCCTCGCGGACGGTGTCGGCGAGGAAGTCGTGTTCGGCGGCGTGGTTGACGGTGAGCGGGTACTCCGGGCGGAACTCCGCCTCCACGGCCACCCCGTGGGCGGCGGCGATGCCCTGGCACAGGCGTACGGCCGCGTCGGCGGCGCGTTCGGCGGCGGCCGCGGTGAAGGTGCGTACGGTCGCCTCGAAGACGGCGTCGTCGGGAATGACGTTGCGCCGGGTGCCCGCGTGGAAGGTGCCGACGGTCACCACGACCGGGTCGAACACGTCGAAGCGCCGGGTCACCAGCGTCTGCAGCGCGGTGACCATCTCGCAGGCGGCCGGCACCGGGTCCAGCGCGGCGTGCGGCCGGGAGCCGTGGCCGCCCGCGCCCACGACGCGGACATGCAGTCCGGCCGAGGCGGCCATCAGCGGGCCGGGGCGGGAGGTGAAGACACCGGTGGGATACGTGGACGCGCTGACGTGCAGCCCGTAGGCGGCAGCGGCCGGGCGGCCGGCCGCCTCCAGCACCCCCTCCTCGATCATCTTCCCGGCGCCGTCCCAGCCCTCCTCACCGGGCTGGAACATGAACACCACGTCCCCGGCGAGGTGTTCACGCCGCTCCGCGAGCAGTCGCGCGGCGCCGACCAGGCCCGCGGTGTGCAGATCGTGGCCGCAGGCGTGCATGGCACCGTCGAGGCGGGAGGCGAACGGCTCGCCGGTGCGTTCGGTGACGGGCAGGCCGTCCATGTCGCCGCGCAGCAGCACGACGGGGCCGTCCGCGCCGCCCGGTTTCCGGGTGCCGCGCAGTACGGCCGTCACCGAGGACAGCGACGTACCGGTGCTGATCTCCAGTGGCAGGCCGTCCAGCGCGGCCAGCACCTTCTCCTGGGTCCGGGGCAACCGCAGACCGGTCTCCGGCTCCTGGTGCAATGCCCGGCGCAGATCGGCCAGGTCTCCTTGGATGGTGCGCGCGTCGTCCGCCAGACTCATCGCTCTCCTCTCCCCCTTGCCTCACCCGTAGCAGGGGTGCCGCATACATGCCCAGGGAGGGGGTCGAGGAACCGGATGGACCGGATACGCGAGGGGCCCGCGACCGGTATCGGTCGCGGGCCCTCACAAGGCCATCCGGCGAAGGGTCTACTTCGGCTGCGGCTTCCTGATGTTCAGGTGCAGCTCGCGCAGGCGGGACTCCTCCAGCTCGGTCGGGGCGCCCATCATCAGGTCCTGGGCGTTGCCGTTGAGCGGGAAGGAGATCGTCTCGCGGATGTTGGGCTCGTCCGCGAGGAGCATGACGATACGGTCCACGCCGGGGGCGATGCCGCCGTGCGGCGGGGCGCCGAAGCGGAACGCGCGGAGCATGCCCGCGAACTTCTCCTCGACGGTCTCCCGGTCGTAGCCCGCGATCTCGAAGGCCTTGAGCATGATGTCCGGCTCATGGTTCCGGATCGCGCCGGAGGACAGCTCGACGCCGTTGCAGACGATGTCGTACTGCCAGCCGAGGATGTCCAGCGGGTCCTGGGTCTCCAGGGCCTCCAGGCCGCCCTGCGGCATCGAGAAGGGGTTGTGCGAGAAGTCGATCGCGCCGGTCTCCTCGTCCTTCTCGTACATCGGGAAGTCGACGATCCAGCAGAAGCGGAAGACGTTCTCCTCGAAGTGACCGGCCCGGCGCGCGGCCTCGACCCGCACCGCGCCCATGATCTTGGAGACCTCGTCGAACTCGCCCGCGCCGAAGAAGATCGCGTGGCCGGGGGCCAGCGACAGCCGCTTGGTCAGCTCGGCGACGTTCTCCTCGGTGAGGAACTTCGCGATCGGGCCGGACAGCGTGCCGTCCTCGCCGACGCGGACCCAGGCCAGGCCCTTGGCGCCCAGCGAGATCGCGAAGTCGCCGAGCTGGTCGAAGAACTTGCGCGGCTGGTCCTGGACCGCCGGCACCGGCAGCGCGCGCACGTGCTTGCCGGCGAAGGCCTTGAACTCCGAGCCCTCGAAGACATCGGTGATGTCCACCAGCTCCAGCTTGGCGCGCAGGTCCGGCTTGTCGGAGCCGTACTTCAGCATCGCCTCGCGGAACGGGATCCGCGGGAAGGGAGAGGTGACATGGCGGCCGTTGCCGAACTCCTCGAACAGCTCGGTCATCAGCTGCTCGATCGGCTGGAAGACGTCCTCCTGCTCGACGAAGCTCATCTCGACGTCGAGCTGGTAGAACTCGCCCGGCGAGCGGTCGGCGCGGGCGTCCTCGTCGCGGAAGCAGGGCGCGATCTGGAAGTAGCGGTCGAAGCCGGAGATCATCAGCAGCTGCTTGAACTGCTGCGGGGCCTGCGGCAGGGCGTAGAACTTGCCCGGGTTCAGACGGGAGGGGACGACGAAGTCGCGGGCGCCCTCGGGGGAGGTCGCGGACAGGATCGGCGTCGCCATCTCGTTGAAGCCCAGCGCCGTCATCTTGTGGCGGATCGCCGAGATCACGGCCGTACGCAGCATGATGTTGCGGTGCATGCGCTCGCGGCGCAGGTCCAGGAAGCGGTACTCCAGGCGCCGCTCCTCGTTGACCCCGTCCTCGGCGTTGATGGTGAAGGGGAGCGGGGCGGCGGCGCCCAGCAGCTCGACCTCGGCCACCTCGACCTCGATCTCACCGGTCGGCAGGTCCGGGTTCACGTTCTCGGTTCCACGTGAAACAACGCGGCCGTCGATGCGGACCGTGGACTCCTTGGAGATCTTGTCCAGGGCCTCGTACGCGGGTGTGCCGGGACGGGCGACCAGCTGCGTGATGCCGTAGTGGTCACGCAGATCGATGAAGAGGATGCCGCCCAGGTCGCGCCGATTGTGCAGCCAGCCACTCAGCCGGACGTCGGTGCCGACGTCAGAGGCGCGGAGCTGGCCGCAGGTGTGGGACCTGTACCGATGCATCGTCGTTCATCGTCCTTCGTGTGTGAGGTCTGCGGGGCTTGCTCTCCCCGGCAAGAACGGGCACGGGGCCCGGACCCATCAAGGGTACCGGGCACCCCAAGATCGGCTCTCCACCCTTTTCCGTGCTCTCCGCTCCGTTTCCGCGCCCTCCACTGGAGGATCCTCCGTACATACGGGTCGGCAGGATCCTCCTTTTCTACGGTGGCAGCAGCCGCTCGCGTCTTCCTAAAGTGGGGCAATGCGTACAGGCGAGCCGCTTCCGGCCATCGGGGACGTCCTCGCCGCCCTCGCAACCGGGCTGTGGCACTGGGACACGGCCGCCGGACTGGTCATCGTGGACGCGGAGGCGGCGCGGCTGCTCGGGCTGCCCGCGGAGGCGACCACCCTCACCGAGGCCCAGACCCGGGCCCGGCTGCACCCGGTCGACTGGAACGAGATCACCGGAGTGGTCCCGCTGGCCGTCGCCGAGGGCACGCTCGCCGAGGTGCGCATCCGGATCATGGACGAGCAGGGCAACATCCTGCGGGTCGTCCGCAGCCGCTCGAAACCCTCCTACGACCCCGAGCGGCAGGCGTACCAGCTGATCGGCACCCTTCAGGAGGTCACCGAGCCGACCCCGGGCACACAGGCCGCCCGCAGCGCCGTCACCGGCGACTGGCGGCGCTCACGGGAGGCGTTTCTGCTGGACGCGGGCCGGGCACTGGCGGAGGCGCGGTCCACGGCGGAGGTGCTGCGGGTGGCCGGCGGCCTGTCGATGCCGGGCTTCTCGCCGGACGGGCTGGTGGTGTTCGGGGTGGAGGGCGACCGGCTGACGATCATCGGCCAGCACGGGCACCAGCCCGGCGACCTGGGCCCCTTCTCGAACATGCCGCTGACCACCGACTATCCGGCCGCCCAGGTCGCCCGCACCGGCCGCGCGGTGTATCTGTCCTCGCCCGAGGAGTACAAGGCCCGCTACCCGGTCACCTGGCCGCTCGCCCAGCACTTCGGCCGCCAGTCCTGGGCCTTTCTGCCGCTGACCGTGGCCGGACGCACGATGGGCGCCTGGATGGCGGCCTTCGCCTATCCGGTGGCGTTCACCCCCGATGAGCGCGCCGTCCTCGCCACGGTGGCCCGGATGCTCGCCCAGGCGCTGTCCCGGGCCGAGGCCACCGAGTCCGAGCGCGAGCTGACGGAGGGCCTGCAGCGCTCCATGCTGCCCTCGCTCGGCCCGGAGATCCCCGGCATGCAGGTGGCCGCCCGGTACATCCCGACCGGCGGCGGTCTCCAGGTCGGCGGCGACTGGTACGACATGATCCCGCTGCCCTCCGGCCGCTTCGCGCTGACCGTAGGCGACGTACAGGGTCACGACGTACGGGCCGCGGGCCTCATGGGCCAGCTGCGCATCGCCCTGCGCGCCTACGCCTCCGAGGGTCACCGCCCGGACGCCGTGCTCTCCCGCGCCTCCCGGTTTCTGCACGGCATCACCCACGACGACCAGATGGCCGACCTCCGCTTCGCGACCTGCGTGTATGTGGAGGCCGACCCGGTGACCGGCATGCTGGAGATCGCCCGTGCCGGGCACCCGGACCCGGCGATCCGGATGGCCGACGGCACGGTGATGATGCGGCCGACGGCGGGCGGCCTGCCGCTCGGCATCGACCCGGACGCGGACTATCCGACGACCCGGTTCACGCTGGAGCCGGGCGAGACGCTGATGCTCTGTACCGACGGCCTGATCGAGACGGGCGGGCACGACCTGGACAGCGGCTGGCGGCGGCTGCGCGCGATCCTGGAGGACCACGAGGGCGATCTCGAATCGCTGGCCGACACTCTGGTGCAGGGTGTGCACGGGCCGTCCTCGCACCACACCGTCGGCCCGCTGACCGACCGGCGCGAGGACGACATCGCGCTGGTGCTGCTGTGTCGCCCGGGAGAGGGCTGCGGCTGCGGCGCCACGGTGACCGTACGGCCGCAGGTGCGGCGCACGCTGCTGTCGGTGGCGCAGGACGAGCCGGACCGGATCGCCGAGGCCCGCCAGCACCTGCGCGAGCTGCTGCACGACTGGGCCGCCGCCGAGCAGATCGACTCGGCGGTGCTGCTGGTCTCCGAGATGGTCACCAACGTCCTCGTCCACACCGACACCGACGCGCTGCTGCTCGCCGAGGTGACCGGGGAGACGAGGGCGCGGCGGCTGCGGGTGCAGGTCACCGACACGGGCGACGACCTTCCGCACAAGCGCCGGCCCGGTGAACTGGCCTCCTCCGGCCGCGGCCTGATGCTGATCGAGCTGCTCGCGGACGCCTGGGGCGTGGACCCGCGGGGCGAGGGCAAGAGCATCTGGTTCGAACTCTACGAGCCGGACGACGTGTCGGAGGGCGGTGCGGTGGAGGGCGAGGCGTCCGACGGAGAGGCGTCGGAGGGCGCCGCGTAACGGCTCCGCAGCTCCTGTACGACCCCGAAGGCGGCCGCGGTCAGCGGTACGGCGAGCAGCATGCCGAGGATGCCCGCGACGGAGGCCCCGGCGGTGATGGCGAGCATCACCACGGCCGGATGCATCTGCACGGTCCTGCTCTGGATGACCGGCTGCAGCACATGTCCCTCCAGCACCTGCACGGCGAGCACCACCCCGAGCGCCCACAGCGCGATGACGAAACCACGGTCGGCGAGGGCGACCAGGACGGCCACCGCGCCGGAGATGAAAGCGCCCAGGTAGGGGATGTAGGCACCGACGAAGACGAGCGCGCCGAGCCCGATCGCGCCGGGCACCTGGAGGATCAGCAGGCCGACGGTGATGCACACGGCGTCGATGAGCGCGATGACGGTCGTCCCGCGCATGAACCCCTCCACCGCCTCGAAGGCGCGCCGGGCGATGGCCTCCAGGGTGTCGGCGGTGTCGCCGGGGGCGACGGACCGGAGGGTCTCGACGGCCCGGTGGGAGTCGCGCAGGAAGAAGAAGACGAGCAGCAGCGCCAGCACCGCCATCGCGAGGCTCTCGGCGGCGACGCTGACCCCGCTGATGACGTTGGACGCGGCCGTACCGCCGAACCTGCTCAGCAGCTTGCGGGAGTTGGCGGCGAGGTCGTCCAGCCCGGTGCCGGCGGCCCCGAAGTGCTGGGAGACGGCCTTGGCGGCGTCCCGGAGCGAGGCGATGATCTGGTCGCCGGTGTCGATGAGCGCGGCGACGACGATGTAGACGGCACCGCCGACGACGGCCACGACGGCGACACAGGTGAGCCCGGCCGCCACCGACGCCTGCACGCCGGCCCGCACGAGCCGCCGGTACAGCGGGCCGAGCAGCGCGGTCCCGAGCAGGGCGAGCAGCACCGGGGTGACGGCCGTACGGAACTCGCCGCACAACCGCACCCCGACCCAGCCCACTCCGGCGACCAGCAGCAGCACGGCACACCAGGCGGCGAGACGGCGCACGGGATCGGGCAACAGCTGCACGCGTCCAGCGGATCACGGGCGCCGGCGGGTGTCCTGCCGTACGGGGCCGGGTGGGTGAGGTGGTCGGCGGCTTCACGACTTCGCCGGTCCTCTTCATGGAGATGGTCGGCGTCTTCATGGAGATGGTCGGCGTCGGGCTCGTTCCCCGCCCGCGCAGGTGTGAGCGGTCGCCTCTGCGCGAGGCGGCCGCTCACGTGATGACTGGTCGAGCGCTGTCGGCACTTCCTCAGAGGATGCCGAGCACGCCGTGCAGGAGGCAACCGAGGCCCAGGAGGCCGCAGTTGTTCCCGTTGTCGTTCCCGTTGCCGTTGCCGAGGAGGCCGCCGAGGCCGCCCGTGGGCGCGCTCTGCTGGGCGGTGGCTGCAGGTACCTCATCCTGAGCCTGGGCGGGGGCGGCCACCGCGAGCCCGCCGACGGAGAGGAGGACGCTTGCCGCGGTGCACGCCACGGCCCTGCGGATGCTGCTCATATGTGTCTCCTGAACTGGTTGTGTGAGGTGTCGTCAACCACGAGCGACCACTCATGCGCGCCCTGGAACGAGTAGCGCACTTGCGACGCTATGGGCCCGATCGCCGTAACGCCTTACGGAGTTGGTCCATTCGTGTCGGCGTGCCGTCTTGCCCGGAGCGCAACCTCCGCCCCCGCACCACACACAAAGCCCCGCCCGGGCACCGCCGGACGGGGCATCATTTCCTGGACAGAATTCCCGAGCTGCTTGATCCGGATCACTCAGCAGGCTTCGATGGGGCCTCCTGGCCCTTTCCGCCTTTCGCGCCGGAATACGGTTCGAAAAATTTGTTCGCGAAACTGTAGAGGATGCCTTCCTCCGGCCTCTCATCGTCGTCGGAAGCGAGCCAGTCCTCGCCTCCCGCACGGCCTGCGGCGGGCTTGGGCTCGGGGGCTTCCCCCTTGATGGCGGGCTTTTGCGGAGCGGCAGCGTATGCACCACTCGTTCCGGCCGCGGCGAGCAGGACGGGAGTGGCAATCGCGATGACCAGGGCTCTATATGCGCGCACGGTTCCAACCTCATACGGGACGACAGGTCGCCGCCAAGCTTCCCCGGCATTCATTCTGAAAAACCACTCACCGAACTAACCACTCGCACGGCCGAGCACCGCGGGCATTCCGATCGGGGGTTTCCATGTGACGGCCCCCCAACTACCGTGCCCCGTCCGGAACTTGCCGGACGGGGCTTTGTTCTGCGGTCGTTCGGCGAAGGACTTACAGCCCGCCCTCGGACATCCCGTGAACGGCCGGGACCGTCCCCAGACGGCCCTTCTGGAAGTCCTCGAAGGCCTCCATCAGCTCTTCCCTGGTGTTCATGACGAACGGACCGTAGTGGGCCATGGGCTCACGGATGGGCTGCCCGCCGAGGAGGACGACCTCCAGGTCCGGCGTGTGGGAGTCCTGCCTCTCGTCCGCGCGGACGGTCAGCGAGGACCCGGCGCCGAAGACGGCGGTCTGCCCGAGGTGGATCGGCCGGCGCTCCGCGCCGACGCTGCCGCGGCCCGCGAGTACATAGGCCAGGCCGTTGAACTCCTCACGCCAGGGCAGGGTGACCTCGGCGCCCGCGGCGACGGTCGCGTGGATCATCGTGATGGGCGTGTGCGTGATGCCGGGACCGGCGTGACCGTCCAGCTCACCCGCGATGACCCGCAGCAGCGCACCGCCGTCCGCAGTCGTCAGCAGCTGGACGTTCCCGCCCCGGATGTCCTGGTACCTCGGCGCCATCATCTTGTCCCTGGCCGGGAGGTTCACCCACAGCTGCAGGCCGTGGAAGAGACCGCCGGACACGACGAGAGACTCCGGCGGGGCCTCGATGTGCAGCAGGCCCGAGCCCGCGGTCATCCACTGGGTGTCGCCGTTGGTGATGGTGCCGCCACCACCCTGGGAGTCCTGATGGTCGAAGACTCCGTCGATGATGTAGGTCACGGTCTCGAAGCCGCGGTGCGGGTGCCACGGGGTGCCCTTGGGCTCGCCCGGCGCGTACTCCACCTCGCCCATCTGGTCCATCATGATGAACGGGTCGAGGTGGCGGTAGTTGATCCCCGCGAACGCCCGGCGCACCGGGAAACCCTCGCCCTCGAACCCGCTCGGGGCGGTCGTGACGGCCAGCACGGGACGGGCCACGGCATCAGCCGGAGCGGTCACCCGGGGCAGCGTCAACGGGTTCTCGACGGTCACTGCAGGCATGGTCGGTACCTCCTTGTGCGCCCACTTTAGTTGAGCGTTGAACTTTCTGCCACCACCAACAGAAAGAGCCCGGAGGGAATTCCCTCCGGGCCCTGGGTCGCGCGGGGCGTGCGGACTCAGCCGCCGTACATCCGGCGCATCGCGAAGTCGACCATCTGCTCGACCGCCTTCGCGTCGAACACCATCCGGTGCTCGCCCTCCATGTCCAGGACGAAGCCGTAGCCGGTGGGCAGCAGGTCGATGACCTCCGCACCGGTGATCACGAAGTACTTGGACTCCTTGCCCGCGTACCGGCGCAACTCCTTGAGCGAGGTGAACATCGGGATCACCGGCTGCTGGGTGTTGTGCAGGGCGAGGAAGCCGGGGGTGTCGCCACGCGGGCAGTACACCTTCGACGTGGCGAGGATCTGCTGGAAGTCCTCGGCGGACATCTGCCCGGTGGTGAAGGCGCGCACCGCGTCCGCGAGCGAGGGCGGGGACGGCTCCGGGTATAGCGGCGGCTGCTGGCCGTACCCGCCGACACCGCCCGGCTGGCCTTGCGGCTGGGCGTACTGCTGCTGGGCGGCGCCGCCGTCCATGGGCTGGCCGTATCCGTACATGGGCGCAAGCGTACCGAGCGGAAGCGGCGCGGTGGCGCCCGGGAGAATTTATGTAGCGGACGCTAGATAATGCTGCTACGGTTTTTGTATCGAGCGATACGGATATCGACTTCGAGGGGGATCCCATGTCCTGCGGCACTTCGCGCCCCACCCTGCTCCTCGCCCACGGCGCCGGCGGCTCGGTCGCCGCCAACTACGGCCCGGTGATGGACGAGCTGACGGCCGGACACCGGGTGATCGGCGTCGACTGGCCGGGCGCGGGCAGCACCCCGCGCGCCACCCGGCCGCTGGACCTGGACGAGCTGGCCCACCGGCTGACGGCCGCCGCCGACGCGGCGGGTGTCACGCGGTTCGCCGTGTCCGGCTTCTCGCTGGGCAGCGCGGTGGCGATACGGCTGGCCGCGCGCCACCCGGAGCGGGTCACGGCCCTCACCCTCACCGCGCCCTTCGCCCGTGCCGACGCGCGGGTCCGGCTCATCGCGCGGGTATGGCGGTCGCTCGCCGAGGCCGGTGACACGGACACGCTCGGGCGCTTCCTGCTCGCACAGTGCCTGAGCCCGGCGGCGCTGGCGGCGATGAGCCCACACGAGCTGGACAGAGCGGTGAAGGAGACGGGCGAGGGCGCCCCGGCGGGCACGCCGGAGCACACGGAGCTGGTGGAGCGCCTCGACGTGACCGCCGATCTGGCCCGTATCACCGCGCCCACACTGGTCGTCTCACCCGTCGACGACCCGCTGATCCCGCCCCGGCTGCACCGTGCGGTGGCGACGGGCATCCGAGGAGCCCGGCTGGTGGAGATACCGGGCGGTCACCTGCCTTTCGCCGAGCACCCCGACCGGTGGGCGGCCCTGCTCACGGGCGGGCTCACGAGCCGGTTCCCGGACAGGGAGGAGTAGACCCTTCTCACACTTGGGCGGACAGGGGTTGCTTCTTATTACCGACGGGTAGCATCATCGTAGCTACTTGTTGTTACGTGAACTAGGTGCGAGGAGTCAGTGCCTCGCCGATCTCTCTACGGAGCCGTCGCCATGGGGCACTACAAGCCGAATCTCCGCGACATCGAGTTCAACCTCTTCGAAGTACTGGGGCGCGACAAGGTGTACGGCACCGGCCCGTTCGAGGAGATGGACGCCGACACCGCCAAGAGCATCCTCGACGAGATGACCCGCCTCTCGGAGAACGAGCTGGCCGAGTCCTTCGCCGACGCCGACCGCAACCCGCCGGTCTTCGACCCGGAGACCAACACCGCACCGGTCCCGGCGTCCTTCAAGAAGAGCTACCAGGCCTTCATGGACTCCGAGTACTGGCGGCTCGGCCTGCCCGAGGAGATCGGCGGCACCACCTCCCCGCGCTCCCTGATCTGGGCCTACGCCGAGCTGATCCTGGGCGCCAACCCGGCCGTGTGGATGTACTCCTCGGGCCCGGCGTTCGCCGGCATCCTCTTCGAGGAGGGCAACGAGGCCCAGAAGCACATCGCCAAGATCGCCGTGGAGAAGACCTGGGGCTCCACCATGGTGCTCACCGAGCCCGACGCGGGCTCCGACGTGGGTGCCGGCCGCACCAAGGCGATACAGCAGGAGGACGGCTCCTGGCACATCGAGGGCGTCAAGCGCTTCATCACCTCCGGTGAGCATGACATGGAGGAGAACATCCTTCACTACGTGCTCGCGCGTCCCGAGGGTGCCGGTGCCGGCACCAAGGGCCTGTCCCTCTTCCTCGTCCCGAAGTACCTCTTCGACTTCGAGACCGGCGAGCTGGGCGAGCGCAACGGCGTCTACGCCACCAACGTCGAGCACAAGATGGGCCTGAAGGCCTCCAACACCTGCGAGATGACCTTCGGCGACCAGCACCCCGCCAAGGGCTGGCTCATCGGTGACAAGCACGACGGCATCCGCCAGATGTTCCGCATCATCGAGTTCGCCCGCATGATGGTCGGCACGAAGGCGATCTCCACGCTGTCCACGGGCTACCTGAACGCGCTGGAGTACGCCAAGGAGCGCGTCCAGGGCCAGGACCTGGCGAACTTCATGGACAAGGCCGCGCCCAAGGTCACCATCACCCACCACCCGGACGTGCGCCGCTCGCTGATGACGCAGAAGGCGTACGCGGAGGGCATGCGCGCCCTGGTGCTGTACACCGCCTCGGTCCAGGACGCGATCCAGATCAAGGAGGCGGCCGGCGAGGACGCCGGCGCCGATCACGCGCTGAACGACCTGCTGCTGCCGATCGTCAAGGGCTACGGCTCCGAGAAGGGCTACGAGCAGCTCGCCCAGTCGCTGCAGACCTTCGGCGGCTCCGGCTTCCTGCAGGAGTACCCGATCGAGCAGTACATCCGGGACTCCAAGATCGACACCCTGTACGAGGGCACCACCGCGATCCAGGGCCAGGACTTCTTCTTCCGGAAGATCGTCCGCAACCAGGGCGCCGCGCTGAACTCCCTCGCCGAGGACATCAAGAAGTTCCTGGCGCTCGGCACCGGCGGCGAGGACCTGGCCGGCGCCCGTGAGCACCTGGCCAAGGCGGCCGTGGAGCTGGAGGCGATCGTCGGCCTGATGCTGACCGACCTCGCGGCCACCGAGCAGGACACCAAGAACATCTACAAGGTGGGCCTGAACACCACCCGCCTGCTGCTCGCCTCCGGCGACGTCGTCGTCGGCTACCTGCTGCTGAAGGGCGCCGCGGTCGCCGCCGAGAAGCTGGCCACGGCCTCCGCCAAGGACCAGGCCTTCTACACCGGCAAGATCGCCGCGGCGAAGTTCTTCGCGGCGAACGTCCTGCCGGGCGTCACGCTGGCCCGCAAGGTCGCCGAGGGCGTCGAGCTGGACCTGATGGAGCTGGACGAGGACGCGTTCTAGAAAGCGCTCCTGAAGATACGTCCCTGTAGATACTGTGCGGGCCCGCTCCCTTTCCGGGAGCGGGCCCGTGCACGTCGTTAAGGTGAATCCCATGAGCGCAGCAGCCCGCTTCGACCGCGGCCACACCGACGACCTGATGTCCTTCCTCGCGGCCAGCCCGACGCCGTACCACGCCGTGGCCAATGCCGCGGAGCGGCTGGAGAAGGCAGGCTTCCGGCAGGTCGCCGAGACGGACTCCTGGGACGGGTCGAGCGGCGGCAAGTACGTGCTGCGCGGCGGCGCGATCATCGCCTGGTACGTCCCCGAGGGCGCCGAGGCGCACACGCCGTTCCATATCGTCGGCGCGCACACCGACTCCCCGAACCTGCGGATCAAACCGCGGCCCGACAGCGGGGCGCACGGCTGGCGTCAGGTGGCCGTCGAGATCTACGGCGGCCCGCTGATGAACTCCTGGCTGGACCGCGACCTGGGCCTGGCCGGCCGGCTCAGCCTGCGCGACGGCTCCACCGTCCTGGTCGATGTGGACCGGCCGCTGCTGCGCGTGCCCCAGCTCGCCATCCACCTGGACCGCTCGGTCAGCACCGAGGGGCTCAAGCTCGACAAGCAGCGCCATCTCCAGCCGATCTGGGGCCTCGGCGACGATGTGCGGGACGGCGATCTGATCGCCTTCCTGGAGCAGGAGGCCGGGCTCACGGCCGGCTCGGCCACCGGCTGGGACCTGATGACGCATCCGGTGGAGCCGCCGGCGTATCTGGGCCGCGACCGGGAACTGCTCGCCGGCCCCCGGATGGACAACCTGCTGTCGGTGCACGCGGGTGCGGCCGCGCTGGCCGCCGTCGCGACCTCCGGCGCCTCGCTCACCCGGATTCCCGTGCTGGCCGCCTTCGACCACGAGGAGAACGGCTCCCAGTCGGACACCGGCGCGGACGGCCCGCTGCTCGGATCGGTCCTGGAGCGCTCGGTGTTCACCCGCGGCGGCTCGTACGAGGACCGGGCCCGCGCCTTCGCCGGCACGGTGTGCCTGTCGTCCGACACGGGCCATGCCGTCCACCCCAACTACGCGGAGCGGCACGACCCGACGCACCACCCCCGGGTCAACGGCGGCCCGATCCTCAAGGTCAACGTCAACAACCGCTATGCCACGGACGGTTCGGGCCGTGCGGTCTTCGCCGCCGCCTGCGAGAAGGCGGACGTGCCGTTCCAGACCTTCGTATCCAACAACTCCATGCCGTGCGGCACCACGATCGGCCCGATCACCGCGGCCCGGCACGGCATCCGGACCGTGGACATCGGCGTCGCGATCCTCTCCATGCACAGCGTCCGCGAACTGTGCGGCGCCGACGACCCGTTCCTCCTGGCGAACGCGCTGGTGGCGTTCCTGGAGGGCTAGTCGCCGGCAGCCCTTGAGGAGAGCTGGTTCCCGGAGGGCCGGTGGGAGCCGGGCCCTACTCGTCCATCCCCGCCAGCACCAGCGGCAACCGGTCCGTCCCTCCCTCGGTGAGGCGGACCGGGACGCCCCAGTCCTGCTGGTGGACATGACAGGCCGGGTACTCGTTCGCCGGGTCGTCGTCACAGGAGGCCGCCATCGCCGAGACGTGCAGGACGCCTTCCGGGACGGCCGGGTTCAGCTCCAGCTCGCGCGCGAGGTCCGTGTCCGCGCCCTCGCCCTTGAGCAGCAGCTCGGGCGGGGTCGAGGAGACCAGCAGGCGGGTCGAGGGGCCGTAGCGGACGTCCAGCTTCTGGCCTGCCGGGGCCTGGAAGACGACGTCCAGCCGCAGTCTGCCGGGGCGCACCTCCGTGGCCGCGCGCTGGGTGCGGTGGGCGACCGACTCCACGCGGACCGCCTCCTCGGGCAGCCGCAGCCGGGTCAGCCGGTGCCGGGCCGACTCCACGACCACGAGGTCCGCGCCGTCGAGGACGGCGTCGCTGGGCTCGCGCAGATCGGTGGCCAGCGTCGTGACCTCGCCGGTCGCCGGGTCGTAGCGGCGCAGGGCGTGGTTGTAGGTGTCGGCGACGGCGACCGAGCCGTCCGGCAGGGCGGTGACGCCGAGCGGATGCTGGAACAGGGCCTGGCCGGCGGCGCCGTCGCGGTGACCGAAGTCGAACAGGCCGGTGCCGACCGCCGTGTGGACGTGTCCGTCGAGGTCCACCCAGCGCAGGGCGGACGTCTCGGAGTCGGCGAGCCAGAGCCGCTCGGCAGTGGCCGCGAGACCGGAGGGCTGGGCGAACCAGGCCTCGGCGCCGGGACCGTCGACCAGGCCCTCGTTGGTGGTGCCCGCCGCCACCGCGACCGTGTCCGCCACGGGGTCGTACGTCCACAGCTGGTGGACGCCCGCCATGGCGATCCACACCTTGCCGCCGAAGACCGCCACGTCCCACGGCGAGGAGAGGTCGACCTCGCGGGCCGGGCCGGAGCGGGCGGACCCCTGCCACCACTGCTTTCCGGTGCCGGCCAGGGTGCTCACCGTGCCGGTGGCGAGGTCCAGCCGGCGCAGCGCGTGGTTGACGGTGTCGGCCACGGCCACCGAGCCGTCGTCGAGGAGGGCGAGGCCCTGCGGCTCGCTGAAGGACGCCTGGTCCGGGCCGCCGTCCGTAAACCCGCGCGTGCCCGAGCCGATGCGCCGTACGACCGTCTCGGCGTCCTCGGCCAGCTCCACCAGCTGATGCCGGGTGGTGTCGCTGACCAGGAACGTCCCGGACGGCAGCGGCAGCGCCTTGCCGGGGAAGCGCAGGGTCGTCGGCTCGGGCTCCGGCGGCACATACGGACCGTCGCCGCGGCGCAGGGTGCCCTTCGCCCCGTGCTCGGCCTCCAGCTCCTCGACCAGGCGCTCGATGGCATGGGCGTGGCCCTCGCCCGCGTGCTGGGCGACGACGTACCCCTCCGGGTCGATGACGACCAGGGTGGGCCAGGCACGCACCGCGTACTGCTTCCAGGTGGCCAGCTCCGGGTCGTCCAGCACGGGGTGCTCCACGCCGTAGCGCTCCACCGCGTCGACGACCGCCCGGTGCTCCGCCTCGTGCACGAACTTCGGGGAGTGCACGCCGATGATCACCACCGTGTCCCGGTGCTTCTCCTCCAGCTCGCGCAGCTCGTCCAGGACATGCAGGCAGTTGATGCAGCAGAAGGTCCAGAAGTCCAGGACGACGATGCGTCCGCGCAGGTCGGCGAGGGTGTACTGGGTGTCGCCCGTGTTCAGCCAGCCGCCCTTGCCGGTCAGCTCGGGAGCGCGGACGCGGACGCGTCGGGGTGCGGAGTCGGTCATGGCTCCAAGAGTGCCACCCGGCTCCGACACCCTCCCCGCGCCCAAGCGGGCTCGCGGACCGTCAGGACAGGGCGTGGCCGGTGGTGGCGTCCACGTGGGCCGGCACCTCATCGTGCCGGTCGCCGACCGTCAGGGTGCCGCTGGGCTCCAGGACGAGGATCTCGGTGGGCACGCGCGCGTACGGCTTGTGCGCGATCCCGCGTGGGACGGTGAACACCGAGCCCCTGGGCAGCACGACCGTGCGCTCTCCGGCCGGCTCGCGCAGGGCGATGTGCAGTTCGCCGTCGAGGACCAGGAAGAACTCGTCGGTGTGGTCGTGGGCGTGCCAGAGGTGTTCGCCCTCCACCTTCGCCACGCGCACGTCGTAGTCGTTGACGGTGGTCACGATGCGCGGGCTCCACCGCTCGGTGAAGGACGCGAGCGCGTGGTCGAGGGAGATCGGCTGCCTGGGGTCGGTGATCGGTTCCATGGGTCCATCGTGCGGGTGGCCCGGGCCGCCGCACGAGTGCTAGGAATCGCATATGCCGCAAGGATCCTCTCACCGCGTCGTGCTGATGGTCGACGAGAACTCCAACCCCTTCGAGATGAGCTGCGCCATCGAGGTCTTCGGGCTGCCCCGCCCCGAACTGGGGCGGGACCTCTACGACTTCCGGCTGTGCGCCGCCGAGCCGCTGACCCGGATGCGGGACGGCTTCTTCACGCTCACCGGGGTCGCCGGGCTGAGTGCCGCCGAGGAGGCCGACACGCTGATCGTGCCGAACCGGCCCGACACCGAGGTCCCGCGCGCGGAGCGCGTCCTGGACGTCGTGCGCCGGGCGCACGCGCGTGGCGCCCGGCTCGTCGGCTTCTGCTCGGGCGCGTTCACCCTCGCGGAAGCGGGGCTGCTGGACGGGCGCCGGGCGGCCTGCCACTGGATGTGGGCCGAGGCCTTCCACAGCCGCTTCCCCGGGGTGCGCCTGGAGCCGGACGTGCTCTTCGTGGACGACGGCGACATCCTGACCGCCTCCGGCAGCGCCTCGGCGCTCGACCTGGGCCTGCACATCGTGCGCCGGGACCACGGCGCCGAGATCGCCAACCATGTCTCCCGGCGGCTGGTCTTCGCCGCCCACCGGGACGGCGGCCAGCGGCAGTTCGTGGAGCGTCCGGTGCCCGACGTGCCCGACGAGTCACTCGGCCCGCTGCTGGCCTGGGCGCAGGAACGGCTGGGCGAACCGCTGACGGTGGCGGACCTCGCCGCCCGCGCGGCCGTCAGCCCCGCCACCCTGCACCGCCGCTTCCGCACCCAGCTGGGGACGACGCCGCTGGCCTGGCTCACCGGCGAGCGCGTGGCGCTGGCCTGCCGGCTGATCGAACGGGGCGAGGAACGCCTGGACGTCGTCGCGGCCCGCAGCGGCCTGGGTACGGCGGCCAATCTGCGGGCCCGGCTGCGCCGGGAGACAGGGCTGAGCCCCTCGGACTACCGGCGCCGCTTCGGACCGCCACGGCCCCCGCTTCTCCCGGCCCATGACGCTTCGTCCGGCCCTGTGACGATCTCGCCGCGGCGGGGAACGGTATCCGCATGAGACTCCTCGTACGCGACCGGCTCCTCGGCATCGGTGACGACTACTGGATCGAGGACGAGCACGGCCGGAAGGTCTTCCTCGTCGACGGCAAGGCCATGCGGCTGCGGGACACCTTCCAGCTGAAGGACGCCCACGGACGCGTCCTGATCGACATCCACCAGAAGATGTTCGCCCTGCGCGACACCATGGTGATCGAGCGGGACGGCGAGGGCCTTGCCACCATCAGGCGCAAACGGCTGTCCCTGCTGCGCAACCACTACCGGGTCTCCCTGGCCGACGGCACCGTGCTGGACGTCAGCGGCAAGATCCTCGACCACGAGTTCGCCATCGAGTACGACGGCGAACTCCTCGCGGTGATCTCCCGTCGCTGGCTGCACCTGAGGGACACCTACGGCGTCGACATCGTGCGCGACGACGCGGACCCGGCGCTGCTCATCGCGGTGGCGGTGTGCGTGATCCACCTGGCCCAGAAGGAGCGGGAGGACGACTAGGACGACTAGGACGACTGAGGCAGGCTGCGAGGCCCTCAGCGGCGCGGCGGGCGCAGGCCCAGCACCCGGTCCTTCAGCGCCGGGAACTGCTCGCGGGTCGTCGCCACCCTGGCCGGGTCGAAGTCGACGGTGAGGACCTCCTCGTCGGGGCCCGCCTCGGCGAGCACCTCTCCCCACGGATCCACCACGATCGAGTGACCCGCCTGCGGAACTCCCGCATGGGTCCCGGCCGTTCCACAGGCAAGCACGAACGCCTGGTTCTCCACCGCCCGCGCCTGAGCCAGCAGCGTCCAGTGCGCGCGTCGCCGCTCGGGCCAGCCCGCCGGGATCACCAGCGTCTCGGCGCCGGCGTCGACCAGTGAGCGGAAGAGTTCGGGGAAACGGAGGTCGTAGCAGGTGGCCACGCCGAGCGTGGTGCCGGGCAGCCGGACCGTCACCAGGTCCCGCCCGGCGCCCATCAGCACGGCCTCGCCCTTGTCGAAGCCGAAGCGATGGATCTTGCGGTAGGCGGCGGCCAGCTCACCGGAGGGAGAGAAGATGAGAGAGGTGTTGTAGAGCGGCCCCTCAGGGTCCCGCTCCGGAATCGACCCCGCGTGCAGCCATACGCCCGCGTCGCTCGCGGCCTTGGCCATCGTCTCGTACGTCGGCCCTTCCAGTGGCTCGGCCTCGCGGCCGAACTCCTCGTAGGCGAAGGCGCCCGTGGTCCACAGCTCGGGCAGGACGACGAGATCGGCTCCGGCCTGCTGCCGGACCAGTGCGGCCGTGCGCTGCCGTCGGGAGTCGACCGATTCGCCCTCGTTCACAGCGATCTGGATCAGAGAAGCGCGCACAGTACCACCGTCCTGGCATTCGAGTCGTCCACACAGGCCTACGATCGTCACACGAAAGCACTGCCGGGGTGCCTGGAGGCAGCGTAACTTAGCCACTCAGACACCCGCCGCCGTGCCGCCACCGCCCGCTGGCAACGCCGCCGCAACCTGCCCGTGTACCGACCGCCGAGGGGTCCCGTTCCGTGAGTCTGCATCCCACCCTCCAGCCCTACGCCGACGCCTGGACGCACTCCATCGAAGCGATATCCGAGATGGTCCAGTCGCTCGCGGAAGGCGAGTGGAACCGGCGGACCCCGTGCCCCGGCTGGTCGGTACGGGACGTCGTGTCCCATGTGATCGGCCTGGACTGCGAGATGCTCGGCGACCCGCGCCCGATCCACTCGCTCCCGCGTGACCTCTTCCACGTCACCACCGACCACCAGCGGTACATGGAGATGCAGGTCGACGTCCGCCGTCACCACACGGCGCCGGAGATGACGGCCGAGCTGGAGTACACGGTCATCCGCCGCAACCGCCAGCTGCGGGGCGAGTCCCGCGACCCCGGCGCCACGGTGCGCGGCCCGCTGGGCACGGAAGTCACGGTGGAACAGGCCTACCGCACCCGCGCGTTCGACGTGTGGGTGCACGAGCAGGACCTGCGCACGGCCCTGGGCCGCCCCGGCAACCTGGACTCGCCCGGCGCGCATGTCGTGCGGGACGTCCTTCTGGAAGCGCTTCCCAAGGTCGTCGCGAAGGACGCGGACGCGCCGCGCAGTTCGGCGATCGTGTTCGACGTGCACGGCCCGGTGGAGTTCCTGCGCACGATCCGCGTCGACATCCAGGGCCGCGGCAGCCTGGAAACCGCGCCGGCCCTCGGCCCCGCCGCCACCCTCACCCTCGACTGGGAGACCTATGTCCGCCTCGCCTGCGGCCGCGTCACCCCGGAGGCGGTGGCGGACCGGGTCAAGACCGAGGGCGACCCGGACCTGTCGACGTCGATCCTGCGCAACTTCACGGTGACGCCGTAGCGGATGACGGACCTCGCGGTGACACCGCAGGCCGGGCCAGGCCGCAGCGGGCAGCCGGAAACGGGCGATGGGCGGGTGGAAGGACTCGGCTAGGCCGCAGGCACGTGCACCGTCTCCACCCGGCTGGCGACCAACCGCTCCCGCTCCCGCCGGGCGGCCCGCCCCCGCAGCCGCAGGATCTGCGACACCCCGAGCGCCTGCAGCACAAACACGACACTGAACGCCACGGCATAGTCGTCCCCCGTCGCATCCAGCAGCACCCCGACCGCGAACAACGTCGTCATCGAGGCGATGAATCCACCCATGTTCGTGATGCCGGACGCGGTCCCCTGCCGCTCGGGCGGATTGGCCGGGCGGGCGAAGTCGAAGCCGAGCATCGAGGCCGGCCCGCACGCGCCCAGCACCGTGCACAGCACCACCAGCAGCCACATCGGCGCATGCGCACCGGGATACGCCAGCGTCGCCGCCCACAGCAGCGCGGTCGCCCCGACCGTGCCCAGCGCCAGCGGCAGCCGCGCCGCATGGTGCCGGGCGACGATCTGGCCGTAGACCAGCCCGATCACCATGTTGGACAGCACGACCAGGGTGAGCAGCTCACCGGCCGTGGCCCGGCTGAGCCCCTGCGCCTGGACCAGGAACGGCAGACCCCACAGCAACAGGAACACCATCGCCGGGAACTGGGTGGTGAAGTGCACCCACAGCCCGAGGCGCGTACCCGGCTCCCGCCAGGCCGCCGCGATCTGCCGGCGGACGTAGGCCGCGCCCTGATGCGGGGACGGCTCGGGCTCGAACCCCTCGGGGTGGTCCTTCAGGAACAGCAGCGTCAGCACGAGGACGACGACACCCGCGAGCGCGCTGCCGGCGAACGCCGGGGTCCAGCCGATGCCGTGCAGCAGCCGGGCGAGGACCAGGGTGGAGACCAGGTTGCCCGCCATGCCGACCAGCCCCGCGAGCTGCGCCACCAGCGGCCCGCGCCGGGCCGGGAACCAGCGGGTGCCGAGCCGCAGCACGCTGATGAAGGTCATCGCGTCACCGCAGCCCAGCAGGGCGCGGGAGGCGAGGGCGGTGCCGTACGAGGGCGAGAAGGCGAAGCCCAGCTGCCCGGCGGTGAAGAGGACCGCCCCGATGCTGAGGACCTTCTTCGTGCCGAGCCGGTCGACCAGCAGGCCGACGGGTATCTGCATGCCGGCGTAGACCAGCAGCTGGAGGATGGAGAACGTGGACAGGGCGGAGGCGTTGACATGGAAGCGGTCCGCCGCGTCCAGTCCCGCCACACCCAGTGACGTACGGAAGATGACGGCGACGAAGTAGACGCCGACGCCTATGGACCACACGGTGATGGCCCGCCGGCCGCCCGGCGGGTCACCCGGAAGAGTGACGTTCCGCGCCGGAGCGTTCATCGGACCTCACCCCGGGCGAGGTGCTCGAACCAGCTCACATGCCGGTGCACGACCTCGACGGCCGCCTCCGCGTCCCCGGCGCGCAGCGCGTCCAGTATCTCCTCGTGCTCGGCGAGCGTCTTGGCGATCCGGTCGGGGTGGGAGTGCATGACGGCGACCCCCATCCGCAGCTGGCGGTCGCGCAATCGGTCGTAGAGCCGGGACAGGATCTCGTTGCCGCCGCTGCGCACGATCTCGGCGTGGAAGTTGCGGTCGGTCACCGCGGCCCCGGCCAGGTCGCCGGCGGCGGCCTGCTTCTTCTGCAGCTCCAGCAGCTCGGTCAGCCGGTCCAGCAGCCCCGGCGGGGCGGGTACGGCCTTGCGGGCGGCGTGCTCCTCGACCAGCTGGCGGGTCTCCACCACGTCGGCGATCTCCTGCGCCGAGACGGGCAGCACCAGGGCGCCCTTCTTCGGGTAGAGCCGGATCAGGCCCTCGACCTCCAGCCGCAGCAGCGCCTCCCGCACGGGGGTGCGCGAGACCCCGACGGCCTCGGCCAGCTCGCCCTCGGTGAGCAGGGTGCCGCCCTCGTAGCGGCGGTCCAGGACGCCCTGCTTGACGTGGGCGTACACGCGGTCGGCGGCGGGCGGGGGCTTGTCGTGCCGGCGGGTGGGCTGCTGGACTGCCGTCTTCATGCCCACAGGATAGATACAACACGTACGCATGCGGCAGCGGCGTCCAGCATCCGGACGTGACCAAGGCCTCCCGCAGCAGCCGCACAACCTTCTGTGCTACTTACGTGTCTCACACGTGCGGCCCACTGCTCTCGCCACCTCAACTCGGCCGCACCTCAGGGGCATTCAGACAATCGGGGTACATCACTTTGATTACCGGCATCAAGGGCACTCGCAGCACGCGCTTCCGCCGAGCCGCCGCGGTAACCGTCACCTCCGGCGCACTGCTCGCGGCCGGTGCCCTCACCGCGGCGCCCGCTCAGGCCCTCACCACGCCCTCGATCGTGGCCAAGGGCGGCTTCGTGATGAACAACACGAGCGGTGCCACGCTGTTCGACAAGACGGCGGACTACAAGCGCTCCACCGGCTCCACCACCAAGATCATGACCGCCAAGGTCGTCCTCGCGCAGTCGAACCTCAACCTCGACAAAAAGGTGACGATCCAGAAGGCGTACAGCGACTACGTCGTCAAGAACAACGCCTCCCAGGCCCACCTGATCGTCGGCGACCAGGTCACCGTCCGTCAGCTGCTGTACGGCCTGATGCTGCCGTCCGGCTGCGACGCCGCCTACGCGCTCGCCGACACCTACGGCTCCGGCGCCACCCGCGACGCGCGCGTGCAGAACTTCATCGGCAAGATGAACGCCGCCGCCACCAGCCTGGGCCTGAAGAACACCCACTTCGACTCGTTCGACGGCATCGGCAACGGCAACAACTGGTCGACGCCGCGCGACCTGACGAAGATCGCCAGCAGCGCGATGAAGAACGCGAACTTCCGCGTGATCGTCAAGACGCCGTCGTACACCGCGAAGACGATCACCAAGACCGGCAGCATCCGCACGATGCAGACGTGGACCAACACCAACACGCTGCTCTCCAGCTACCGCGGTGCCATCGGCGTGAAGACCGGCTCCGGCCCGGAGGCCGGCGCCTGCCTCGTCTTCGCCGCGACCCGCAACGGCAAGACGGTCATCGGCACGGTCCTGGCCTCCACCACGTACGCGCAGCGCGCGACGGACGCCACGAAGCTCCTCGACTACGGCTTCGCCAAGCTCGGCTGACGCACCACCTCCACGCACCCACGGGCCCGTCGCGACAAGCGGCGGGCCCGTTGTGCTGTCCGCCCGTTGTGCTGTCCGCCCGTTCCGCGATGGAGATGATGGTGCTAGTGTCATTAGCACCATGTTGCTGCGTCTGGACAAGACCGACACCCGCCCCCTGCACGAGCAGGTCGCGGCGGCGATCCGGCGGGCCGTCGCCGAGGGCGAGTGCCTCGCCGGCGACCGGCTGCCCTCGGCCCGAGATCTCTCCGCGGCCCTGAACATCAACGTCAACACTGTCCTGCGCGGCCTGCGTGAACTGCGGGACGAGGGCCTGCTGGAGTTCCGCCGCGGCCGCGGGATCACCGTGGCCGAGGAGGCTGCCGGGCGCTCCGGACTGCAGATCAGGGTGCGGGAGCTGATCGCCGAGGCATCCCGGCTCGGCTACAGCCGCACCGACCTCATCGACATGATCCGGGGGACGACGACGTGACGAACGGGGACACGACACCATGACGAACGGGGAGAAGGAGGAGACGGGGGAGAGCGGGGCAGGCGGCCGCAGCTCCGCCGCGCGCTGGGCGGGCGTGGGAGGCACGGCGGCCGTCGCGGCGCTGCTCGTGGGCCTGCCCTGGGCCGCGCACGACCGGCTGCCCGACCGGCTGGCGACCCACTGGAGCGGCGGCGACGCCCCCGACAGCTCGATGCCGCTGTGGGCGGCGGCCCTGTTCCCGGCCGGTATCTGGCTGCTGTCCGCCCTCGCGCTGAGCGTACGCCGGCGCCGCTCCTGGCCGGCCGTGCGTCCATGGCGGGCGATCGCGCTCGCGCCCCTGGCCGCGTTGCTCGTCGGCGCGCAGGCGTCCACCGTGCGCGCGAACCTCGACCGAGCCGACTGGCACGAGGCCCGCGAGCCGGCTCTGGACATCGTGCTGGTCCTGGTGTCGGCGGCGGTCGCCGGCGTGCTGGCCTGGCGCTGGACCACCCGCCCCACTCCCACCCCGGCCACTCCCACCCCGGCACTGCGCCTGGCCGAGGGCGAGCGGCTGGTGTGGTTCTCCCGCGCGGTCAACCCCTGGCTGCAACTGTCGGCCGCGCTGAGCGGCCTGATCGCCGTCGGCGCCCTGGCGGCACTGGTCGCGGGCCTCGCGGACCCCACCCCACTGGTGCTCGTGTGCCTGCTCTGCGCCACCGCCTCGCTCGCCGGCGCCGCCCTCTCCTCGGTCCAGGCGAAGGTGTCGGAAGCGGGCCTGGAGGTGTCGTTCGGCCCGCTCGGCTGGCCCGCGCGGCGCTGGTCCCCGGCCACCATCGAGTCCGCCCGATCCGAGCACCGGCTGCCGTCCCAGGTCGGCGGCTGGGGCTACCGTCTCAGCGGCCTCGGTACGACGGTCATGCTCCGCGCCGGCGACTGCCTGGTCGTACGCCCGCAAGGCCGCCGTACGGACTTCGCGGTCAGCGTGGACGACGCCGAGCGGGGCGCGGCCCTGCTGAACGCACTGCGGCAGCGGGACTGAGCCGGGCATGGGCAACCAGGGGGAGGACGAGGGCCGTGCGGCGCCCTGGGACGCGGCCGCCGCGCTGGTCCGGGCCGCGCAGGACGGGGACGCCCTGGCCATGGACGAACTGCTCACGCTGGTGACGCCGTACGTGACCCGGCTCTGCCGTCCGATCGCGCCGCACGATGCGGCCGACGCCGTGCAGGAGTCGCTGCTGGCGGTCTTCAAGGGCCTGCGCACACTGCGCGATCCGCAGGCCTTCTACGGGTGGGTGCGTACGGCCACCGTGCGCGAGGCGGTACGGATCGCCCGCCGCACCTCTGCCGAGGAACCGGCCGACCCCGCCGACCTGGCCCGGCTCGGCGGGCTGCGCGCGCAGGCCGACGGGGAGTTGCCGGCCGATGTGCGGGACGTGCTGGCCCGGCTGCCGGTCCGGCACCGCGCGGTCCTGGTCCTGCGCGAGCTGGAGGACCTGGACGAGGCCACCGTCGCCGACCTGCTCGGCGTACCCCAGGGCACCGTCAAGTCCCGGCTGAGCCGGGCCCGTTCCTCCTTCCGGAAGGCGTGGTCGCGATGAGTTCCTCCGATCCGGTACGGCGGCTGCGGGTGCTGGCCGCGGGACTGCACGCCGGCCTGTACACCGAGGAGCATCTGGCGCTGCCGTACGAGCGAGTGTGGGCGGTGGCCGCCGACCTGGAGGCCGAGCTGCCCCATCTGGTGCCGTTCCTACGGGAGTTCCGCGTGCCGCCGGGCGACGCCGACCGCAAACGGGCGCTGGCGGTCGGCCGTTCGCACCTCACGGAATCCTTCGAGGTACGGCTCTCACCCGGCTGGTGCCTGATGCAGTCCCGGCTGATCGTCGGCGGCATGGCGGCCGTCTCCGAGGCCGGCGGCACCCGCTTCGCCGTCCTCGGCGCGACCCGCCCCACCGCCCTGCGCCCCGCCCAGTGGCTCTACGGCCGCCTGCTCGGCGAACGCCGCGGCCGGGAGTTCATGGGCCGGGTCACCGAGCGGGCGAAACTGCGTTAGCCGTCCGGCGGCGCAGGGGGCGAAGTCAGTTCCCCTGGGCGCAGGGGGGCAAGGTCAGTTCTGCTGGGCGCAGGCGGCGAACCGTTCGCGGACTGCGTCCGCCACCTCCGCCGGCCGTTCCTGCGGAAGATAGTGCCCGGCCCCCGGCACCAGCCGCACCCGCAGCTCGTCGGCGTACGGCTCGGCGCCCGCCAGCATCGACGGTACGACGACGCTGTCCCGCGCACCGCCGAGCAGCAGCGTCGGCACGGTCAGCCGCTCACGCCGCCGGGTGCCCCGTACCAGCGCGGGGATGTCGTGCAGCACATACTGCCAGAACAGGGACTGCGCGGCGGCCGCGCTCCCGGAGGTGGCGCGGACGTACTCGGCGATCTCCGCCTCGGTCCACGCGGCCGCCGGGTCGGCGACCTGGTGGCGCAGCAGGAACCGGGTGAAGCCGGGCCAGTGCCGCAGCACGGCCCGCCCCAGCACCGGGTACTCGACGAACGCGGTGAACCACAACCGCCACAGGTTGGGCAGGACCGCGCGGTGCCGGGGCCAAGGGTGGGACATGTTGAGCGCGAGATACCCGGTGAACCGCTCCGGCGCGCGCAGGCAGAGCCGGAAACCCAGATGCGCTCCCCAGTCGTGCCCGACCAGCCCGACCCGCTCCAGCCCGAGCGCGTCCAGCAGCGCGAGTGCGTCGTCCGCCAGGCTGTCCATGTCGTAGCCGCGCGGTGTGCCCTCGGACCAGCCGAAGCCGCGCAGGTCCGGGCAGAGCAGCCGGTATCCGCCGGCCAGCTGCCCGGCGACCTTGTGCCAGGCGTACCAGTGCTGCGGGAATCCGTGCAGCATCAGCAGCGGGGTGCCGGTGCCCGCGTACTCGGCGAGATGCAGCCGCGTCCCGCGTACGTCGAGCCGGCGGTGCTCGGCACGCTCGTCGTGCGGCAGTGGGCGCTCGGTGTGCGATGCCATGCCTGACCCCTCTCGGGCCGGTGCGGACCCCCGTCGGGCCCGCGTCGCCGGGTCAGGAGCAGGGGCGAGGCCAAAAGGTTCCACCCATAAGGTCCTTGCATGAACTGGACCGTGCCGCTGAGCGCCATGGCCGGAGCCCTCGCCTGAATCGTCGCGACGTTCGTCGTTGACCGGGACCGCCGGCGGCGCGCCCAGCGGGCCGAGGCCCAGACCGTGCTGCGGGAGACGCTCGTGGCCTGCCTCGCCCGCCTCGCCCGCTCCACCGAACCGGGCATACCGGAGTCGCCGGAAAACCCGTTTGTCCGAACGCACTCCCGCCGCCTACCGTCGGCCCATCGACGTGTAGCTCAGCAGCAGAGCACCGGGCTCCAGACCCGGAGGGCGCAGGGGCGGAACCTGCCGCGTCGGCTGATGACGACGTGTAGCTCAGCAGCAGAGCACCGGGCTCGGGTCCCGGAGGGCGCGGGGGCGGAACCCGCCATGTCGGCTATGAACGACGACGCTGAGCAGCAGCACCTCGCCCAGGCGAACCCCGGATACGCGGCCGGTCAGCTGGCCGCCGCGCTCCGTGCGGCCGCCACGCACCCGGACCCGGAGACCCGCCGACGCGGCGAGGAACGCGGCCGCAGGTGGCGCGCGGTCCTGACCGGAATGGCGAACGGCCTGCTGACCATCGGCTCCCGCACCCCGGTCGCCGGACTCCCCGCATGGGTCACGCCCGAGGTCGTCCGGGGCGGATTCGCCACCGGCGAGCCGAGCGCGGGCGGCCCCCTGCTCGACTTCGAGATCGCGGCCGCGCGCCGGGCCGGTGTGCCGGAGCAACGGCACGCGCTGTTCGGCCACTTCCTGTCCGAGGAGGGGCTCGCCCACCTCTACGGACTCCTCGACAGCGGTCGTTACGAGGTGGCCGTTCCCGAGGAGGCCGCCCTGCTCACCGTGGCCTGGCTGGCCCGGGCCGGAGAGGCGGACGCCGCGCTCGATCTGGTCGAGGAACTGGCCCCGTTCGCGGACCGGCTCCGGTTCTGCCCGCGGCCGTCCGACCGGCCCGCGCCCCGCCCCGACGCCGTGCACCGCTCCACCGTCGCCGACGCCTCCGCCGCACTCGCACGCCAACGCCCCAGCACGGCCGTCGAGTCGCAGCGCGAGGCCCTGGCCGTCTGGCAGCCCTTCGGCGACGAACTGCTGCTGCACTGGCTGGAGTTGACGGACGCCGAGGGACACATCCGCGTCCCCGGCCCCGCCGACGCCTGGCACACCCGCTCGGCCGAGCTGCTGCGCCGGTACCGCGAGCTGGCCCTGCGCCACACCCACTGCACCAAGCACCGCAAGCCCAAGGAGAACCTGGGCATCCTGCGCGGCGCCCTGGAGGAGACCGCCGCCGGACGCGAACTGCGGCCGCGGCAGCTCGGGCTGCTCCGGCACGCCCTCGCCTCCATGGTCCGGCGGCGCGGCCTGCCCGGCTCCGCGGAGCACACCGCGCTGCGCCGGGAGCAGGCCGCCCAGGCCGCTCAGCCCTCGCACCACGCGCTGGCCCGGGTCGTGCTGGGGCGGCTGTCCGGCCTGCCTCAGGACAGCGGGGTCAGCGACGTCGCTCCGATCATCGCGCCGGTGAGCGCCGAGGAGGCCGCCGCCACCGGGGTGCCCGCGAGCGCGGCCATCCCGCCCGCCGTACGCCGGCCCGTGGAGGCGGCGCTCAACGCATCCGTCGGCACGCTCGTGGAGCGCGGTGTCGTCCCCTCGGCGGAGGTCCTGGCCGAGCTGGTCCCCCAGCTCGTCGCCGCCACCACCGCCGCGGCCCACCGCGAGCCGGCCCTGCGCTCGCTGGCCGCCGCGAACTACCGCGCGTTCCGCAACCGCCGCTCCCTGCTGCTGCTCAACCTCCAGCGCCAGGTGCGGGTGGAGGAGCTGCCCTGGGTCCGGTCGGTCGCCGCCCATCGTGTCGAGGCGGGGGCGGACGAGGTGGCGGCCGCCACGCTGCGGGAACTGGGCGGGCTGGCGGTGCGGGCCTTCCCCGGCACGATCCTGCCCAACCCGCTGGTCCGCGAACTGTCCGTGCTCGCCCGCCAGGCCGAGCTGGGCGCGCCCTTCGTCGAGGAACTCGCCGCGGACATCTTCATGGGCACGTTCACCCCTAAGTTCCTGACGGCCGCGCGGGTCGCGGCCGAACTCCTCGGCGGCGGCTCGCTCTACGAGCGTTACTACGCCGTCGACTACCGTGCGGTGCGCAACCTCGCGGTGGTCGAGGCGGGGGATGCGGCACTGCGGTCCCACGGGGCACGTACGTCGCCCGGGTTCGCCGCACTGTGCCGGCAGCGGGCCGCGGAGCTGGCTCCGGGCGCCGGCGGCACGTCCGGCTCCTGGGTCGCCCAGAACGGCACGGTGATCGAGCAGGCGCAGATCCTCACCACCCACAACCTGGCCACCCTCGTCCACCGGGTCGGCATCGAGCCGGGCGTCGGCTGGGACGGGCTGGCCCTGCGCTGCTTCGACACCGTGTGCCTGCTGACCGGGCGCGTTCACCACAACCCGCGTCCCCTCGGCACCATCAAGGACATCGCCTACGCCTGGCGCCAGATGGTGTTCCACCTGTCGCTGTGCGAGCCGCAGGAGCAGCGGCGCGTCCTGGACCGCCTGACCGAGGACACCGCCCGCCGCCCCTGGCACATCGCCGACCGTCTCGCCCCCGCCCTCACCGGGCTCCGCCAGGTCATGGACGGCGCCCCGGCCGACGCGGGCACGGGCCGTCGTCTGCTGGGCTGGACCACCGGGCCCCACTGGCTCCGCGCATGAACTCCACTGCGGCGTCTGTCATTTCAGGAATGCTTCACACTCAATCGTGAACTTCGCTCTTGCAGTTGGCATATTCGATTTCCTCCGCTCTACGTTCCGGAGCGGAGGTGGTTCACATGAGCGAACCCAGCAAGCGATCCCACTCGTCCGAACGGCACGAGGCGATCGATGTCAGCGACTTCGTGTACGCGGCGACCGGAGCCCGCGTACGAAGGCTGACCATGCCGGACGGGAGCCATTGGTTTCCGGCGGTGGATGTGTGCAAGGAACTCGGGTACACCACACCCCGGAAGGCACTGACCGACCATGTCCCGGAGGACCATCGAGAAAGTCTCGAGACAGTGACTGGAAGTCACTGTCTCAGCATTCCCGCAGGTAGAGAGTGGCGTCGAGACTTGCAACTCATCGATCTCCAGGGTCTGATCCTCCTCGTCCAGGCCTGCACGAAACCCTCTTGCGCCCCCTTCAAGCAGTGGGTCGCGGAGGTGATCGAGACTGTTCAACGAGAGGGTTCTTACACTCTCGAAGAGGCCGAGGTGCAGCCCGCCGACCCCGGCGCCCCCATCGCGTACGCCATGCCGGAGCAGGTCGCCGAGGCCATCGTCCGGCTGGAGGCGCACAACCTTCAGCTGGACGAGGAGCTGGCGAACGGGCAGCGCGAATCGATCGCGTTGCAAAAGGAGATGCTGTCCATCCAGAGGGAGACGCTGGCCACGCAGAAGGCCACCCTCGCCGTGCAACAGGCCATGGTGCGGGCGATGGAACGGATCGCGGACCGGCTCGACGCCTTAGTGCTGGAGCGTCGGACGTCCGGCGGGCATGTCGCGGTGCTGCCCACCACGGCCTCCGTACTGGCCGATTGGCGGCAACGCCTGTCCGTGACGGAGGACGTATGGGCCGTGGCCGTGGCGATCGCTCCGGTCCTCGTCGAGAGGGGCGAGCTTCGCGAGCCGCTTGAATCGATCGCCGCCCGTACGGGACTCTCCGTGCGCCGTGTCAACGAATGCCTGCGGCTGCTGCGCAAGCACGCCTGCATCCGCTCCCAGGGCGGGTCGGAGGAAGGGGCGCCGGTGTACGTGCTGAACCAGGCCTGAGAACAGAGGGGCGGTCGCAAGGGAAATTTGCGGCCGCCCCTCTGTGATCCGAGGCTATCCCCCCGGAACCCTCACGCCCAGGTGATCAGCCTCTTCGGCTGCTCCAGGATCGCCGCCACGTCCGCCAGCACCTTCGAGCCCAGTTCGCCGTCGACCAGGCGGTGGTCGAAGCTCAACGCCAGTGTGGTGACCTGACGCGGCTTGACCTTGCCCTTGTGGACCCACGGCTGGAGCTTGATCGCGCCGACCGCGAGGATCGCTGACTCGCCGGGGTTGAGGATCGGCGTGCCGGTGTCGACGCCGAAGACGCCGACGTTGGTGATCGTCACCGTGCCGCCCTGCATCGCCGCGGGCGAGGTCTTGCCCTCGCGGGCCGTCGACACCAGGTCGCCCAGGGCAGCGGCCAGCTGCGGGAGCGTCTTCTCGTGCGCGTCCTTGATGTTCGGCACGATCAGGCCGCGCGGGGTGGCGGCCGCGATGCCCAGGTTGACGTAGTGCTTCTGCACGATCTCCTGGTTGGCCTCGTCCCAGGACGCGTTGACGTCGGGGTTGCGCTTGATGGCGACCAGCAGGGCCTTGGCGATCAGCAGCAGCGGGTTCACCCGCAGGCCCTGCATCTCCTTGTCCTGCTTCAGCTCCTCGACCAGCTTCATCGTGCGGGTCACGTCGACCGTCACGAACTCCGTGACATGCGGCGCCGTGAACGCCGAACCGACCATCGCCGTCGCCGTCGCCTTGCGGACACCCTTGACCGGGACACGGGTCTCGCGCGCGCCGTCGTACGACGCGACCGGCGCCGGGGCCACCGGGGCGGCGGCGACCGCAGGCGCCGTCGGCTCGGCCGGCTTCGGGGTCGCCGCGGCGTGCACGTCCTCGCGCGTGATGATGCCCTCCGGGCCGGACGGGGTGACCGTGGCCAGGTCGACGCCGAGGTCCTTGGCCAGCTTGCGCACCGGCGGCTTGGCCAGCGGGCGGGGCTTCTCGGCGACCGCGCCATGGCCGTTCAGCTCGGTCTGGATCGCCTGGGCCACCGCCGGGACGGTGGCCTCGGCGCCCTTGCGGGGGCGGCGCTTGGTGGAGGACGTCGCCACGCCGTAGCCGACGAGGACCGGCTGGCGGCCCTGCGGCTTCGGCTCCTCCTCCGCCGCGGCGACGGGTTCCGCCTTCGGCTGCTCGGCGGCCGGTGCCTCGGGCGCCGCGCCGCCCGCCACGTCCACCGCGATGATGGCCGTGCCCACGTCCACCGTGGTGCCCTCGGGGAAGTGGAGGGCGCGGACCACGCCGTCGTAGGGGATGGGCAGTTCGACGGCCGCCTTGGCGGTCTCGACCTCGCACACCACCTGGCCGTCGGTGACCGTGTCACCCGGCTGGACATACCACTTGAGGATCTCGGCCTCGGTGAGTCCCTCGCCGACGTCCGGCATCTTGAACTCGCGTACGGACGCTTCCGTCATCGTCGTCACGACCCTCTCCTCAGAACGCCAGCGAGCGGTCGACGGCGTCGAGCACGCGGTCCAGGTTCGGCAGGTACTCCTCCTCCAGGCGGGCCGGGGGGTAAGGGGCGTGGTAACCGCCTACCCGCAGGACCGGGGCCTCCAGGTGGTAGAAGCAGCGCTCGGTGATCCGGGCGGCGATCTCCGCACCGGAACCGAAGAACACCGGCGCCTCGTGGACCACGACCAGGCGGCGGGTCTTCTCGACGGACGCCTGGATCGCATCGAAGTCCAGCGGGGAGACCGAGCGCAGGTCCAGGACCTCCAGGGACTTGCCCTCCTCGGCCGCGGCGGCCGCGACCTCCTGGCACAGCTTCACCATCGGGCCGTAGGCGGCCAGGGTGAGGTCGGTGCCCTCGCGGACGACCTGCGCCTTGTGCAGCGGGGCCGGGATCGCCTCGGCGTCCACCTCGGCCTTGTCCCAGTAGCGCCGCTTGGGCTCGAAGTAGATCACCGGGTCGTCGCTCTGGATGGCCTGCTGCATCATCCAGTACGCGTCCGACGCGTTGGAGGGGCTGACGACCTTCAGGCCCGCCACGTGCGCGAACAGGGCCTCGGGGGATTCCGAGTGGTGCTCGACCGCGCCGATGCCGCCGCCGTAGGGGATGCGGATGACGACCGGCATCTTGACCTTGCCCAGCGAACGCGCGTGCATCTTCGCGAGCTGGGTGACGATCTGGTCGTAGGCCGGGAAGACGAAGCCGTCGAACTGGATCTCCACCACCGGGCGGTAGCCGCGCAGCGCGAGGCCGATCGCCGTGCCGACGATGCCGGACTCGGCCAGCGGGGTGTCGATGACGCGGCTCTCGCCGAAGTCCTTCTGCAGGCCGTCCGTCACACGGAACACGCCGCCGAGCTTGCCGACGTCCTCGCCCATGACCAGGACCTTGGGGTCGGTCTCCAGGGCACGGCGCAGCGATTCGTTGATGGCCTTCGCCATCGCCATCTTCTCGGCCATGTCAGTGACCCCCTTCTGCGTCCGCGAACGACGCCTGGTAGGCGGCGAACTGCGCTCGCTCCTCGTCGACGAGCGCGTGCCCGTCCGCGTACACGTTCTCGAAGATCGCGAAGTGGTCCGGGTCGGGCATGGCGCGGACCACTTCGCGCACTCGCTTGCCCAACGCCTCGGACTCGGCCTCGAGTTCCGCGAAGAATCCGTCGTCCGCGTGGTTTGAAGCCTCCAGGTACCGGCGAAGGCGCAGGATCGGGTCCTTCGCCTCCCAGGCGACGCGCTCGTCGTCGGCCCGGTAGCGGGTGGGGTCGTCGGAGGTGGTGTGGGCGCCCATGCGGTAGGTGTACGCCTCGACCAGGGTGGGGCCCTCGCCGCTGCGGGCGCGCTCCAGCGCCCGCTTGGTGACCGCGAGGCAGGCGAGGACGTCGTTGCCGTCGACCCGCACGCCGGGGAAGCCGAAACCCTGGGCGCGCTGGTAGAGCGGCACCCGGCTCTGCTTCTCGGTGGGCTCGGAGATCGCCCACTGGTTGTTCTGGCAGAAGAACACCACGGGGGCGTTGTAAACCGCGGAGAAGGTGAACGACTCGGCCACGTCGCCCTGGCTGGAGGCGCCGTCGCCGAAGTAGGCGATCACCGCGCTGTCCGCGCCGTCCTTGGTGACGCCCATCGCGTAGCCGGTGGCGTGCAGCGCCTGGGAGCCGATGACGATCGTGTACAGGTGGAAGTTGTTGCTGTTCGGGTCCCAGCCGCCGTTGTTCACGCCGCGGAACATGCCGAGCAGGTTGGTCGGGTCGACCCCGCGGCACCAGGCGACGCCGTGCTCACGGTAGGTCGGGAAGACGTAGTCGTCGTCGCGCAGGGCCCGGCCGGAGCCGATCTGGGCGGCCTCCTGGCCCAGCAGGGACGCCCACAGGCCCAGCTCGCCCTGGCGCTGCAGGGCGGTGGCCTCGGCGTCAAAGCGACGGGTGAGCACCATGTCGCGGTACAGGCCGCGCAGGTCTTCGGGGGTGATGCCGGCGACGTAGCCGTCGTACTCGGCGTTCTTGACCCGCTTGCCCTCGGGCGTCAGCAGCTGTACGAGCTCCGGTTCGGTGCTCTTCTTGGCCGCGGCGCGAGTGGTACGGGTGGTGCGCTTGGCGCCGGTGGTTCCGGACGCATTCCCGGCCGTGCCGGTCTTCGCGCCGGTGGTGCCGGTGTTGCTGCCGGTGGTGCCGGCCTTGCCTGCGGCGCTGCGTCGCGGCTTGCGCGCGGCACTGCTGTCCACGGTCACGTGTGCTCCTCCGTCGTTCCGGCCCCCGGGGTTGCCGGTAGGCCAGTGCGGCTCACCTGTTTCGACCACCGGGCACGGGGTGGGTGCCACTCGGCCGGGAACAGGCGTGACAGGTGCCCCGGCGAGCGCCCTGCAACCATCACGTTACCCAGTGCTCCACATTTCTGTGAAACGCCGTCTGACCTGCGATTTTGCTTGGATTTCCAAGTAAATCAAGAAGGCCGCGAAGCGCGCTGGTCACAGCCTCGCGAAAGGCCGGAGCAACCGCACGTTATCCCGCTGACCCGGGTCACGGGAAGAGTTTGTGTGTGAGACTGCTTCCGTGCACGAACCGGAAAAAATCAGGGTATTTCTCCTCGACGATCATGAGGTGGTCCGCCGAGGAGTCCACGAGATGCTCTCCGTCGAGCCGGACATCGAGGTGGTCGGCGAGGCCGGCACGGCGGCCGACGCACTGGTACGGATTCCGGCCACCCGCCCCGACGTGGCGGTGCTGGACGTGCGGCTGCCGGACGGCAGCGGGGTCGAGGTGTGCCGGGAGGTCCGCTCCCGGGACGAGACGGTGCGATGCCTGATGCTGACCTCGTTCGCGGACGACGAGGCGCTGTTCGACGCGATCATGGCGGGCGCCTCGGGGTACGTCCTGAAGGCGATCCGCGGCAACGAACTGCTCCAGGCGGTGCGGGACGTAGCCGCCGGGAAGTCCCTTCTGGACCCGGTCGCCACCGCGCGCGTGCTGGAGCGGCTGCGCGACGGCGGTGGCGCGCGCACGGACGACAAGCTCGCACGGCTCACCGAGCAGGAGCGGAGAATCCTCGACCTGATCGGCGAGGGGCTCACCAACCGGCAGATCGGTGAACGACTGCACCTCGCCGAGAAGACCATCAAGAACTACGTCTCCGGTTTGCTTTCCAAACTCGGAATGCAGCGCAGATCACAGGCCGCTGCTTATGTCGCCCGCACGCAGGCGGGAAATCCCGGAAGCCGATAACTGGATCATTCTCAGCGCGGCCGCAGCGGTCCGGCGATCCGTTCCACCTCGGAGCGCGGCGCAGGCCTGACCTGCTCGGTGAAGGCGTGCGTGTACGGCCACATGACCGGCTCGCGCGCGTGGACGGCCGGAGTCTGCGCCCACACGACGCCGTTGCGGTCGGTCCAGTGCGGCCAGTGGAAGGCGGCGCCCGCGGCCACGTCGGCAGCCAGGCGCGCGACCAGGCCGTCGGGCACCCGGGTGCCCCGGAGCGTGGGGCGCCAGTCCGGCAGAGGGCCGCGGAAGCCGACCCCGTGGCGCCGTCGCAGCAGCCAGATCTCGATCCCGGAGGTGACCGTCACACCCACCGGACCGGCGAACAGGGCCACCCAGTAGGCGGGCAGCGGGCGGGAGCCCGGGTACGCCTGGACCGCGTCGACCAGGGCGTAGTGCGCGAGGGCCGTCAGCCAGACCAGGGGCACGGCGGCCAGCGGCCGGACCAGGGGATGGCCGCCGGTGCCGAAGTTGTTGCGGTGGATCAGGAACAGCACGGAGCCGAAGAAGACCAGGAGCCAGGGCCCGAGGAACACCCCCGGGATCACCCAGGCCGCACCATTCGGCAGATAGTCGTAGCTGCGGCTCATCCAGTACAGGAAGAGACCACAGAAAGCGGCGGTGACCAGCGCCGTCAGCAGCGGACGCAGACACAGGCGCAGCACGTACGCGCGTGTGCCGGAACGGGCCAGGGCGACGACCGGTCCGCAGGCCAGGAGCAGCGCCGCCGGGCCCGTGCCGAGCATCAGCAGCGCGTCGGTGAAGCCCTGCTCGACGGGCCCGAACAGGCCTTCCCCCGTGAACAGGCCGACGACGAACGCGAGCACGCCGAGGCAGAGCAGGGTCCGGGGCAGCAGCAGCCGTTCGATGAGCGGATCGGCGGCCTGCTCGGCCAGCGTGGAGACCATCGGGCTCCCGTACGGGCCGAAGGCGCCCGCGCCCGGGCCGGCGAGGCCGAGGGCGTCGCCCGCGCCGAACCGGAACATCCGGAAGGGGCCGTAGATCCGCCGGGCCAGCCGCCACGGCAGCAGCACGTCCACGGCCCACGCGCCCGCACCACTCAGCCGCGCGGGCTCGGCCGGGACGCGGTACGGCGGCCGGTCGTAGGCGTCGATCGCGCTCATGGCGGCTCTCGCTCCCCCGGAGACGGCATCATGATCAGAACGCGATCATCATGGCAGGCGAGCCGCCAACGGCCAATCGCTCAGGCCGACTTGTCGCGGTTCGGGACATCCGGCGGGTCGGCGGGGACGTGCATCCCGGTGCATGGTGTGACCAAAAGCGACCAGCGACGACTGCCTGTGACAAGCCCCAGCTCACAGCGTCTTTTCGTGCCCTACCATCTGCGGCGTGCCGCGCTCATGTGTACCAACCCTGGTCTCCCACGCGCCCCCTCTGGGCGCACTTCTCCGCCTGTACGCCGCCGGCACCGCCCTGACCTGTGAGCCGGTCGAGCAGGGCCTGCTGAACCGCGGCTACCGGCTGCGCACCACCCGCGGCCGCTACTTCCTCAAGCACCACTTCGACCCCGACACCGCCGACCCGGCCGCCATCGAGCGCCGCCACCGCGCCACCCAGCGCCTGGCCGACCTCGGTGTCCCGGTCTCCGTACCGCTCGCGCACCGCGAGGGCCGTACGGTCGCCGTCGTCGGCGGCCACGCCTACGCCCTGCACCCCTGGATCGACGGCAGGCACCGCCACGGCGGCCAGCTCACCCGCGCCGAGAGCGCACGCCTGGGGGCGCTCCTGGGCGCCGTGCACGCCTGCCTGGAGCGCGTGATGCCACCCAAGGGGCGCACGCGCCCCGCCACGAGCCCCCATCCCGTGGAGAGCGCCGACCCCGCCGACACCTTCGCCCTCATCGACGATCTGCTCGCCCATGTGCGCCGGCAGCGCCCCGCCGACGCCTTCGACGAACTGGCCCGGCACCGGCTGCTGGAGCGCCGCGCGCTCGTGGAGCAGCACGCGCACCGGCGCCCGCCGCGCGGCGGCTCGGTGGGCTGGGTGCACGGCGACTTCCACCCGTTCAACGTGCTCTACAAGGACGACACACCCGCCGCCATCGTCGACTGGGACCGGCTGGGCGTGCAGCCCCGCGCCGAGGAGGCCGTACGCGCCGCCGCGATCTTCTTCGTACGGCCCGTGGGCGCCCTGGACCTGCCGAAAGTGCGCGCCTACGCGCACGCGTACCGGCGCGCGGCCGGCGCCACGCCCTCCGAGCTGGCGGCGGCCGTGCACCGGGTGTGGTGGGAGCGCCTGAACGACTTCTGGATGCTGCGCTGGCACTACGAACGCGGGGACACGCGCGCGGACTGCCAGTTCCCGGCCGCGTCGGCGCTCGTCGTGTGGTGGACACGCGAGTACGACGCGGTGTGCGACGCGTTCGTGCAGTGAGCGCCGGCGCATCGGCTCAAGGAGAGGCCGTCAGCGGCGCCGGCGCCCTGGGTGTCCTTCAACCGGTGGGGTCGCCCGTGGCGCCGCCGTCCGTCGTGGTGCCGGCGTTGGTGCCGCCGTTCGTCGTGGTGCCGGCGTTGGTGCCGCCGTTCGTCGTGGTGCCGGCGTTGGTGCCGCCGTTCGTCGTGGTCCCGTCCGTGCCGCCGCTCGTCGGGTCCGCGGAATCGGACGGCGAGGTCTGCGGGTCCGTCGGCGAGTCGGTCGGACCCGTGCTCTGCGACTGCGACGTCTGCGGATCCGACGGCGTGTAGTCGGACCCTCCCGACGTCGAGTCCGAGCCGTTGTCCGTGGCCGGGTCGGAGGGCTGGTCGGTGGTGTCGTCCGACGGAGTCGCGGAGCCCGTGTCGTCCTTCGTGGACTTCGAGTGCGTCGGCGGCGGCGTGGTGTCGGTGCCGGTCCCGGTGCCGGAGCCCGTGCCCTTGAGGGCCAGCGCGACGCCCGCCGCGATCGCGATGACCGCGAGGACGGCGAGGATCCACAGCTTGCCGCGGCCGGTGCCCTTGTTGCCGTGCCCCTCGAAGCCGCCGTCGTCGCCGTTGCCGTAGCCCTGCGGCAGGATCGGCTGCGGGATCTGGGCGGTCCCGGGGCCGTAGTCGCCCGGGTGCTGCATCGCGGCCGTGCCCGTGAAGCCGCCCGCCGGGGTGTGCCGGCCGTCGTGCGCCTGCACCGGGCCGGTGTTCCAGGTGCCGGTGTGGCCGCCCTGGTCGTACAGCATCTGCAGGCCGTACTGGACCATGCCGCGCATCTCCTCGGCCGTCTGGAACCGGTCGTCCGGCTCCTTGGCGAGCGAGCGCATGACCAGGCCGTCCAGCTCCGGCGGGCAGCCGTCGGAGAACTCCGAGGGCGGCGTCGGGATGTCCTGGACGTGCTGGTAGACCACCGACAGCGGGGTCTCGCCGGTGAACGGGGGCCGCAGGGCGAGCAGTTCGTACAGCAGGCAGCCGGTCGCGTACAGGTCGGAGCGGTGGTCCACGGCCTTGCCGAGCGCCTGCTCCGGGGAGAGGTACTGCGGCGTGCCCATGACCATTCCGGTCTGTGTCATCGTTGTCGAGGCGCCGTGCAGGGCGCGCGCGATGCCGAAGTCCATCACCTTGACGGCACCGCTGTGGGTGATGATCACGTTGGCGGGCTTGATGTCGCGGTGCACGATCCCGTGCTGGTGCGAGTAGGCGAGCGCCTCCAGCACCCCGGAAACGATGATCAGGGCCTGCTCGGGCCCCGGCGCCTCGGCGTTCAGCAGCAGATCGCGGATGGTGCGGCCCTCGACCAGCTCCATCACGATGTACGGCACGGACTGACCGCCGACGAAGTCCTCGCCGGAGTCGTACACGGCGACGATCGCGTGGTGGTTGAGGCCGGCGACCGACTGTGCCTCACGCGTGAAGCGGGCCTTGGAGACCGGGTCCTCGGCCAGGTCCGCGCGGAGCAGCTTGACCGCGACGGTACGGCCCAGCCGGACGTCCTCGGCCGCGAACACCTCGGCCATGCCGCCCCGGCCCAGCCGGTGGGTCAGCCGGTACCGGCCGTCGCCGACGACCCCGCCGTTGCCCCACATCTCCGGCGCGTCCGACATGCCGCCGCCAGTCGCCTCGGGGTCGGACGGGCCCTGGGCGCGCTGCTGCTGTGCCATCAGTCCTCGCCGTCGTTTCTGCCCGCGGTGCGCGCGGTGTTGTTACGGTCTCCGTCGGCCACGCTACAGCCTCCGCGCGAGCCACCGGTTCGGAACAGGAACCGGGACCGGCCGAAGCCGGACCGGCCATGAAACCTGTAGCACGCGCTGTCGTGCAAATTCTGTGGACTGGTGGTACGCCCCCTGTAACGCTTGCGCGACGCTTCTTGCGCGTACGGTCACGGAACGGGCACCGAGCTTGACGTGTCGGTGCCCTGGGGCAGACTTGGCCGGGAATGACACATTCGATCAAGGCCCGTGCGATGAGCGAAGGCGCCGCAAGGCCAGTGGGGGACACGGAGAGATGAGCCAGGACGGCGCACACGGCCGGTATGCGGGGCAGTCGCTGGCCGGCGGCCGCTACCAGCTGCGGGACCTGCTCGGCGAGGGCGGCATGGCCTCGGTGCACCTGGCGTACGACGCCGTGCTCGACCGCCAGGTCGCGATCAAGACGCTCCACACGGAACTCGGCCGGGAACAGGCCTTCCGAGAGCGCTTTCGGCGTGAGGCTCAAGCCGTGGCCAAGCTCACGCACACCAATATCGTCTCGGTCTTCGACACCGGCGAGGACGATCTCGGTGGTCTGACGACTCCGTACATCGTCATGGAGTACGTCGAGGGCCGCCCGCTCGGGTCGGTCCTCGACGAGGACATCCGGCAGTACGGCGCGATGCCCGCCGACAAGGCGCTGAAGGTCACCGCGGACGTGCTGGCGGCGCTGGAGATCAGCCACGAGATGGGGCTGGTCCACCGCGACATCAAGCCGGGCAACGTGATGGTGACCAAGCGCAACGTGGTCAAGGTCATGGACTTCGGCATCGCCCGCGCCATGCAGTCCGGCGTCACCTCCATGACCCAGACCGGCATGGTCGTCGGCACCCCGCAGTACCTCTCGCCCGAGCAGGCCCTCGGCCGCGGCGTGGACGCCCGCTCCGATCTGTACTCGGTCGGCATCATGCTGTTCCAGCTGGTCACCGGGCGGCTGCCGTTCGACGCGGACTCGCCGCTCGCGATCGCGTACGCGCATGTGCAGGAGGAGCCGGTGGCTCCTTCGTCGGTCAACCGGTCCCTGCCGCCCGCGGTGGACGCGCTGGTCGCCCGCGCGCTGAAGAAGAACCCGAACGAGCGCTTCCCGACCGCCGAGGCCATGCGCGACGAGTGCCTGCGCGTCGCCGCCTCCTTCCAGGCGGCCGCGCCGAGCATCGTGCCGGGCGCCGGTCCGACCCAGAGCGGCTCGGGCGTCGGCTCCGCGGTGTTCCCGCCGGTCGACCGGACCGCCCCGGCGGCCCCGGGCCCGGTCCAGACGCCGTACCAGCCGGGCCCGTACGGCGCGCCGCAGACGCCCGCGCCCGCCCCGGCGGGCTACGGCTACCCGCAGCAGGGCGGCTACCAGACGCCGCCTCCGGTGGGCTACGGCCCGCAGGCCGCGCAGACCCCGCCGCCGTACGGGGTCGCGCCGCAGGCGGCCACGCAGCCGTCCGTGCCGGGTTCCGGCGGCGGCAAGAGCAACAAGCCGGTGATCATCGGCTCGGTCGTGGTGTCGCTCGTCGCGGTCGGGGCCCTGATCGTCGCGCTGACGATGAGCAATGGCGGCGGTGACAAGAAGGGCGGCGGCGGCGCGAGCGCCTCGGCGTCCGCCTCCTCCACCCCGGCGGGCTACCGCGGGCCGGACCGGACCCGGGTGATCGACAAGGCCAAGTGCACGAGTCCGTACAAGGCCTGGGACAACGAGAACAAGATCGAACTGCCCGACTTCCGGTACAAGGACCTCAACTCCGTGAAGGCCTGCTTCCAGGCCGCGGGCTGGGAGTACAAGATCACGACCCAGAACGACAACACCTGGGGCAAGGACACCGTCCTGGACCAGTTCCCGGCCGAGGGCACGGAAGTCGACAAGAAGGCCCCGGGCACGATCGAACTCACGGTCTCGACGGGCAACCCCGCCTGACACCGGCCGTCCGCCAACGACTGGGAGCCCGGCACGATTTCGTGCCGGGCTCCACTCGTCGCTCCACCGGTGACTGCACCGATCACTGCATCAATTGACTGCTACTGCGCCGATCACTGCGCCCGTTACAGGTACGGACCGCCCGAGCGGCCCGCGGCGTGGGGGTCGTCGCCGTCGTGGCCGGTCACACCCGGCGGGAGCGCGCGGCGCATCTGCTCCAACTGGGCCCGCGCGGCCATCTGCTGGGCGAACAGCGTGGTCTGGATCCCGTGGAAGAGGCCCTCCAGCCAGCCCACCAACTGTGCCTGCGCGATCCGCAGTTCGGCGTCGCTCGGGGTGACGTCGTCGGTGAACGGCAGGGAGAGCCGCTCGAGTTCCTCGACCAGCTCCGGCGCGAGGCCGTCCTCCAGCTCCTTCACCGAGCTGGCGTGGATCTCCTTCAGCCGCACCCGGCTCGCCTCGTCCAGAGGAGCCGCACGCACCTCCTCCAGAAGCTGCTTGATCATGCTGCCGATCCGCATGACCTTGGCCGGCTGCTCCACCTGCTCCGTGACCGGGATCTCGCGGGGGTCCTCGCCCCCATTGCCACCGCCGAGCGCCATCCCGTCCTGGCCCACGACGAGGATCTGGGGATTTTCCGGCATCCGTTCGTTCCTCGGCATCTCCATGCCGCCATTCTCTCGCACGCGTACACCTCATCACCGTGGTGCCCCCTCAGGGGAGTGATCCACCGTTTAGACCCGACGGCGCATTCTGAAATGCCCAGTTAGCCCGCGAATGTGAGGCTTATTTCCGTCGGTCATCCATCGATCACGACGTCCGGGCTCCGGGAGGTCACCGACGTGACTCCATGGCTGCGCAGCACGCTCCCCTGCGTACGGCTGCTGCTCGTCCTCGCGACGGCCGTTCCCGCCTACGGCACCGTCACCGCGTACGCCGCGCCCGCGTACGCCTCCGAGCCCGGCGCCATAGGCCCCGCCGCCCCGGCACATCCGCACGGCCCCGCCCCCGCCCCCGCGCAGCCGCACCGCCCTCCCCGGCACTCGAAGGACACGGCCCGCGAAGCCCCGGACCCTCCCGTCACCGACCCTAGGGACTCCACCGGCCCCACAGACTCCCCCAGTCACGATCCCGGTCACGATCCCGGCCACGGCGACTCCCCCGGCACCGGCCACTCGCACGCCCCCATGCCCACCGACTCCGCCTCGGCCTCGTACCGCCCGGGGCCCTCCGTCGAGCCGAGCCGCGCGGGCAGCCGGGCCGGTGAGGGGCGGATGCGACCGGGTCGACCGGACGGGCCCGCGGCCGAGATCGAGGGCGACGACGACACTCTGCCCACCCGGGATCCCGGCACCGGCCGGCCGGAGGAGCCGGAGACCGCGAACCTCCCGGCCGTCACGCCGACGGCCTCGACCGCCCCCGACCAGGCCGGTCTCGACCGACCTCCCGACCAGAACACCACCCAGCAGGGCCAGACCACCACGGCGCCGGTACTGCAGATCCTCCCGCTGGGCACCGGCCTGGTCCTCATCGGCCTCGGCCTGGCCCTGGCCTTCCTGGGCCTGAAACTCCGCAGAAGCTGACCACGGCACCGATCAAGCCCGCAGACCGAGCGGCCGCGTTACCGCGTTACCGCGTCACCAGCAGCACCTTGCCGACATGGCCGCTCGCCTCCACCACCCGGTGCGCCTCACCCGCCTGCGCCATGGGCAGTTCGCGGTCCACGACCGGCCGGACATGCCCCGAGGCCAGCAGCGGCCACACATGCTCCCGCACCGCCGCCACGATGGCCGCCTTCTCGCTCAGCGGCCGCGCCCGCAGCGAGGTCGCGCTGATCGCGGCCCGCTTGCCGAGCAGCGCGCCGATGTTCAGTTCGCCCTTGACCCCGCCCTGCAGCCCGATGATCGCCAGGCGCCCGTTGACGGCGAGTGCCTGGACATTGCGGTCCAGGTACTTCGCGCCCATGTTGTCCAGGATCACATCGGCCCCCGCACCCCCGGTGGCCTGCTTGATCTCGGCGACGAAGTCCTGCTCGCGGTAGTTGATGAGGATGTCGGCGCCCAGCTCGGCGCAGCGCTCCAGCTTCTCCTTCGTACCGGCCGTCACCGCGACCGTGGCGCCGACGGCCTTCGCGAGCTGGATCGCCATGGTGCCGATGCCGCTGGACCCGCCGTGCACGAGCAGCGTCTCGCCGGGCCGCAGGTGGGCGATCATGAACACGTTGGACCAGACCGTGCAGACCACCTCGGGCAGCGCGGCCGCCTGGGTGAGGCCGACACCCTCGGGCACGGGCAGCAGCTGCCCGGCCGGTACGACGACCTTCTCCGCGTATCCGCCGCCCGCGAGCAGCGCGCACACCTCGTCGCCGACGGCCCAGCCCGACACTCCGGGGCCGAGCGCGGCGATCCTGCCGGAGCACTCCAGGCCGGGGTAGGAGGAGGCGCCGGGCGGCGGGGTGTAGAAACCCTGCCGCTGCAGGATGTCGGCACGGTTGACGGCGCTGGCCACCACCTCGACCAGCACTTCGCCCTCGCCGGGCACCGGGTCGGGGGCCTGCGCCCACACCAGCGCGTCGGGACCACCAGGTTCGGGAATCGTGATCGCATGCATGCCCGTGACGCTACTCCCCGCCGGTGGCGTCTTCGGGCCGGACCCGCTCGCTCCCGGACGCGCCCGCACATCAGGAGCAGCACGCGCGGGGGCCCGGACGTTTCACGTGAAACACACCCCGATACCGGCGGTCGCCCACGGCAGGTCGAGGAGTTCCGCCTCCTCACCCTGCCGGGCCCCGCCGGGCGGTACGACGGCCAGCGCGTCGGCGGCGGCGATGCCGCGGAGCATGGCCGGACCGTTGTAGTGCAGCGGCGCGGCACGGTCACCGCGCAGCACCACCGGAACGAGCCGGGTGTCGTACGGGTGCCCCTCGACCGCCTCCTTGAGCGGCAGGGTGTACGGCTCGGGCGCCGGGTGGGCGGCCAGGGTGCGCAGCAGCGGCTCGGCGAGCGTGAGCAGGCCGGAGACGGCCGCGAGGGGGTTGCCGGGCAGGCCGACGAGGTGCTGGGCATCCTTGGTGCGGGCCAGCAGCATGGGGTGGCCGGGGCGCACCTTGACGCCGTCGACGAGGAGTTCGGCGCCGATGCGTTCCAGGGTGGGATGGACGTGGTCGACGGGTCCGCCCGCGGTGCCGCCGGTGGTGACGACGAGGTCGGCTTCCGAGCCGGTGACGGCCTTGTGCAGGGCCTCGGCGTCGTCGCCGATCCGGCGCACCGCGATGACCTCGGCGCCGAGCGCGCGCAGCCAGGGCGGCAGCATGGGGCCGAGCGCGTCCCGGATCAGCCCGTCGCGCGGCAGGCCCTCGTTCAGCAACTCGTCGCCGAGGACGAGGACTTCCGCACGCGGACGCGGTACGGCGATGACGGTGTCGTATCCGGCCGCCGCGGCGAGTCCCAGAACGGCGGGGGTGACCACGGTGCCGATGGGCAGCAACTGGTCACCGCTGCGGCACTCCTGGGCGCGCGGACGGATGTCCTGGCCGTGTGCCAGCTCCCGGGTGGCGTGCAGCCGGCCCTGTGTGTCGGTGCGGCCGTGCTCGCTGCGCAGCACGGCGGTGGTGTCGGCGGGGATGCGGGCGCCGGTGGCGATACGGACCGCCTCGCCGTCGGTGAGCGGCTCCGGCTGGGCGTGCCCGGCGAGCACGCCCTCGTCCCGTACGTCCCAGGGGCCGGGCCCGGCGACCGCCCAGCCGTCCATCGCGGAGGTGTCGAAGGAGGGCAGGTCGGTGAGCGCTTCGAGCGGGGCGGCCAGGACGAGGCCGAGGGCGTCGCCGAGCGGCACGGTGACGGGGGCGCGGCGGACGCGGGCGCGGGCGGCGCGGGCGGCGATCTCGCGGGCCTGGTGCCATGGGGTGGCCCGGTGCTCCTGGCCATGTGCTTCGGGCGTCGGTGGGGGCACCTGGCCCGCGTGGTCGTCCTTGGCGTCTCGCACGAGGGCCAGGGCCTCCTCGACATCGAGGTCGTCGCGGTCCGCGGCGGGCGCTCCGGCCGGGGTTCCGGGGGCGGTCATCCGGCGTCCGGGGCGCTCGGGCCCCCGCTGTTCCCGCCGCCGCTGCTCTCTTTCCCGCCTCCGTTGCTCTCTTCCTCCCAGCGCAGTGCGAGCGCGGCCGCCTTGCGGGCGGCCTCGGCGACCGCCTCGGGTCCTCCCTTGCCCTGGGCCGCGGCATAGCCGACGAGGAAGGTGGTCAGCGGGGCGGCGGGCCGGGCCACCGAGTGCGCGGCGTCACGGGCCAGGTCGAGCAGGGCGCCGGTGTCGACGTCCAGGTCGATGCCCAGCTCGTTCTTGACTGCGGAGATCCATTCATCCAACACGTGCCCATGCTCCCTGATGCGTGCCCTGGCGTTGACGAGGTCCTCCCAGGTGTCGCAGTCGAAGGACGCGAGCGGGTCCGGGACGCGGGTGAGGCGGAGGGCGCCGGTCAGCCGGCGCAGGGGCAGTCCGACCAGGCCGTCCGGCCCGGCGGCGAGGGCGGCCAGCTCGCGGCGGAGCGCGGCGGTGCGGTACGCGGCCACGAGCGGCTGATCGCGGCCGTCGGCGTCGGCGAGCAACGCGCCGTCCGCTCCGGTCTCGCCGAGGGCGGACAACAGGCGCTGGAGTGTGGCCGGCTGGAGAAAGGGCAGGTCGGCGGAGAGGACGACGGTGTGCTCGGCGGTGGTGAGCCGCAGGCCGGCCTCCAGTGCGGCGACCGGTCCGGCGCCGGGCGGCTCCTCGCGCGCCCAGCACACCGGCCGCGCGGTGGGGCGCCGGTCGGCCACCACGACGGTCGTCCCGGCGTCCGCGCAGGCCGCGAGCACCCGGTCGATGAGCGCCCGGCCCCCGACCCGCAGTCCGGGCTTGTCGGCGCCGCCGAGCCGCCGGGCGCCGCCGCCTGCCAGCACGACGGCGTCGTACGGCACGGGCGTCCCGGGGGCCACGGGGGCGTTGTCGGTCATCCCCCGAGTATGTCCCGAGGGGCCCGCTTGTATCCGTCCGCGGGGCCCTGCTTGCGGGCCCCGCGTGCGTCACAGCGTGCGCAGGAGCACCGCGGGCTGTTCCACGCAGTCCGCCACGTACCGCAGGAAGCCGCCGGCCGTGCCGCCGTCGCACACCCGGTGGTCGAAGGTGAGCGAGAGCTGGACGACCTGGCGCACCGCCAGCTCGCCCTCGTGCACCCAGGGTTTGGGGACGATCCGGCCGACGCCGAGCATGGCGGCCTCAGGGTGGTTGATGATCGGGGTGGAGCCGTCGACACCGAAGACCCCGTAGTTGTTCAACGTGAAGGTCCCGCCGGTGAGTTCCCCGGGCGTCAGCGTCCCGGTGCGGGCGGCCTCGGTGAGCCGGGCGAACTCGGCGGTCAGCGACTCGGCGTCACGCGCGTGGGCGTCCCGGACGACCGGCACGACGAGCCCGCGTTCGGTCTGCGCGGCGAACCCGAGGTGGACATGGTCGAGCTGGACGACCTCGCGGGCCTCGGCGTCGACGTACGAGTTCAGCTCCGGGAACCGGGCGAGCGCGGCCGTGCAGATGCGGGCGAGGAGGGCGAGGAGGGAGATCTTCGGCCCTCCGGCGGCGTTCATGGCGGCACGCGCGCGCATGAGTCCGGTCGCGTCGGCGTCGACCCAGCAGGTGGCGTCCGGGATCTCCCGGCGGCTGCGGGAGAGCTTGTCGGCGACCGCGCCGCGCACCCCCTTGAGGGGGACGCGGAGGCCGGCGGCGCGCGCGGCCGAGGAGGTGGGGGCGGGCGGGGACGCCATCGCGGAGGCCGCCGGGGCGGGCACCCCGGCCGTACGGCTGTCCTGGGCCGTCCTGGCCCGCAGTACGTCCTCGACGTCCGCGCGCAGGATCAATCCGTCCGGGCCCGAGCCCGCCAGCTGCCGCAGGTTCACGCCGCCCTCGCGGGCGAGCTTGCGCACCAGCGGGGAGATCACGGGCACGGGGCCTTCGGCGTGGAGCGCGGTCACGGGCGCGTGGGCCGTGGCGAGGGAGTCCGCGGCCCGCGGCGCTTCGGCTGACACCGCAGCCGCGCCCGGCTGCCCGGTCCGCCGCATTGCGGACGGTGCGCTCACGGCGGGTGTGCGGTCTTCGCCGCTCCCGGCGTTCGCACCGCGGGCCGCCATGGGCGTCGGCCGTACCCTTCGGCGCCGCGTGGGGGCTTCCGAGGTGCCGTATCCGACCAGGACGTTGCCCGATCCCTCGGCTTCGCCGCCGGGGGCCGCGGGGCCCACCGCGACGGTCAGCAGCGGTGCGCCGACCGGCAGTTCGGTGCCCTCCTCGCCGAAGCGGGCGGTGATCACGCCGCCGTAGGGGCAGGGCACCTCGACCATCGCCTTGGCCGTCTCGACCTCGACGACCGGCTGGTCCACTGCGACGACGTCACCGACCTGGACCAGCCAGCGCACGATCTCCGCCTCGGTGAGTCCCTCGCCGAGGTCGGGGAGCTTGAACTCCAGCACCTGTGCCATCAGCCCTCGGCCTCCCACTGCAGCCGCGCCACGGCGTCCAGGATGCGGTCCACGCCGGGCAGATGGTGCCGCTCCAGCATGGGCGGCGGGTAGGGGATGTCGAAGCCGGCCACGCGCAGCACCGGCGCCTCCAGGTGGTGGAAGCAGCGCTCGGTGATCCGGGCCGCGATCTCGCCGCCCGGTCCGCCGAACCCGGTGGACTCGTGGACGACGACCGCGCGTCCGGTGCGCCGCACGGACGCGCAGACCGTCTCGTCGTCGAACGGCACCAGCGAGCGCAGGTCGACCACTTCCAGGTCCCAGCCCTCGGCCTGCGCGGCCTCGGCGGCCTCCAGACAGACCGGCAGGGAGGGGCCGTAGGTGATGAGCGTGGCGCTGCGGCCGGGGCGCCGGACGACCGCCCGGCCGATGGGCTCGACGTCCGTGGGGTGCTCGGGGTTCCAGGTGTCCTTCGACCAGTACAGCCGCTTGGGCTCCAGGAAGACGACCGGGTCGTCGGAGGCGATGGCCTGGCGCAGCAGGCCATAGGCGTCGGCGACGGTCGCGGGCGCGACGACGTGCAGTCCCGGCGTGGCCATGTAGTAGGCCTCGGAGGAGTCGCTGTGGTGCTCCACGCCGCCGATGCCGCCGCCGTAGGGGACGCGGACGGTGATCGGCAGGGGCATCCTGCCGCGCGTGCGGTTGCGCATCCGGGAGACATGGCTGATGAGCTGCTCGAACGCCGGGTAGGCGAAGGCGTCGAACTGCATCTCCACCACCGGGCGCAGGCCGTACATGGCCATGCCCACGGCGGCGCCGAGGATGCCGGCCTCGGCGAGCGGGGTGTCGGTGCAGCGGTCCTCGCCGAACTCCTTGGTGAGGCCGTCGGTGACCCGGAAGACACCGCCGAGCGTGCCGACGTCCTCGCCCATGACGTGCACGGCGGGGTCGGCGGCCATCGCGTCGCGCAGCGCGCGCGTGAGGGCCTGCGCCATGGTGGCCGGCTTGACGGCGACGGTGGTCATCGGACGCCGCCTTCCTGCTCGTCGTGCTGCTCCTGCTCGGCTTCCAGCTCGGCCCTGAGCAGGGCGCGCTGTTCGCGCAGTTGGGCGGTGGTCTTGGCGTAGACGTGGTCGAAGAGGGCCATGGGGTCGAGTTCGGGGTCGCGGTTCATGCCGTCACGCAGGTCAGCTGCCATCTTCTCGGCGTCCTGCCGGGCGGCGTCCATGCCGGCCTCGTCGAGCAGCCCGCGGGCGGTCAGCTCCCGCTCCAGCAGCTCGATCGGGTCGTGGGCACGCCAGGCCTCGACCTCGGCGTCGCCGCGGTAGCGGGTGGCGTCGTCGGCGTTGGTGTGGGCTTCGATGCGGTACGTCACCGCCTCCACCAGGGTGGGGCCGCCGCCCGCGCGTGCGTGCCGTACGGCGTCGCTGAGGACCTCGTGCACGGCCGCCGCGTCGTTGCCGTCGACGAGCCGGCCCGGCATGCCGTATCCGACGGCCTTGTGGGCCAGGGAGGGCGCGGCGGTCTGCTTGGCGAGCGGGACGGAGATCGCGAAGCCGTTGTTCTGCACGAGGAAGACGACCGGCGCCTGCCAGACGGCGGCGAAGTTCAGCGCCTCGTGGAAGTCGCCCTCGCTGGTGCCGCCGTCGCCGACCAGGGCGAGCGCGACCACGTCGTCGCCCTTGAGGCGGGCGGCGTGCGCGAGGCCGACGGCGTGCGGCAGCTGGGTGGCGAGCGGGGTGGAGAGGGGGGCGACCCGGTGGGTGTGCGGGTCGTAGCCGTTGTGCCAGTCGCCGCGCAGCAGGGTGAGGGCCTCGACGGGGTCCACGCCGCGGGCGACGACGGCGAGGGTGTCGCGGTAGCTGGGGAAGAGCCAGTCGCGTTCCTCCAGGGCCAGGGCGGCGGCGACCTCGCAGGCTTCCTGACCGGTGCTGGAGGGGTACACCGCGAGGCGGCCCTGCTTGGTGAGCGCGGTGGCCTGCGTGTTGTAGCGGCGGCCGCGCACCAGCTGGGCGTAGAGCCGGCGCAGCAGGTCCGGGTCGGCCTTGGCGGCCGCCTCGGTGCCGAGGACGCGATAGGGCTCGGCGTCGGGCAGCAGCGGCGCGGGGTCCATACGGGGCTGCCAGGCGGGCGGCGGCGATGGCCGGTACGCGCCCCGCTGCTCCATGACCGTCATGACGGCACCTCCTCGTGGGAGCGGCTACGGGAGGCGCGTCGGCTGTGAGGCGCCTCACCAACCGATTGTTCGGTCGTCGGCACATTTTGGCTACAGGCCCCTCCAGGCTGTGGACAAACGGTTCTCCACAGCCTGGAATGAACGCAGGACGTCCACGGCGAGGGAGTGGGGGGCAATGTCAGCTGAACAAATGGCCGACGGACCGCACGACGGCCCCGTGCTGCCACCGCCGCGACCGCTGGACGCGATCGATCAGGACATCCTGAAGATCCTGCAGGCGGACGGCCGCGCCTCGATACGGTCCGTCGCCGAACGCGTCCATGTCTCGCGTGCCAACGCCTACGCGCGCATCAACCGGCTCGTCGAGGACGGCGTCATCCGCGGCTTCAGCGCGCGCGTGGACCATGAGCGGGCGGGGCACGGCACATCGGCGTACGTCACCCTGAAGATCGTCCAGAACACCTGGCGCACAGTCCGCGAGCAGCTCCGGCAGCTGCCCGGCGCCTCCCATATCGCGCTCGTGGGCGGCGACTTCGACGTGCTGCTGCTGGTGCACACGCCCGACAACCGGGCGCTGCGCGAGCTGGTGCTCACCCGGCTCCAGGCGATCCCCGAGGTGCTCAGCACCCGCACGCTGCTGGTGTTCGAGGAGGAGGACCTGGAGCCGGAGACGTGATCGAAAGTCCGCCGCAGGCGTGACCAAGGAAGCGCGCCAAGCGTGATCAAGGGTGCGCCCCAGGCGGCACCCGTGGCGCGGCGGAGACCTGACGTCAGTCCCGGCGCAGGCCCGCGAAGACCAGCCGGACCACCGCGTCGGCCACCTCGCGTTCGCCGGCGCCCCGCGAGTCCGGCCGGTACCACTCCACGATCGAGTTGATCATCCCGAAGACCAGCCGGGTGGCCAGGCGGACCTCCACGTCGCCGCGGACGTCGCCGTCGGCGGCCGCGGCCTTCAGCAGTTCCGCGACCCGGTGGTCGAAGTCGCGCCGCCGCTCCAGCGCCCACCGCTCGGTCTCGGTGTTGCCGCGCACCCGCAGCAGCAGCGTCACATAGGGCAGCTCGCGTATGAGCACCTCTACCATCCGCCGTACGACGTGCTCCAGCTGGTCCACAGGCCGCCCCACGCGCGCGTGCTCCTCGTCCAGGATCGCGAACAGCCCGTCCAGGGCGCGGCTGACGGCCCGGCGCAGCAGCTCCTCCTTGCCGCTGACGTGGTGGTAGATCGACGATTTGGAGATGCCGGCCGCCTTGGACAGGTGCTCCATGGAGGTGCCGTCGTAGCCGCGATCATTGAAGACCCGGACGGCCACGGAGAGCAGCGTCTCGGGCGTGTACGTGTCGCGCTTGGCCGTGGTCATGAGGTGCCCTCCCGCTTGTCGGCGACGGCGTACGCATGGCGGTAGAGCGCGAGGGAGGGCGCGTAGCGACCGGAGGGGTCGCGCTCGTGCATCTCGTCCAGGACGTCGAAGGCGAACTCGCGGCCGAGCCTGCGGTCCCACTCGAACGGGCCGAGCGGGTAGTTCACACCGAGGCGCATGGCCGTGTCGATGTCCTCCTCGGTGGCGACGCCCTTGGCGACGGCGTCATGGGCGAGGTCGATGATCCGGGCGACCGTGCGCGCGACGATCATGCCGGGGGCGTCGCCGATGACGCTGACGTCCTTGCCGAGGGCCTGGAACAGGCCGGTGGCCTCGGCGAGGGTCCTCGGCGAGGTGTCCTGGCAGGCGGACAGGGCGACACGGGTGGCCGTGCGGTAGTTCGAGGCGAGGTCGAAGTGGACGACGTCACGGAACTCCACGCAGGTCTGCCCGTCGGCGAGGACCAGCTGACCGCCGCTGGGCAGCACCAGGCGGGTGCCGTTGTCCTCGTCCTCCTCGCGGACCTGGATGCCCGCCTCGCGGATCAGGGCGAGCAGCTCGGCCGCGGGGCCGAGGCCGCCTTCGGCGACGACGTACGCGGGCGGCTGCTCCTTGTCGGCGGTGTGCGGTTCGGGCCGCTCGGCGCCTTCGGAGTGGTCGTACCAGCCGTGGCCGGTCTTGCGGCCGAGGCGGCCGGACTCCACCAGCCGGCGCTGGGCCAGGGAGGGGGTGAAGCGCACGTCCTGGAAGAAGGACTGCCACACGGAGTGCGTCACCGACTCGTTGACGTCCTGCCCGATCAGGTCGGTCAGCTCGAAGGCGCCCATCTTGAAGCCGCCGCACTCGCGCAGGACCGCGTCGATCGTGGCCGGGTCGGCGGCCTGGGCCTCGTAGACCGCGAACGCCTCGGCGTAGAACGGCCGGGCGATCCGGTTGACGATGAATCCCGGGGTGTCGGCGCAGGCCACCGGGGTCTTGCCCCAGGCGCGGGCGGTTTCGTACGCGCGCGTGGCCGATGTGACGTCGGTGGCGAACCCGGAGACGACCTCGACCAGCGGCAGCAGCGGCGCCGGATTGAAGAAATGCAGGCCCACGAAACGGCCGGGGTGGCGCAGGGCACCGGCGATGGCCGTCACCGACAGCGAGGAGGTGTTGGTGGCGAGCAGGCAGTCCTCGGCGACGATCTCCTCCAGCTCGCCGAAGAGCTGTTGCTTGACGTCCAGCCGCTCCAGGACGGCCTCGACGACCAGCCCGCAGTCCGCCAGCCCGGCCAGGCTCTCCACGGGTTCGAGGCGGGCGCGGGCGGCGTCCCGGTCGGCGGCGCCGAGCCTGCCCTTCTCCACGAGCCGGTCGAGGCGGGCGCCGATCGCCGCTGCCGCGTCCCGGGCACGCCCGGCGGCGGCGTCGTACAGCCGCACGGGGTGGCCGGCGACCAGCGCGACCTGGGCGATGCCCTGGCCCATGGTGCCGGTGCCGACGACGGCCACGGGGCTGCTGAGGTCGAGTGCTGTCATGTGCGCGATCCTCCCGCACGACGTTTTCCACAGATGCGGCAGGCCCCCTTGTCCCGACCGATCGTTCGGTTACTCTAGCTCTGACTGCCCGATCCCGCTGCTCTTTCCGCCAGGTCAATGAACTCGACGACGAGTTCTCCAGACGAGGAGTTGGTCCCGCATGGCCGCCGAACTGACCGCCCACGATCTGATCGCGAAGCACCGGCCCACCCTGGACCAGGCACTGGAAGCGATCCGCACGCGCGCGTACTGGTCCCCGCACCCCGAGCACCCGAAGGCCTACGGCGAGAGCGGCAGCCTGGACGCGGCGGCGGGCAAGGCCGCCTTCGACGCCGTGCTGAACACCCGGCTCGACCTCGGCCAGCCCGGTACGGACGACTGGGTGGGCGGCGAGGTCTCGCCGTACGGCATCGAACTGGGTGTCTCCTACCCGCACGCGGACGCGGATGCGCTGATCCCCGCGATGAAGGCCGGGCAGCGGGCCTGGCGGGACGCGGGCGCGGAGCTGCGGGCGGTGGTGTGCGTGGAGATCCTCAAGCGGATCAGCGACCGGACGCACGAGTTCGCGCACGCGGTCATGCACACCAGCGGGCAGGCATTCATGATGGCGTTCCAGGCGGGCGGCCCGCACGCCCAGGACCGCGGCCTGGAGGCGGTGGCGTACGCGTACGCGGAGCAGGTCCGCACGCCCGAGACGGCCGAGTGGACCAAGCCGCAGGGCAAGCGCGACCCGCTGGCCCTCACCAAGCGGTTCACGGCGGTCCCGCGCGGCCTCGCCCTGCTCATCGGCTGCAACACCTTCCCGACCTGGAACGGCTACCCGGGCCTGTTCGCCTCTCTGGCGACCGGCAACGCGGTCCTGGTCAAGCCGCACCCGCGCGCGGTGCTGCCGCTCGCGCTCACCGTGCAGATCGCGCGCCAGGTGCTCACCGAGGCGGGTTTCGACCCGAACCTGGTGGCGCTGGCCGCCGAGCGCCCCGGCGAGGGCATCGCCAAGGCCCTCGCGACGCGCCCCGAGATCCGGATCATCGACTACACCGGGTCGACGTCCTTCGGTGACTGGCTGGAGGCCAACGCCCGCCAGGCGCAGGTCTACACGGAGAAGGCCGGCGTCAACACGGTGATCGTGCACTCCACCGACGACTACAAGGGCATGCTGTCGAACCTGGCGTTCTCGCTGTCCCTGTACAGCGGCCAGATGTGCACCACCCCGCAGAACCTGCTCATCCCCCGGGACGGTATCCGCACCGACGAAGGCCCCAAGACCTTCGACGAGGTCACCGCCGACCTCGCCCGCGCGGTCGACGGCCTCCTCGGCGACGACGCGCGCGCGAACGCCCTGCTGGGCGCGATCGTCAACCCTGACGTCAAGGCCCGCCTGGAGGCCGCCGCGGGCCTCGGCGAAGTCGCCCTCGCCTCACGGGAGATCAGCAACCCCGACTTCCCGGGCGCCGTCGTGCGCACCCCGGTCATCGTCAAGCTGGACGGCGCCAAGCCGGACGACGAGGCCGCCTACATGAGCGAGTGCTTCGGCCCCGTCTCCTTCGCCGTCGCCGTCGACTCGGCGGCCGACGCGGTGGAGCTGCTGCGCCGCACGGTCCGTGACAAGGGCGCGATGACGGTCGGCGCCTACACCACCGACCCCGAGGTCGAGCAGGCCATCGAGGAGGCGTGCCTGGAGGAGTCGGCCCAGCTGTCGCTCAACCTGACCGGCGGGGTGTATGTGAACCAGACCGCCGCCTTCTCCGACTTCCACGGCTCGGGCGGCAACCCGGCGGCCAACGCGGCCCTCACCGACGGCGCGTTCGTGGCCAACCGGTTCCGGGTGGTCGAGGTCCGCCGGGAGGCGTAGGAAGGGACGTTCAGCAAGCGCCGGCCGCGCCCCCGGTCGCGCTCCAGTGGTACAGCGTCATCGCCACGCTGGTGGCGAGGTTGTAGCTGGAGACCTGGGGGCGCATCGGCAGGGCCAGCAGGTGGTCGGCACGCGCGCGCAGCTCGGCCGACAGCCCGCTGCGTTCCGAGCCGAACGCCAGGACGGCGTCGTCGGGCAGCTCGGTCCCCCGGATGTCCTCGCCCTCCGGGTCGAGGGCGAACAGCGGTCCGGCGGGCAGCTCGTCGACGCCGAGGCGTTCCACGGCCGTCGCGAAGTGCAGACCGGCGCCGCCCCGGACCACCGTGGGATGCCAGGGGTCGAGCGTGCCTGTGGTGACCACGCCGGTCGCCCCGAAGCCGGCGGCCAGCCGGATCACCGCACCGGCGTTGCCCAGGTTGCGGGGGTTGTCCAGGACCACGACGGGCGCGGTGCGCGGGGTGCGGGCGAGCCTGTCCAGGTTGGCCGCGCGCGACGGCCGCACGGCCAGCGCGGCCACACCGGTCGGATGGGGCCGCGGGACGAGGGAGGCGTACGCCTCCGCGGACACCTGTGTGAGCAGCGCGTCCAGCGTCTCCCGTACGTCCCCGGCCAGCTCCTCGGCGAGGGCGAGCGCGGCCCCGCGGTCGGTGGTGACCGCCACCGGGACCTCGGCTGCGAAACGCAGTGCGTGCTTGAGGGCGTGGAAGCCGTCGAGCAGCACGGCGTCCTCGGCGTGCGCACGCCAGCGGGTCAGCGGGTCGGTCATGCCGTGAACCCTACGCGGCCCCCTGCGGGCTCTCCGCCGAGGAGCGCGGCGCGGGCACCGCGGCGGTGACGCCACCGCGCCGGACGGTCCGCCCACGCGCGCGTGCCACCAGCGCGCCCAGCCGGCGCAGGAACGACGTCGGCAGGAAGACCGCGTCCGCGGTGATCATCGCCAGCGAGAAGAACGGCAGCCCGAGCACGACCGCGATCACCGAGTGCTCGATCATCATCAGCACCAGCAGGACGTTCTTGACCCGCCGGTTGAACAGGGTGAACGGGAAGGCGACCTGCACCATGACCGTCCCGTAGGCCACGATCATCATGATCGTGCCGCTGGAGGACATCAGGTCCGCGAGCCCGGGCCAGGGCGAGAAGTAGTCCAGGTGCAGCGGGTAGTAGACGGCGGTGCCGTCCTGCCAGCGCGAGCCCTGGATCTTGTACCAGCCGGCCGTCGCATAGATCAGACAGGCCTCCGCCATGATCACGAGCAGGGCGCTGTTGTGCAGGACGTTGGCGATAACGTCCAGCAGGATCCGCGGCTCCGGCGACGTCGCCCAGCGGCCGACGGCCCACCACAGGCCGAGCGCCGCCCAGGCGGTCCACAGCAGCGCGGGGATCAGCCAGCCGTTGTCGAACCGGCCGGTGAACGTCGCCATGAGCAGCGCCAGGCCGAGGACCGCCCACAGGGCCGGTCCCACCCGGTCGGCGGGGACCCGCTCCCCACGCGCGCGTGCCGCTTCGGCGCGTGCCGCCCGCCGCGCGTCCAGGGACCACACCTGTCCGCAGCGCGTGAACACGAGATAGACGGACATCAGGTGCAGGACGTTGTCGCCGCCGTCGCCGACGAAGACGCTGCGGTTCTGCAGTGACAGCACGCCCACCATGAACAGCACGGACGCGGTCCGGGTCCGCCAGCCGAGCAGCAGCGCCGCGCTGGCGGCGATGGCCAGCAGGTAGAAGCACTCGAACCACGCCTGTCCGCCGGACCACAGCAGAGCCGTGAACGCGTGGTTGTCGGCGGTCAGCTCCTTGGCGAGGTTCCAGCCCCAGGGTCCGGCCGGGCCGTACAGCTCCTGGCGGTGGGGGAACTCGCGCAGCAGGAACAGCAGCCAGGTCCCGGCGAACCCGATGCGGACCACGGCGCTCTGATACGGCCCGAGAGCCGCACCGGTGGCCCGGGCGATACCGCGCGAGAGGATCAGGGAGATCCGGTTCACCGCACACCTCCCGCTGCCTCTTCGGCCGTCACGGTCCACCAGGGCAGCACGCGGTAGACGGGCTTGTCGGACACGCGCTCACGGCTCCACGAGGGCGGCTGCACATTGGTGGTGCTGGAACGGATCTGCACGTGCTGGATGACGCCTTCCCGGTCGGCCGGATAGGTCCGGTACAGCCGCATCACCACGATCCGGCGCAGGTACTGCTCGGAGAGGGACCCGCGCATGCCCACGGCACGGTTGTCGGCGCCGTGCGTGGCGACGAAGAAGTCCCAGGCGCGGCGCAGCTCGTTCTGCTGGGTGTGGCTCGGCACCAGGTTGCCGTCGATCGCGGCACCGTCCTGGGCGGAGAGGTCGGTCCACCCGGTGGTGCGCAGTCCGCCGTCCTTCACCCGCACCACGGCACGTACCTGGACGGCGATGTTCTGCTGCAGCGGGTTCGGCGCGAACAGCTTCCAGTTCTGTTCGAACTCCGGGTACACCCACTCCTCGACCGCCTTGCCGTGCTGCTTGGTCACCGTGTTCGCGGGAGCCAGGCTGAGGAAGACCATCAGCAGATGCACACAGGCGGCGACACCGACCACCGCGAGCGCCAGCGCCGCGACGACCTGGTAGCGGGGGGAGAGGGCGGCCACGCCGGCACGGGGCGCGTGGGGCGGCGCCGAGGCACCAGAGGCGCCGGGGACGGGGCCGCCGGACGCAAGGGCGCCGGGGACCGGGGGCCGCACCGGGGCGGTGGGCTCCGCTGCCGTGACCGCCCGGGCAGACCCGCGCGATCCGGATCCCGACTCCGATCCCGACTCGGATCCCGACTCGGATCCCGACTCCGACTCCGACCCTGACTCGGACGCCTTGGCCGAGGCGTCCGCGGTGGCCGGGGGAGTCTCCGGGAGACGCGCCCCGGCCGACCCGCCGGGGCCGGGCCGGGCCCCCGAGTCCTCGTCGTACGCGTCCATTCCGCCCCGTCCCCCGTTTCGGCTCATTCATTCGGCTAGGTGTCAGCTCAGTGATGCGGCGCCGCCACGAGCGCCCCACGCTTCACGCACGCCACTTCTCGGCGTCCCACGGAACGGTACTCAGCCCCGGCCACCGGGCGCAGCCCCGGGTACGGGCGACGGCCGTGGTCCTCGCCACGCGGTACGGCACCGGAACGGGTCGCGATCGCCCTCCTGCCCGTTGTCCACAGGCTGCCCGCCGAGTTTTCCACAGCGGTTGACACCCCACCGCGCCCCGGCACACCATTGATGCGCACGAACCGAACGATCGGTCGGGACGGTTTCACCCAAGAGCCCGAGGTCAGGGGGATCGCATGGCCACAGCAGCCACGCAGCGCACGGCCGGCACACCGGCGGACGGCGCACCGGACACCGTCGACACGGCGGCCTACCAGCACGCCTTCGACGCGGCCGTCGCCGCCGACGAACGCATCGAACCACGCGACTGGATGCCCGACGCCTACCGCGCGACCTTGGTCCGGCAGATCGCCCAGCACGCGCACTCCGAGATCATCGGCATGCAGCCCGAGGCCAACTGGATCACCCGTGCCCCTTCTCTGCGGCGCAAGGCGATCCTGATGGCCAAGGTCCAGGACGAGGCCGGCCACGGCCTGTACCTGTACAGCGCGGCCGAGACCCTCGGCACCAGCCGCGAGGAACTGCTCGACAAGCTCCACAGCGGCCGCCAGAAATACTCCTCGATCTTCAACTACCCCACCCTGACCTGGGCCGACGTCGGCGCCATCGGCTGGCTCGTGGACGGCGCCGCGATCACCAACCAGGTCCCGCTGTGCCGCTGCTCCTACGGCCCGTACGCCCGCGCGATGATCCGGGTCTGCAAGGAGGAGTCCTTCCACCAGCGCCAGGGCTACGAGCTGCTGCTGGCCCTCAGCAAGGGCACACCGGAACAGCACGCAATGGCACAGGACGCGGTGAACCGCTGGTGGTGGCCCTCGCTGATGATGTTCGGCCCGCCCGACGACACCTCCCAGCACTCGGCGCAGTCGATGGAATGGAAGATCAAGCGCCACTCCAACGACGAGCTGCGCCAGCGCTTCGTCGACATCTGCGTCCCCCAGGCCGAGTCCCTCGGCCTCACCCTCCCCGACCCGGACCTGCGGTGGAACGAGGAACGCGGACAGCACGACTTCGGCCCCATCGACTGGACGGAGTTCTGGGAGGTCCTCAAGGGCAACGGCCCGTGCAACGAACAGCGGATCACCCAGCGCAGGCGCGCCCACGACGAGGGCGCCTGGGTACGAGAGGCGGCCGCCGCGTATGCGGCCAAGCACACACCCGAGGACACCGGTGGCACCGGTGGCACCGGTGAGACAAGCCGCGCGACAGGCCGCGCGACCGGAAACGAGCAAGGAAACGAGACAGGAGCGGAGCGAGCATGAGCACCACCGACTGGCCCCTGTGGGAGGTCTTCGTGCGCTCCCGGCGCGGCCTCTCCCACACCCACGCCGGCAGCCTGCACGCCCCCGACGCGGAGCTGGCCCTGCGCAACGCCCGCGACCTCTACACCCGCCGCGGCGAAGGCGTGTCGATCTGGGTCGTCCCGGCCGCAGCCATCACCGCGTCCTCGCCCGACGAGAAGGACCCGTTCTTCGAACCGGCCGCCGACAAGCCCTACCGGCACCCGACCTTCTACGAGATCCCGGAAGGGGTGAAGCACCTGTGACCGGCCCCGCCACCGTCCCGGTGACCGCCGCGCTCGCCCTCGGCGACGACGCCCTGGTGCTCTCCCACCGGCTGGGGGAGTGGGCCGGGCACGCCCCCGCCCTGGAGGAGGAGGTCGCCCTCGCCAACATCGCCCTCGACCTGCTCGGCCAGGCCCGGGTCCTGCTGTCCATGGCCGGCGACGAGGACGAACTGGCCTATCTGCGCGAGGAGCGGGCCTTCCGCAACCTCCAGCTGGTCGAGCAGCCGAACGGCGACTTCGCCCATACGATCGCCCGCCAGCTGTACTTCTCCACCTACCAGCAGCTGCTCTACACCGAACTGGCCGCGGGCGAGAGCCCGTTCGCTCCCCTCGCCGCGAAGGCGGTCAAGGAGGTCGCCTACCACCGCGACCACGCCGAGCAGTGGACCCTCCGTCTCGGCGACGGCACCCGGACCAGCCACGAGCGGATGCACCACGCCAGCGAGGCGCTGTGGCGGTACACCGGTGAGATGTTCCAGCCGGTGGAGGGCCTCGACGTCGACTGGACCCGCATGGACCAGCACTGGCAGGAGTCCGTCGCGGACGTCCTCGGCCGTGCCACCCTGCCCCTGCCCGAGGGGCCGCGCACCGGCGCCTGGTCGGCCGGCGCCGGCCGGCAGGGCCTGCACACCGAGCCGTTCGGGCGGATGCTCGCGGAGATGCAGCATCTGCACCGCAGCCACCCGGGGGCGACATGGTGACCGCCACCGCCCTGGAGGCGGAGCTGCTGGAGCTGGCCGGCTCGGTGCCCGATCCCGAGCTGCCGGTGCTCACGCTCCAGGAGCTGGGTGTGGTCCGCGCGGTGCACCTCCACGGCGGCGACACCGTCGAGGTCGACCTGACCCCCACCTACACCGGCTGCCCCGCCATCGAGGCGATGAGCATGGACATCGAACGGGTACTGCGCGCCCACGGCATGCGCGAGGTCACGGTCCGCACGGTGCTCACCCCCGCCTGGACGACCGACGACATCAGCTCCGAAGGGCGGCGCAAGCTCCAGGAGTTCGGCATCGCCCCTCCACGGGTACGCGGCACCTCCGGCCCGGTCCCGCTGACCCTCGGCCCACCCCGGACCGAGACCCCCACCACATCCACCGCATCCACCGCATCCACCGAGCCGACCGCAGCCACCGAACCCATCCGCTGCCCGCACTGCGGCTCCGCCGACACCGAGTTGCTGAGCAGGTTCTCCTCCACCGCGTGCAAGGCACTGCGTCGTTGCCTCGCCTGCCGTGAACCGTTCGACCACTTCAAGGAGTTGTGATGGCGCGCTTCCACCCGCTCCCGGTGGCCGCGGTCGACCGGATCACCGACGACTCCGTCGCCCTCACCTTCACCGTCCCCCCCGACCTGCGCGAGGAGTACCGGCACGCACCCGGCCAGCATCTGGCGCTGCGCAGACAGGTCGACGGCACGGAGATCCGGCGCACGTACTCGATCTGCTCCCCCGCGCCCGACCCGGCCGGCGCGGGCCCGGACGCCCTGCGGGTGGGTGTGCGGCTCGTGGAGGGCGGGGCCTTCTCCGCCTACGCGCTGAAGGAGATCAACGTCGGCGATGTGCTGGAGGTGATGACCCCGGCCGGCCGCTTCACCCTGGAGCCGGTACCCGGGCTGTACGCGGCGGTCGTCGGCGGCAGCGGCATCACCCCGGTGTTGTCCATCGTCTCCACGCTGCTGGCACGCGAGCAGGCGGCCCGGTTCTGTCTGATACGCAGTGACCGCACGGCGGCCTCGACGATGTTCCTGGAGGAGGTCGCCGACCTGAAGGACCGCTATCCCGAGCGGTTTCAGCTGGTGACCGTCCTCTCCCGCGAGGAGCAGCAGGCGGGCCTGCCGTCCGGCCGGCTCGACCGCGAGCGGCTCAGAGCGCTGCTGCCCGCGCTGCTGCCGGTCGACGGGGTCGCGGGCTGGTTCCTGTGCGGGCCGTACGGACTGGTGCGGGGCGCGGAGGAGGCGCTGCGCGAGCTGGACGTGGACCGGTCCCGCATCCATCAGGAGATCTTCCACGTGGACGCGGGCTCGTCGCCGGCCGCCACCGCCAAGGCCCCCGCGCACAGCACGGTCACCGCTCGGCTCGACGGACGCGGCGGCACCTGGCCGGTACAGGAGGGCGAGTCCCTGCTGGAGACGGTCCTGCGCAACCGCTCCGACGCGCCCTACGCCTGCAAGGGCGGAGTCTGCGGGACGTGCCGCGCCTTCCTGGTCTCCGGCGAGGTCCGCATGGACCGCAACTTCGCCCTGGAGACGGAGGAGACGGAAGCCGGATACGTACTGGCCTGCCAGTCGCATCCACTGACGGAGCAGGTGGAACTGGACTTCGACCGCTGAGGCCTGCCTGCACTGGGCCGACTCGGCGTTGGGGGTGGGGAGAGGGGACGGGGGAGGGGAGGGGGAGGGGGAGGGCCCCCGAAGAGCCCCCAAGAACACCAAGTCCCCGACCCATTCCCTTCTTCTAGAACCTGTTCTATCTTGACGCACCGTCAGCTCACCGGACTCGCCGGAAGGACAGGCCGTGGACTTCACCTTCACCGAGGAGCAGCGGGCGGCGGCCGAGGCGGCGCGCGGGGTGTTCGCCGGAGTGGCGCCGGACGCGGTGCCCAGCCCGGCGCTCACCACGGGCGCCGTGGCCGAGGGCTTCGACCGGGAGCTGTGGTCCCGGCTGGCCGAGGCGGATCTGCTGAGTCTGCTGCTCGACGAGGCGCACGGCGGTTCCGGTCTGGACGCGATCGCGCTGTACCTGGTGCTGCGCGAGTCCGCCAAGGTGCTCGCACGGGTGCCGCTGCTGGAGCACAGCGCGGCGGCGGCGGCCGTACAGGCGTATGGCGGGCCGGAGTTGGCGCGGCGGCTGCTGGCGCGGGCCGGGCGGGGGGAGCTGGTGCTGACGGTCGCGGCGAGCGGCCGTAGCGGCCACGACTCGGCCGGGCTGGCCGTCGGCGCACGGCGGGACGGTGCGGACTGGGTGCTGGACGGGGTGCAGACGGCGGTGCCGTGGGCGTACGACGCGGACCTCGTCGTCGTACCGGCGCACCTGGCGGGGACGGCCGCCGAGGGGACCGTGCTCGCGCTGGTGCCGCGTGAGCTGGACGGGGTGGTGCTGGCCGAGCAGGTGTCCACCAGCGGGGAGCGGCTGGCCGAACTGCGGCTCACGTCCGTGCGGATCGACGCGGGTGAGGTCATCGAGGCCGACGGCGCCTGGGAGTGGCTGTATGCGCTGCTCGCCACCGGCACCTGCGCGCTGGCGCTCGGGCTGGGCGAGCGGGTGCTGGGCATGACCGCCGAGTACACGGGAAAGCGGGAACAGTTCGGGTATCCGCTCGCGACGTTCCAGGCGGTGGCCGTCCAAGCGGCGGACCGGTACATCGATCTGCGTGCCATGGAGGCCACCCTCTGGCAGGCGGCGTGGCGGATCGCCTCGGGTGCGCCGGGGGCGCTGCCCACCGCGAGGGATGTCGCGGTGGCGAAGATCTGGGCGGCGGAGGGGGTGCGCCGGGTGGTGCAGACGGCTCAGCATCTGCACGGCGGATTCGGCGCCGACACCGACTACGCACTGCACCGGTATCACGCCTGGGCCAAGCATCTGGAGCTGGCGCTCGGCCCGGCGGCGGCGCACGAGGAGAGGCTCGGGGATCTACTCGCGGCGCATCCGCTCGGCTGACCGCGCGGCCCGTAAGAGCGCAGGGGCTGCGGGCGGGCTACAGGACCTGCCGGGCTGACCGCGCGGCCCCGAAGAGCGCATGGGCTGCGAGCTGACCGCAGGACCTGGCCGGGATGATCGCGCGGCCCCGAAGGGTGCGAGGGCTGGGGGGGCGGGTTACAGGACCTCGCCGGGCCGGCCGGTGTCCGTGATGACCGGGCGGCCCGCGGCCTGCCAGATCTGCATGCCGCCGTCGACGTTCACCGCGTCGATGCCCTGCTGGACCAGGTACATGGTGACCTGGGCCGAGCGGCCGCCGGAGCGGCAGATGACATGGACGCGGCCGTCCTGCGGGGCGGCCTCGGTCAGCTCGCCGTAGCGGGCGACGAACTCGCTGATGGGGATGTGCAGCGCTCCCTCGGCATGGCCCGCCTGCCATTCGTCGTTCTCGCGGACGTCCAGCAGGAAGTCGCCGTCCTTGAGGTCCGTGATCTCGACCGTGGGTACCCGAGCTGCGAAGTTCATGTCCCCGACGCTACCCGAAGGTCCCGGGTGCCGGTGGAGTGAGCCGCTGCTCAGTCCTGCCCCAGCAGGGCGGCCAGCTCGGCCTCCCGCTGGGCGATGTCGGATCGCAGCCGGCCGGCGATCTCGTCGAGGAGTCCGTCGGGGTCGTCGGGGGCGAGCCGGAGCATGCCGGCGATGGCGCCTTCCTCCAGTTCGCGGGCGACGAGAGTGAGCAGTTCCTTGCGCTGGGCGAGCCATTCGAGGCGGGCGTACAGCTCCTCGGCGGGGCTCGGGCGCCGCTCGGGCGGTACCGGACCGGCCGCCCACTCCTCGGCCAGCTCCTTCAGCAGGGTCTCGTCGCCGCGGGCGTAGGCGGCGTTGACGCGAGTGATGAACTCCTCACGCCGTTGCCGTTCCGCTTCCTCCTGCGCGAGGTCGGGGTGGGCCTTGCGGGCCAGCTCGCGGTAGAGCTTGCGGGCCTCTTCGCTGGGCCGTACCCGCTCCGGGGGCCGTACGGCCTGGTCGGTGAGCATGGCGCCGGCTTCCGGGAACAGGCCGTGGCCGTCCATCCAGCCGTGCAGCAGTTCCTCGACGCCGGGGATCGGCAGGACTCGGGCGCGGGCCTCCTCGGCGCGGCGGATGTCCTCCGGGTCGCCGGTGCGGGCGGCTTTCGCCTCGGCGATCTCGGCGTCCAGTTCCTCGATGCGGAGGTAGAGCGGGCCGAGTTTCTGCTCGTGCAGCCGGGAGAAGTTCTCGACCTCGACCCGGAAGGTCTCCACGGCGATCTCGTACTCGATCAATGCCTGCTCGGCGGCCCGTACGGCCTGTTCCAGCCGTTCCTCGGGCCGCGGTGCGGACTGTTCGGCTTCCGGGGTCGTCACGCCCTCAGCATAGGGGGCCGCGGTCCCGCCCCCTCAAGTCCCTCCGCCCCCCGGGTCCCTCCGCCCCCCGAATTCCTCCGCACCCCGAATTCCTCCATTCTCCCGGGGCCCGTCACACCCCCAGCTCGGCGGTGATCCTCCCCGCTCGGATCGCCGTCACCAGGTCGGCGTGGTCGGCCTCGGTGCGGTCGGCGTAGGTGACGGCGAAGGCGGCTATCGCCTCGTCCAGTTCCTCGTTCTTGCCGCAGTAGCCGGCGATCAGCCGCGGGTCGGCGCTGTGGGAGTGGGCGCGGGCCAGCAGGGCGCCGGTCATCCGGCCGTAGTCGTCGATCTGGTCGGCGGCGAGGGCGGCGGGGTCGACGCTGCCCTTGCGGTTGCGGAACTGGCGCACCTGGAAGGGGCGGCCTTCGACGGTCGTCCAGCCGAGCAGGATGTCGCTGACGACCTGCATGTGCTTCTGCCCGAGGACCACCCGGCGCCCTTCGTGCTCGACCGCCGGTGTCTCGAAGCCGGCGGTGGCCAGGTGCGGGACGAGCGCGGAGGGCCGGGCCTCCTTCACCTGGAGCACCAGGGGCTGCTCGCGGTGGTCGAGGAGCAGCACGACGTAGGACCGGGTGCCGACGCTGCCGGTGCCGACCACCCGGAAGGCGACGTCGTGGACGGCGTGCCGGGCGAGCAGGGGGTGCCGGTCCTCGCTGAGGGTGTGGATGTACGGCTCCAGGGACGCGGCGACCGCGGCGGCCTCGGTGTCCGGGATCCGGCGCAGGACCGGTGCGGCGTCGATGAACCGGCGTCCGCCGTCCAGGGCCGCCTCGGTGGACTTGGCCGCGAACCGGCCGCTGGTGTTGGCGCGGGCCTTCTCCGAGACCCGCTGGAGGGTGCCGAGGAGATCGTGGGCGTCGGTGTGGGAGACGAGTTCCTCGTCCGCGATGGCGTTCCAGGCGTCCAGTACGGGCAGTCTGGCCAGCAGTCGCATGGTGCGGCGGTAGGCGCCGACGGTGTCCTGCGCGGCGGCGCGGCAGGTGTCGTCGTCGGCGCCGGCCTCGCGTCCGGCGAGGACCAGGGAGGCGGTGAGCCGTTTCAGGTCCCACTCCCAGGGGCCGTGCACGGTCTCGTCGAAGTCGTTGAGGTCGATGACGAGATCGCCGCGGGGGTCGCCGTACAGGCCGAAGTTGGCCGCGTGGGCGTCTCCGCATATCTGGGTGCTGATCCTGGTCATGGGGGTGCGGGCCAGGTCGTACGCCATGAGTCCGGCCGAGCCGCGCAGGAAGGCGAACGGGGTGGCCGCCATCCGGCCGACGCGGATGGGGGTCAGTTCGGGGATGCGTCCGGCGTTGGACTCGGTGACGGCGCGTACCGCGTCGGGGCGGGCGGCGTCCAGGTCGAGGGCGTGGTGCGCGCTGCGGGGCACGGCGGTGCGCAGCGCCTTGCCCTCCTCCTTGGGCGAGCCCTGGCGCGGCCACTGGGCGAATCCACGCACCCGCGGCAGCCGGCCGGTGTCCCGGTCCCGCACGTCCCCCGCGTGCCCCGCGTCCGCCGCGTCCGCCGCGTTCGCCGTCACTTCCACATCGGCTCCGGTCACCGTGACCGCCTCCCCCGCACGACTGTCGGCACGAAATCAACTCGTCAGACCGTACAACTGGCCGACGGCGACATCGAGGGTGGCACCGCCCCGCGTCACGGACGTGGACGTGGCTTCAGCACCTCTCCCGTCCCCCACTTGTGCAGTGCGTCGGGCACGCGGACGCTGCCGTCGGGCTGCTGGCACTGTTCCAGGATGGCCGGGAGGAGGCGGCTGGTCGCGAGCCCGGAGCCGTTCAGGGTGTGTACGAAGCCGCCCTTGCCGCGCCGCGGCCGGTACCGGATGTTGCCCCGACGCGCTTGGTAGTCACGGGAGTTGGAGACCGAGCTGACCTCCACGTAGGCGCCTACGCTGGGCAGCCAGACTTCCACGTCGACGGTACGGGCCATGGCACCGCTCATGTCGCCCGCGGCGAGTTTGCTCACCCGGTAGTGCAGCCCGAGGCCGGCCACCAGCCGTTCCGCCTTGGCCACGAGTTCCTCGTGCGCGGTGTCGGAGTGGTCGGGGTGTGCGAACTGCACCATCTCCACCTTCTGGAACTGATGGCCGCGCAGTGTTCCGCGTTCCGTGGCGCGGTATCCGCCGATCTCGCTGCGATAGCAGGGCGAATACGCGAAGTACCGTCGGGGCAGTTCCTCTTCCGGGAGCGTCTCGTCCCGGTGCAGTGCGATCAGCGCGGTCTCGGAGGTGGGAATCAGAAAGCGGTCCGGCTCACCGCTGCCGGAGCCCACCATGAACACGTCCTCGGCGAACTTCGGGAACTGTCCGGCGGCGTATCCCGCTTCCCGGCCCAGGATGTGCGGCGGCAGGACGAACTCGTAGCCGTCGCGGCGGTGGGCCTCGACGAAGTAGTTCAGCAGCGCCCATTCCAGCATGGCGCCGTCACCGGTGTAGACCCAGAAGCCGCTGCCCGCGAGCTTGGTGCCGCGGGCGTAGTCGACCAGGCGCAGGCTCTCCGCGAGCGCCACGTGGTCCTGGGCGGGAAAGTCGTGCCGGGGCTTGTCCCCGACGACGCGGAGGACTTCGTTGGCTTCCTTGCCGCCGGGCAGGACGTCGTCGTCCGGCAGGTTGGGCAGCGGGTCGAGGAAGGCGCGCCGCGCTTCGGTGAGTTCGGCGAGACGGGCTTCGAGTTCCTTGATCCGGCCGCCGATCTCCTGGGACCTCGACCGTACGGCGTCCAGGGCGGCGCCGCCGGGCCCGGTGCGGGCGACCTGTGCCGAGAGGTTCTTCCGCTCGGCGCGCAGCCCCTCGATGTCCTTCTGTACCCGGCGGAACTCTTCGTCGAGTGCGAGGAACGGGCCGAAGTCGACATGAACCGCGCGCTTTTCCAGAGCCCGCCGGACCTTCTCGGGATCCTTTCGGATGAGACCGACATCCAGCATGGGTGACACACTCCGTCCGCTGATGGCCGTATTCCGGCGATCGTCCCTGGGGAGCGTGGGCGAGCAGGGAAACTCGCGGTGCCACCACGCCTTTGCCGACAGCTGCGGCCTCGACCGGCCCGGTCACGGGGGCCAACCGGCAGGTCATCGGGTCGAGGGGTGCAGACTGGTGCAGACCGGCGCCGACCGTTCCTACCCGCACTCGGGAGGGGATTCGTCCCCGGACACGAGACCGCCTTCGCAGCGCCCGGCGGCTCTCTGGGCTCGTGATTCCGCGGATTACTTGTCTCCGTCAGCGTTTGATCGGGACATTAGGGCAGGGTGCGGAGGACGGTCAACGACTTTAAAAGCGACTCCTAAACCATCACGAAATGGATGCAATGCAGTCGGATCATCATTAAGGGCAGGTAAATGGCCTGCCGGGCAACCAGTAGGATCTCCACCATGGCGGCCACTGGAACAGAGAAGCAGGGTGCGAAGGCGTACTACGTCACCACCCCCATTTACTACGTCAATGACGCTCCTCACCTGGGCCACGCCTACACGACCGTTGCAGGGGACGTGCTCACGCGCTGGCACCGTCAGCGCGGCGAGAAGGTGTGGTACCTCACCGGCACGGACGAGCACGGTCAGAAGATCATGCGTTCCGCCGATGCCAACGGAGTCACCCCGCAGGAGTGGTGCGACAAGCTCGTGGACGGGGCCTGGAAGCCCCTGTGGGAGCACCTGGAGATCGCGAACGACGATTTCATCCGCACCACGCAGCAGCGGCACACGGCCCGCGTCCAGGAGTTCGTGCAGGACCTGTACGACAAGGGCCAGATCTACAAGGGCGGCTACGAGGGCCCGTACTGCGTCGGCTGCGAGGAGTACAAGCTGCCGGGCGAGCTGCTCGACGGCGAGGGTGACTTCGCCGGCCAGAAGCTGTGCCCGATCCACAAGAAGCCCGTGGAGATCCTCAGCGAGGAGAACTACTTCTTCCGGCTGAGCGAGTACGGCGACAAGCTCCTCGCGCACTACGAGGCGAACCCCGGTTTCATCCAGCCCGAGTCCGCGCGCAACGAGGTCGTCAACTTCGTCCGCCAGGGCCTGCAGGACCTCTCCGTCTCCCGCTCGACCTTCGACTGGGGCATCCCGATCCCCTGGGACGACAAGCACGTGATCTACGTGTGGGTCGACGCGCTGCTGAACTACGCGACGGCGGTCGGCTACAACGAGAACCAGGAGAAGTTCGAGGCCACCTTCCCGGCCGACGTGCACCTGGTCGGCAAGGACATCCTCCGCTTCCACGCGGTGATCTGGCCGGCGATGCTGATGGCCCAGGGCCTGCCCCTGCCCAGCAAGATCGCCGCGAACGGCTGGCTGATGGTCGGCGGCGAGAAGATGTCGAAGTCGAACCTCACCGGCATCAAGCCGCAGGACCTCACCTCGCACTTCGGCGTGGACGCCTACCGCTGGTACTTCCTGCGTGCGATCGCCTTCGGCCAGGACGGCTCCTTCTCCTGGGAGGACTTCTCCGTCCGGTACACCTCCGAGCTGGCCAACGACTACGGCAACCTCGCCTCCCGCGTGGCCGCCATGGTCGGCAAGTACTTCGGCGGTGCGCTGCCGGCGGCGACGGCCGACGGGGAGGCGGAGCGGGCGGTCCACGAGGGACTCGCGAAGGCCGTCGCCGAGGCCGACCGGCGCATCGGTGACGAGCTGGACTTCCAGGGCGGCATCCTGGCCGTCTTCGACTTCGTCAAGCAGGTCAACGGCTACATCACCGAACAGGAGCCGTGGAAGGTCGCCAAGGACGAGTCGGAGGAGGGCCGGGCCCGCCTCGCGACGATCCTGTACACGGCCGCGGAGTCCCTGCGGGCGGTGGCCGTCCTGCTCAACCCGGTCATGCCCGAGACCTCCGCGAGGCTCTGGGACTCGCTGGGCGCCGAGGCCTCGCTCGGCGCCCTCGCCGACCAGAGGGTCCAGGAAGCCGGCACCTGGGGCAGGCTCGCGGCCGGTACGACGGTGACCAAGGGCGCGGTCCTCTTCCCCCGCCTGGAGGAGAAGCCCGCCGCCTAGGCTCCGACGCCTGGACTCCGCCGCCTACGACAGCGCGCCCCGCCGGACCATCCGGCGGGGCGCGCTGCGTTCCGCAGACCGTCTCCCCACCGGCGGCGTGGGCGGGGCGGAGGCCGGCGGGTGGCTGCCGTCTGCTGACCTGCGTGGCCGGGTGGCGGGGAGCCGCTGCCCGTTGATCTCTGCGGCCCGGTGGCGGGTGGCCGTCGTCCGCCGGCCTCGGTGGCGGTGGTCGCCGCCCCCTGATCTCCGCCCCGCCCCGCCCCGTCCACGCCGCGGGTCGCCGCGGTCAGCGGGCGGTGGCTGTCCGCCATTCGGTCGCCGAGCTGGGGGGCAGGAGGTCCGCGGAGGCCGGGCGGTCGGCGTCCAGGACCTCCGTGGCGATCCGGACGAAGTCCCAGACGTCGACCGCCGGGTCCGCCGGATCGAGCAGCGTGCCCAGCTCGTCCCAGCTCAGCCGGGTGCCGCCCGAGGCGGCGTGGTGCAGGCGGCCGAGGGCATCCGGCGTGGTGAGCGGCTCGATCCGCTTGAGTGCGGCCTCCAGGTCGAAGTCGCTCGCCGGGATCCTGTCCTGCAGTCGGGCCACCTCCGCTGCGGCCCGCCGGGTGGCCGCCCTGGCGTCGGCCTTCCGTACCTCGGCCAGCAGGGCGCGGCGTCGGGGCCGGTCCAGGAAGATGCCGATCTCGCGGACCAGGTCGGCCGGCTCGTCGGCGACGTGCACAAAGTTGATGATCTTGTTGGGTGGGTCGAGTACGGTCCGCAGGTGCTCGGGGCCGCGGGCCTCGGGGTCGGCCGATCCCTTGAGGTCGGCCAGCCGGACGGAGCCGGGCACCGCGGGTTCGGGGCGCTCGTCGCGCACGATCAGCAGCAGCGAGTCGGTGACGCTGTGCATGAGCGTCATGAGCGCGAGCCGGTCGGTGGTGTAGACGTGCCAGTTGTAGCGCCACAGCTCGCGCATCGAGTGCCGGTTGTGCCGGATGGGGGCGCTGGCGAGAACGCTGAAGCCCTGGTCGGCGAGGTAGCGCAGGGTCCGCTCGGCGCGGCGGGCGGCCATGCCGTCGCACTTGAAGCTCAGCAGGCCGAGCGGGGCCAGCGCGTCGGCGGCGGCCCGGGCGCCGTCGGCCCAGGGCGCCGGGCCGCCGTCCGCGGTGCCTGCCGCGGCACCGTGCGGCGCGCCGAGGACGTCGACGGCGTCGGACCAGCACTCGCGGAAGTAGAGGTCCTCGGTGAACAGCTCGGACTTGGTGGGCGACACCGTCAGTGAGCGCCACACCTCCGCGTCCGGTGTCCGGCTGTCGCGTGGGGCGGGTGCGCTGGCCATGCGGTCTCCCTCTGCTGCGGGGCGGACGCCCAGGTCCGCGGATCGGGGTTCGTCAGCACCTTGGGATGTCCGGGCTCGTCGTACTCGATGACGTAGGTGCCCAGCACAGCCAGGTCCCACCGGTCGGGGAGGGCACCGGCCGCGGCAAGGTCCGCGAGGAACGGCCGCCACTCGACGCACTCACCACGCGCCATACGCTCCAGCCGGCGCCGGGCGGCCTCGGCGCGCGTGGGGCGGGTGCGCTGGTCATGCGGTCTCCCTCTGCTCCGGGGCGGACGCCCAGGTCTGCGGATCGGGGTTCGTCAGCACCTTGGGATGTCCGGGCTCGTCGTACTCGATGACGTAGGTGCCCAGCACAGCCAGGTCCCAGCGGTCGGGATGGGCACCGGCCGCGGCAAGGTCCGCGAGGAACGGCCGCCACTCGACACGCTCACCGCGCGCCATACGCTCCAGCCGGCGCCGGGCGGCCTCGGCGGCCGGGCCGGGGGCGGCGTTCTCGACCGCGCGGGACACCCGGTCCAGCGCATTGGCGCGGGTCAGGGACCGGGTGGGAGCGGCGAAGCGTTCCCGGGCGCGGTCCAGGGTGTCCTTGGCCTCGGCGGTGAGGGCGCCGCCGGCCAGGCCGGTGAGCAGCGCGCGGCGGGCGTCGGCGTCGAAGAGCAGGCCGAGTTCGCGCAGCAGGTCCGCGGGTTCGTCGGCGACATGGACGTAGCTGAGGACGCGGTTCGGCTGGCCGAGCAGGGCGCGCAGGGTGCCGGGCCGCTGCGCCTCCAGGGTCGCGGAACCCTTGAGCGTGGACAGCCGTACGGTGCCGGGCAGTTGGTGTCCGGGCGCGCTGCGCAGCAGCAGGAACAGGGCGGGGCCGGCGCCCAGCAGCAGTTCGTTGACGGCCAGCCGGTCGAGGGTGGCCGAGGTGAGCTGGTAGCGCCACAACTCCCGCCAGTGGAACGGCTGGAGGCGGAACTCCCGGGCGGCGGTCACGGTGAACCCGTGCTCGTCCAGGTAGTCGAGGACCGGGGCCAGCCGGCCCGCGGCCAGGCCGTCCGGTTTGAGCATCAGCAGGGCGCTGTCGCGCAGCGCGGCGGGCAGCCCCGCGGCCAGGATCTCCTCGGCGTCGCCCAGTCCCTCGCGGAAGTAGGTCTCGCGGGCATAGAGGTCCCTTTTCATCTGGCTTCGGGTCAGCGCCGACCAGTCGAGCGTTGTCATGAGGCCTTCCCCCGGGCCGGATCCGTTTACTGGCGTCGGGTGGATGCTAGCAGGCCCGTATTTCGGGACCGGATCACGTGAGACGGGATTTGGGAATTCTCCGGGGGTCGGGCCCCAGCTGAGACAGATATCGGGCGACGGACCCCCGGTATCGCCCGACAGAAGGGGTGTTTGCGGGTCAATTCGGACCAGTTCGGAGGGGGCCCGGTGCGGCTCGGTAAAGAGAAATCGCAGGCCAATTCGGTATCCGGGGCCAGGGTCGGCCTTGACGGTCGTGACCGGCGTCCGGCTAATCTCCGGGCTGCGGGGAATTCCTCCCGCCTAAACCGATCGATAAGGAGGGTGGTCGACATGCGCGAAGCTGTTTCCACCGCTGTGCAGAGCACCAACTTCAACCTGAAGAACGAGGTCGTTGCGCTCATTCCTTCCGGTGCCGCCGCCGAGCGTGCCGTGCTGGGCATCCGTGAGCTGGAGGCCTTCCGTGCCGCCGGTTCCTTCGTGCCGGCCTCGAAGCACGGCCTGGAGGTCATCACCGGCGCCAGCTGCGAGACCGGCGCCCAGTAAGGAACAGCCGGGTGGGTCCGTCCTTTCGGACGGCGCCCACCCGGCGCCTTTCCCGGGCGCCCGCCCGCTTTCACCCCGGGCGCCCACCCCGCTTTCATCCCGCACACTCGACGTCGAAGGAAAGTCGAAGGAAAAGGTCATGACCGACACTTCGTCCCGCGCGCTTCCCACGGTTTCCGTTGTGACCTCGCACGGCCGGCAACCACTGAACGGCACAGCCGACGAGCGCCTCATCGACATTCTCAACCGGAATCGCGTCCCGTGGTCCGCGGTCGCCGCCTATGTGGTGCCGGAATCCGGCGGAGACCCGCGTCTCTCGCCCTCGCTCGACCGCACCCTGGCAGAATTCGAGGACGCTTCCGAAATCCTGCTGTACTTCAACCGGAACGTCAATCCGTTCAATTTCTCGATCGAGGACTTCAAGATCATCGAGAGTGACGATCCGGGGGCGGAGGCCACCGAATACGTCTACCAGCGTCTCGACAACGAGTCCGGGACCGCGGAGTCGTTCCTGAAGAAGCTGAGCCCCGAGGAGTGCCGGCAGATCATCGCCGACCGGGTCGGCGACACCGTCCGCGCGCATGTCCCGCAGGGCGCGGACCTGGTCGTCGGCGTCAGCGGCGGCGGCGACAGCAACGCCCTGCTGTACGGCCTGAGCCAGCTGTCCGACCACGGCATCACCGTCCATCCGGTGATCCTCAAGGGCATTCCGGACTGGGACGCCGGTGTGCCCCGGGCGCAGGCCCTGTGCGAGAAGTACGGTCTGGAACTCACCGTCGTCGAGGCCGCCGAGGTCAAGGAGCTGCTGGGCATTCCGGCGGACTCCGTCGATCTGATCGACCGGTTCGAGCGGGAGTTCCAGGGCGACGACTTCGAGTTCCTCGGCACGCTGCTGATCCGGCTCGCGCTCTCCAAGGCCGCCAGGGACATCGGCACCTCGTACATCGCCACCGGGGTGAACCTGGAGGACATCGTCTGCGAGAACCTCTTCCGGGTCACCACCGGCCTGAAGCCGGCCGCGTTCCCGGCCCGGGGGATCGGCGAGACCACGCTCGTGCTGCCGCTGTGGCTGTGCCCCAAGCGCATCATCGACGGCTGCTTCCCGAAGTTCTCGCTGGAGAACTACGACGCCCGCTACCCGTGCTTCTCACTCGGCCGGAACCTGTACTACAGCGTCGTCTACGCGATGCAGTCCCAGTTCCCCGGCTATCTGGAGCAGGTCGCCCGCGGTCTGTCCCAGCTGAGCATGAAGGACCCCGTCGAGTACACGTACAACGAACAGCTCGGCTTCCACGTCGAGCGCACGGTGCCCTTCCCGCTGCTGCGCAGGTTCCAGAAGATGCTCAGCGGCGCGACCGCGTCCGCCGGCTGACGGGCGCGGAACGGTGGGCATGAGCGCGCACTGTGTCGCCGTGGTCGGCGGTGGCCCGATGTGCACGTACGCCCTGGCGCATCTGGCGGCCGTGCTGCCGGACGCGCCGCCGGCCGGGCCGGTGCGGATCGTGGTCCTCGAACGGGGCGGCCGCGCGGGCGCGGGCGAGGTGCACAGCGACGTCCAGCCGCCGACCGGGTATCTCAACCGGGTGGCCGGGCAGATCGCGTTCGCCCCGGACGAGTCGAGCGACCCGCCGCGCAAGCTGCTGCCCGGCGCGCTCAGGCCCACCTTCCAGGAGTGGTGCGCGGCGCGGCACGCCGCCACCGGGCACCCCGATGTCGGCCTGCGCCCGCACGAGGTGCCCAAGCGGTATGTCCACGGGCTCGCGCTGCGCGAGATGTTCCTGGCCTACGCGGACCGGCTGCGGGCGGTCGCCGGCGTCACGGTGGAGGTGCGGGAGGCCGAGGTCACCGCCGTACGCCGCGCGGACGGCGGCCGGGGCACCGGACGGTTCCTGGTCGGCTGCGCCGACGGCGGCGAGCTGCTCGCCGACGAGATCCTGTTCGTCACCGGGCACTCCTGGAACACGCCCGCCCCGGGCAGCGAGGAAGAGCTGCTCGCCGCGCACCCGGGCTATGTGCCCACGCCCTACCCGCAGGCCGAGCGGCTGGCCAAGCCGGCGGTGCCGCCCGGCCGGCCGGTGGCGGTGCGCGGGCTCGGGCTCACCGCGATCGATGTCTTCCTGCAGCTGACCGAGGGCCGCGGCGGCACGTTCGTCGCCGCGCCGGACGCCGCCCCGCACGGCCTGCGGTACGTGCCGGCCGGCCGGGAGCCGTCGGTGATCGTGGCCGTCAGCCCCAGCGGGGTGCCCGTGTCGGGCCGCCCGTTCAACGGCAAGGTCGGCGATCCGGGCCGGCTGGAGCACTCGGGGGAGTTCTTCACCGTCGACGCGGTGCGCACGCTGCGCGCGCGGGTCGGCCTGCCCCTGCCGGACGGGCGCCGGCCGCTCGACTTCGACCGGCATCTGTTCCCGCTCGTCGCCCTGGAGATGGCCTGGGTGCACCACCGCACCCTGCGCGACGAGGCGGCCGTACGACGGCTGCGCGCGGCGGTGGAGCCGGCGCACCGGAGCTTCCTGGCCGGGCACGGGCCGTGGGGGGAGGAGGGGGCTGACGCGTTGATCGCGGCGCTCGAGGCACCGCTCGCCGCGGCGGAGCCCGGCCGGTTCGACCGGTTCGACTGGCGGGCCCTGCTCGACCCGCTGCCCGCCTCCTCGGCCCGGCCGGGCGACGACGGCGCGGACTGGGCCCGGCGCACCGCCCGCTATCTGCGCCAGGACCACCTCGACGCCCTGGAGGGCAATCTGCGCAGCGCCGTCAAGGCGGCCTGCGACGGCGTCTGGCGGGATCTGCGGGCCGTGTTCGGCGAGGCCGTGGACTTCGGCGGGCTCACCCCCGACTCCCACCGCCGCTTCGCGCGCACCCATCTGCGCCACTACAACCGGCTGTCCAACGGGGCCGGCCTGGAGCCGATGCGCAAGGTGCTCGCGCTGCTCGACGCCGGGCTGCTCGACCTGTCGGTGGGGCCGCGGCCCACGGTGCGCCCGGCCGGGGACGGCACCGGCGGTTTCAGGGTGACGGGCGGCCGGACCGGGGCCGTGCGCCGGGTCGATGCGGTGGTCGAGGGACGGGTCCACCCCTTCGACCCGCGCCGTGACGTACGGCCGCTGTACCGCTCGCTGCTGGAGGCCGGCCTGGTGCGGCTGTGGCGCAACCGGGGGCCGGCGGGCACCGACGACCATGTGCCGGGCGCGCTGGACCTCACCGACCGCTTCCACCCCGTCCTTCCCGACGGCTCCTGCGAACCCCGGCTGACGTTCCTCGGCGCGCCCGCCGAGGGGCTGCGGGTCTTCCAGCAGAGCGCCGCACGCCCGTATGCCAACAGCTCGGTGCTCGCGGTCGCCGCGGACTGGGCGGAGGAGGCGGCCGAGCGGATGCCCCGCCCGGCGGCACCCCGATTCCCCACGCAGTAAGGATGGTTGACGCGTTGACTCGGCACTCCCCCATGAGGCTCGGGGCCTTCCTGTACCCGACCGGCTATCACGTGGCGGCCTGGCGCCACCCCGGCGTGCCCGCCGACGCGGGGGTGAACTTCGCGCACTACGCCGAACTCGCCCGGACCGCCGAACGCGGCACCCTGGACTTCCTGTTCCTGCCGGACAGTTCCGCGATGCGCGGCGCCGACCTGCCGGAGCTGAGCCGTGCCGCGATCCGGTACGTGGCCCAGTTCGAGCCGCTCACGCTGCTGGGCGCGCTGGCCGCGGTCACCGAGCGGATCGGGCTGACCGCCACGGTCTCCTCCACCTACAACGAGCCGTACCACACGGCGCGGAAGATCGCCTCGCTGGACCACATCAGCGGGGGCCGGGCCGGCTGGAACCTGGTGACCTCCCAGAACCCGTACGAGGCCTACAACTTCGGCCTGCCCGAACACCCCGAGCACGCCGCCCGCTACCGCCGGGCGCACGAGTTCGCCGAGGTCGTCAAGGGGCTGTGGGACACCTGGAGCGACGACGCCTGGGTGCGGGACAAGGACTCCGGCCGCTTCTTCGACCCGGAGCGGATCCGGCCCCTGGACCACCGGGGCGAGCACTTCTCGGTGCGGGGGCCGCTGAACGTGCCGCGCGGCCCGCAGGGGCACCCGGTGACCCTCCAGGCGGGCTCCTCCGAGGCCGGCCGCGAGCTGGCGGCCGCCACCGCCGACGTGGTGTTCACCGCGCAGCACGACAAGGACGACGTACGGGCCTTCACCGAGGACGTGCGGGCGCGCGCCGGTAAGTACGGCCGTGACCCGTCCTCCGTGCTGGTCATGGCCGGGGTCTTCCCGTTCGTGGGCCGTACCCGGGCCGAGGCCGAGGAGAAGCGGGAGCGGCTGCAGGACCTGATCGACCCCGAGGTGGGGCTCGCCCTGCTGCAGAGCGAGCTGGGCCATGCCGACCTCTCGGGTTGCGACCTGGACGGGCCGCTCCCCGAGCTGCCGCCGTCCGACTCGGGCCGCAGCAGAGGGGATCTGCTGGCGCGGATGGCGGCCGACGACGGGCTCAGCATCCGGCAGCTCTACAAGCGGGTGGCCGGCTCCCGGGGGCACCGGCAGGTGGTGGGCACGGCGGAGTCGGTCGCCGACGAGCTGACGGACTGGTACGAGAGCGGAGTGGTCGACGGCTTCGTGGTGATGCCGCCGTCGCTGCCCGACGGCCTGGCCGACTTCGTCGACCTCGTGGTGCCCGAGCTGCGGCGCCGCGGGCTGTTCCGCACCGCGTACGAGGGCAGGACGCTCCGCGACCACCTCGGTCTGCACAGGCCGGTCCGGTGACCGGGCGCGACGAGCGGGCGGCGGCCGGCTTCGAGACGGCGGCCCGGCGCGCCCGGCTGACCGTGCCCGCCGACTGGCGGGCCGGCGCCGTCGCCGCATACGCCGAACTCATGGCACTCACCGACCAGTTGCGCGACCCCACCCGACCACCCGGACACGAACCCTCAGCCGTGTACCGCATCACCGCGGAGGACGACGATGAGTGAGCGGGAACCGCACGAACTGCCCGTCGCCGAGGCCGGCGCCGCCCTGCGTGCGGGTCGGCTGACCTCGACCGAGCTGACCCGGCACACGCTGGCCCGGATCGCCGTGGCCGACCCGGTGCTGCACGCCTTCGTGACCGTCACCGAGGAGCGGGCGCTCAAGGACGCCGACCGCGCCGACCACGAGCTGGCGGCCGGGCTCGACCGGGGCCCGCTGCACGGCATCCCCTACGCCCTGAAGGACATCTTCGACACCCGGGGCATCCGCACCACGAGCCACTCCCGGCTGATGGCGGAGCATGTGCCGGACGAGGACGCCGAGGTCGAGTCGCGACTGCGGGCCGGCGGGGCGGTCCTGGTCGGCAAGCTGGCCACGCACGAGTTCGCCCTCGGCGGCCCGAGCCCCGAACTGCCCTTCCCGCCCGCCCGCAACCCCTGGCACACCGACCACTTCACCGGCGCGTCCTCCTCGGGTGCGGGCGCGGCCGTGGCGGCGGGGCTGGTCCGGGTCGCCATCGGCTCCGACACCAGTGGGTCGGTGCGCGGCCCGGCCTGCCACTGCGGCACCGTGGGCCTGAAGCCGACCTACGGCCTGGTGTCCCGGCGTGGCGCGTTCCCGCTGTCGTACGCGCTGGACCACATCGGTCCGCTCGGCTGGACCGTCGCGGACACCGCCATCGCCACCCAGGTCATCGCCGGGTACGACCCGCGCGACCCGGGCAGTGCGCGGCGGCCGGTGCCGGATCTGACGGCCGGCCTGGGACAGGGCGTGAGCGGGCTGCGTATCGCCTACTCGCCCTCCTGGTTCCGGGACGACCCGGCGACCTCGCCGGAGGTCACGGCGGCCATCGAAGGGATACTGGCGGAACTGGCCGGGCGCGGCGCCTCGGTGCACGAGGTGGGGCCGCCGCCGTACGGGCGGTTCAACGCCTGCGGGCGGGTCATCATGGCCGCCGAGGCGTACGCGATCCACGAGGCCGACCTCAGGGAGCGGCCCGGCGCCTACGGCCGCTACACCTACCAGCGGATCGCGCCGGGGGCCGGGCTGAGCGCGGCCGACCTGGTGCAGGCGTACCGGCTGCGGCAGGAGCTGGCCGACGACGTGCGGCGCACGGTCTTCGACCGGTACGACGTGTGGGTGACCGCGACCGGGCTCGCCCCGGCGCCCCGGCTGGACGCCTTCCCGCTCGACTGGCCGCCGCCGCGCGAGCTGACTGCCATGCAGACCATTCCCTTCAACGTCACCGGCCATCCGGCGCTCGCCCTGCCCGCCGGCCTGTCCGCGACCGGGCTGCCGCTGGGCATGCAGATCGCGGGCCGGCCCTTCGACGAGGCGACGGTGCTGCGGGTGGGCGCGACGGTGGAGGCGATCACCCGGCACCCGGACCGCAGACCGGCCGGTGGAAACGGCCGGTTGAACCGGGCGGTTGAAACAGGCGGCTGAACCGGCCGGTTGAAACGGGCGGCTGAACCGGCCGGCCCCCGGCGAGGTCAGGCCTCGGTCAGCCAGCCGGACTCCAGCAGGGCGTCGAAGAGCCGGGCCGTGGTGGCCGCATCCAGGGGGCGGCGCAGACCGTACGAGGTCTCGGTGACGATCCGCGCGCGGTCCCGGACGCCGTCGGCGCGGATGGCGAGGTTGAACAGCACCGACAGATGGTGCTTGTCCTCGGCGATCATCCCCCCGAGCACCGAGCGGGTGGCGGGCGGGAGTTCGCCGAGCATGGCCCGCAGGTTGAGCGGCCCCTGCCAGCGCCGGCGCACCGGGCGGCCGGCCGCGGCGGGGCCGCCCACGGCGGCGAGCGTGCGGGCCTCGGCCGGCGGCGCCCCGGCGGCGAGCGCCCGCAGGGCCGTGTTCCGGCGCGCCACATGGTCCGTCAGGCCCCGTGCCCAGGCGCCGTCCGCGCCGCCGGCGTCCCGGACCAGGCGGGCCGCCGCCTCCTGCTCGCGCCGGCACCAGCGCTCCACCACGGCCGTCCGCTCGGCCGGGTCCGGCCCGTCCGAGGCGAGAAGGTGGGCCAGGGCGGCACCGGCCGCGCAGGAGCGGGCCATCTCCACGGGGGAGACCTTGTCCGGGGAGTCACCGGCCGAGTGGTTGAACCGGTCGGCCGGATGGCAGAACTGGACGGCGGGGCGGTCCACCGAGGGGTCGGCGTACAGCGCGTGGTCGGAGAAGCCGAGGAACGGGGACGGCCGCCAGCTGCCCGGGCTGTCGGCGGTGGCCGCGAACACCTGCTCCACCACGTGCTCCGCGAGCGGCGCGAGCAGGGTCGGTGTGGTCTCCGGCGGCCGCTCGACGACGAACGGCGAGCGGCACAGCGCCTGGTCCTCGCCGACCATGTCCAGGTTGACCAGCGCCGCCGGCAGACCGCCGCCGCCGGGCCGGCAACGCCCGTGCAGCAGCGCCGCGTTGCCGAGGAACTCCGCGCCCCAGAAGAACCTGATCGGGCGCCGGGTGCCGTAGCGGGCGTCCGCCCGGCGCAGCCGGGCCAGGGCGCCGGCGATGCCGAGCAGCGCCGACACCCCGGAGGCGTTGTCGTTGGAGCCGGGGCGCGGATGGCACAGATGCCCGGTGAGCCAGATCTCCTCCGCGTCCTCGTCGCCCGGCAGCACCCCGCTCACCAGCGGCATGGCCGCCGTCCGGTCCACGCTGACCTCGGCGTGCGCGAGGGCGCCCCGGTCCGCGGCGGCCGCGGCCCGCCGGAACATCTCGGGGGTGAGGCTGAAGCCGAACAGGGCGCTGTCCGGGGGCAGTTCGATCCGGCCGGTGTGCGGTGCGGCCTCGGTGCCCTTCCACGGCGCGTCCGTGACGAGACCGAGCGCGCCCGCCGCGGTCAGCTCGGCCGGCAGCGAGCCCCGTACGAAGGCCGCCCGGTCCACCAGCGCGATCCCCCCGGCCACGGCGGCACCGACCGGGTCGTCGCCGCGCACCGGGACCAGCGGGGCGAGGACGCCGCCCTTCGGGGTGGCGGCGGAGTAGGTCGCCACGGTGAACGGCTGCTCGGCATGGTCGGTGTGCAGCACCGCCGCGGTGTCCGTGCCGGGGCCGGCGTACACGGTCAGCCGGGCGGCGAGCGGGGTCCAAGAGACCGGCGCGCGGAAGGTCCACCAGTGCGGTTCGCCGTCGGCGGGGAAGCGCCGTACGCCCACGTCCGCGAGGCCGGCCTTCTCGGCGGCCTCGGCGACGATCCGCGCCGCACGCTCCAGTCCGAGGGAGGCCTGGTAGCGGTCGTGGGCGCTCACCCGGGCGACATGGCCCATGACGTCGTCGATGCGCACAGCGCGCAGGAACGGCCGCACCGGAGAATCCTCTGAAAACCGTGAATCACCCATGGAATATGCTCCGAAAAAGTCGGCTCGATTGTCGGAGTTCCTATCCATACCGCGCACGACCAGGCCTCGACAATCGCAAAGTTGTCTCATGTCGTACGCGCTTTTCCATGAGCACCGAAGTCAGCCCACCCCATCGAGATCGTGACTGACCTGCATGAACGTCAACTCGCTCATCGTTTTCCGGTAGTTGACTGTCTCATGTGGACCTTGACGGGATCACCGGCCGGCTTGTTGCATTCCCGTTGTCAGAAACCATTCCCGATTCTCCATGAGGGAGGTGAATGTAATGCGCAAGTACGTCAAGCCGGCTGCCAAGGAGGTCACCTCCGGCACCGTTCTGAAGATGGTCGTCTGAGTGTCCTCGGACGACGCCCCTTGCCGCGCCCGGCACCGTCCGGGCGCGGCATGCCGGGCCCCGAAACCGACGTGGAACCAGTCTCCGCAGCGAGCGAGGTAGAGGTATGTGTGGCCTGTCCGGCATTGCCCGGGTCGACGGCCGTCCCGTGGACGGGGAAGCGGACGCCCTGCTCCGCCGGATGGCACGCGCGGTGGCCCACCGGGGCCCCGACGACGAGACCTACTTCCGCTCCGGCCCGCTCGGCCTGGGCTTCGTCCGGCTGTCGCTGGTCGACCCGGAGGGCGGTGCCCAGCCGCTCGCCACCGACGACGGCGCCCTGGTGCTCATCGCCAACGGCGAGATCTACAACCACCGGGAGCTGGCGGCCACGCTGCCCGCCGGCACCCGGCTGCGCACCCGCTCGGACTGCGAGGTGCTGCTCCATCTCTACCGCCGCGACGGCCTGCGCTTCCTCGACCGGGTGCGCGGCATGTTCTCGCTGGTGCTGTGGGACCGCGACCGCGGCCGTCTGCTGTTCGCCCGCGACCGGTTCGGCATCAAGCCGCTCTTCTACCACCTCGATCGCGAGCGGGTCGTCTTCGCGTCGGAGATCAAGGCGCTGTTCGAGGACCCCGCCTGCCCGCGCGCGCTCGACTGGGACGCGGCCCTGGGCGACCAGCTGCTCAGCATGGCACCGGTGACCGACGACAGCCCGGCCCACTCCTGGTTCAAGGACATCGAGCTGGTGCCCGCCGCGTCGATCGTCACGCTCGATCTCACCGACGGCTCCCGCTCCACCCACCGCTACTGGGACTTCCCCTCCTACGACGGCGACGCGGCCGCCTCCGAAACACAACTCGTCGCCGACTACGGCCGGTTGCTGGCCGAGAGCGTCCAGGAGTGCCAGATGGCCGACGTCGGGATCGGTCTCTTCCTCAGCGGCGGCATCGACTCGGCGGCGGTTGCGGCACTCGCCTCGCTGAAGCCGCGCACGTTCACCGCGCTCAACGGCAGCACCCTCGCCAACGGCGACGCGGAGTCCGCGCACCACATCGCCCGCGTCCTGGGCCTGGCCAACCACCAGGTGCTGCTGGACACCGCGCACACCCCCTCGGCCGAGGAGTGGAAGCGGCACCTGTGGCTGCTGGAAACGCCGCTCGCGGGTCCCGAGACGTTCTACAAGTACGAGATGTACCGCTACGTCGGCGCACACGCGCCCGAGATCAAGGCCATGCTGCTGGGCGGCGGAGCCGACGAATTCAACGGCGGCTACTCCAGGACCATGGCGGGCGGCGGCGAGTGGCCCGACTTCGTGCGCAATGTCGCCGGCCTCGGCACCGCCCGGGACCGCGCCGTACGCCCCGACCTCGGCACCTGGTGGGACGCGTCCGGCCGCTCGATGGTCAGCGCCCGCTATCTGCGCCAGGCGGCGGGCCGGCCCGCGAACGACCCGTACACGGAGCTGTTCCGCTGGAAGTACCGCGATGTGCAGCTCTACAACTGCTGGCACGAGGACCGCACCGCGGCCGGCAACGGCATCGAGGCCCGGGTGCCCTTCCTCGACCACCGGCTGATCGAGCTGGTGGCCGCCGTACCGGAGCCGCTGCGGGCGAGCCTGGTGTGGGACAAGCAGATCCTGCGCCGGGCCATGGTGGGCATCCTGCCGCCCGAGATGGTCGACCGCCCCAAGGGCCCCTTCTTCTACGGCAGCGGCGAACACCTCACCCACCGCACATTCCTGCGGATGCTCGCCCAGAACGGCGACCGGCTGCTGGAGGAGGCGCTCAGCTCCGACGCGGCCCGCCACCATCTGGACGCCGACCAGGTCCGCGCCCAGCTGCGCCGGCTGGAGCACGACCCGTCGGCCGGCCATGTGGAGCTGCTGCTGCGCGTGGTCAACCTCGGGCTGCTGGAGCGGATGACCGCCGACCTGCCCACCCCGCACGTCACCTCCCGCAGGGCACCGGTGCCGCAGGGCGTCCCGGTGACCGACTGGGCCGCCGAGCGCGAGGCCGTCGAGGCGCGCGTGCTGCGCCACGCCGAGGTCGCGCCGGAACAGGTGCTGGAGCTGCCCGGACACATCCTGCTGCTGCACTCCGCCGACGCGCCGGCCCTCTGGTACCTCGTGGTCGACGGCGCCGTCGAGTACGTGGTGGACGAGCTGGAGAACCCCGGCTGGCTGCGCCTCCTGCACGCCGTGGACGGCAAGCAGTCCTACGGCGAGCTGCTCGCCGGGCTCGGCGTCGACGGCGTCGACGGCGCCGCCGTGGCCCCGCTGGTCGCCGAGGCGCTGGAGCTGGGACTGCTGTCGTCGGTGGTGCGCGCGGAATGACCGGGCGCGGCCCGGTGCGGGGCCCGGACGCCACCCTGGTGCACGGCCCCTGGGAAGCGCCGGCGGTGAAGGCGGCCCTGCTCGGCCGCCTGGAGCACCTGGAGGGCCTCGGGCTGCTGCCCGCCGACCACCGGGCGGTGCTGTGCGTGGGCTCGGTCGCCCGCGGCTGGGCCAACGACGGCAGCGACTGCGACCTCAACGTGGTGGCCGCCGGCCCCTGGTACGGGCCGTCCGTGCGCACCATCCCGGTGCCGCTGCGGCCGCCGTCGGTGCCCGCGGCGGTGGAGTACCTCGACGGACGGCGGTGGGAGATCAAGTACTGGCTCGACGCCCAGGTCGACCAGATGCTGGCGAAGGTGTCCTGGGACCGGTTCGAGGAGCGCTCCCTGGCGTCCGACGTGCTGACCGAGACCGAGGAGCTGTTCCTGGAGCGGCTGGCCACCTGCCTCACGCTCAGCGGCACCTCATGGGTCCGCGGCCGCCGGCTGGAGCTGGGCGCGACCGCGTTCCGGGCGTTCGTGACGACGCGTTCGCTCATCGAGGCCGACGCCTCGATCGAGGACGCGCTGGGCCAGCTGGCCGCCGACGACATCGACAGCGCCGTGCTGTCGGCACGCAAGGCGTTCGGGCATGTGGTGGACGCGCTGCTGGAGAGCCACGGGGCGTTCGGCTCCCGCCTGCCCAAATGGCGGGCCCGGCGCTTTGTCGAGGTGCGGCCCCGGCAGCTGTCGTACGAGGACTACTGGGCGGTGGAGACCATGCGCGACCTCCCCCAGGACCGGCCCGGGGGCTGGGTGACCCGGGTCGTGCGGCTGTGCAGAGATCTGTCGACCGACGTGGAGATCCACTGATGATGGGGGATACGGACTTATGGGGGACACGGAATTGCAGCCGGGCAGCGTGGTGCGCCGCCGGATGGAGGCCCGCACCCGCAAGTACCGCGGCAAGCTGTACATCGCCGTGCAGGACCAGGCCCTGGAGCTGGACGAGATCGCACAGGCCGTCTTCCGCCGCATCGACGGCACGTCGACGCTGCGCGAGGTCGCGGCCGGGCTCGCACAGGAGTACGGCGTCCCGGCCGACGAGGCCACCACCGACACCGTGGACTTCGCCGGCCAGCTGCTCGCGCACGGGGTCGTGGAGGTCGTGGCGTGAGCGGGCTGGCGCGCGCGGACCGCCCGGGGAGGGGTACGGCATGTGCGGGACCGTAGGGATGTTCGTCGGCTGCTCGGCCCTGTCCTACTGTCCCCGGCGACTGCTGCGCGCACCCTCGCCGGACCCCGAGCCGCCGGAGGAGCCCGGGGAGCCCGGGCAGGACGACGAGTCCGGCGAACCGGGGCCGTACCGCAGCCCCTTCCGCAGCTGGTACGAGCGCTCCAGCGTGCGCAGCGCACCCAGGCGGCTGCTCGCCGCCGAGTCCGGGGGCGACAGTCCGGCGCCGTGGCTGTTCCCGCCCGACCTGGTGCCGGTGACCCGGCACCCCCTGGTCCGGGGCCTGCCCGGGGCGCAGTTCGAGCAGATCCTCGTCCAGCACCTGTACCGGTACCTGGACTTCACCGCGAAGCTCGAATACCTGGTCGTCAACCGCACGGTGCTCGGTATCGCACACGGCTCGGTGGGTGTCCCGGTGCCCGAGGAGATGCGCCTCGACGCCTACAAGATGTACTGCGACGAGGCGTACCACGCGCTGTTCTCCGCGGATCTCGCCGCCCAGGTGCACCGGAGAACCGGCATGCCCGCCCGGCTGCCCGAGGAGCCCTTCTTCCTGCGCCGCCTGAACGGGCTGCTGGCCGAACTGCCCACCGCCGACCGGGCGTTGGCCGAGCTGCTGTTCGTGATCGTCTCGGAGACCCTGATCTCGGCGAGCCTCGCCGAGGTGCCGCGGCACGACGCGGTCGCCCCGGCCGTCACCGGCACGATCCGCGACCACGCCGTCGACGAGGGCCGCCACCACGCCTACTTCGCGCACTTCCTGCACCTGCTGTGGGCCCGCCTGGAACCGGCGGAACGGCGAACGGCGGGCCGGCTGGTGCCCTCCCTGATGGACGCCTTCCTGCGGCCCGACCTCGACGCCCTGCGCACGGAACTCGCCGGGTACGACCTGACGAGGGACGAGGTGGAGCAGGTCGCCGCCGAGGTGTACACCCCCGAGGTGCTCGGCGAGCACGCCCGCGCCACCTCCCAGCAGACCCGGCGCTACTTCCGCGACCTCGGCGCCTTCGACACCGCCCGGGCCCAGGACGAACTGGCGGCATACGGGCTGCTCGGCTGAGCCGCCCCCCCCGATACGGGCTGCTCGACCGAGCCGCCCCCCTGATACGGGCCGCTCCACCGAGTCGTTCCCCTGCCGTGAAGACCGACGGGCGGGGCCGGGAGAAGCGCTCCCCGGTCCCGCCCGTCGCCCTGTGCGGGGATCCGCCCGTCAGCCGGCCGTCACCGCGGCCGCCCGGCGGGTCAGCAGCGGCTCCTCGCCCTGACGGACGGTGCGCTCGGTCACGGTCACCCGCACCACGTCCTCCAGCGACGGCACGTCGTACATGACCGGCATCAGCGCCTCGTCGAGGATGGCGCGCAGCCCGCGCGCACCGGTGCCCCGGCTGATCGCCTGGTCGGCCACCGCCCGCAGCGCCCCGGGCTCGAAGACCAGCTCCACGCCGTCCAGCCGCAGCAGCCTGCGGTACTGGCGCACCAGGGCGTTCTTCGGCTCGGTGAGGATGCGCAGCAAGGCGTCCCGGTCCAGTTCGGACACCGAGGTGACCATCGGCAGCCGGCCGATCAGCTCGGGGATCATCCCGAACCTCACCAGGTCCTCGGGGGTCACCCGGTCGAAGAGGCCGTCCGCCGCGCTCTCCTGCCGGGACCGCACGCTGCCGCCGAAGCCGATGCCCTGGGCCCCGGTCCGCGCCTCGATGATCTTCTCCAGCCCCGCGAAGGCACCGCCGACGATGAAGAGGATGTGCGAGGTGTCGATCTGGATGCCCTCCTGGGCGGTGCGGCTGCGGCTGCCCGCGACCGCGCCGGTCCCCCGCCCCGGCGGGGCGACGGTCACCACCGAGCCTTCGAGCACCTTCAGCAGGGCCTGCTGCACGCCCTCGCCGGAGACATCACGTGAGACAGCCGGACCCTCGCCCCGGCGGGCGATCTTGTCGATCTCGTCGATGTAGACGATGCCGGTCTCCGCCCGGCGCGGATCGTGGTCGGCGGCCTGGATCAGCTTCATCAGCAGCGCGTCCACGTCCTCGCCCACATAGCCCGCCTCGGTGAGGCCGGTGGCGTCGGCGACGGCGAAGGGGACGTCGAGAATCCGGGCCAGTGTCTGGGTGAGCAGGGTCTTTCCCGAGCCGGTGGGGCCCAGCAGCAGGATGTTGGACTTCGCCAGTTCGACCTCGTCGTCGTCGCCCGCGGCACCGCCGCGGACCCGCTTGTAATGGTTGTACACGGCGACGGAAAGCGACTTCTTGGCCCGCTCCTGGCCCACTACATAAGTGTCCAGAAATGCCCGTATCTCACGTGGCTTCGGAAGTCCTGCGGCGAGACCCTCCGGCGATGCGCCATTTCTCGCTTCCGTGACCACTTCCGCGCACAGATCGACACAGCCGTCGCAGATGTGCACGCCCGGTCCGGAGACGATCTTCAAGACTTCTTCTTGTCTCTTCTCGCAGAACGAGCAGGTGAGTTGCGAGCCAGGGGCACGGACAGCCGTCATCAGGTGAACTCCTTCGTACGATTCGCGAAAAGCCGGGATGCGCGGAACTCGCCCAACCGCCGGGTAACAAAAATCAATTGAGTAGCGGGCCGCTCAATCGGCGAGGCCGGGTTGCGAATAGTGAGACGTCCGTCGCACGGCTGGCGCAACTCTGGCAGGATGTGGCCGGGTTAATCAATGCGTCGAGTTAATCAATGCGTCCGAGGAGTCACATGACCGCGGTATCCCGAGTCATAGCCCGTGAAATCGTCGACAGCCGTGGGAATCCCACCGTCGAGGTCGATGTCACCCTCGACGACGGCTCGTTCGGCCGTGCCGCGGTGCCGTCGGGTGCGTCGACCGGCGCGGGCGAGGCCGTCGAACTGCGTGACGGCGACAGCTCCCGGTTCCACGGCAAGGGTGTCCGCAAGGCCGTCGACGCGGTCAACGGGCCCATCGCCGAGGCGCTGCGCGGCCTGGAGGCCGAGGACCAGTCCCTCGTCGACGAGACGATGATCGAGCTGGACGCCACGGCCGACAAGGGCGCCCTCGGCGCCAACGCGATCCTCGGTGTCTCGCTCGCCACGGTGAAGGCGGCCGCCGCGGCCCACCGGCTCCCGCTGTACCGCTACGTCGGCGGTGTCGGCGCCCGCACCCTGCCGGTGCCGATGATGAACATCGTCAACGGCGGCGCCCACGCCGACAACCCGATCGACTTCCAGGAGTTCATGATCGCTCCGGTCGGCGCGGCGAACTTCGCCGAGGCCGTACGGATGGGCTCCGAGGTCTTCCACACCCTGCGCAAGGCGCTGGCGGAGGCCGGTCACAACACCAACGTCGGTGACGAGGGCGGCTTCGCGCCCAACCTGCGCTCCGCCGACGAGGCCCTCGGCTTCGTGGTCCGCGCCATCGAGCAGACGGGCTACGCCCCGGGCGAGGACATCGTCCTCGTGCTCGACCCGGCCACCTCGGAGTTCTTCCACGACGGGGTGTACGACTACGCGGGCGAGGGCGTGAAGCGCTCGGTCGAGGAGCACATCGCCTACCTCACCGAGCTGGTCTCCCGCTACCCGATCGCCTCCATCGAGGACGCGATGGCCGAGGACGACATCGAGGGGTGGCAGCAGGTCACCGCCGAGCTGGGCGGCCGGATCCAGCTCACCGGCGACGACGTGTTCTGCACCGACGTGAAGCGGCTGCGGGAGGGCATCCAGGGCGGCTACGCCAACTCCATCCTGATCAAGGTCAACCAGATCGGCACGCTCACCGAGACCCTCACCACCGTGGAGACCGCGCACAAGGCCGCGTACACCGCGGTGATGTCGCACCGGTCCGGCGAGACCGAGGACACCACGATCGCCGACCTGGCGGTGGCCACCAACTGCGGCCAGATCAAGACCGGTTCGCTCTCCCGCTCGGACCGCACGTCCAAGTACAACCAGCTCATCCGGATCGAGGAGGAGCTGGGCTCGCAGGCCGTCTACCCCGGCAGCAGCGTGCTGCGCGTGCGCTGACGCCGGCCCTCGGCCGGTCCTCCGCCGACCTGCGGGGCGGGCGCGGCGTGCGCCCGCCCCGTGCCCTACCCGCACCGGAAGGCGCTGCCGCCCACCATGCCCCTGGCCATCGGTTCGTACGAGAAACTGCGCGACCTGTCCGACGCCTCCGGTCTGCTCAACCTCGCCTGGACCCAGGACGAGCGGCAGCTGCTGGACGCGGACGTCATGGCGGTCGTCGCGCGGGAACTGACCGCCGAGGTCGCCGAGGAGCTGCCGTACGCCGGTGACTACATGGTCAAGGACCCCTACGGCGAAGGGGCGCTCGGCCCCGTGGTCGCCGACTTCTTCGGCCGGCCCGGCTGGACCGCCTCGGTGACCTGCGGCGCCGGTGTCGGACCGCTGCTGCATGCGCTGAGCCTGCTGGCCGCGGGCGGCACGGTGGAGGTCCTGACCGACGTCTACCCCGACTACCCCCACTGGGTGGCCAGGGCCGGCGGGCGCACGGTGCCCTTCGGCTCCGGGCCGCCCGGTGACGTACTTCTGCTGGAGCGTCCCGCGCTCGCCGACGACCGCTTCGCCGGTCTCGACGCGGTGCGCGAGCTGGCCGCGGACGCGGCGCGGCGGGGCGCGCTGGTGCTGGTCGACGAGTCCAACGCCAACTACTGCCCGGCACGGTTCAGCGCGGCGAACCTCGCCGGTGACCTGCCCAACCTGATCGTGGTGCGCGGCCTGTCCAAGGCCTACGGCCTGGGCGGAGTGCGCCTCGGCTACTGCGTGGCGTCCGCCGCGCTGACCTCGGCGGTGCGCGGCGCGGTGGCCCCGCTCGGCGCGTCCTCGCTGTCGCTGCGCATCGGACGCCGGATCCTCGGGCTCGGCGACGTGACGTCCGGGTTGCGGGACGGCATCGCGCGGAACAAACCGTATGTACGGGACCTGCTGGCCGCCGCCGGGGTGCCCGAGCCGGTCGCGGCGGCGGACGGACTGCCCTATGTGCTCTTCCCCCGCGACCCGCAGGCGGCCGTGGACTCGCTCGCGTCCCGCGGTGTCCAGGGCAAGCTGCAGCCGGTGTGGTCGGCGCGGACCGGCGCCCTCGTCCCGGTGGGCCGGCTCAGCGTGCCGCTGGCGTCCCACCGGCTGGCAGACCTGGAGTCCCGCCTGGCCAACAGATAGCCTAGGTTTCCGAACACGGTTCAGCACTGCCGAACGCTACTAACTCATAAGGAACAGCCTGGTGGTTGAGTCGGTCAAGCGTGCCGTCCGCATACTGCGCGAGCTGACGGCCGAGCCGCGGCTCGGCGTCACCGAGCTGGCCGAGCGCATCGGCGTCTCGAAGTCAGCCGTGCACGGCCTGCTGCGCACCCTGGAGTCCGAGGGCCTGGTGGGGCAGGACCCGGAGTCCGGCAAGTACCGCCTCGGCCCGGCCCTGGTCACCTTCGGCAACGCCTACCTGGACATGCACGAGCTGCGCACCCGCTCCGTGACCTGGTCCGATCTGCTGGCCGGCCGCACCGGTGAGGCCGTCTGGGTCGGCGTGCTGATCAAAAACGAGGTGATGGTCGTCCATCACGCGCTGCGCCCGCAGGGCGGGGTGCAGGCGCTGGAGACCGGAGCCACGCTGCCCTGGAACGCGAGCGCCCTCGGCAAGGCCATCGTGGCCTTCTCCGCCGCCGAGCTGCGCGAACGCGCCCTGGCCGGCCCCCTGGGCGCGCTCACCGGTCGCACCGTGACCGAACCGGCCGAGCTGTCCGCCCAGTTGGAGCGGGCCCAGGAGGTCGGCTACGCGCTGGAGAGCCAGGAGTCGACCCTCGGGGACGCCGGGATCGCCGCGCCCGTCTTCGACCGCACCGGTGCCGTCGCGGGCGCCATCGGGCTGGTCGGCCCGGTCGAGCGGCTGCTCGCGGAGCCCGGCCGCGAGGCCCACGCCATCGCGACGCGCGAGACCGCGCGCAACCTCTCGCGCGAGCTGGGGGCCTTCCGCGTCGGCTGCCGCCAGACGACGTACTGAAGCACCCGGACTCCCCCCGGCTGTTCGAGGGGTGGACCCTCCCTTGACACCCCGGATCACGGAAACCTAACTTTCCCGAGGCGTTCAGTGATACAGAACACTGTTCTTGGGTGATGCAGACCACACGGACGCGACAGGGGAGTTGTTCAGGGTAGGGGGATGTCCTGAAGAAGTTGATCAACAGTGCTGGGGCTGCTGAGGGCGCGCGAACCGATGACCAAAGACGCAACGGAGGACGACCGTTGGACCCCGCGCGAATACGCGACTGGCTGTGCACGACGGCACGGCTCATCGACGAGGAGAAGGACCGGCTGACCGACCTGGACTCGGCCGTCGGCGACGGCGACCACGGCGTGAACATGCAACGGGGGTTCACCGCGGTGGCGCACTCCCTTCGGGAGGGCGGGCCGGACGACATGACGGCGGGACAGCTTCTGGTCCTCGCGGGCAACACCCTCGTCTCGACCCTCGGCGGGGCTTCCGGACCGCTGTTCGGCAGCTCCTTCCGGGCCCTGGGCAAGGCACTCGACTCCCCCGGGACCGGTGCCGACGACCACCGGCTGGCGGCCGCCCTGGCCGCCGCCCGTGACAGCATCCAGCGCCTGGGCGCCGCCCAGCCGGGCGACAAGACCCTGTACGACGCCTACGGGCCGGCCGCCGACGCGTTCGCCCGCGAGGCCGAGGCCGGCGCCGGTCTCGCCGCCTGCGCGCGGGCCGCGGCCGCCGCCGCCGCCGAGGGCGCCCGCGCCACCGAGCCGATGCAGGCCCGCCGCGGCCGCGCCTCCTATCTCGGCCTGCGCAGCATCGGCCACCAGGACCCGGGCGCGGCCTCGACCGCACTGGTCTTCCGCGCCCTCGCGACCGCCCTGGAGGCCAAGTGACCAGGTACGCCCACCGCGTCGCCCCGCTGCACCGCGCGGCCGCTCCCGGCACCGCCCGCCACCCCGAGGCCCCGGCGCCGTACCCGCAGGCCCAGAGCCCGGCGCCGTACCCGCAGACATCCGCCACGACGCCCGGCGCGGGCCGCTTCGCCTGGCTCGCCCCGATGGCACTGTGGCCGCTGGCCCGCCCGCACCTCCCGCGTGCCGCGGTGCGCCCGCAGGGCGGCGGCACCCAACGCGCCGACGACGAGGCGATGTTCGCCGCGATCGTGTACGTCCTGGTGAGCGGGGTGCCCTGGCGTGCGCTGCCGAAGTCGTTCGCCGTGTCCTGGCAGAACACCCATCGCCGTTTCACGCAGTGGAGCGACGCCGGCCTGTGGGACCGCATCCGCGAGTCGTCCCGCAGACAGCAGATGCCGCGCCCCACCCGGCAGTGGGCCGACATCATCGGCGCGCTGGCCGAGGAGCGGCTGAACCGCACCCCGCCCGCCGTCGAGCGGGCACCGCGGGCCGCACGGCACGGCGAGGGCCTCAAGCCCCGCATGCGGCTGCACCAGCCGGGCGACCTCACCGTCCGCCTGTTCGGCCCGGCCCGCGCCCCGGTCGAGGCGGCGGGCCAGGCGCTGCGCCGCGCCCAGTGAACCCCCGCCGACCGGTGACGTCCCGGGCCTGGCCGACACCGCCGGAGGAGCCCCCGGACCCGGCCCCCCGCCCGAGCAGATCCGATCCGAGCCGATCCGAGCCGAGCCGCTCCCGTCCGAGCCGCTCCGCTCCGGGTACGTCCGACCGCGAGCGTGGCCGGTCTCCGGCACCGGACGCGCCGCCGCTGTCCGTCACCGACTTCCGCGGCCGGCTGGAGCGGGTGATGGCCGAGCACCCGGCACGGCACGTCGTCGTACTCGCGCTCGACGGCGTCAACCTCGAAGTCGCTCGCGCCTGCTGGCCATCGGCCGACCTCCGGCTGATGCGCTCGGTGAGCCCGACCACCTCCTCGGCCTGCTGGCTCAGCTCCCTGACCGGCCTCGCCGTGACCGACCACGCGGTGCCCGGAGTCGTCTTCCGCGCCCCCTCGGGCCACCCCCGACTGGTCACCTTCCTCGACTACGACGGTGCGGACCTGACCCCGGCCACCGACACCGTCTTCTCCGACGCCGCCCGCCACGGCCGTACCCCGCTCGCGGTGCTCGGCGACATGGAGCACTACGGCTCGGCCTGGCGCGACGCCCTGCTCAGGCACGCCCACCCGGTCGCGGGCCACTCCTTCTACACCCTGGACGGCACCTACCGCCCGCGGCCGCCCGCCGAGGTGGCCGCACGCGTGCGCACCGCGGTCGAGGAGACCCTCGCCCGGCACGGCACCCGGCAACCCTGTCTCCTCTGGTGCTACGTCGAGGTCGACCAGCATGTGCACCGGCACGGGTACGACGGCCACACCGCCGAAGTCCTCACCGCGCTCGGCGAGTTCGCCGAGGCGCTGGCCGCGCGGGACGTCGTGGTGGTGGCCCACGCCGACCACGGCCTGGTGCCCACGGTGCACGACCCCGCCCTCGCCGGTCTGCTCGACGACATGGGACAGCGGCACGGGTTCACGATGGGCGGCGCCGGACGCATGCGCTGGCTGTATCCCGAACGCCGGGCCGGCGGCGCCGAGGTGACCGCGCGACTGCGCGAGGCGCTGCCCTCCGATGTGCGCGTGCTGCCCGCGGACCGGGTCTTCGCGCCCGGCTCGGCCGCCCGCGCCCGGGTCGGCGACATCCTGCTCGTGGCCGAGGGGGAGCGGTTCCTCACCGACCCGGCCTACCGCTACGACCACGGCTCTTTCGCCCCCGAAGAGACCGACACCCCCTTTGCCCTGTGGCGCTGATCCGGCGCGCCAATTGGCCCAACCACCCCGTCTCACGTGGTAGTTGACGTCCCGAGCGGCTGTCCCTGACGCTGAGGCGCCAATCGACCCAGGAGGAAGAACGATGAGTGCCAGCCTGACCGGCTGCCTCGAGGAGATGGACCGCCGCGGGCTCATACCGGCCGACTGCCTCGCCGTGTGCTGCGTGGGCTCGGTCGCCCGCGGCTGGTCCAACGAGACCAGCGACTACGACTTCAACGTCGTCTCCTCCAGCCCGTGGACCGGCGAGAGCGCCCGTACCGTCCCCGTGCCACTGGACCCCGGTCATGTCCCCGCGATCGTGCTGCACGTGAACGACCGCCGCTGGGAGATCAAGTACTGGCTCGACAGCCAGGTCCGGCAGATGATCGACAAGGTCGGCTGGGAGCAGTTCGAGGCCGGCGGCTCCACCGCCCGGGCGCTGATCGACGCCGAGGAGCTGTTCCTGGAGCGGATGAGCACCTGTCTCACCCTCAGCGGGGCGGCCTGGGCCGAGGAGTGCCGGCGCCGGGTCGAGGAGTCCGCCTTCCGGGCCTTCGTGACCACCCGCTCGCTCGCCGAGGCCGACTCCTCCATCGAGGACGCCGTCGGCCAACTGGCCGCCGGGGACGTCGACAGCGCGGTGCTGTCCGCCCGCAAGGCGCTCGGGCACACCGTGGACGCGCTGCTGGAGAGCGAGGGCAACTTCGGCTCGCGCACCCCGAAGTGGCGGGCCCGCCGGTTCCGCGAGGCGCAGCCCAAGGCGCTGTCGTTCGACGAGTACTGGGCCCTGGAGACGATGCGGTCCTTCGACCCCGAGCAGCCCCGGACCTGGGCGAACCTCGTCATCCAGCGCTGCCGGGACCTGACCATGGAGGTGGAGATCTCATGACCGCGCCCCAGGACGTCAAGCCGCTCGACCCGGCGGCGGACCGGCCGCGCTACGCCTCTGCGTTCTGGCGGTACTGGACGGCGTCCACGATCAGCGGCGTCGGCGACGCGATCACCACCGTCGCACTGCCCCTGGTGGCCGTCAGCGTGCTGCACGCCTCCAGCCTCCAGGTCAGTTTCCTGACCGCAGCCCAGTACGCCGCCTGGCTCGCGATCGGCCTGCCCGCCGGGGTGATCGTGCAGCGCCTGCCGCTGCGGGGCACCCAGGTCGCGATGGACCTGATCCGGGCGGCCGCGCTGCTGTCGGTGCCAGTGGCGGCCGCGTTCGGCGTGCTGCACCTGGCCCAGCTGGTCCTGGTGGCCCTGGTGATCGGGCTTGCGACCGTGGTGTTCGACGTGGGCAACTCCACGTTCCTGCCGTCGGTCGTCAGCAAGGAGGAGCTGACCGCCCGCAACAGCCTGACCTCCGCCTCGGCGTCAGCCACCCAACTGGGCGGTCCCTCGCTGGGCGGTGTGCTCGTGCAGCTCCTCGGCGGCGCCTTCACCCTCGTCTTCGACGTCGTCAGCTATGCGGTCTCCGCGGTGCTGCTGCGCAGCCTGCCCCGGCCGGCCACGGCCCGGCCCGAGGCACGAGGCCAGTCGATGCAGGCGCAGATCAAGGAAGGCTGGCGGTTCGTCACCCGCCACCCGGTCATCCGCCCCTGCGTCGCCGCCGCCACCCTGGCCAACTTCACCTGCGGCGCCTTCATGGCGCTGCTCCCGGTCTTCCTGGTGCGCACGCTGCACGCGCCGGCCGGGCTCGTCGGTGTGCTGATCGCCACGGAGGGGCTCGGCAGTCTCCTCGGCGCCACGCTCACCCCGCGGCTCGCCGGCCGTATCGGCAGCGCCCGCACCATCCTGGCCACCACCCTGTTCGGCGCGTCCGCCGCCCTGCTGATGCCGCTCGCGGGAAGCGGCTGGGGGCTGCTGCCGTTCGCGCTCGGGAACCTGTGCTTCGGCTCCTCCATCGTCGTGCTCAGCATCCTCACCCGCACCCACCGGCAGACGGTCACCCCGACCGGGCTGCTGCCCCGGGTGATGGCCACGGTCCGGTTCATCTCCTGGGGAGCGGTGCCGTTCGGCGCGCTCACCGCGGGCGCCACGGCCGGCGCCCTCGGCAACCGGCAGGCGCTGTGGCTGATCTGCGCGATCGCCTTCCTGACCCCGCTCGCCGTGTGGACCAGCGCCATCCGCCGGATGCGCGACCTGACGTGAACCCACGCGCCGGTCTCTCCATCCGGACCCCGTCCGTGAGATAGCTCACCGGCGGGGCCGGGTGGGGTCCATCGCCCGACTGTGCGCTCCCTCACACACGCGGGCACAACGAGAAACGGGCCCCTGCTGGTGACTTCCGTCACCAGCAGAGACCCGTTCCATCGGTTTCTCTGTGCGCGAGGGGGGAGTTGAACCCCCACGCCCTTGCGGGCACTGGAACCTGAATCCAGCGCGTCTGCCTATTCCGCCACCCGCGCATTGGGTGTGTCTTCCGGCTTCGGCCCTTTCGGGCTGGCCCCTTCCGACATCCAGAACATTAGCACGTCGTACGGGGTGGGTTCACATCCCTTCCCCTGCCCACAGCCCGCAGCCCGCAGCCCGCGCAGACCGACGCCGCCCGGCACGCCCACCGGTCCGGGACCAGACTGGTCCCGGACCCGGTCCCGCTTTCCCCGCTGACGTATCGAGGAGACTCGGTTCACGTATCAACCTCGTACCGGTCCCCGGCATCTGCCCAGGAGCCGGGCCGGGTCCACAGCCGGGTGCGGGACACTGGTCTTCGCCCGCCTCTACGATCCATGGCAGCAGGAGTGCGCGCCGGGAGTTCGAAGGGGAGCCGCTGGGGAACCGGCTGATTGCCCGACGCGTAGATACGATCAGTAAGCAGCACCAGCGGAACAGGCAGTACGGAACAGACAGCAGGCAAGACGACGGCAGGGACGGAGGAGGTGCCCCATGGGAGTCCTGAAGAAGTTCGAGCAGCGTCTCGAAGGCCTGGTGAACGGCACCTTCGCCAAGGTCTTCAAGTCCGAGGTCCAGCCCGTGGAGATCGCCGGCGCACTCCAGCGTGAGTGCGACAACAACGCGACGATCTGGAACCGCGACCGGACCGTCGTACCCAACGACTTCATCGTGGAGCTGAGCGCGCCGGACTACGAGCGCCTCAGCCCCTACTCCGGGCAGCTCGGCGACGAGCTGGCCGGCATGGTGCGCGACTACGCCAAGCAGCAGCGCTACACGTTCATGGGCTCGATCAAGGTCAACCTGGAGAAGGCCGACGACCTGGACACCGGCCTGTACCGGGTGCGCTCGCGCACCCTGGCCTCCTCCAGCAGCCAGCAGGCCCCCGCGGCGCCGGCCCCCGGCCGCCCCGCACAGGGCGCCCAGGGCGGCGGCTACGGCTACCCGCCCGCCGCGCCCGCCGGAGCGCCCCCGATGCCGTCCGCCCCGCCGCCCGGCGCCCGCCCCGCCGGCCACGGCCAGCCGCAGCCCGCCGGCCAGCGGCCCACCGGCACGCCCACGAGCGGCGGACGCCCCCGCTACTGGATCGAGATCAACGGCACCCGTCACCAGATCTCCCGCGCGACGCTGGTGCTGGGCCGCAGCACCGACGCCGACGTGCGGATCGACGACCCCGGCGTCTCCCGCCGGCACTGCGAGATCCGGACCGGAACGCCCTCGACGATCCAGGATCTCGGATCCACCAACGGCATCGTGGTGGACGGACAGCACACCACCCGCGCTACGCTCCGCGACGGCTCGCGGATCGTCGTGGGCAGCACCACCGTTATCTATAGGCAAGCCGAAGGGTGAAGCGGGGGCAATGTCAGAGCTGACCCTCACGGTCATGCGGCTGGGTTTCCTGGCCGTACTGTGGCTGTTCGTGATCGTGGCCGTGCAGGTCATCCGGAGCGACCTGTTCGGTACGCGCGTCACCCAGCGCGGATCGCGTAGGGAGGCCGGGCGCCAGCAGCAGGCGCCCCGGCAGCAGGCCGCCGCGCCCCCGCAGCAGCGAGGCCAGCAGCGCGGCCAGCAGGGCGGCGGCCGGCGCGGCCGCAACGCCCCCACCAAGCTGGTCGTGACCGAAGGCACACTGACCGGCACCACCGTCGCGCTGCAGGGCCAGACGATCACCCTGGGCCGGGCACACGACTCCACGATCGTGCTGGACGACGACTACGCCTCCAGCCGCCATGCCAGGATCTACCCGGACCAGGGCGGTCAGTGGATCGTCGAGGACCTCGGCTCCACCAACGGCACCTACCTGGACCGGTCCCGGCTGACGACCCCCACGCCGATCCAGCTGGGCGCGCCGATCCGCATCGGCAAGACCGTCATCGAGCTGCGGAAGTAGTACGACAATGAGCGAGCGGAGCGAGCACGCAGCGGCAGGCCGCCACCCGGCCGCCGGCGCGCTCCCGACCGGAGGGTGGGCAGTGTGGCTCGACACGACCGGCTGCATTCGGAGCCGACGGGCGAGGTGCGCATGAGTCTGTCACTGCGCTTTGCCGCCGGATCGCACAAGGGCATGATCCGAGAGGGCAACGAGGACTCCGGTTACGCCGGTCCCCGCCTGCTCGCGATCGCCGACGGCATGGGCGGCCAGGCAGCCGGCGAGGTCGCCTCCTCCGAGGTCATCTCCACCCTGGTCACGCTCGACGACGACGTGCCCGGCTCCGACATCCTCACCTCCCTCGACGCGGCCGTGCAGCGGGCCAACGACCAGCTGCGCGCCATGGTCGAGGAGGACCCCCAGCTGGAGGGCATGGGGACGACCCTCACCGCCCTGCTGTGGACCGGCCAGCGGCTCGGCCTGGTCCACGTCGGCGACTCCCGCGCGTATCTGCTGCGCGACGGGGTGCTCACGCAGATCACCCAGGACCACACCTGGGTGCAGCGGCTCGTCGACGAGGGCCGGATCACCGAGGAAGAGGCCACCACCCACCCCCAGCGCTCCCTGCTGATGCGCGCCCTCGGCAGCGGCGACCACGTCGAGCCCGACCTGTCCATCCGCGAGGTCCGGGCCGGCGACCGGTACCTGATCTGCTCCGACGGTCTGTCCGCCGTCGTCTCCCACCAGACGATCGAGGAGACCCTCGCCAGCTACCAGGGCCCGCAGGAGACCGTGCAGGAGCTGATCCAGCTCGCGCTGCGCGGCGGCGGCCCCGACAACATCACCGTCATCGTCGCCGACGTGCTCGACCTGGACGGCGGCGACACCATGGCCGGCCAGCTCTCCGACCAGCCGGTGGTGGTCGGCGCGGTCGCCGAGAACCAGCACCACCTGCACGACAACGGCATCATGCAGACCCCGGCCGGCCGCGCCTCCCACCTGGGCCGCCAGAGCCACGGGCACGGCGGCGGCGAGTTCGGCCCGCCCGGCTCCGGCGACACCACCGGGTACGTCCCGGCGGGCAGCTTCGGCGACTACGCCGACGGCGACTTCACCAAGCCGCGCGGCGGCCGCAAGTGGCTCAAGAGATCCCTCTACAGCGTCCTCGCCCTCGCCGTCATCGGCGGCGGCCTCTACGGCGGCTACCGCTGGACGCAGACGCAGTACTACGTCGGCGCCAAGGACGAGCACGTGGCGCTGTACCGCGGGATCAGCCAGGACCTCGCCTGGGTGTCGCTGTCGAAGGTGGAGAAGGACCACCCCGAGATCGAACTCAAGTACCTGCCGCCGTACCAGCAGAAGCAGGTGAAGGCCACGATCGCCGCGGGCGGTCTGCAGGAGGCCCAGGCGAAGATCGACGCGCTGTCCGTGCAGGCCTCCGCGTGCAAGAAGCAGGCGCAGCGCCAGGCCGCCGAGACCGAGCGGAACACCAGCACGGGCCAGGGCGAGGCCGGAGGCACCACGGGAACCACCCGTACCGCCTTCACGTCCAAGGCATCACCGACGCCCAACCCGTCGACGGGCACGGCGACGAAGAAGCCCCCGACACCGTCCTCGAAGTCCCCGTCTCCGACCGCCACTCCGAACCCCGGCCCGAGCCTCTCCGAGGATGAGAAGAAGGTCGTCGATCAGTGCGGCAAGCAGTAGCGAAGCCGCGAGAGGCCCTGTCACACCATGAGCAGTACGACTAACTCGCCGACGCATCACACGTCCACGATCGGCGCGATCGGCGCACCGAGCCGCCGCAACACCGAGCTGGCCCTGCTGGTCTTCGCCGTGGCCATCCCGGTGTTCGCCTACGCCAACGTGGGCCTGGCCATCAACAGCCACGTGCCCGCCGGGCTGCTGGAGTACGGCCTCGGCCTCGGTCTGCTGGCCGGCGTCGCCCACCTCGCCGTACGCAAGTTCGCGCCGTACGCCGACCCGCTGCTGCTGCCGCTGGCCACGCTGCTCAACGGACTCGGGCTCGTCGTGATCTGGCGGCTGGACCAGTCGAAGCTGCTGCAGTCACTGCCCCACTTCGCCCCGTCCGCGCCCCGCCAGCTGCTGTACACCGCGCTGGGCATCGCCCTGTTCGGCGCCGTGCTGATCTTCCTGAAGGACCATCGCGTCCTGCAGCGCTACACCTACATCTCCATGGCCAGCGCCCTGGTGCTGCTGCTCCTGCCACTGGTGCCCGGCCTCGGGGCCGACATCTACGGCGCCAAGATCTGGATCAGGATCCCGGGCCTCGGCTCCTTGCAGCCCGGTGAGTTCGCGAAGATCATCCTCGCCATCTTCTTCGCCGGGTACCTGATGGTGAAGCGGGACGCCCTGGCCCTCGCCAGCCGCCGCTTCATGGGCCTGTACCTGCCGCGCGGCCGCGACCTCGGCCCCATCCTGGTCGTCTGGGCGATGTCGATCCTCATCCTCGTCTTCGAGACCGACCTGGGTACGTCACTGCTGTTCTTCGGCATGTTCGTGGTCATGCTGTACGTCGCCACCGAGCGGACCAGCTGGATCGTCTTCGGTCTGCTGATGTCCTCGGTCGGCGCCGTCGGCGTGGCGAGCTTCGAGTCGCACATCCAGACGCGTGTGCAGGCCTGGCTCGACCCGATGCGCGAGTACCAGCTCAGCCGCCAGGTGACCCACGACGGCATCCTCCACTCCGACCAGCTGCAGCAGTCCCTGTGGGCGTTCGGCTCCGGCGGCACCCTCGGCACCGGCCTCGGCCAGGGCCACTCGGACCTGATCAAGTTCGCGGCCAACTCCGACTTCATCTTCGCCACCTTCGGCGAGGAACTCGGGCTCGCCGGCATCATGGCGATCCTGCTGATCTACGGCCTGATCGTGGAGCGCGGCGTGCGCACCGCCCTCGCCGCCCGCGACCCGTTCGGCAAGCTGCTCGCCGTCGGCCTGTCCGGCGCCTTCGCCCTCCAGGTCTTCGTGGTGGCCGGCGGTGTCATGGGCCTCATCCCGCTGACGGGTATGACCATGCCGTTCCTGGCCTCCGGCGGTTCCTCCGTGCTGGCCAACTGGGCCCTGATCGGCATCCTCATCCGCATCAGCGACACCGCCCGCCGCCCTGCGCCCGCTCCCGCCGCCAACCCCGACGCCGAGATGACCCAGGTGGTCCGCCCGTCATGAACAAGCCCCTGCGCCGGATCGCGATCTTCTGCGGCCTTCTCGTCCTGGCCCTGCTGATCCGCGACAACTACCTCCAGTACGTCAAGGCGGACCAGCTCGCCACCGACAAGGACAACCTCCGGGTGCGCATCGAGCGCTACGCCCACCCGCGCGGCGACATCATCGTCGACGGCAACCCGATAACCGGGTCGACCGAGGTCAAGGGCCGGCAGTTCAAGTACAAGCGCACCTACAAGGACGGGCCCATGTGGTCCCCGGTGACCGGCTACTCCTCGCAGGCCTTCGACGGCAGCCAGCTGGAGAAGATCGACGACGGCATCCTCTCCGGCAACGACGACCGGCTCTTCTTCCGCAAGACCCTCGACATGATCACGGGGAAGCCGCAGCTGGGCGGCAACGTCGTCACCACGCTGAACGCGGCCGCGCAGAAGGCGGCCTACGACGGGCTGTCCAAGCAGGGCGGCAAGGGCGCGGTCGTCGCCCTGGAGCCGTCCACCGGCAAGATCCTGGCGCTGGCCTCCTACCCGTCGTACGACCCCTCGGCCTTCTCCGGCGACCGCGACGGCGACTCCAAGGCCTGGAACAGCCTGAAGAACAGCAAGGCCGAGCCGATGCTGAACCGGGCGCTGCGCGAGACCTACCCGCCGGGCTCCACGTTCAAGGTGGTCACCGCGGCGGCGGCGCTGGAGAACGGGCTGTACAAGTCCGCCGACGACCAGACGAACTCGCCGCTGCCGTGGACCATGCCGGGCACCACGACCCAGCTGAAGAACGAGGGCAACATCCCCTGCAAGAACGCCAGCCTGCGTACCGCGCTGCAGTACTCCTGCAACACGGTCTTCGGCAAGATCGGCTCCGATCTCGGCAACGACAAGATGCTGGCCGAGGCGAAGAAGTTCGGCTTCGACTCCCCGCAGGACACGCCGGTCCGTGCCTACCCGTCGGTGTTCTCCGACAACATGAACGCGTCGCAGACCGAGCTGTCCTCCATCGGCCAGTACAACACCGCCGCGACCCCGCTGCAGATGGCCATGGTCGCCTCGGCGGTCGCCAACGACGGCAAGCTGATGAAGCCGTACATGGTCGACAAGCTCCAGTCGTCCAACCTCGACACCGTCGAGCAGACCTCGCCGGAGGAGCTGAGCCGGCCGCTGTCCTCGGCCAACGCGCAGATCCTGCAGGACATGATGCAGACGGTGGTCGAGAAGGGCACCGGTACGAACGCCAAGATCTCCGGCGTCACGGTCGGCGGCAAGACGGGTACCGCCCAGCACGGCGTGGCGAACAGCGCCAACCCGTACGCGTGGTTCATCTCCTACGCCAAGCTGCCCGACGGCAGCTCGCCGGTCGCCGTGGCCGTGGTCATCGAGGACGAGAGCGCCAACCGCGACGACATCTCCGGTGGCGGCCTGGCGGCACCGATCGCCAAGAACGTCATGCAGGCGGTCATCAACTCCAAGAAGTGACCCCCGTCACGCCATCTTCACATCGTTGCACGTTGCGATACCGGTCCTGTATCGGGTTGCGGGCTTGGCCAGGTCACACAAAGCGAGCCGGGTACGGTAGGCCCGGACGGCAGCCTCCGGCGCGCACGACGGTGCGCGGCCGGGACCGACGGAGAGGGCTGGTAGGTAGCTATGGAAGAGCCGCGTCGCCTCGGCGGCCGGTACGAACTGGGCCAGGTGCTCGGTCGTGGTGGCATGGCGGAGGTCTACCTCGCGCATGACACCCGACTCGGTCGCACCGTGGCGGTGAAGACGCTGCGCGCGGACCTCGCGCGTGATCCGTCCTTCCAGGCCCGGTTCCGCCGGGAGGCCCAGTCGGCCGCCTCGCTCAACCATCCCGCGATCGTGGCGGTCTACGACACGGGTGAGGACTACATCGACGGGGTCTCCATCCCGTACATCGTGATGGAGTACGTCGACGGCTCCACGCTCCGTGAGCTTCTCCACAGCGGCCGCAAGCTGCTGCCCGAGCGGGCCATGGAGATGACGGTCGGCATCCTCCAGGGCCTGGAGTACGCCCACCGCAGCGGCATCGTCCACCGCGACATCAAGCCGGCCAACGTCATGCTGACCCGCAACGGCCAGGTCAAGGTGATGGACTTCGGCATCGCCCGGGCCATGGGCGACTCCGGCATGACCATGACGCAGACAGCGGCGGTCATCGGCACGGCCCAGTACCTCTCGCCTGAGCAGGCCAAGGGCGAGCAGGTCGACGCCCGCTCGGACCTGTACTCGACGGGCTGCCTCCTCTACGAGCTGCTGACGGTCCGCCCGCCCTTCGTCGGCGACTCCCCCGTGGCCGTGGCCTACCAGCACGTCCGCGAGGAACCCCAGTCCCCGTCGGTCTTCGACCCCGAGATCACCCCCGAGATGGACGCGATCGTCCTGAAGGCGCTGGTCAAGGACCCGAACTACCGCTACCAGTCGGCCGACGAGATGCGCGCCGACATCGAGGCCTGCCTGGACGGCCAGCCGGTCGCGGCGACGGCCGCGCTGGGCGCCGTCGGCTACGGCGGCTACCCCGACGACCAGCCGACGACGGCCCTGCGCCCCGACTCGGGCGCGGCCGCCACGAGCATGCTCCCGCCGATGAACCCGGACGACGGCGGCTACGGCTACGACGAGGGCCCCGGCCGCCGGGGCCGCCAGCAGAAGAAGTCCCACACCTCCACGATCCTGCTGGTGGTCGCGGGCATCCTGGTCCTGGTCGGCGCGATCCTGATCGGCAAGTGGGTGGCCAGCGGCCACAACACCGGGGACGGCAAGGTGCCGGTACCGGCGTTCGTCGGACAGCCGGAGGACACGGCCAGGAAGATGGCCGACAACGTCGACCTGAAGGTCAGCGTCTCCAGAAAGCCCTGCGACGACCAGCCCAAGGGCGACGTCTGCTCGCAGAACCCCGACAAGGACACCAAGGTCGACAAGGGCACCACCGTCAACCTGGTGGTCTCGACGGGCGCACCGAAGGTGGACGTGCCGGACGTCCGCGGGCTCCAGTTCGACCAGGCCCAGTCCCAGCTGGAGGGCAAGGGCTTCAAGGTCGAGAAGCAGACCCAGGTGTCGGCTCAGCCGGCCGGCGTGGTCATCACCCAGGACCCGAGAGGAGGCACCAGCAAGCAGAAGGGCACCACGATCACCCTCACGGTCGCCAAGCCCGAAGACAAGGTCACCATCCCCGGCGACCTCGTCGGCAAGTCCTGCGACGACGCCAAGACCGAGCTGCAGAACCTGGGCCTGGCTCCGGGCAACTGCACCGAGACCCCCACCACCGACCAGGCCCAGGACGGCAAGGTCCAGTCGACCAACCCGGCGGCGGGCCAGCAGGTGGCCAAGAACACGCCGGTCGCCATCAACGTCGGCAAGTTCCAGGGCGGCCAGCCACAGGGGCAGGTCCCGAGCGTCGTAGGCCAGACCCTGAAGCAGGCCGAGCAGACCCTGCAGCAGAACGGCTACACGCAGATCACGGTCAACGGACCCAACGACGACAAGGCGCGGGTCATCCTGCAGACCCCGCAAGGCGGAACCCAGGGCGACCCGAGCACCACCCAGATCGTCCTGAACACGGCGGACTTCGGCGGTGGCGGCAACAACGGCAACGGCGGTGTACTCGGCGGCAACTTCGGCTGACGCCCCGCACAGAACAAGATGAGTGGGCCCCTGCCGGTGCGTACCGGCAGGGGCCCACTCATGGTTCGGCCGGGTTCAGCGCAGTTCCGTCGGCAAAGTCCGCTTGCTGTCCACCTTCTCCACCCGGACCAGCTCCCCCCACACCACGTAGCGGTACTCCGAGGTGTAGACGGGCGTGCACGTCGTCAGGGTGATGTAGTGGCCCGGCTTGGTCCTGCCGGATTCCTTCGGGATCGGCGAGACCACCTTGACGTTGTACTTCGAGGTCTCCGGGAGGATCGAGTAGACCTTGTAGACGTACCAGTCGTCCCGCGTCTCGAAGACGATCGGGTCGCCCACCTGCACCTTGTCGATGTTGTGGAACTTGGCGCCGTGCCCGTCCCGGTGGGCGGCCAGCGCGAAGTTGCCGTTCTTGCCGGTGGTGGGGAGCACGGCCTTGACCGGGTCCGTGTAGTAGCCGGCCACACCGTCGTTGAGGACGTCCGTGCCCGTGCCCTTCTCGACCAGGACCTCGCCGTTCTTCATAGACGGCACATGCAGGAAGCCGATGCCGTCCTTGGTGTCCAGCGCGCCCGGACCGGAGTCCGTCGAGTGGGCCCAGTGGTCGCGGACCTTGTCGGACCGCTTGTCCGCCTTGCGGTCCGCTATCACGTTCGTCCACCAGAGGGAGTAGACGACGAACAGGGCGAGCAACAGCCCTGCCGTGATGAGGATTTCACCCAGGACGCTGACCGCCTTCGCGATCCGGCCGGGACGCCGGCCCCGCGGAGCGGGATCCGGGTCGGACGCGTCCGTGTGTTCTGCGGTGTCGTCGGCGGTCGCTGCCACAGTTTCCTCTGCCCCTACTCGCTGAGCCCTACTCGATGAGCGCGTCCGGCTTGCCCTTGCTGCGCGGGCGTTCCTCGACCATCTTGCCCCAGACGACCAACCGGTACTTGCTGGTGAACTCCGGAGTACACGTGGTGAGGGTGATGTAGCGGCCCGGCCCGGTGAAACCCGAACCCGGCGGAACCGGGTCCAGCACGCTCGTGTTGGACGGCGAGGTCACCGGCAGTGTGCTGGTCACCTTGTACACGAAGTACTCGTCCTGCATCTCCACCACGACGGCGTCGCCCGGCTTGAGCTTGTTGATGTAGCGGAAAGGCTCGCCATGCGTGTTGCGGTGGGCGGCGAGACCGAAGTTGCCGGACTTCGCGTCGGGCATCGCCGTCTTCAGCGGAGGCTCGCCGTAATGCCCCACCATGCCCTTGTTGAGCACCTTCTCGGTGCTGACGCCCTCCGCGATCGGCGCCACCACGTCCAGCTTGGGAATGTGCAGGATGGCAAAGCCCTGCCCCGGCGCGAACACACCCGGGCTGCGCTTGCCGCTGGCCCAGTCGTCCTGCAGCTGGTGCGCCTCGCTGCCCGCCTGCGCATGGGCACGGATGTTGGTCCACCACAGCGAGTAGACGACGAACAGCAGCATCAGCAGACCGGTGGTGATGAACACCTCGCCGATCGCCCGGCTCGCGATGACGGCCGGGCCCGGCCTGCGCAGCCGCGCCTGCCGCCGCGCCTCCACCCGGGACAGCGGCCGGCCGGACTCCGCGTCCGCCGGTGGTGTCCGGGCGGGTGCCGCCTCCCGGCCGCCGCCATGACGCCCGCCACGCCGCTTGGCGGCCTTTCTGCGGGCGGCACGGCCACCGACCGCGGGTCCTGTGGCCAAGGAGGCGGAAGAGGCCGCAGAGGCGCGTATGGCCTCGCTCTCCGAGCCCGACGGACCCGATGGACCCGATGGACCCGATGGACCTGATAGATCCGACGGGCCCGAGCGGGCCGAGCGGGCCGACGGCGCATCGGGGAACCGCAGCGCCATCGTCTCGTCGTCCATCACGGGCTGATACGGCCCCGGGCGCCCCGCCTCCGCCCTGTCCCAGTCCCCAAGCGCACCGGAAGCCTCGTACGACTGATCCCCGTACGAGGCATCGGTCTCGCGCTCCGGGCGCAGGGCGGTCACGCCGTGGCCCTGCCCACCACCGGGGCGAGCCCCGCCGACCTCGCCACGGCACCCTGGTCGCCGCACTCCACCAGCCAGTTGGCCAACATCCGGTGCCCGTGCTCGGTCAGTACCGACTCGGGGTGGAACTGCACACCCTCGACCGGGAGTTCCCGGTGGCGCAGGCCCATGATGATGCCGTCGTGGGTGCGGGCGGTCACGTCCAGCTCGGCCGGGACCGTCGCCGGCTCGGCGGCCAGCGAGTGGTAGCGGGTCGCCGTGAAGGGGGAGGGCAGGCCCGCGAAGACGCCCTTGCCCTCGTGCTCCACCAGCGAGGTCTTGCCGTGCAGCAGCTCGGGCGCCCGGTCCACCACCCCGCCGTACGCCACCTGCATCGACTGCATGCCCAGGCACACGCCGAAGACGGGCACCCCGGTCGCGGCGCAGTGGCGGACCATGTCCACGCACACCCCCGCCTCCTCCGGCGTCCCCGGCCCGGGCGAGAGCAGCACTCCGTCGAACCCGTCCTGGGCGTGCGCCGTCGACACCGCGTCGTTGCGCACCACCTCGCACTCGGCACCCAGCTGGTACAGGTACTGGACGAGGTTGAAGACGAAGCTGTCGTAGTTGTCGACGACGAGAATGCGCGCACTCACTGGTTGTCCACCGTCACATCGTTGAAGGGCAGCAGCGGTTCGGCCCACGGGAAGACGTACTGGAAGAGGACGTAGATCACGGCCAGGATCAGCAGCAGCGAGATGAGCGCCTTGACCCACGCGTTCCCCGGCAGATGCCGCCAGATAAAGCCGTACATGCCGTTCCTTCCGTCTCCCCACGGCACCTGACTCACGCCGTACGCCAACAGACTAACGGCGCAGAGCCTTCGGTTCGCCTGCGTCCACAGACTGTGTGGAGTCCAGGTGTGCCCAGACGATCAGCCGGTGACTGTGCCCCCATTCCGGATCGCACGTGGTCAACGTCAGATACCGTCCCGGACGCGCATACCCCGACTTACGTGGCACAGGGTCGATCACCTCAACGTCCGTCGGCACGGTTTTGTAGGGCCCTTTGTCGATCCGATACGTGAACCAGGTCGTCCCGTCCGTGAGCACGACCGCGTCCCCCGGACGCAGCTTCGGGAAGTCCTCGAACGGATCGCCGTACGTGCGCCGGTGACCGGCCACCGCGAAGTTCCCCTCCTGGCCCAGCTGCGCGGTGCCCGCGTAATGAGCGAGGCCCTTCGCCAGCACGTCCCGGCCGGTGCCCTCCAGGACCGGCTTGTTCCACGTGAAACCGAGCCGCGGGATGTACATGATCGCGAAGGCCCTGCCGTAGTGGTACGGCGCCGGTCTCGTCACGGCAGCCGTCCGCCCGGCCCCGCCGCCCGCAGCCCCCGCATCGGCCGCCGGGTGCATGCTCCCCTTCGACCACTGCCGGTGCAGCTGGTCGATCTGGTCGTTCATGGCACCGTCGGCCCGCACGCCCGTCCAGAACAGCACGTAGGCCACGAAGAGCACGATCAGGGCGCCGACGGTGATGCACAGCTCGCTGACGGTCCGGACGATCACGCGCACCGGTGGCTCCTGACAGGGGACCTGCTACTGCACGGGCTTCGCGTAGTGCAGATCCACTGTGCCCGAGTAGCCCGGAAGAGTCACCGTCCCGTCGTCGCTGACTTTCCAGCCGAGGCCGTAGACATTGACATACACCATGTAGGTCTGGATCGCCTTGCTGTCCGCGAGCGCCTGCTGCAGCCTGCCCGGATCCCCGATCGCCGTGATCTTGTACGGCGGCGAGTAGACCCGGCCCTGGAGGATCAGCGTGTTGCCGACACAGCGCACCGCACTGGTGGAGATCAGCCGCTGGTCCATGACCTTGATGCCCTGGGCACCGCCCTGCCACAGGGCGTTCACCACGGCCTGCAGATCCTGCTGGTGGATGACCAGGTAGTCGGGCTGCGGCTCGGGATAGCCGGGGAGCTTGGCCGTGGCGTTGGGCGGCGCGTCGTTCAGGGTGACGGTGATGGCGTGTCCGGTCACCTGCTGCGTGCCGGCGCTCTGCTCCAGACCGCTGAGCCTTTGGTCCTGCGCCTTGGTGCTGCCGTCGTCGCTCTCGGCGAGGGACTCCACGCTCCCGCGCAGGGTCGCGTTGGACTCGTCCAGGTCCTTGTTCTTGCGGCTGCGCTGCTGGATCAGGTCGGACAGCTTCAGCAGGGAGCCGTCCTGCCGGATGTCCGTACCCTTGGCCGTGTTGAAGCTGGTGATGAAGATGAGCCCCGCGAGCGCGAAGACGGCCGCCGTCAGCATCCGCACCGGGCGGAAGCGCAGTATGCGGCCGGGGCCGGAGCCCGTTGCCCCCGTCCCCGGGGAGTCGGCAGAATTGCTCAACGTACCCTTATCTCCTTCTGCGCCACGGAAGCACTACGCTAACGGACGCCCGGGGGAGCACACAGAGTCGTCATGTTGGCCCCTTGTACGCTGCCCCGAGCCCGACCCAGTTACCTGCGCGGCCACGCAGCGCATCGACAGGAGAGACCCTCGTGCCGAAGTCACGTATCCGCAAGAAGGCCGATTACACGCCGCCGCCCGCCAAGCAGGCGCAGGCGATCAAGCTGGACAGTCGTGCCTGGGTCGCGCCCGTCATGCTGGCCATGTTCGTCATCGGCCTGGCCTGGATCGTCGTCTTCTATGTGACCGACGGCTCGCTGCCGATCGACGCCCTGGACAACTGGAACATCGTGGTCGGCTTCGGCTTCATCGCCGCCGGCTTCGGTGTCTCCACGCAGTGGAAGTAGCTCTGCCCAGGGCTATCCACTGAGTTATCCACAGGTCTGGGGAAAAGAAAGACGATCTGTGGATAACCCGTCGAGGGTTGACGCCGGTGTGACTGACCTACCGGCCCCCACACACCTGTTCGCCCCCTGTCTGAGCTGCGAAAACACATCTGAGCGACAGGGGGCACAGCTGTGCCCGCACGGCATGCACAAGATTCGCCACAGGCTGTGGACAACGGTTCGGTATCGGCTTCCGATCAGGTGAGCTGAGCGGTTCTGACCAGCGTGAGGACCACCACGGCGGCGAACACGGCCGCACAGGCGCCGTACTGGACCAGCGTCCGCCGCTCGCGCGGGGCGTGGACCATCGCGTAGCCGACGGCTACACCGGCGACGAGACCGCCGATGTGGGCCTGCCAGGCGATGTTGAAGCCCGGGGTGAAGGTGATGATGAGGTTGATCACCAGCAGGGCGACGAGCGGGCGCAGGTCGTAGTTGAGCCGGCGCATCAGCACGCCGGTCGCGCCGAAGAGGCCGAAGATTGCTCCGGACGCGCCGAGCGAGGGCATGTTGGGCTCGGCGAGCAGATAGGTGAGCGCGCTGCCGGCGAGGCCCGAGACGAAGTACAGCGTGAGATAGCGGGCGCGGCCGAGGGCGGCTTCCAGGGGCCCGCCGATCCACCACAGGCTGAGCATGTTGAAGAGGATGTGGGTGTATCCGCCGTGCAGGAACATCGCTGTCAGCAGGCGGTAGTACTGGCCTTCGGCGACGCCCTCGATCGGGCCGAACAGGGAGTACTGGGCCCGGCCGATCAGCTCGTACCGGTTGGTGAAGCTGTCGCCCACGGAGAGCTGCACCAGGTAGACGGCGAGGTTGACGCCGATCAGCACCTTGGTGAACAGGCGCGGGTCGGCTGTGAGGGTGCCGCCCGCGAGGGTGCGCGGCTGGGACGCCGTCGGTGCGTGTCCCGTGCCGCTGCCGCCGCGCACGCAGTCGGGGCACTGGAAGCCGACCGAGGCGCTGACCATGCACTCGGGGCAGATGGGGCGCTCGCAGCGGGTGCAGCGCACTCCGGTCTCGCGGTCCGGGTGCCGGTAGCACACGGGCGCGTGATGGGCGTCCTGTGCGGCGGCTTCGGCCTCGTCCATCTGTTCCCCTTGCTTGTCGTGGGGCTGCCCCCGGGCTTGTCGTGAGATTGCCCCCGGCAATGCCCCGCCCCGCTCATCCTTGGTACGGATGAGCGGGGCGTTTGGTTCCCTGCGGGATGTTCCGGCGTGTCGGCGCGGGATGCTCCGGCGCGTCTTCGCGGGAATGCTCCGGTGTGGCCCGGGCGGCGGTGGGCTCAGCCCTCGCGCTTCTCGACGACGACCGACTCGATGCGGACGTCCTTGGCCGGACGGTCGTTGCGGCCGGTCGGGACGCTCGCGATGGCGTCGACGACCTTCTTGCTGGCCTCGTCGGTGACCTCGCCGAAGATGGTGTGCTTGCGGTTCAGCCACGTCGTGGGGGCGACGGTGATGAAGAACTGCGAGCCGTTGGTGCCCGGGCCGGCGTTGGCCATGGCCAGCAGGTACGGCTTGCCGAAGGAGAGGTCCGGGTGGAACTCGTCCCCGAACTTGTAGCCGGGGCCGCCGATGCCGCTGCCCAGCGGGTCGCCGCCCTGGATCATGAAGCCCTCGATGACACGGTGGAAGATCGTGCCGTCGTAGAGCGGCTTCTTGCTCTTCTCACCCGTGCCGGGGTGCGTCCACTCGCGCTCGCCCTGGGCCAGCTCGACGAAGTTCTTGACCGTCTCGGGCGCGTGGTTCGGGAAGAGCTCGACCACGATGTCGCCGTGGTTGGTCTTCAGGGTGGCGTAAAGCTGCTCGGCCACGATCTGCCTTCCGTTGTCTTTCTGTGACTCCCCGATCCTCGCACGGTCGACTCCGTACGTCGCCCGGCGGCCACGAGTTCCGCCGTGGAAGCGGCGCTCGGCCGGGATTCGTGGCAGGGTCGACGGCAGGCTCGGGTTGCCCGGGATTCGCCTGGAATCGAGCTGAAGGAAGGGATTGGCACCCATATGCCCGCCCTCGCATGCCGCGCGGGGCGTTGGCATGCATGATCCGTAAAAGTGTGGAAAGTCGAATTACCGTACGCCACCGTGGAGGAGGAACCCGTGACCCGCAAAGACAGCGTGCGCGCCGCGGCCGGCTCGGCGAAGGAGAGCGTGCTGCACGCCGCGGAAGTGTTGGCGCCTTACGCCGACACGGCCAAGGAGCGTGCCGCGCTCTACGCGCAGGAGGCACGCGTACGGCTGGCGCCCGTGGTGTCGCAGGCCGCCGAGCAGGCCCGCGTGCAGTACGACGCCCGGCTCGCCCCGCGTCTGGAGCAGGCGCGTGCCCATGTGCCGCCGATGATGGACCTGGCGGCGCAGGAGGCGGCCGTCCGTGCCCGTAAGGCGGCCCGGCAGGCCGCCGAGTACTCGCGTCCGAGGATCGAGCAGGCCGTGGCGGCGGCCGGTCCGGTTCGTGACGAGGCCGCGGCGCGTGGCGCCGCGGCGCTGGCCGCGCTGCGTGGCCAGGTCTCGGCGGAGGAGATCCAGAAGCTGGCGCGGAGGAACGGGCGCCGGTGCAGGGCGGGCCGGGCCGTGAAGGGGCTGGCGCTGCTGACGGTGCTGACCGGTGGTGCTTTCGCGGCCTGGAAGTGGTGGGACAAGCAGGCCAACCCCGACTGGCTGGTCGAACCGCCGGCCGCGACGGAGGTGCCCGAGTCGGGCCGTCGGCTCGGTGCGGTGGACGGCAGCGGCAGCTCGGAGCTGGACCCTGAGGTGCGGGTGAAACAGGCCCAGGAGGATGCCGCGGACGATGACGACGAGTAGCCGGGGCCGCCGCGAGGTGCCGTGCGCTCGCCCGCCGCGAGCGCCGCGCCCGGCGCTTTGATGCGTGCGCCGCGGTGAGATGCCCCTGTCGTCGGGGAATGCTGATGGCATGGACGGGCACCCTCCGGTGGTTGTGTTCCCGCCCGCGCAGGACGGCGGACGGCGGGTGGCGATCCGTGGTGAGCCGATGGGTACGGCCCATGACCTCTTCGACGTGCTCGACATCCTGCATCGCGCCGGGCTGCCGCCCGCCGACACGGCGATCGATGATCCCGAGCTGATCGAGTGGCGTGGCGGCGGCCCGTACGACTGGCCCGGCGGCAAGTAGCTCCGCGTCCCCGCGCACCGTCAGCCGCCCGGACCGGCCCGGGGGGGGAAACGGGGAAGGCGGCCGTCGTGGGCGGGGGCCGGGCGAAGGCCGGGCGGTCCTCGGTCGTGGGGTTCCCCGCGGGGGTGCGGCGCCGGTTCGCTGAAGGTGTGCGGCGACGGCGACACGGGGGTGAGGGCGTTGGACGTCACCGGTGCGGGTGCGCCGATCGTGGCGGTCGTCGGGGTGGTCGGGACCCTGCTGTCGGCCCTGCTGACCCAGCGTGCGGCCGAGCGCGGCCGGCGGCGTGAGCAGGAGCGGGCCGAGCGGGCGCGGGCGCGGGTGCGGGAGGCCGAGGAGCTGCGTACCTGTTGCGTCGCGCTCAACACCGCCTGCCGGCAGTATCTGGCCGCTCTCACCGACCAGTTGCACGCCCTGCCGCGCACGGAGGATCCGCGTGCGGTACGGCGGCGCCTCACCGAGGCCCGGGATCTGCACCGGGACGCGTATGCGAAGGCCCAGCTGCGGCTGCCCGATCCCGTGCTCGCCCTGGCCGGCGAGGTCACCCGCGCGCTCGGCACCCTCTACGGCCGGCTCCGGCGCCTGGACGACGGTGTCCCCCGGCCGGGCGACTCGCCGGCCGCCGCCCAGGGGGAGATCGACGCGCTGTGGGAGCGGCTGCGGGAGCTGCGGCGCGGGATGCGGGCGGATCTGGGGGCCTCGGGGGTGTTCCGGCCGGTCCTGTCCGAGCCCGAGCCGCACCGTCGCCGGCCCCGTCCGGGCGTGTCCCGGGCGAGTTCCGGGTGTTGATCGGGTGCGGGCCGGAAAAGCTGGGTGATCGGGCCTCGTTGTGACGCGTGTCTCGTCATCATGGGGATCGGGAACGGACGGTTGATGTCCTTCGGACGTGAGGAGTGCCGGTGGGGGAAGCGGAGGACAGCGGTGGCGTTCAGGCGTTGCGGGCCTGGGCCGGTGAGGCCATCGGGCGGGCGAAGGCGTTGCTGCCGGCGCCGGACAGGGTCGTCGAAGCCTCGCGCGCCCATGACGACTCGGTCGCCGAACTCGACGCGCTCTCCCGTCTGCTGGACCACGATCCGCGGCTGCACAGCTCGGTGACGTTATGGCTCGGCGGTGCCCTCACCCTGCGCCATGCCGCCGGGGGCGGGACGCCCGGGGACCGCGAGCGGGCGCACGGTCTGCTGCGGGACGTACGGGACCCGGCGACCGGGATCGGGGCCGCGGCCGGTGCCGAGGACCGGCGGTGGGCGGCGCTGTTCCTGGTGACGCATGCGATGCCGCTGCAGGAGATGCTGGGCGGGCTCGCGCCGGAGCCGGACGCGACCGCCATGTTCGACATGATCATGCGGCAGGGGCCGGGCGGGATGGCCGCCCTCGCGGCCGAGCTGCAGGAGCTGGTGACCGACGCGGCCGAACTCCCTCTGCCGCCGGAGGACCTGAGGCGCCTGCGACAGCTGCGCGACCTCTACGCCCGCCCCTCGGCCGACGGGATCGCCGAGCTGTTCGACAGCCTCATACCCGACGACGGTCTTCCGGGCACCGATCAGATGCGGCGGATGATGGGGACCTGGCTGGCGACGATGACCGGCGGCGCGGGCACGACCAGCGACCCGGGTCCGGCGGGCGGCTCGGGTCCGGCGGGCGGCTCGGGTCCGACCAGCGGCTCGGGTCCGACCAGCGGCTCGGGTCCGACCAGCGGCTCGGGTCCGGCGGGCGGCTCGGGCACGGCGTCCCGTACCGGCCCGCACGCGCGTGACGCGCAGGCCGCCCCGGACCCCTCCGGCAAGGCCCCCGCCGACGCCCCCGCCGACACCGACACCCCGGCCGCGCCCCGTACCCCCGAGGATTTCCGCAGGCTCATCGCCGCGTGGCAGGCCGTCCACACCACGTCGGTGGACTTTCTGAACCACGCCGGCGGCGGCGATCCCGCTGCCCTCAACCAGCAGCTCGGGCGGCTGCGCGACGCGCTGGACGGACTGCCGGACGGCATGCCGGGCAAGGACGCCCTCGAAGGGCAGATGGCCATGCTGCTTCACCTGAGCGACGGCGCCGGCGGCACCCTTGAGGACCAGGCGCTCGGTTTCGCGCACACCGGGACGGTCACCGACTACCTGCGGCGCCAGTCGGAGAAGCCGATCCCCATGGCCGACGGCTTCGCGATCATGGCGGACGTGCTGGGCCTGATGACCGACGTCCGTACCGCCGGGCAGACCGAGGACGTGGAGCGGCTCCGCGCCCTGCTGCCCCGGGCCGAGGCGCTGGCCGACACCGTCCCCGAGGACCACGACTTCCGCGCCGTGGCCCTCGTCACCCGCGCCATGGCCCGCCTCATGCTCGGCCGGTTCACCATGGACCGGGAGCTGCTCCTGCGCGGCCTCACGGACTTCGAGGACGTCAGGACCGCCGCGTCGAACAGCCGCCTGCCGATCGGGGAGGAGGAGCTGGAGGCCATGGTCCCGGACCTCGCGGCCCTGCGTGCCTACCTCGACGGCGACACGGTGAACATCCCGGAGGGGGACGTGCCACCGCCGGACGCCCCCGCCGACCAGCTGCACTCCGCCGCGAACCGGCTCGGCATGCGCTACAGCTTCACCAAGGACCCGGCGGACCTCGGCGCCGCCATCAGCACGCTGGAGCGGCTTCGCGAGCACATCCGGCAGGGCCGGGCCCCACGCGTGGCCGCCGCGTCCCTGTGGTCGCTCGCCGAGTCCTACCGCGCCCGCTGGCATCGGGAGCACAGCGCGTCCGACGCGGACGCCGCCACCGACGCGGCGAGCGAGGCCCTGGCCACGCTCGCCGCCGACGTCCTCCTCCAGCACGGCGCCGAACACCGCCTGACGACCGCCCGCAACGGCGCCTCCCTCGGCGTACGGGCCGCGCTGTGGGCCGCCGCGCACGAGAGGGTGGACGACGCGGTCGCCGCCCTGGAGCTGGGCCGGGCGCTGGTGCTGCAGGCGGCGGCCACCTCGCGGACCGTACCGGACCTGCTGGAGGAGCGTGGTCATCCCGAACTCGCGGCCGCCTGGCGCAAGTCCGGCGCGGCCGACAGCACCGAGCTGCCCGCCGAGCTGCCCAGCACCCTGCGCCGGCAGGCGCTGGAGGCCCTCGGCTACCGGGAGCGGGGAGGCCTGCTCGGCACCCCCACCCCGCGCGAGCTGGCGGACGGCGTGGGCGAGGCCGGCGCGGACGCGCTGATCTATCTCGTCCCCGGCAGCGGCGGCGAGGCCCCGGGCATGGTGCTGGCCATAGGCCCCGAGATCGGTATCGGCGTGGGCGCGCTGCCGATGCTCTCCGAGGCGGACAGCGCCCCTCTGGAGCGGTATCTGGACGCGGCCGCCGCGCGTTCCCCGGAGCACGGCGACGAGGCGGCGGAGCGAGCCTGGGAGGAGGCCCTGTCCGAGCTGTGCGACTGGGCGTACGGGGTGTTCGTGCATGTCCTCGCCGGGCTGGAGGCGCACCTGCCGGGCGACGCGGCGGACCGGCGTACGCCCCGGGTCGTGCTGGTGCCGTGCGGCCGGCTCGGGATCGTTCCCTGGCACGCGGCCCGCTTCCCCGAGGGCGCCCCGTACGACTACCTCTGCCAGGCCCTGGTGATCAGCTATGCGGCCTCCGGCAGCCAGTTCCTGCGTACGGTGAAGCGCGCGCCGCGCGATCCTGTCTCGGCCCCGGCCATGGTGTCCGACTGGAGCCTCACGCTGACGTATGCCGAGCAGGAGGTCCTGGAGCTGCGCAACGCCTTCTATCCGGGGGCGCGGCTGTACGGCGACTTCGGCACCCTTCCGCCCGACTCGGTGCCGGCCGGCACACCGGACCAGCTGCTGGCCCTGCTCGCCCAGGACCACTCGATGGTCCATCTGGCCACGCACGGCATGGCGGGGGTGAGACCCACGGAGTCGGCCCTGCACCTCGCCCCCGCGGACCCCGGCGAGGAGGTCGGCCGGCTCACCGTGACCCGGCTCCTGGACCGGCCGCAGCCCGCCGGGCAGGCGGCGCCGGACGGCCCGTTGATCGTCCTGAGTGCCTGCGAGACCGATCTGAGCACCCGTGACCACGACGAGGCCCTGACCCTCACCACGGCGTTCGTCTCGGGCGGCGCCCGTGATGTCGTGGGGTCGCGGTGGACCGCCCGGGACAGTGCGTCGATGCTGCTGATGGCGGTCTTCCACCACCATCTGCGGGCGGGGCTCAGCCCCGTGGACGCCCTGCGGGCCGCGCAGTTGTGGATGCTCGACCCGGACCGGGGGGATCCGGGCCGGCTGAGCGAGGCGCTGCGGCCGGACATCGGCCGCCCCGACCTCGGGCGGCCCGCGATCTGGGCCGCGTTCATCCATCAGGGCCACCCCGGCCGGGGAGAGGAGACGGTATGACCCCGGGTGAGGACAGCGGGACGAGGGTGCTCGGCCTCATCGACGAGCATCTCGACAGCATCCGCGCCCAGCTGACCGACGCGCAGTACCAGCTGCTGCTCACCCGGCTGCGTGCGCTAGCGGACACCCCGCCGGACGACTCCAGGGCCGTACGCCGGGCCTTCCAGTCCATGCGCCTGTGTCTGGTGCCGCTGCCGTTCGGTCATCCGGTCCGGGAGGCGCTGGACTCGGTCCGGCTCGTCGGTGCGGCCCCTGTCGGCTCTCCGGCCGTGCTGCGGACGCGGGACCTGCTGGCCCGGCTCACGGCCGGCCCGCCCCCGGCCCCCGACGCCGCGGCCGTCATCGCCGCCGTCGAGCAGCGGCTGCGCCGCGCGCCCGCCCTCTCGGCAGCCGAGGTACGCACCCGGTACTCCGGTTCGGCGCCGCCCCCCGAGCTGATCCGGCTCACCGACCCCGAACTCGGCGACCGCTACCCGGAGTTCCAGTTCAGGCCCGGGGGCGGGGCCCCGTACGAGGTCGTCCTGGAGGTCAACCGGGTGCTGCTCGCCGACGCGGACCCGTGGGGAGCCGCCGACTGGTGGCTGAGCGGCAACGCGTGGCTGGGCGGCGGGCCGCCCGCCGCCCTCCTCGGCGTCCGGCCGGACCGCGACCTGGTGGGTGCGGCCGTCGCGTTGGTGGAGGGGGACTGATGCACGAGGAACCCGTGTCGCCTTCCGTGTACCGTTTCCGGCCGCACTGGGAGGTGCTGCCCGCCGGTACGCAGCTGTGGCGGATGCACTCGTCCCGGTTCGCGGCCGAGGAGTTCAAGCCGTTCAACCCGGACGACCCCGCGCCCGGCCGCTTCCACGGCACGGCCAAGGACCCGTACCCCTGTCTGTACGCGGCGACGGATGCGGAGACCGCGCTCGCCGAGACCCTGCTGCGCTCGGTCCGTTTCGACCCGGCGACGAGTATGCGGCTGGTTCCCTGGGCGTCGGTGCGGGGCAAGTCGCTGAACGTGGTGCGGACCCGGTGCGAGCTGAGGCTGGTCTCGCTGTGCTCGGGAGCGGCCCTGGCCGCCGTCTGCCAGGACCACCTCCTGCTGGAGAGCGAGGGGCCGGAGCACTACGCGGGCACGCGGCTGTGGGCGCGGGAGATCCGGGCCCAGGTGCCCGAGGCCATGGGGATGATCTGGGGTTCGAAACGCAACCCGTCGCGGCGGGCGCTGGTGCTCTTCGGCGACCGCCTCACGCACTGTGCAAACGGGCCACTGGAGGCACTGCCGTACCGCAGCATCGCGGACCTCGGTTCCCCGGACGGCGTCAAGGAGGCCAACCAGCTGCTGGAACCGCTCCGTTCGGCGATCAAGGAGCCGCTGCACCGCTGAGCCCGCAGCCCCGCACGGCGCCCTGCCCGCCGCTCGCTTGTCCCCGTGTGACACGTGGTGTCATCGTTGACGGCATGGCACCACCGTCCCTTGACCATGCGTCAATTGTCATGGAATTACAGGCGGTTCGGCGGGCGGGACTGCTGAGGCTGCGTGGCCGGGAGCTGCCTGCCCTGGAGTCGGCCGCGGCCTGCCTGGCGGCCGCGCGCACCCGCGAGGGCGCCGTGGAGGCGCTGCTGCGCCGCGCGGTGGAGCGGCTCGACGCGGGCACGCTGCGGACCGCCGCCGAGTACACGCTGGGCCTGGCCCAGGGCACCCGGGACTGGCCGGCGTCCTCCCGCCGGGCCCGCGCGGCCGAGGCGTACCGGGTGAGCGAGGAGCGCTTCCGCAAGCACCACGAGGTGATGGTGCTCGGGCAGGTGGCCGAGCACATCGTGGAACTGGTGGAGGGCGGCGGCGACGAGCCGGGCGAGGGCGACTGGGCGGGCGGCACCCACCGGTTCGTGGAGGTCCTGGCCGGCGACCGGGCCGTACGCCTCACCCTCCACGTCCACCCCGTCGACCTGCTGCGGGACGTGGACGTGGTGGTCGCCCCGGCCAACACCTACTTCGCGCTGCCCGAGCCGTACAAGTCCTCGGTCTCCGCCTCGTTGCGCCGGGCCGCCTCCGTGCGCGGGGTGACCGGCGACCTGCTGGACGACCCGGTCCACGACGAGCTGCGCAAGTGGGCGGCCCGGCACGGCACGTCGGGGCGTCCGGTGGTCCCGGGGACGGTGGCGGCGACCGGTTCGGGCGCCCTGGCCGAGTACGGCGTACGGCGGATATACCACGCGGCGGTGGCCGTGCCCCGGGCCGGTACCAACGACTACGACGTGCTGCCCGCCGACATCACCCGCGCCACCTCGCGCGCGCTCGCGCTGCTGGCCGAGGAGCACGACCGGCACACCCCGGCGCTGCGTTCGGTCTGCTTCCCGCTGCTCGGCTCCGGGCGCGGCGGGCTTGCGTACCGGGTGAGCGCGGCCGCGGTGTGGAGCGCCGTCGAGGCGGAGCTGGCGCGCGGGGCGCGCTGGGACGTGCACTTCGTGGTGCGCAGCGCGGAGGCGGCCCGTGTGGTGGAGCGGATCCCGGCCAGGACCCGCCCGGGGCGCGACCGGTCGGCGCCCGGCCGGTCCGGTTGACTGAAGGGGCGGGTCGCTCAGGGGGGTGCCTCGGGGGAGCCTTTCCCCTGGGCGGCTCGCGCCCTTCGAACCACCGGTGTCGACGGTGTGTCAATTCACGTAAGGACCGGGCGTGTTGGTGCCGATGTCACATACCGTGGCCGTATGACCAGGGGGATGGTTGAGTGGGCGCACGGCTGCACGGGTCGCACGGTGACCTGGCCCGCCCCGGATGCGTACGTACTCGTCGACGGCGTCCTGCTGCGCATGGTCCCCGAGCCGCCCGGCCTGCCGCCGGGTACGGCCGTCACCGTGCGCCACGATCCCGGACGGCAGCGGCTGGTGGCCCACGCCGACGGCACCGGGGCGGCGGCCGGATGAGCGTCCACGGCATCGAGTTCGGGGCCGGTTACGAGGAACGGCAGCCCGTCGTGCTCCTCCTCGACACCTCCGCGTCCATGGGCCGCCCTGCGGACAACCCGCGGATCGACGAGCTGAACACCGCGCTGACCAGCTGGTTCGACGGAGTCCGCGCGCAGGACCGGCTGCGCACCCGGGTGGAGGTCTGCCTCATCACCTTCGACTCGGCGGTGCGTGTCCACGACCCCGGCCCGGGCCGCCTGGTCCCGGTCGAGGAGGCCGACCCCGGCCGGCTCTTCGTCCCGGTGGACAGCATGCACCCGCCCACGCTGCGCGCCGAAGGCCTGACCCGGCTGACGGAAGCCGTGGACACGGCCCTGGAGCTGGCCGCCACCCGCTACCGCACCCTGCAGCGGCAACGGGTGCCGGTCCGCCGTCCCTTCCTGTGGGTCCTGACGGACGGCGCACCGAGCGACGCCCAGGGCCGCCCCCTGGACGCGGCGGCGCTGGCGGGGACGGCGGGGCGGGTGCGCCAGGGCGAGGCGAAGGGGGAGTGGGTCTTCCAGGTGATCGGGGTGCGCGGCGCCGACCTGCCGATGCTTCGGGTACTGGCGCCGAAGGCCACGTCCCCGCTGGAGAACCTGGACTTCGGCCGGATCCTCGACCTGCTCTTCCAGAGCACGGACGACAGCAGCCCGGACCAGGACGCGGATCTCATCCACCAGCAGGTGGGCGACCGCGCCGCCCGGCTCGCGCGCATGGACAGGCTGGAGAGGGACCTCCGGTGATCGTCGCGGGCGCCTCCGTCCAGGGCACCGCTCATCTCGCCGCCGGGCAGGGCTGCCAGGACGCGTTCAAGGCGGTCGACCTGGGCGGCACGGCGGTCCTGGCGGTGTCCGACGGCGCGAGCAGCCGCGACCGCAGCGCCCTGGGCGCCCATATAGCGGTCGACGCGGCCTGCCGCCTGTTGTCGGAGGACATACCGGGCGCGGAGGAGAGGCCGGAGGCCTGGACCGGGTGGGTCGCCGGGCGCGGCCGGCGGGTGGTGGAGGAGTACCTGAGGGCGGTGGCAGGGGTGCTGGGCGCATCGGGTGCACAGGATCCCGGCGCCCTGGCCGCCACCCTCGCCGCAGCGGTCGTACGTCCGCCGTGGGTGGCTCTCCTCTCGCTGGGCGACTGCTTCGGCACGCTTCTGACCCGCGACGACCGCTGCCACCTGGTCCTCCCCCCGCCCACCGCGCCACCCCCCTTCCTGTCCTCCCCCGGCGCGGCGCTGCGCTTACGCACCTTCGTCGTCTGGGAACCGGAACTCGACGGGCTGTTCCTGGCCACCGACGGCTGCGCCGCCCTCACCCTCGACCACCCCTCCGTACGCCAACTCCCGCCAGACGCGGGCCCGTTACCCGCCGAGGGCTTCTTCCTCGGCCTCGCCGCCACGCTCCGCGAGAACCACGGGGACGCCGAGCCCCTGCGCCGCCTGCTCTCCGGTCCGAAGGCCGGCCGGACCGGTGACGACCTGACCGTCCTGTGCGCTCTCGTCGAAGGGGGGTGAGCGTGGGACTGACAGTGGTGTCCGGCTCCGGACACACCTGGCGGCTCACCGAGCAGATCGGCAGCGGCTCGGAAGGGTTCGTGTACGGCGTCGACGACGACCGCCCGCTCGTCGCGAAACTCGTCCCGGACCCGCCCGACCCCGAGGCCTACCGGCGCCGCGTGGCCCGCCTGGTGCGCCAGCGCCGCGAACCCCGCACCGTCGGCCTGCTCGCCGGCACACCCGTCCGGCTGGCCTGGCCGCTGGTCCCGGTCCGCACGGCCGACGGCACCGGCGCGGACCGCGTCGACGGCTATGTGATGACCGACATGCGCCACGCCTACCAGCCGTTCAGCCACCTCCTCACCACCTCCGCCCGCCGCGCCTTCCTGCCCCGGGCGACCTGGGCGACCGCCCTGCGCGCCGCCCTCCGCCTCGCCCGGCTGCTGGGCGAACTACACGCCGAGGGCTATGTGGTGGGCGACCTCAAGCCCGACAATCTATGGGTCGACGCGAGTGGCCGGGTCGGCATGGCGGACGTCGACTCCTGGCAGTTCACGGACGGCCGCGAGGTCTTCCCGGGCCGGATGCGCACCCCCGGCTACACCGCCCCCGAACGGATCGGCGCCCCCGCCGGCACGCCCCCGGACACCGCGTCCGACGACTTCGCCCTGGCCGTCCTGGTCCACCAGCTCCTCATGGCCGGCCTGCACCCCTTCGCCGGCCATCCGGCGGACGGCGGCGACTATCTGTCGTACGACGACAACGTGCTGCACGGCCGCTGCCGGATCGTCGACCGTACGTCGGTGCTGCTGCCCCGCTCCGTACCGCCCGCCGACCTGCTGCCGAGACGGCTCACGGAGCTGTTCCGGACGGCGTTCGCGCACCCGCGCCGACGCCCGACGGCTGACGAGTGGGCCCGCGCGCTCGCGGCCGAGCCGGCCCCCGGCCGGCTGAAGGTGTGCGCGGTCAACGCCCGCCACATCCACACCGTGGAGCGGCCCTGGTGCCCGTGGTGCGACCAGGCCGAGCGGGGCGCCGACAGCTACCCCGGCCATCCTCAGGAGGAGGCATGACAGGAGAAGGCAGGACGGCCGACCTCTCCGTCGCCCGCACGCTGGACCGCTGCACGGTCCTCGGCCCCGGTACCCGCGCGGTCATCTGGGTCCAGGGCTGCCCGCTGCGCTGCCCGGGCTGCGTGGCCGCGGAGACCCTGCCGTTCGAGGGCGGCACCAGCCGGCCGGTCGCCGAACTCACCGACTGGCTGTGCCGGCTGGACGGCGTCGAGGGCGTCACGTTCTCCGGCGGCGAGCCGTTCAGCCAGGCCAAAGCGCTCGCCGAGCTGCTCGACGCGGTACGGGAGCGGCGCCCTGACTTCGGCGCGATGGCGTACTCCGGTTTCCGCCACGAGGCACTACGGCGCGGCGACCCGGACCGGCGCGCCCTGCTGCAACGGCTGGACCTGCTGGTCGACGGGCCGTATGTCGCGGCGCGGCACGCCGCTCTGCGCTGGCGCGGCTCGGACAACCAGCGGCTGATCCCGCTCAGCGACCGCTACACGCGGGCCCTGGCCGAGCCGGACACGACCGCCGGGATCGAACTGTCGGTGGACGCCGACGGATCGCTCTCCTGGGCCGGGGTGCCGCCGACCCCCGGATTCCGGCGGGGACTTGAGGAGCAGCTCGCGGCGCGGGGGTTCGTGCTGCACACCGAGGCACGGAGGGAACGATGAGCGGATCACCGAAGTACAGCAGCGTCCGGGTCGGCGCGGTGTACGCCCAGCGGGAGGCGGCCGAGCGCCGCCGCCGGGCCGAGGAGCGCCGGGCCAGGGAGCACCGGCGGGCCGCCGAGCGGGCCCGGCTGGCCCAGGAGGCGGCCGCCCGCCGGGAACGCGCCCGCGCGGAGGCGGAGCGGCGCCGGGCCGACGTCGCACGCAGGGAGGCCGAGGTGGCGGCCCGGCGGACGGCCGAGCGCGGCGCCCGGCTGGCGAAGGCGCGGGCGGAGCAGTCCCGGGCCGACGAGCGCGGTCTCGACGAGGTACGGGAGCTGATCGCCGAGGCCCAGCGGTCAGGGGCCCGGGAGGGCATCGGTTCGCTGGAGCGGCAGCTGGCCGGGCTGCGGGAGCGGGCCGCCCGCGGGGAGCAGCTCGGGGACGCGGTGGAGGAACTGCGCGGCCGGGTCGTGAACCTGCGCCCGGCCGGGAACCGTACGGATGACAGTGCCGCCGTCCTGGCCGGCCTGGAGCGCCGGCTCTCCGCCACCGGCCCGGACGGCGCCGCCCTCGACGCGGACGGCCACCGGCGCTGCACCGACCTGCTCGACCAGCTGCGCACGGCGGCCGGCCCGGGCTCGCGGGTCCGTTTCGAAGCCCTGCTCGGCACGGTCGAACACGCCCTCGCCCGGCATACGGCCACGGTCTCGGACGTGCGCGAGGCCGCCGAGCGGCAGGCCCTCGCGGACCGGGAGGGCGAGGCGGCGAAAGCGGCGGAGCGCGAGCGGGCCGAGGCGGCGCGGGCGGCCCTGGAGCTGGCCCTCGCGGAGGCCGCCGAGCGGCTGGACGTCGTACGCCCGGCGGCCGAGGGCGTGACGGACACCGCCGCCGATCTCGGCGACCCGGTCCTCGCCGACGAGATCGGGGACGCCCTGAACGCCGCCGCCGGGGCGCTGGCCGCGCGCTCGGCGACCGAGGCCCTGGCGGCGATCGCCGATCTGGAAGGCCGGCTCCCCGACGCCGAGCGCCGGCTGGACGAGCTGGAGCTGGCCTACCAGCGGCGCCGGGACCTGGTGGAGGCACTCCGGGACGCCATGACCGACGAGGGGTTCGCCTTCGAGGGCGGTGAGGACCAGGGCGGCAGCTTCCGGCTGCACTTCACCCGGCCGACCGGGGCGACGTACGAGACCACGGTCGCCACCGAGGACGACGGCACACCGGTCCTCGTCTACCACGTGGCGGGCGAGCCGGACGTGACGCTCACCGCCCCGCGGGACGCGGCGGTGTGCGACACCACCGAGGCGCTGCTGGAGCGGGTGCACGAGGCGCTGGGCGGCGACGAGGGCTTCGTACCGGGCGAGCTGACCTGGGACGGCAAACCGCCGGGCCGGCGCGCTGAGCCGCTGCCCCGCGAGACGTCCTGGAAGTGGACGACCCCATGAGCACAGCCGGCTTCGCCAAGGGCGAGGACGCCGCGGGGCCCGTCACCGCCGACGGCATGATGCCCCTGTGGGCGGTGTCGCTCGGCTGGGAGCTGCGGCGCGGCCGTCAGCTGATCATCGACGGGCAGATCCGGGACCGCTGGTGGTTCGAGGACCGTCCCGCCTCCTTCCGGGAGCTGGTCGCCGGGGTGCTGGAGGCGCGCGGCGCCGATGTGGTGGGCTGGTGGGACCCGGTGGCAGGGCTCACCTTCCCGCTGCCGGGCCACGCGGAGCGCTTCGCCCGGCTGGAGGCGGACCGGCCTCGGCGGACGGACGACGCGAGCGCGACGACAGGGCCTGGCACGGCCACCGCAGGCGGTGACCGGGCCGCGCCCACGGACGACCGGCAGCAGACCGACCCGCGCGCCCGGCGCGGCGCCGAACGCCGGCGGGACCGGTCGAGCCTGCTCTCCCCCCGCCAGGCCGGCCCCCCGCGTGCCTTCGACGACGTGGTCGCCACCGTGCACCGGCTCACCTCCTCCCCCGACGCGGCCACGGCCTTCGTCTTCCAGGACATCGACCACCATCTCCCGCCCGGCCAGCCGGAGTCGAACGCCGGCTACCTCCGGCTGCGCGCCGCGATGACGGACGCCGTGGCCCCCCGCCCGCCCCTGGCGGGCCACCGCCCGCACGCCCGCAACGCCGTTCTGTGCGCGGTGGGCGACGTCGGCCGGCTGCCCGGCTGGTTCCACCTGGAGGACCCCCGGATCGCCACCCTGCACATCGGCCCACCCGACCCCAGCGAGCGCCGCCTGTGGCTGACCTGGCTGCGCGGCGACTTCAACGGCGCCCCGAACGCCACCCGCCATGACATCGAGGCCCTGGTCGGTGCGACCGACGGCATGTCCGGCTGGGACATCGACGCGCTCGCCCGGACCTCGTGGCTGCGCGGCGCGCCCCTGCAGAAACCGGACAAGCTCCTGGAACTGCACCGGCTCAATGTGAGCGTCGACCCGTGGACCCAGCTGGACCGGGAGACCGTCGCCCGCGCGGCCGGCGTCCTGAGCAGCCGGGTGGTCGGCCAGTCCAAGGCCGTCGACGCGGTGGCCGCCGCGCTCCAGGCGGCCTTCGTGGGCGTCGACTTCGGCGGGTCCGGCACCGCCCGCCCCCGGGGCGCGTTCTTCTTCGTCGGCCCGACCGGCGTCGGCAAGACCGAACTCGCCAAGGCGGTCGCCGAGTTGATGTTCGGCGACCAGAGCGCGTACGCCCGCTTCGACATGAGCGAGTACCAGCAGGAACACGCGGCCGAGCGGCTCGCGGGCGCACCGCCCGGCTACATCGGCCATGAGCAGGGCGGCGAGCTGACCCGCCGGGTCCAGGAAAGGCCGTTCAGCGTCCTCCTCTTCGACGAGATCGAGAAGGCGCACCCGCGGGTGCTGGACAAGTTCCTCCAGATCCTGGAGGACGGCCGCCTCACCGACGGCCGCGGCCAGACCGCGTACTTCTCCCAGTGCCTGATCATCTTCACCTCCAACACGGGCGCGGAGGCGGTCCAGGGGCTGCTGTCCGAAGGCGGCGAGGAACTGCCGTACTCCGCCCTGGAGGCACACTTCACCCGGGCCGTGGAGGAGAAGTTCCGGGCGATCGGCCGGCCGGAGATCTACGGCCGGCTCAAACCGGGCGTGGTCGTCTTCGACATGCTGCGCCGCGAGCACATCGTGAAGATCACCGACCGGCTGCTGGGGCAGCTCACCGAGTCCGTCCGCGAACGCCACCAGGTCGAGCTGGTCCCCGACACGGACACCGTGCACCCCTGGATCACCGGGCGGATGAGCGACCCGGAGCACCAGGCGTACGGCGGCCGCCAGATCCGCAACGAACTGGAACGGCTGCGGACGGCCGTGGTCGCCCACATCCTGGCCCACCGCCCGGCCCCGGGCAGCCGGATCCGGCTCGGCATCGACGCCGACGGCACACCGTGGGCCAAGGCAGAGGAAGGGAACGGCTGAACACATGCTCGGCATCGCCATCGGCCACCGCGTCGCCCGCACCGGCCGGCTCGACCCGCAGGGCCGTCCGACCGCGACGGTGACGGACCTGGCCGGCACGGACGGAGTCGCCGACCCCGCCGCCGCACTGACCCTGCTCCTCGCCGGAGCCACGGGCGAGGAGGCCGTGGCGCCGGGTGAGGAGGCGGTGCTCGGCCTGCCCGCGTCCGCCGGCCGCGAGGCCGAGGCCCGCCTGCGCCGCGCCGCCGAGGACGCGGGCCTGCGCGTCAACCGCATCGTCCCGGAACCGGTCGCCGTGGCCCTGCACTACGGCGCGATCGACGAGGGCGTGCACCGCACGGTCCTGGTGATCGACCAGGCCGCGACCACAGTGGACCTGACGGTCCTCGCCATCACCCCGGACCTGACGGTACGCATCGTCACCACGCGCACCGAGCAGCTGGCCGACGACCACGCCCGCACCGCGACAGCGCGGGAACTGACCGAGGCGGCCCCGGACGCCGTACTCCTCTCCGGCGACCTGTACACCACGCCCGCCCACCGCACGGACCTCGAAGACCTCGCCGAGGCCCAGGGTCTGACGGTCCGCTGCACCACCCCCGAACTGGCCGTCGTCCACGGCCTCCTGCTCCTGGAGGACTTCGGCCTCCTGCGCATCGCCACGGGCCCGGCACCGACGGGGACCGACTTTCCCCCTCAATTGGAGGACCCGGAACCGCAGCCCTGGTCCACTTCCGTGGAAGATCCCGAACCAAAAAGCGCCCCAGAGGGGCGCGGGGCCGAGACACATGCGGCTCCGCCGCGCGGGCGCGAGCACCCCCCACCGCCCCGCAGCGAACCCCCCACCGCAACCACCCCGCCCCTCCCCCCACCCGAACCAGAACCAGAACCAGAACCCGAACCCGAAACGCACCCGCACCCGCACCCGCACCCGCACCCGCACCCGCACCCGCACCCAGAACCGTCCCGCACCCTCCACTCCGTCCCCGTGACCCAGCTCCAGGCCATCCGCCGAGACGACCACCTCCTCGTCCTGTGGGCCTGGCCCGACTCCGCCCTCACGGCTCGTGTCCGCTGGCGCCATGAAGACGCGGCAGCGACCCGCCCCCGCGACGGCGACATCCGCTGTCAGCGCCGGGTCTACGAACACGACGGCGGCCTGGACCTTCCCGTCGGCCGGGGCGCGCTCACGCTCACCGTCGAGGCCCTGGTCCCCGACCCCACCGCCGACACCGAGGGCGCCGCCTGTCTGCGTATCCCGGCCGAACCCCCCATCGTCGAGTACGAACCCTCCCTGCGCCGCCGCCTCACCGGCGCCCGCGTCGCGACCGTCACCTTCACCGCCCGGACCGGCTGCGAGCTGCCCGCCCTCCGGATCGTCCACGGCCTCGGCCGCTACCGCCCCACCAGCACGGCCGAGGGCACCGTGCTCCACGAGGTCCCCGCCCAGCGCCTCCCCGCCGGCACCCCGCTCACCGTGGAGTTCCCCCTCCCCAGCACCAAAGGCCCGTCCTGGCTCGTCTGCTTCCCGGCGGACGGCCCCGACTCCGGCGAAGACCACGACATCGACATCCGCCCCACGGCGCTGCACCGGCTGCGAGTGACCTGAATGGCCAGACGACTCACCTGCCCCTACTGCTACGAGACCTTCGCCTCGCGTGAGATCCGCTTCCGCTGCAACAGCCGGCTCAGCCGGACCCGCAAGCAGTGCGAGCGCCGCCGCGACCCGGTCCTCGACGAACGCTTCGGCAGGCGCCCCAGCCACGACGTGGGCCCTGACTTCACCGCCGACGGCCGCAGGTCGACGGCGGTGTGCCCGGACTGCGACGGCGAGACGACGTACCGCATCTGCCCGGTCTGCCACGTCGAACTGCCGGTGCAGTTCGGGATGGTGGAGAACCGGCTGGTCGCGATGGTGGGCGCGAGATCGTCCGGCAAGACGATCTACATGACCGTGCTGCTGCACGAGATGCGCAACCAGGTCGGCGAGGCCTACGGCGCCTCGCTGATGGGCCTGGACGACGCCACCATGCGCCGCTACAGCTCGGAGTACGAGGACCGGCTCTACCGCGACCGGCAGATGTTCCCGCCCACGCAGACCGCGACGACCAACGCCAACCGGGTGGAACCGCTGGTGTTCCGGTTCGGGCTGCGCCGCAAGGGGCTGTTCGGGGAGCGGCCGCAGCACAGCGTGCTGTCGTTCTTCGACACGGCGGGCGAGGACTTCAACAGCCGGGAGAGCGTGGAGCTGAACACCCGCTACCTGACCAACGCGGACGGCATCATCCTGCTGCTCGACCCGCTGCAGATGCCGGGCGCCCGGGACAACGCGGCGCCCGGCTCGGCGCTGCCCGGCATGGACGGCATCGACCCGCCGATCAACGTGCTGAGCCGGGTGAGCGGCATGCTGCTGGCCGCGCGGGGCGGCAAGGCGGCGAAGATCGACACGCCGATCGCGGTGGTCTTCTCCAAGATGGACGCCTTCTGGCATCTGATGGAGAACGGCAGCCCGCTGCGCTCGCACGCACCCGCACGCGGCCGATTCGACGTCGAGGACAGCCTCAGCGTCCACGAGGAGGTGCGCCGGCTGCTCAGGGAGTGGGACGGCGTGCCCATCGACCAGTCCCTGGAGAACACCTTCGCCCGCTACCGCTACTTCGGTGTCTCCGCTCTGGGCCGCAGCGCCACGCCCGAGTCCCGGGTCGCCGACACCGGCATCCAGCCCTACCGGGTCACGGATCCGCTGCTGTGGCTGCTCAGCGAGTTCGGTGCGGTGCCGAAGGCGGGCCGAGGATGACGAGGGGGACGAGGAGCTTCCAGCAGCTCTACTACACCTCCTGCGAGCACGGGCTCAGCGGTTCCTCCGGCTTCCAGTTCAACGCGGTCAGCGAACAGGTCTCGGCCGAGACCCGGCACCGGGTGGAGGGGCTGGCCGGGTACGAGCCACCGCGCTCCCTGGTCGAGTCGGACGCCCCCGAGCTGCTGGCCCGCTGCCCGGTGAACCTCTGCCACACCCCGGGCCGGCCGGGCGGCGCCACCACGCTGTGCGTGCGCTACGCCGGCCGGGACTCGGCGCGCCGCTTCGGCAACTACTTCGCCCACGCCCTGTACACCGAGGGCGAGTTCACGGCGGACAGCGGCGGGCTGCTCGCGATCGAGCTGTGGGACTCGCCGCTGTGGACCACGCGCGTCGCCGACACGACCGAGATCCCGGAGCTGCCCGCGCCGCTGCCGCGCGGCCCGCTGTCCCCCCGCTCGGCGCGGGCCTTCCTGCGCGCGCACCCGCACGCCGAGCAGCTGCCGGCCCTGCTGGCGGCGGTGTTCGCGGCGCTCGCACAGGACGGCTCGGTGGTGGTGATCGACGATACGACGGACCGGATCGCCCACTGGTTCGCGGCCGTCTCCTACCTCCTGCCACCCCCGCTGGTCCGCACCCTCTCCTTCGCCACCTACCTCTTCCGCCCCACCCGCAGCCGGCTGCACCTGATCGGCACCGTGCCCGAGGCGCACCCCGGATTCGGACCCGACGACGAGGAGTCGTACACCGTCTTCGACTTCTCCGCGGGCCGTTTCCCCGAGGTGGTGCCCACCCACCACCTGGTCCGGCTGCTGACCCGGATCGGGGTCGGGTCGGTCCGCTCGGTGTGGTCCTGGACGGCCGAGTACACGCACGGCCAGGAGCGAACGCCGGGCGACTGGCACGCACCGGTGGCGGCGGCCGCGGCGGCCGGCGGCATAGAGCTGACCGACGCCGACGTCCGCGCGGTGATCGACTGGCTGCCCGGCGCCGGTCACCTCGGGCCGCGCCGGGCGGCGGTGGCGGCGGACATCCACCACAAGCACCGGGACCTGGACGACGACCGGCTCGCGGCGCTCAGCGCGGCCGCCGAGGCGGGCGGCGACGCTGCGCTGCACCAGGAGCTGGAGGGCAGGCTCCACCAGTCCCGGATCCGCGCCTATGTGACCGGCGTGGAGAACGCGCCGGGCCCGGTGCCGATCACCCGTCCGGCCGAGCGGGAGCGGGCCACCGCCCTGTGGCAGCGGCTGCTCGGCGAGGCCGTCAACACCCGTCAGCGGGTACGGCTGCTGCTGTGGGCGGTGGGCGCGCGGCTCGCCCCGCCGCCGGAGCTGCTCGCGGCCCAGAGCCTGGACCTGGCCCGCGCCCTGCTCGGCTCCTCGGGCGCGGGCCCCGGCCTGCGCGAAGAGGTCGCCCATGTCGTGCACACCCTCCCGGAGTTCAGGGCCGGGCTGGTGACGGCGGTGCAGGAGGTGCTGGACGAGCGGGGCGGGGGTCAGGAGCAGCTGTTCGCCCAGTTCCCGGCCCGGCTGCTGAGCGAGCGGGACCTCGGTGAGCGGCCCCGGCTGCTGGAGCACTACTGGCGGGCGCAGGCCGAGCGGGAGCCCGCCCGCACGGTCGAGCTGCTGTTCAGGATCCTTGAGGTGCGCGGCCAGGCCTCGCCGGACGGCGAACTGCTGCGGGGGCTGTGGCGGCAGCCGTCGCCGGCCTGGACGTACGAGGAGGCGACCGAGATCGCCCACCGGCTGCCGTCGGACCAGCCGGTGGACGAGGCGGTCGGCGAGTGGTTCGACCGCGCCGTGAAGCAGGAGGTCCAAGGCGAGCAGGGACTGCGGGCCTGCCTGGTGCTGTGCGGCACCCTCACCGCGCCCGGCCGCTACGCCTGGCTGCGGGCGGTCACCCAGGAGTGCGTGCGGACCACCCTCCGACTGGACGCGGACCTGCGCGAGGCCACCGAGGCCACCGCGCTCGCCCGCGCGTTCCGGATCCCGCAGATCGACGCCTGGGCGGCACCCCGCGCCCTGAAGCGCCACCGGCTGGTCGCCGCGATGCTCCGGCTGCCCGCCGACCCGGCCCGGCTGCGCACGGAGATCGGGGAGTTCGGCTTCTCCCTCGCCGACGGCTATCTGCACGCCGTGCACGGGGCCGCGGTGGCCTCGGGCCGCGTCGACGAGGTGCTGTTCAGCCATGTCACCGGGGTGATCGCGGTCAACGAGGAACGGGTCGTGCTGCCGCAGGCGCACCTGGAGATCGTCCGGACGCTGCGCCTGCACACCGCCCACCATTGGCGCTCCGAGGACCTGGACCGCCTGGCCCGTGCGCTGCGCCCCTACGACACGCGGCTCGCCGACGACTATCAGGAGTACGCCGAGGACCGCCTGGGCCGCATGAAGAAATGGAGCCGCAAGCTCACCCAGCGGCGGTCCCCGGACGACCCCCGGCCGGAAGAGGGCTGAGCCGCCAATGGCCGACATCCTGATCTTCGTCCTCGTCCCCGCGGTCTACCTGGCCCTGCTCCTGCTCTACCTGGCCCTCGCCCCGGCGATCGCGGCCCTGCGCGGGACCGCCCTGGTCAGTGAACTGCTGTGGCGCTACTGCCAGTTGCTCAACGGCGTGCTGCGCCTGCGCACCCCCGAGTTCGTGACCGTCCCGCCGTACCGCCCCGCCGACGAACTGGCCCACCGCAACTACTTCTTCGGCCCCGCCACCCGTGATCTGCGCCAACTTCTCACCCAGGGACGGCGGTTGTACGTCCGCACGGTCAACGACGCCTACCGCCGGGTGACCGCCCGCCAGTTCACCGCGCCCACCGTCCACCGCTCCGTCTCGGTCCCGTACGGCCTGACCCTCTACGTGGGCCTCGGTGCCGGCGCCGCCGCCGCGGTGCCGGTGCTGGGCCTGCTCCTCGGCGTGCAGGCGCTCGGCGTGGCCCTGCTCGCGGCGGGCGCCCGGCTGACCGCGCTCACCCTGCGGGCCGCCGACCGCGCGGTGATGCTCCTGCGCGGGCTGCCCCGGGGCATGCTGTGCCCGAGCTGCTTCGAACGCGTCCCCTATCCGGCGTACGACTGCCCCCGCGCGACCTGCCGACGCCGGCACGCCGACATCCGCCCGGGCACCTTCGGCCTCTTCCGGCGCCGGTGCGCCTGCGACGAGCGGATACCGACCCTGCTGATGCTGATGAGCAGGGACGCCCGGCTGAGCGGCCACTGCGTGCACGAACACTGCCGCAAGCCGATGAACCCGGACGCCGGGCACATGCCCGAGCTGATCCTGCCGCTGGTCGGCGGCCGGGCCGCGGGCAAGACACAGCTGATGGCGGCGATGGTGAAGTCCCTGGAGGACGCGGCGGACAGCGGCGGGCCGGCGATCCGGCTCGCGGACCCCGAGTCGAGTGCCAACCAGCGGGTGCTGAACGAGGTCCTGGAGATCCAGGGCCACACCCGCCCCACCCAGAAGACCTTGCCCCGGGCCCATTCGCTCGTCCTCGGCACCGGCCGCGCCGAGCGGCTGGTGCACATCTTCGACACGGCCGGCGAGCGATTCGTCAACCGCGAGGAGACCGACGCACTGCGCTACACCCGGGAGGCCCGGACCTTCGTCTTCGTCCTCGACCCGATGGCTGTGGACGCGTTCTGGACCCGCCTCGACCCGGCGGGCCCGAAGGTGGACCGCACGCTGGCCTCGACGGTCGACCCGGAGGACGTGTTCTCACGCTCGGTACAGACCGTGCGCACGATGGGCACCCGCCTCGACAAGGCCCGCCTCGCCGTCGCCATCAGCAAGCGCGACCTGCTGGCGGAACACCCCGCCCTGCTGCCCGACCCCCCGGACGACAGCGACACGGCCCGGGAGTGGCTGTGCGAGCGGCTGGGACTGCGGAACCTGGTGCGGACGATGCACCTGGAGTTCGGCGAGGTCCGTTTCTTCTGCACGGCGGCGGTGGCGGACGAGAAGGGCCGGGTGGACCCGAGTGTCGCGGCATTCGTCGAGTGGTGCCTGCGCGAGTGAGCGTCCGTTCGCGTACCCATGCCTCGCACGCTGGGCGCAAAATGCCCCCTGCCCGCGTTTCCGCAGTTCAGAGGGCATCTGACACGTGGGCCTCATTGGCTGGCCTCCACTCGATCGCGGGTCGATTCAGCGAGCCCTGTCGAACTCGTGCACTACCTGTGGCAGGGCCTTGAGGACCGTCGTGCTGTGGTCGAACTCTCCGACATCACTGAGCTGTTGGTCAGCCCCATTGGCAGTCAGCTGGCGCTGGCAGCGCAGGGAGTTCGCAAAGGAGACGTCCTTGTCGCCCCTGGCGTGAAAGAGGTGCACCGGGACGTCGGGCCGCCAGTCACAGGTGGTGTCCATCACCTCCAGATTGCGCCGCAGATCCCCCGTGGGGTGGCGCACCTTCTGAAGGAAGGCTTCGGTGAACAGTTGCTTCGAGGTCTTGGGCAGTGCGGCCGCGATCTCCGACGCCTTGTGGTCGCCGTCGAACAGCGTCTCCACCGTCTTGTCGTAAGGCGCTCGGAACGCCTGGTCCGGGGCGCCGTACACGCCATACATCCGGTTCCACGCGGTCGCGAAATAGGCGAGGTAGAGCGAGGACCGTTCGACCTTGTCGTCTGCCGCGGCGGCCTCGAAAGCGCTCAGATCGAACGGGCCGGCGACCGGGGCGAGGGCCCCCGGACGGAAATACGGATCGGCGCCCCGCTGCAGGGCCCGCCCGACCAGCATCGTGGCGGGGCCGCCCTGGGAGAACCCGCTGATGAGTACGCGCCGGTCGAGGGCGCGTCCCTCCTTGCGAGCGAACGTGCGTGTCGCCCGCAACGCGTCCACCGAGGCGGTGACGGTCGCCTTCGGGTTCCCGTACGGATGGATTCCGGGGCCTTTTCCCAGGCCGAGGTAGTCCGGGGCGGATACCGCGCGCCCGGTCGAGGCGAACAGCAGCACCGTGGCCCGGTCGGGCGATTCGTCGTTCACCGAGGCCACCTCTCCTCGGTACACCTCGGTGCCGTGCAGCCAGGACACGGCCCGAAGGTCGCGATCGTCGTTCTTCGGTATCGCGACCAACTCGCTGGCCGTGGTGGGCTTGCCCTTGAAATCGACGGTGCGATACACGATCCGGTCAGCCCGCACGCCGTAGCGGACCTGTGTCGCATCGATACCCGCCTTGGCCACGCGGGCTGCGACCTCCTTGGCGTCCAGGTCCGCCACGGGAGTCACGGAGACCACCGAACCGCGCGTTGCGGGATGCGGGTGAGCAGGCGGGGAAGCGCGCCGACTGTCGTCGTCGCACCCGGCCGCTGCCAGTACGGTCACGGCACACACCAGGGCGAGCGCGGCGTGCTTGGCTGAACTTCCGTCGAACCGAGAAATGTTCATGGCTGGACTCTGCCGTTCCCGGCACACTCGGCGCATTGCGACCAACACCCCACTCAGCAGGGGGTTTTCCCTACCTTCGTGGCCAACCCTGCGCGGAAAGAGACACGAAAGAAGACGAACTCGTTGAGGACACTGTGTGAGACAAGCCCCGTCGAGCCCGACGGCAAGCTCCGCGACGGCGCCTGGGTCACCGAACTCGACGACGACTGCCTGAACGGCCGGCCCGAGGGATGCGCCTGACGTTCTTCGCCACCAACACCAGGAACGTCCCCATCGCCGCGCTCGAACTGCGGCACCGCCAGCGCGCGAGGGCCGAGGACCGCATCCGCGCTGCCCGCGCCACCGGCCTGCGCAATCTGCCTTTTCACGACGCCGCGCAGAACCAGACCAGCTGGGCAGCGACGGCGAACAACCGCAGGCGCGGGCGTTTCGGCTCCCACACCCGGGCGGTGCCGGTCAGAGCAGACATGGGCATCCAGGCGAGCAGGTCGAGGGCGATCTGGACAATCTCCAGCCAGACCTCCCCTCCGGAGCACTGGAACCCGGCGCCCACCCGACGCGACTGCCGGGCCGAGGTCATGCCCGAAACCCACAGCACAGACAGAGACAGCCCGCCAGATGAACCGGCGAGCTGTCATGGAAGCCCGAGGCTAGGCGGATTTGGCCGTCGCGCGGACACCGAAGTGGACGTACCGGCTGCCGTCGGCGAGGGCGTAGAACACCACGGGTATCCACGCGTCCTTCTCGTTGCGGCGGCCGGCGAACACTGTCTTCGCCGGCGTGTGCGAGACCGGGGTCAGGTGCCAGACCAGTGGGTCGAAGGTGCCCGCCAGGCCGTCCGCGCCCTCGTACCTCAGCCGCAGCGTGCCCGGGCCGCCGTCGCCGTCGGCGACGGTCATCAGGAAGCCCTCGCGCTTGTAGCTGCCGAGGAACGGCTCCGTCTCCACCCCCACGGGTTCGGAGGCCGGCGCGAACCCGGGCATGGTGACCCCGGCGAGTTCGGCGCAGAGCTCGCGGCAGAGTGCCTCGAAGACCTTCGGCGCGGCCCCGCCGCCGTTGGTCAGCAGGGCGATGGCGAGGCCCTTCTCCGGGATGGCACGCAGGTAGGCGAGCTGGCCGAAGGTGCTGCCGTCGTGGCCGAAGCCGCGCGCACCGTCCCACTCGAACAGGCCCCAGCCCAGGCCCCAGTGGGCGCCGAGGAACCACTGGTCGGGCATCTCGACCTCGCGGGTCAGCATCGCGTCGACCACGGCGGCCGGCAGCACCCGGGTGCCGTCCGGCGCGGTGCCGCCGTCCACGAAGGCCCGCGCGAACCGGGCCACGTCGGCGGCGGTCGCGCTGATCCCGCCGTACGGGCCGGCCGAGCGCGGCAGCATGTTCCAGAGCGGGGTGGGGACGGGGGTCTCGCCCGGTTCGCCCATGTGCCCCATGGCGGCGCGGAAGCGCAGCACCTCCTCGGGCAGGGTCATGGTGTGCTCAAGACCGAGCGGGGCGAGGAGCAGCTCCTTGAGCGCCTCGTCCCAGGTCTGGCCGGTGACCACCTCGACGATCCGGCCGAGGACGTTGTAGGCGGTGCTGGAGTACGACATGGTGACGCCGGGCGGGTTGGTCAGGCCGACGGTCCGTGCGCCCTCGATGTAGCGGGCCAGGCAGTCGTCGCCCCGGCCGGTGTCGTTGACGTGGTCACCCTCTATGCCGCTGGTGTGGTTGAGCAGTTGGCGCGGCGTGATCGTCCGGGTGGCCCCTGCGTCGGCGACCGCGAAGTCCGGCAGGACGTCCGCGACCGGTGCGTCGAGGTCCACCTTCCCGGCGTCGGCGAGCAGGACCACCATGGCGGCGGTGTAGCCCTTGCTGACGGAGCCGATCTGGAACACGGAGTCCGGGGTCACCGTGACGCCGGTGCCGGTGTGCAGGATGCCGGCGGCCAGTTCGTGGATCTCGCCGTCGGCGAGCACGGCGAGGGCGGCGCCGGGGATGTGGTGGGCGGCGAGGAGCTCGCCGAGCCGGGCCTGCCAGCGGGCGGTGTCGAACGCCGGGGCGCCGTCGCTCACGCCCAGCGCGCGGTTGACCGTACGGGCCACGTCACGGTCGGTCTGTTCCAGGATCTTGGCCACCTCCTGGTCGACGAGCTGCGACACTTCCCGGCGCAGGTTTTCCGACATGCTGGCTCCCTCATGGTCTCGGTGGAACGGCGCAAGTGGGGTGGGGCGGGGTGGGGGCGGGGACCTGCCGACTAGCCGGCGCTGCGGGTCCGCCGGACGACGAGCCCGGTCAGCGAGGCGACCGTGGTGCGCGGCGGCTGCCGGAGGTCGCGGTCCGGGTGCAGGACGGTGCGGAACACGGCCCAGGCGAGTGCGCCGAGGGCGAAGCCGTAGCAGGAGACCAGCCCGTGCCCGTTCTCCTGCGCGAACCACATCGCCAGGCCGAGCACCGGCACGCCGAGCGCGAGCAGCCGGTTCTTGCGGACGGCCTTGCCGCGGCTCGCGCCCTCGTCGTCGGAGCCCTGCTCGGCACCCTGGCCGGCGGCCTTGCCGGAGTTCTCGTCGGCGCCGCCCCGCAGCAGCAGGGCCGCGGCCAGCGTCGCGCCCAGGAAGTAGGTGGCGCCGGAGCTGCCGGCGAAGTTGCGGGGGTCAGTGCTGTGGGAGGTCTGGCCCCACAGCTTGTCGATCTGCTCCGGCAGCAGGATGCCCGCGGCGAACAGGCCGAGCGTCAGCGGCGCACCCCAGAACCAGTCGGCGAAGGCCGCGACGGCGGCAAGGGTGGCGATGTTCCAGGCCGCCCCGCCGAAGCCGCCGTTCTGCATGAAGACCGAGGTGACCACGCGCCACCAGCCGGACTTCGACGGGTCCGCGTCGAGCGCGCCCATCGCCCCCGACCAGCAGAGCTGGAGGGCCACCCCGGCGAGCCCGAGCCCGGTCAGGCCGACGCCGGCCCAGGGGATCCGCCGCCGTCCCAGTGTGCTCTGGCCGACCAGGGCCAGACCGCCGTTGAACATCAGCACCATCAGTGCCGCCGTGGTCACGTTGAACAGCAGGATGCCCATCGTCACCACCCCCTCCCAGCCGTGTGCGACTTCGATGATCACGACGGTAGCCTGATCCGGAGCTTTTTCAAACAGTGTTTGAAAGCTGACTCGGCTCGCTAGACTGCGGCCGTGAAGCTAACCGCAGACCGGATCATCGACGCGGGGATGGCGGTGTTCGCCCGGACCGGCTACCACGGCTTCTCCGTGCGGCAGGTCGCGGACCGGCTCGACGTGCACGCCGGCAGCCTCTACTACCACGTGCCCAGCAAGGCCGCGCTGCTCCAGCTGATGGCCGACCGGGTGGCCGGGCAGGCATACGAGGCCGGCACCGCCGCCCTGGCCGGACTGCCCGCGCAGGCAGGCTGGCCGGCGCGGGTCACGGCGCAGGCCGTCGCCCTGCGGCAGAGCATCCGGCAGCACCCCGGTGGGGCGATCATGCTCGCCGGCGGCCCGAAAACCCTCAGCCCCGGCGCGCTCTCGCTGATGGAACGGCTGCTCGCCACCCTCGCCGAGGCCGGCGTGCCCCCGGAGCACTGCGGCACCGCCGCCGACACCGTGCTCAGCCACGTCACCGGTTATGTGCTCCAGGAGCAGAGCGAGCCACCCGCGGTGCCAGTCACCGCCGAGGACGGTGCCGCCCTCCACCGGAGCTTCCCCCGGACGGTTGCCGCCGCGGCCGAGCACGGGCCGGACGAGAAGTTCACCCGCAGCCTGGACCTGCTCTGCGCCGGCATCGGGACGCTGATCCGGCCGCCGTCCGGATGGGCGCCGTCCGAAGAACTGGACGTGAGGAGCTAGTACCGAGGTGCGACTGCTTGGCGTCGTCGGCGCCGGTTCGACCAGCTCATCGCGTGGCGCCGGCCTCGGTGTCCACGCAGATGCACGGGCGGGGGACGACAAGCCGTCCTCTTCGCCATGCTCCGCGACGGGACGTTCTTCGAACCTCACGACGTCCCCCAAGCAGCTTGACCAACTACCACCGAACGAGCCCCTACTGCTTGACGAAAGGGATAGGCGCCCCCGGCGTCACGCCACCTTCGGCGCCGCTCGCATCCCGATGTAGCAGCACTCCGTGCCGTCACCCAGCGTCGAGAACACCACCGGCATGTAACCCTCGCTGAACGAAGGGCCCGCGCCCGTCCCCGCGAAGACGGACTCCGTCACGGCGTACAGCTCCACGTCCAGGGGCGACGAGAAGTCCTTCATGCCGTCCACGAACTCGTAGACCAGGTGGGGCGCGCCATCGCGCTCGGTGACGGTGATGACGACACCGGCGCGCTTGTACGTCCCGACGTACCGCGAGAAGTCCACCACCGGTGCCTGCGCGGGCGGTTCGAAGGCGTCCGGCATCCGCACGCCCACGAGATCACCGAGCAGTTCGCGAAAGAGCGCCGCGTAGAGTTCGCGCGCGCCGCCGCCGTTGGTGAGCAGTGCGACGGCCACGCCCGCCTGCGGGACCACGCGGAGGTAGCCGTACTGGCCGATCGCGGCGCCGTCGTGGCCGTACCCCGCGATGCCGTCCCAGTCGTAGAGGGTCCAACCATCCGCGCTGACCGTCCACTTGTCGGGCACGTCGGCCACTCGGCGTTGCATCAGCTCGACGGTCTCGGCGCCGGTGCGTGTTGCGCCTACTCAGAGCAGCGCCGGTCTCACCGGACACCACCCAGGCCCGAAACCCCGCCTTCGCATGGGCGTCCTTGCGCAGCTCCGCGGATGTCATCCTCGCCCCACGCGACGAGAACTGGTCACACGGAAACGAGGCGGACTCTTTCGCCGCAGAGCTTGGCCATGTCGTCGATGTCCGAGGTCAGCATGACCACAGGCCGCTGCTGCCGAAGCGCCATCTCGGCCACGGCCGCGTCGATGGCGTACTTGTGACCGTGCAGCCCTGCCCCCATCAGCAGTGCTGAGGCCGCCTTTGCCTCCTCATCCCCCACCGGGATCACGCGAAGGCCGGACAACAGCCAGCTCAGCCGTGCCTTGTTGGTGCGGGCGTGCACAGACTCGATGATGGTGAGCGCACAGATCACCACTTCCATGCCACGCGAGCGCGCCTCCGCGACCAGCGCCACCACGGTCTCGTCGTCAGCGAGCAGTTGGGAGAGCCCCACGCTGTCCAGGACCAGCGTCCCCTCGTGACTCAGCTTGCGGCGGGCCACTGGTCTTCCTCGGCGAACACCTCGTCGAACACCTGCCGCGCCCGCTGTTGCGCCTGCTCGGACACCGGCCCCTTGCGGCTCTCGTAGTCGGCCAGGTACTCGTCCAGCACCTGCCCCCTCAGCTCCCGCTCGACGGCCGCGGCAATGAACGCGGAGAACTCCCGCTTACCGACCCGGGCCCGGATCGCCTCCGCGGTTCCCTCAGGCAGAGACAGGCTGACCCGGGTCGCCGGCCCCTCACCGATGCTGTACGTCGCCTCAGACATGACCCCATTGTGTCAAACGAGTAGGAAACCGGAAAGTCCATCGCCTCCCAGGGGATCAAGCGGGGAGCGAAGGCCGCCCCAAGCCCGGCAACCACAGGCTTGCGTCAGCATCACTGTGCTGACACGTCAGCACGGAAAATGGAGACAAAAACGCCCCCCTGACTACGTTTATGCAGGTCAGAGGGGTGAAAAGGAGTGGAGCCTAGGGGAGTCGAACCCCTGACATCCGCCATGCAAAGACGGCGCTCTACCAACTGAGCTAAGGCCCCGAAAAGCAGCAGCCTGCCGGAGGTGTCGCGTTCCGGTGGGCGCCGCAGACCAGAGTACCGGGTCACCCCCGGTATCCCGCAAAAAGATTGGGGGTCCCCGCGGATGACCACTCTCCGTAGGATGCTCGACGTGGTTCGCTACAGCGAACCGCGGTTTTCAGGGGAAGCGATGGGGAGACGCAATGGACGCCGCACAGCAGGAAGCCACCGCGAGAGCGCGGGAGCTGCAGCGGAACTGGTACGGAGAGCCGTTGGGGGCGCTCTTCCGTAAGCTGATCGACGATCTCGGGCTCAATCAGGCCCGGCTCGCGGCGGTCCTCGGGCTGTCCGCTCCGATGCTGTCGCAGTTGATGAGCGGCCAGCGCGCGAAGATCGGCAACCCCGCCGTGGTCCAGCGGGTGCAGCTGCTGCAGGAGCTGGCGGCACAGGTCGCGGACGGCAGCGTCAGTGCCGCCGAGGCGACCCAGCGCATGGACGAGATCAAGAAGTCTCAGGGGGGCTCCGTGCTCAGCAACACCACCCAGACCACGAGCGGTTCGGGGGCACCGACGGTCAAGCGGGTGGTCCGCGAGATCCAGTCGCTGCTGCGCTCGGTGGCCGCCGCGGGCGACATCATCGACGCCGCGGACAGCCTCGCCCCGAGCCATCCGGAACTGGCGGAGTTCCTCCGCGTCTACGGCGCCGGCCGCACCTCCGACGCCGTCGCGCACTACCAGTCCCACCAGAACTAGCGGCCACGGCCGGCCCGGTCCGCAAAGGATCCAGAACCGGGCCGGGCAGGGCAGGGACCGGGGGAGACCAGGGGGTGCAGGGGGGAAGCACGGGGAAGTGGGGAAGCAAGGGGGCCGGGGGACTGGCGGGGGGCCAGGGGGAGGAGTGATGGGCTGCCATGGGTGAGGTCTTCGCCGGGCGGTATGAGCTGGCCGATCCGATCGGACGCGGTGGCGTGGGCGCCGTATGGCGTGCCTGGGACCACCGCCGACGGCGCTATGTGGCCGCCAAGGTGCTCCAGCAGCGCGACGCCCACTCCCTGCTGCGCTTCGTGCGCGAGCAGGCCCTGCGGATCGATCACCCGCATGTCCTCGCCCCGGCCAGCTGGGCCGCCGACGACGACAAGGTGCTGTTCACCATGGACCTGGTCGGCGGCGGCTCCCTGGTCCATCTCGTCGGTGACTACGGTCCCCTGCCACCGGCGTTCGTGTGCACCCTGCTCGACCAGCTCCTGTCCGGTCTCGCCGCCGTCCACGCCGAGGGCGTCATCCACCGGGACATCAAGCCCGCCAACGTCCTCCTCGAAGCCACCGGAACCGGCCGGCCGCGGCTGCGGCTGTCCGACTTCGGCATCGCCATGCGGCTCGGCGAACCCCGCCTGACGGAGACCAACCTCGTGGTGGGCACGCCCGGTTATCTCGCGCCCGAGCAGATGCTCGGCTCCGAACCCGACTTCCCCGCCGACCTGTTCGCCGTGGGCCTGGTCGCGCTGTATCTCCTCGAAGGCGCCAAGCCCGATGCCAAGGCGCTCGTGCAGCACTTCGCGGAGCACGGGACGCCCGGCCCGCCCAAGGGCATTCCGGAACCGCTCTGGCAGGTCGTCGCCACACTGCTCCAGCCCGACCCGGACACGCGCTTCCGCACCGCGACGGGTGCGCGCAAGGCGCTCGCCTCCGCCGCGGAACTCCTGCCGGAGCCCGAGCCCGACGACGAGCTGATCGAGATCTTCGACCAGCTCGGCCCGCTGCCGCCCGGTTTCGCCCCCGACGGCCCCCTCAAGACGGCCTCCGGAGTGGCCCTGGAACTGGTCGAGGGCACGGACACGACTCCGGCCCCGGACGCCGCCGCGGGCACCGGCTCCCTCTCGGACACCGGAAGCTTCCGGCTGCCGCCGCCCCAGGAGCCCTCGCCCTCCGGGCCGTACGCCCAAGAGCCATCCCGGAACGCCGCCGAGCAGGGCGGCCATCGCGCCGATCAGGTACCGCAGGCCGCAGACCCCTCCCCGTACCCGCCGTACCCTCCGCACTCCCCGTACCTCCAGCAGCCCCCGCCGCCTCCCCGGCCCTCCTCCCAACCCCCGTTCCACCCGCCGCACTTCTACGGTCCTTCGCCGAGCGCGATGCAGGGGCATCGTGCCGAGACCTCCGTTGAACCCACTCCCCCCACTGCCTCGTACACCGCTTCGGACGCGCAGGTTCCGCCTCCGGCCCAGCCGGTTTCCGGTACGCCCGCGCAAGGGCACAGGGCACACCGGGCGCGCAGAGCGGGCAGGGCGGGCAGGAAGCGGTGGGCCGGGCCGCCGGCCAAGGCCGCGGTCCCGATCCTGCTGCTGGCGCTGGCCTGTTACGCGGTGGGCTTCTGGGCGCTGGCCCGCGTCTGAGCCCGCCGCGCCGTCACCGTCCACAGGGCGAGCACCAGCAGCAGCACCGTGCCCAGGCCGATCCCACCGGCCGCGACGAGCTTCATCCCGGGGTCGCCCCCGGCCGCCGCACCACCCGCATCACCCGCACCACCCGCGCCATCCGCGCCTGCGCTGCTCCCGGTGAGCGCCGCCGCCCGGTCCTGCTCGCTGATCGTGAATACATCACCCGGCACGGGCCGCCCGGCGTACTGCGGCCCCGCGTGCGCCCGCCCGGCCACCCGGACCCGCAGCGTCACGCCGAACGGCCCCCGCCCGAACGTGCCGGCCAGCTGCGCGCTGAGATGCAGGGCCAGGTAGTAGTCGCCCGCGAAGCGGACGGAGGTCACCCCGGCGGGGACGGCGTACCGGTTGGCGTACTCCACCGGCGGGGGCGGCTGGAGCACGGCGGATCTGCGGACACCGGTGTAGCCGAGGGCGGCGTCCTCGACGTAGCCGCGGACGGGGTTGTAGAGCGAGAGGTTCAGGGCGCCGCCGACATACCCGTGCCCGGAGGCAGCGGCCAGCTCGGCGGAGGCGTTCAGTTGCCGGCCCCAGTCGAGCGGCACCTTGTAGAACCGGGTCTCACCGGGCGCGAGAGCGGTCCGCCACACCCCTTGGCCCAGCGTGCGGGCCGAGCCGAAACCGGTGCCGCCAAAACTGTCGCGGGGTGCGCCGCCGAGCGGCTCGGGGGTGGCGGAGTCCCAGGCCTGCGGCGCGGAGGTGGCCCCGGCCCGCCCCGGGCGCGGTTCCGTGGCGGGCGCGATCTCCAGGTCCCAGGGCTGCGCCGGGGCCGAGGCACCGGAGCCCTCGGCGTCGAGGCGCTGGACGAGCAGGCGGTACGTCCCCTTGCCCTGGCACAGGGTCCTGCCCGCCTCCCGCTGCGCCAGCGCGGTGATCGGGCGCGGGCTGAGCCCCGCGCCGAAACGGGCGGCGGAGAAGAGGCAGGGCGTGCCGTGCGCGTCCTGGATCGACACCCTGATCCCGTCGGTGGCGGAGACGGTGGCGTCCGGCGGGGGTACGGCGGTGACGGGGATGTACGCCGTGTCGGCGGCGTCGAGTTCGAGCCGGTAGTAGAGCTTGCCGTTCCTCGGCAGGGAGCTGCGGTAGATATGGCCGGGATCCAGCCGTTCGGCCGTCGCGGGGTCCGTCGCGCCCGCGACGGTACGGGCGCCGGGCGCGAAGGCGTACGGCTGCGGCCCCGCGTCCTCGGCGGGGGCTGCCGACGCGGCAGCGGGCGGCAGGACGAGCAGCGCGCACAGTCCCGGCAGCAGGGCCGTCCGCACCGCCCGGGCGCCGAGGCCCGCCCGGCGTCCGCCCCACCGCTCCCCCCACCGCCACGCCGTACGCCCCCACCGACGCGTCGTCCACGTCATACGCGTCGTACGTCGTCCTCGCCCCCGCACGTGCCGCCCTCCCCTTGCGCCGCACGTGGCGGTCGCACTCGCCGTACCGGACCTCGCCCGCGCCCCCGCCGTGCTCCGAGCGCCCCCACGAACGCCTACCCCACTCGCCGGGCCCCCGCAACACGGGGACAAGACAAAACCCCGACCGCGCCGGCGGTCGGGGTCTGTTCAGATTCTGGTATCGGCACTCACGAACCCGTGGGCACGGAGTCAGTCGCCTCCGTCCACAGATCCTGCTCGGCGCGATCCGCCTGGATCTGGCGGTACACGAGGAGCCCGCCGATGGCGGCCAGTGCGACCAGGAGCAGCTTCTTCACCGCGCGACCTCGTCTTTCCTTGACGTAGGGGACCTCTGGCGCCCGACTATACACACCGACCGATATCGATCGGTGATCTGCGCGGGCCCCCAACTCCCGCCCCCGGCAGCGCAATAGGCCAGGTCGGACGCTGTTCCGATCGGAGGGTGATCACACCTCCACGGACGGTTACTTTGCTCCCTCTTCGCTCATCCTCACCTGGTTTTGGCAGTTTTCCGACCCCCTTGCGGCCATCCGGGTGGTGTTGATCTGAACATCGACGCGCCACGGGCGTCGGTCCACCACTTCGCGACCCACATACACATCATGAGGAAAGTACGCAAATCGCCCGACCCGAAAGTGAGGGGCCATGACCCAGAACAAGGTCATGAACCTGTGGACCGCCATCGTCACCGCCTTCCTCGCGCTGTGCACGGCGCTCGGACTCATCACCACCACGGCCGCCACGACCGCGACGGCCGCACCGCAGACCGAGAGCACCCGCACCAGCACCGCGGGGCGGACCGCCCCGGCGATCCCGGCACAACGCCACTGGTCCTGGTCCCACGGCAGAGCCCTTCCCCCCACGATGAAGCAGCGCATCCGGGCCGAGGCCCACGGAAAGTCCCCGAGCTGCAGGCACCGGCCCGTCACCGACTCCCTGACGGAGAACGCGGCAGTCCCCGAAGAACCCTCGGCGGCCGGCCTCGACTGCTGACCGCCCCCTCGCAGAGCGCGACGTCTCGACACCAGGGCGAGTTGCGTACGCACCATTCGAGACGGAAAGACCCCCGGCCGGGTTGGGCCGGGGGTCTCGCGCTGTTGTGACCCTGTCGGCTACTCGGTGAGCGCGATCGCCTGCGAGGGGCATCTCTCGGCCGCCTCCCGAAGCTCCGGATCGTCGGGGGACTCCTGACGGCCGGGCCGTACCACGCCGTAGCCGTCCTCGAACGCGAACACGGCCGGCACCCGGTGCGCGCACTCGGCGGAGCCGTAGCACAGGGAGCGGTCGACGGAGACCTTCATGCGTCCTCCAGTCCTGCGGTCGTGGACGGTGGCGTCCCGGACGTCACTGCCCGGCGAACCGCACGCCGAGCCGGTCCTGCGTCACGCTACCGCTCCCGCACACCGGACCGACCCGGTTCGCGCCACCACCCCCGAACGCCGAACCGGCCCGGCTAGGGCCTGTCCGACGGATCCTGTCGCAGACGCGGGGGCTGGCACGCCCATCTGCGGCGTTGTCGTCGGTCGCCGACGCTCCCCCACCGTCGACTCCCTCCTCGGCCTTGCAGCTGGACGCACCAGCCCCCGCTCACCTGCGCTTATGAGGCGCCGTCGCTTTCCTGCGACCTGATCCGCCGGACAGGCCCTAGCGCTCCCCGCCCGCGACCGAGAGCCAGTGGGCCACGCGGCGGACCGTGGGCTCGTCGAGCAGCTCGGCCATCGTCCGCACCGCCTCGCCGTCCTCGGCGCCCAGGTCGTACAGGCCCGCCTTGCCCAGACCGGCCAGGAGCACCTGGTGCCGGCGGCCCGTCATGCGTTCCGCGAGCCTGGCGGGCGCGGGCGCGGGCGCGGGCGTGCCGGGCGGGGCGGCGGGGGCAGGGGCGGTCTCCTTGGCGGCCGGGGCGTCGAAGAGGCGCCAGGCGCCGTCCTCCGGCCCCCACAGGGCGACCGTCGCCTCCTCGCCGCGCGCCCGCACGGTCTGGGTCATGTCTGCGACGGCGTACAGCACGGGAGCCCGGTGCGGGGACTCGGCGGCCACCGTCCAGGAGTCCCGGGCGGGCTGGTGGAACATCGCGACCCAGCGCGGAGCACCGGGCGGTGTCGGACAAGGAGGACATTTGCGCATGGCGCACTCACCCCTTCGGGAAGCCGGCGGAGCAACCGTATCTGACGGAGCATCAGATATCCAGGGACTGCCGGACCTGTGCTCCCGGTCTCTTCACGACCGACTCGGCGCGAGCAGCTGACGCGGGCTTGTCTCATGAACCCCCACCGTCCGGCACCGGTCCCTCCCCTCGTGGGGACCGGTACCGGACGGTGCGGGGTGTCGACCCGTGCCATGTCGGCTCGGCACGGGTCGAGGACGGGAGCCGCCGTGGGCGGGATCCGCTCGCATGTCGTCGGTGGAGTCTGGCCGAGATCGATCGGTGCCACGGTCGGTCTCGCCGAACACAGGCCCGTGGCCTGTTCGGACGGTGCGTGACGGGTCACCGACCGCGTCCGGATCCTGCCATCTGTTGCCCGCCGCCGAGGAGACCACGATCTCCGGTCCGGTGCGTAATCGCAGGTCAGCCATATAAGGTGGGTTTTCCGGTCCGGACGGCCAGACGCGGGGGGAAAAGTAAAGGGGTGGGACCTTGGGTTCCGACTCAGGGACACGCACAGCTTTCGCCGAGCGCCTCGCGCTGCTGTACAAGGAGGCTGGAAATCCTCCCCTCAAGAGCGTCGCCGAGGCGGTCGTACGGCTGCAGCGCATCGACGAGCGCGGGCGGCCCGTGCGGGTGTCCGCGCAGCGGATCAGCGACTGGCGCCGGGCCAAGAACGTGCCGGCCCAGTTCACCGCTCTCGCGGCGGTGCTGCACATCCTGATCCCGGAGGCGCGCCGCCTGCGGCCCGCGCCGGTGTCCACCGGCCTGTACGACCTGGTCCACTGGCAGCGCCTGTGGGAGCGTGCGCTGGCCGACCCGGTCGGCGAGCGGGTCGCGCCACCCGCCGAGGAGGACCGGCCGCCCGCCGAGGGCCCGCCCGTCGCCGGCGTCGTCTGCCCCTACCGGGGGCTCGCCCCGTACCGGCAGGAGGACGCCCGGTGGTTCTTCGGCCGGGAGCGCAGCACGAGCGCGCTCGTCGCCCAGCTGCGCGCCGCGGAGCGGACCGGCGGTCTGGTGATGCTCGTGGGCGCCTCGGGAGCGGGCAAGTCCTCCCTGCTGAACGCCGGCCTGGTGCCGGCCGTCCGCGGCGGCGCCCTGCACGCGGGATCCGGCGCGCCGTCCGGCGCCGTCAGCACGCCCGCCAGCGCCACCGGTGACGGCAAGGACGCGGCCGACTGCGTCCTGCACCTCGTCCCCGGTGCCGACCCGCTGGGTGAGCTGGTGCGCCGTATCCCCGATCTCACCGAGGTAGCCGCCGACGCACGCCGGGCCGAGCAGGAGGCGACGGAGAATCCGGCGGTTCCCGGCTCCGACTCACCCCGGGTGGCCCGGGCGGCCCGGGAGGCCATGGCGCAGTGGGCTCACCGCGAGGCGCCGCCCGAGCGCCGGCCGGTCGTCATCGTGGACCAGTTCGAGGAGGCGTTCACCCTCTGCGCCGACGAGGCCGACCGGCGTACGTTCATCCAGCTTCTGCACGCCGCCTGCACCCCGCCCGCCGACGCGCACGGGCCCGCCCCGGTCCGCGTCGTCCTCGGTATCCGGGCCGATTTCTACGAGCAGTGCCTCGGCTACCCGGAGCTGGCCGACGCGCTCCAGCACCGGCACATGGTGCTCGGCCCGCTGACCAGCGCCGAACTGCGCGACGCGGTGACCGGACCGGCCAAGGCGGTCGGCCTGGAGCTGGAGCCGGGGCTCGCCGAGCTGATCGTCCGCGAGGTGAGCGCCGACGGCCCGCGCGGGGCGCACGACGCGGGCGTGCTCCCGCTGCTCTCGCACGCCCTGCTCGCCACCTGGCAGCGCCGCAAGGCCGGCCGGCTGACGCTGGCCGGCTACCGCGCGGCCGGCGGCATCCAGGGGGCCGTCGCGGCGACCGCCGAGCGCGCCTGGTCGGGGCTCGACCCGGCGGCCCGTACGGCGGCCCGGCTGCTTCTGCTGCGCCTGGTGCGCCTCGGTGAGGACACCCAGGCCACGCGCCGGCGGGGCACCCGGCGCCAGCTCGCGGCGGAGTCGGCGGACCCCGGCAAGACGGAGGAGTCCCTGGAGGCCCTGGTACGGGCCCGGCTGGTGACGCTGGACGCGGACACCGTGGAGATCACCCACGAGGCACTGCTGCACGCCTGGCCCCGGCTGCGGCACTGGATCGACGACGACCGGGGCGACCAGCTGCTGCGCCAGCGGCTGGAGGAGGACGGCCGGGCCTGGGAGGACTCCGACCGGGACAGCTCGCTGCTGTACCGGGGCTCCCGGCTGGAACAGGCGCGCAGCTGGGCCAGATCGGCCGGGGACACCTTCCTGACCCGCAGCGCGGTGGAGTTCCTGGCCGCCTCGGTACGGCTGCGCAAGCGCACGGTGTGGATCAGCCGGGCCGCGGTGGCGGCCCTGGTGGTGCTGGCGCTGGTCGCGGGCGTCTCGGCGGTCATCGCCTGGCAGCAGCGGGACGACGCCGTCTTCGAGCAGGTGCTCGCCGAGGCCGACCGGGCCCAGCGCACGGATCCGTCCCTGGCCGCGCAGCTCGACCTGGTCGCCCATCAGCTGCGCCCGGACGACGAGGGGACGTACAGCAGGCTGATCTCGATCGTGAACGCGCCGCTGGCCACCCCGCTGTACGGCCACACCGGCGCCGTCTACCTCACCTCCTTCAGCCCCGACGGCCGCACCCTGGCCACGGCCAGCTACGACCGGACCGTCCGGCTGTGGAACGTGGCCGACCCGAGCCGCCCCAGGCCCCTCGGCAAGCCGCTGACCGGCCACACCAGCTGGGTGAGCAGCGCGGTGTTCAGCCCGGACGGGCACACCCTGGCGAGCGCCGGCGACGACGGAACGATCCGGCTGTGGAACGTGACCGACCCCGCCCACCCGACACCGCTGGGCAAGCCGCTCACCGGTCACAAGGGCACGATCTACCTGGTCGCCTTCAGTCCCGACGGCCACACCCTGGCCTCGGCGAGCGAGGACCGCACGGTACGGCTGTGGAACGTGGCCGACCCGGGCCGGGCGAAGCAGCTCCAGGTGCTGGACGGTCACACCGCCGCGGTGCGCAGCGTCGCGTTCAGCCCCGACGGCCATACCCTCGCGGCGGGCGGTGACGACGACACGATCCTGCTGTGGAACACGTCCGACCCGCGCCACCCGAAGCCGTACCGCACGACGCTGAAGGGCCACACGGACCTTGTGCACTCGGTGGCGTTCAGCCCCGACGGGCACACCCTCGCCTCCGGCAGCGCCGACGACACGATCCGCCTGTGGAACGTCACCGACCCCGCCCACCCGTCCGCGCTCGGCACACCGCTGACCGGGAACACCGGCCCGATCTGGTCGGTGGCCTTCAGCCCGGACGGTGACCGGCTCGCCGCGGCGAGCGCGGACAGCACGGCCACCCTGTGGAACGTGGCCGATCCGACGGCCCCCTCACAGGTCGGGGAGCCGCTCGCGGGCAGCAGCGGGGAGATGTACGCCCTGGCGTTCAGCCCCGACGGGCGGACCCTCGCCACCGGCAGCGGTGACAGCACGGTGCGTCTGTGGTCGCTGCCGACGTCGGACATCATCGGCCGCACCGGCGCGTTCCGTCCGGACGGGCGGGTGCTGGTCACGGGGGCGCGGGACGGCAGGCTCCGGCTGTGGAACGTGACGCGGCCCGGGCGTCCCGTGCCGCTGGGCCAACCGTTCATGCAGGCGGACGGCGGCCACCGCGCACCGCTGGTGTTCTCCCCCGACGGCCGCACCCTCGCCGTCCTCACCAACAACCACTCGGTGTACCTGTGGAACATCGGCAATCCGTCCCACCCGGTCACCGGCCGGCCCATCCACCTGCGAACGCGCTTCGCGGGGCCCGCGCTCGCCTTCAGCGCCGACGGCCGCACCCTGGCCACCGCCTATGACGACGACACCGTTCAGCTGTGGAACGTCACCGACGCCGCGCACCCCGTCGCGCTCGGCAGGCCGCTCACCGGCCACCGGGGCTACATCAACGCGCTCGCCTTCAGCGCCGACGGGCACACCCTGGCCAGCGGCAGCGCGGACAGCACCATCCGGCTCTGGAACGTCACCGACCCGGCTCGCCCGAGGGGGCTCGGCCGGCTCACGAAGCACTCCGGTCCGGTCAACGCGCTCGCCTTCAGCCCGGACGGACACGTTCTGGCCAGCGGCAGCGACGACGACACGGTCCGGCTGTGGAACACGTCCGACCCCGCCTCGGCGAGCGCGCTGGGTGCGCCGCTCACCGGTCACACCGAGGCCGTCAAGCTGCTGACTTTCAGCCCGGACGGACACGTTCTGGCCAGCGGCGGCAGCGACAACACGGTCCGGCTGTGGAACGTCACCGACCCCGCCTCGGCGACCCCCATCGGCCAGTCGATGAGCCCCAACGCCAGATCGGGCACGTTCCTGTCCTTCAGCTCCGGGAGCAACGTCCTCGGCGCCTCCAGCGGCACCGACACGGTCCGCCTGTGGGACCTGGACGCGAGCGCGGCGATCGAGCACATCTGCTCGGTCACCCGGGGCGTGCTGACCCCGCAGAAGTGGCACGAGTACCTGCCGCGTCTCTCCTACGACCCACCGTGCGGTCAATGATCGGCCAACCTGACTGATTCTCTACCGACTTGCCCCCATAAGCCGCTCAGTCTTGTTACCCTTGGCCACAGCCCGATCGCTGGTGCATCCCCCGTCGCCAGCGATCGGGCCTTTTCCTTGGCCTGACGATGTCTTCCGCGGACACTCGCGGATGCATCCGCGGATGCAAAAGACCCCCGATCCATCCGGACCGGGGGTCTCTTCGCTGGTGGGGCTAACAGGATTTGAACCTGTGGCCTCATCCTTATCAGGGATGCGCTCTAACCAACTGAGCTATAGCCCCGCCGCGCTCTGCGGTGTGTGTCCCGCGCGCTGACTCCTGAAGATTAGCGCACGACCACGTCAGTCCCAAAATCGGTTGTCGGGGGGCCTTACTCGTCCTCCGCCAGGGTCAGCTCGATGCCGCCCACGAAGCCCGCGGAGAGGTTGTAGATGAACGCGCCGAGGGTCGCGAGCGCGGTGGCCAGCACCACATCGATGACCGCGATGATCGTCGTGAACATCAGGACGTGGGGGAGCGACAGAAACGCCTGGAGGTCGAAGCCGTTCGCCTCGTTCGAGCCGGTCGCCTCCGAGATCGTGCCGCCCACCGTCGAGAACACGCCCATCGCGTCCATGACCATCCACAGCACCGCCGAGGCGACGATCGTGCAGATGCCGAGCGCGATGGAGAGCAGGAAGCTGACCTTCATCACCGACCACGGGTCGGCCTTGGCCACCCGCAGCCGTGCCTTGCGGGTGCGCGGCGCCGTCCGGGCTCCGGTACGCGGCCGCCGAACGGCACCGGCCGGGGGCTGCGCCGGATAGGCCTGCGGGGGGTGGTACGGCCCCGCGGGCTGCTCCGGGCCGCGCTCCCCGGGGAGCGGGGACGACGACTGCGCCTCACCGGCCGCGGCCGGGCCTCGGGTGTCCGTCACGGTTCCCCCCTGGGATCCAGATGTGCCGGAGGAGCCGTTCTCGGACACCTTCACCGGCTTCAGGTTGGTCGTGTGCGGGTCGGTCCTGCTCCCCGCATCCGCCCCCTTCGCGGCGGAGCCACGGCCGCCGCCGTTCGTCTCCGTACCCCTGGAGGTACCGGCCGATCCGGCGCCCGTGGCTCCGCTCACGATGACTCACTCCTCGTGCTACTCGGCCGAGGGCGACTCACCCTCGTCCGTGCCGGTGCTCGCGGCATCCTCGGCGGTCTCGTCGACGGCGTCCGCACCATCGACCTCCTCCGCCTCGCGCCCGGCCTCGGCGTTACGTGCGATGCCGACCACGGCATCGCGCTTGCCCAGGTTGATCAGTTGGACGCCCATGGTGTCACGGCCCGTCTCCCTGACCTCGTTGACTCGCGTACGAATCACACCGCCGGAGAGGGTGATCGCGAGGATCTCGTCGGTCTCCTCGACGATCAGCGCGCCGACGAGCGAGCCGCGATCCTCCACGATCTTGGCGGCCTTGATACCGAGGCCGCCGCGGCCCTGGACGCGGTACTCGTCGACGGCGGTCCGCTTCGCGTACCCACCGTCGGTGGCAGTGAACACGAACGTACCGGGTCGCACCACATTCATCGACAGAAGTTCATCGCTCTCGCGGAAACTCATGCCCTTCACACCGGAGGTGGCGCGGCCCATCGGGCGCAGGGTCTCGTCCGAGGCCGTGAACCTGATCGACTGTGCCTTCTTGCTGATCAGAAGGAGATCGTCGTCGGCCGAGACGAGTTCGGCGCCGATCAGTTCGTCGTCGGTGCCGTCCTCGCGCTCGCGCAGGTTGATCGCGATCACACCGCCGGAGCGGGGCGAATCGTAATCCTTCAGAGGCGTCTTCTTGACCAAGCCGGACTTGGTGGCCAGCACCAGATACGGCGCCGCCTCGTAGTCCCGGATCGCGAGGATCTCGGCGATCGCCTCGTCCGGCTGGAAGGCGAGCAGGTTCGCCACGTGCTGGCCGCGCGCGTCCCGGCCGGCCTCGGGCAGCTCGTACGCCTTCGCCCGGTACACCCGGCCCTTGTTGGTGAAGAACAGCAGCCAGTGGTGGGTCGTGGAGACGAAGAAGTGGTCGACGATGTCGTCTTCCTTCAGCTTCGTGCCGCGCACGCCCTTGCCGCCGCGCTTCTGCGCCCGGTAGTCGTCCGTCTTGGTCCGCTTGACATAGCCGCCGCGCGAGACGGTGACGACGATGTCCTCCTCGGCGATCAGGTCCTCGATGGACATGTCGCCCTCGTACGGGATCAGCTTGGTCTGCCGGTCGTCGCCGTACTTCTCGACGATCGCGGCCAGTTCCTCGCTGACGATCCCGCGCTGGCGGACCGGCGAGGCCAGGATCTCGTTGTACTCGTTGATCTTCGCCTGGAGTTCGTCGTGCTCCTGGACGATCTTCTGGCGCTCCAGGGCGGCCAGCCGGCGCAACTGCATCTCGAGGATGGCGTTGGCCTGCTTCTCGTCGATCTCCAGCAGGTCCATCAGGCCGTCGCGCGCGACATCGGCGGTCTCACTGCGCCGGATCAGCGCAATGACCTCGTCGATGGCGTCCAGGGCCTTCAGCAGACCGCGCAGGATGTGCGCGCGCTCCTCGGCCTTGCGCAGCCGGAACCGGGTCCGGCGGACGATGACCTCGATCTGGTGCGTCACCCAGTGGCGGATGAACGCGTCCAGGGACAGCGTGCGCGGCACACCGTCGACCAGCGCCAGCATGTTGGCGCCGAAGTTCGTCTGCAGGTCCGTGTGCTTGTACAGGTTGTTCAGCACGACCTTGGCGACCGCGTCCCGCTTCAGGACGATCACCAGCCGCTGGCCCGTACGGGACGACGTCTCGTCACGGACGTCCGCGATGCCGCCGATCTTGCCGTCCTTCACCAGGTCGGCGATCTTCTGCGCCAGGTTGTCCGGATTCACCTGGTACGGCAGCTCGGTCACCACCAGGCACTGCCGGCCCTGGATCTCCTCGACCTCGACGACCGCGCGCATCGTGATGGAGCCACGGCCGGTGCGGTACGCCTCCTCGATGCCCTTGCGGCCCACGACGAGCGCGCCGGTCGGGAAGTCCGGGCCCTTGATGCGCTCGATCAGCGCGTCCAGCAGCTCCTCGTGCGAGGCCTCCGGGTTCTCCAGGTACCACTGGGCGCCGGCCGCGACCTCGCGCAGGTTGTGCGACGGGATGTTGGTCGCCATGCCGACCGCGATACCGGCCGAGCCGTTGATCAGCAGGTTCGGGAAGCGCGAGGGCAGGACGGTCGGCTCCTGGGAGCGGCCGTCGTAGTTGTCCGTGAAGTCGACGGTCTCCTCGTCGATGTCGCGGACCATCTCCATCGACAGCGGCGCCATCTTGCACTCGGTGTAGCGCATGGCGGCCGCCGGGTCGTTGCCCGGAGAGCCGAAGTTGCCGTTGGAGTCCACCAGCGGCATCCGCATCGACCACGGCTGGGCGAGGCGCACCAGGGCGTCGTAGATCGAGGAGTCGCCGTGCGGGTGGTAGTTGCCCATGACGTCGCCGACGACACGGGCGCACTTGTAGAAGCCGCGGTCGGGGCGGTAGCCGCCGTCGTACATCGCGTAGAGCACGCGCCGGTGGACGGGCTTGAGGCCGTCCCGGACGTCGGGCAGCGCACGGGACACGATGACGGACATCGCGTAGTCCAGGTACGAGCGCTGCATCTCCGTCTCGAGCCCGACGGGCTCGACACGCATGACGATCTCGCCGCCCTCGGTCTCAGGGTTTTCCGGAGTGTTCTCGTCGGCCATTACTGGTGAAGATCCTTCCTGGTGCGGTCAGCTGAGACCGACTCAGATGTCGAGGAAGCGGACGTCCTTGGCGTTGCGCTGGATGAACTGGCGGCGCGCCTCGACGTCCTCGCCCATCAGGACCGAGAACAGGTCGTCGGCCTGAGCGGCGTCGTCCAGGGTGACCTGGCCGAGGACCCGGTGCTCCTGGTCCATCGTGGTCACGCGCAGCTCCTCGGCGTTCATCTCGCCGAGGCCCTTGAAGCGCTGGATCGAGTCCTCCTTGACGCGCTTGCCGCGCTGGCGGCCCATCTCCAGCAGTGCGTCGCGCTCGCGGTCGGAGTACGCGTAGTCGACCTCGTCCCGGCCCCACTTGATCTTGTACAGCGGAGGGCGGGACAGGAACACGTGCCCGGCCTCGACCAGCGGCCGCATGAAGCGGAACAGGAAGGTCAGCAGCAGGGTGTTGATGTGCTGGCCGTCGACGTCGGCGTCCGCCATCAGGATGATCTTGTGATAGCGGAGCTTCTCGATGTCGAAGTCCTCGTGCACACCCGTGCCGAAGGCCGAGATCAGCGCCTGGATCTCCTGGTTCTGCAGGATCTTGTCGATCCTGGCCTTCTCCACGTTGAGGATCTTGCCGCGGATCGGGAGGATCGCCTGGTACTGCGGGTTGCGGCCGGACTTGGCCGAGCCGCCGGCGGAGTCACCCTCGACGATGAAGATCTCGCACTTGGTGGGGTCGTTCGACTGGCAGTCCGACAGCTTGCCCGGCAGGGACGCCGACTCCAGCAGACCCTTGCGGCGGGTCAGATCACGGGCCTTGCGGGCCGCCACGCGCGCGGTGGCCGCCTGGATGCCCTTGCGGACGATGTCCGCCGCCTCGACCGGGTTGCGGTCCAGCCAGTCGTTGAGGTGCTCGTAGACCGCCTTCTGCACGAAGGTCTTGGCCTCCGTGTTGCCCAGCTTGGTCTTCGTCTGGCCCTCGAACTGCGGCTCGCTCAGCTTGACCGAGATGATCGCGGTCAGACCCTCGCGGATGTCGTCGCCGGTGAGGTTGTCGTCCTTCTCGCGTAGCAGCTTCTTGTCGCGCGCGTACTTGTTGATCAGGCTGGTGAGGGCCGCGCGGAAGCCCTCCTCGTGCGTACCGCCCTCATGCGTGTGGATGATGTTGGCGAACGAGTACACACCCTCGCTGTAGCCGCTGTTCCACTGCATCGCGACCTCGAGGGACAGGCTCTTGTCCTTGTCCTCCGCGTCCAGGTCGATGACGGTGGGGTGCACCGCCTCTCCCTTGCGGGAGTTGAGGTACTTCACGAAGTCGACGATGCCGCCCTCGTAGTAGTACGTGACGGTCTTGACCTCGGCCTTCTCGTCCGCGCCCGCCTCGTCCGCACCGCTGGTCGCCTTCGCCGACTCGCGCTCGTCGGTGAGTTTGATCGTCAAACCCTTGTTGAGGAACGCCATCTCCTGGAAACGCCGCGACAGCGTCTCGAAGGAGTACTCGGTGGTCTCGAAGATGTCGGAGTCGGCCCAGAAGGTGACCGAGGTGCCGGTCTCGTCCGTCGCCTCGTGCTGGTCGAGCGGGGCCGTCGGAACGCCGAGCTTGTAGTCCTGCGTCCAGCGGTGGCCGTCGGTCCTGATTTCGACGGCGACCTTCGTGGACAGCGCGTTCACGACGGACACACCCACACCGTGCAGACCGCCGGAGACGGCGTAACCGCCGCCGCCGAACTTGCCGCCCGCGTGCAGCACGGTGAGCACGACCTCCACGGCCGGCTTGCCCTCGGAGGGCACGATGCCCACCGGGATGCCACGGCCGTTGTCGACGACCCGGACGCCGCCGTCGGCGAGGATCGTGACGTCGATCGTGTCCGCGTACCCGGCCAGCGCCTCGTCGACCGAGTTGTCGACGACCTCGTACACCAGATGGTGCAGACCGCGCTCGCCCGTGGAACCGATGTACATGCCGGGCCGCTTGCGGACCGCGTCCAGCCCTTCGAGCACGGTGATGGCACTGGCGTCGTAGGAGGCGGAGGCCGCGCCGGAGTCTGCGGCCGCGCCGTTCACGGGGGCCTCGGCGGCCTCGCCGTTCACGCCGTCGTCGGTGGACGGGATGTTCTCGTTGGGGTTGCCGGAATCGGCCACGAAGCGCCCTTTCTGGCACAGCACGAGCCGGGCTCGTCGGCAGGTTGCCGGAGCGGCTGCGGCATGTTGCGTTGGTAAGCCTTGATCAGCGTTGCTCAGCTTTTCCCGGGCGGTCCCCACATTGGGGCGGGATTGTCTTCCAGTCTACCGGTAGCTCTGACATCGATGGGGGTTTGCCGGTACCTGAGTCCCCATGTGCCGCCCTGAACCGGCCTCGACCGGGTCCCGATATGCGGATGGGGGCTCCAAGGGGCTCACAGCGGCACTCAGCGCTTCGAGGCGTCAACCCTTGGCTACTGGGGGGTCAGATGGCGATCCGGCCACGTTCCGGCCGCCGCCCGCACCGGTGCACACGGGCACGCCGGCACCCCGGCGCGACCCCACGACGTGAGGTACGTCACCCATGCGCCAGCCACGCGTCAGCCGTACGTAACGCCGGGCCCGGAGCCGCGTCAGCCGTACGTGTCGCCGGGCCCGGAGCTGCCCGGAGCGCGCAGCGGACCGTAACGGCGGGCCGGACCGCCCGGATTGAGCACCTTGATCATCCGCACGGTGCCGTGCCCCAGATCCTCGTTGAGCCGCGCCACCAGCGCGGGCGCGAGATGGCGCAGCTGAGTGGCCCAGGCCGTCGAGTCACAGCTCACGACCAGCACCCGCTCGTCCTCGTCGTACCGCTGCGGCACACAGTGCTTGGCCAGGTCCTCGCCGACGATCTGCGGCCAGCGGCCCATGACCCCGCCCACCGCCGCGGGCGTCTCCCAGCCGCGCTCGGTCAGCAGCCGGTTGATCGCGGCGCTCAGCGCCATCGGATCCCGGCCGTCGGCCCGCGCACCGGAACGCAGCCCGCCGCCGCGCCGGACGTGCTTCTTCTGCCGCGCCGCGTCGCCACGCGCGCGTGCCTGCTCCTTCGCCGCGCGCAACGCCACGCGCGCGAGGTCGACACCGGAGGGTTCGGGCGCCTTCTCCGGGTCCTTGGGGGTGGGCTTCTCGCCGCTCATACGCGCTCCACCGTCCCTCCGGACACGGTGTACCGCGCCCCGGCCAGTACATCCGGTACGTCATCGTCCACGGCGGCGGTCACCAGCACCTGCTCGCCGGGCGCGACCAGCTCGGCCAGCCGCTCACGGCGGCGCGCGTCCAGCTCGGCGAAGACGTCGTCCAGGACCAGCACCGGCTCGCTGCCCTCGGCCCGCAGCAGGTCGTAGGAGGCCAGCCGCAGCGCGAGCGCATAGGACCAGGACTCGCCGTGCGAGGCGTACCCCTTGGCCGGCAGCTGACCCAGCTTGAGGACCAGGTCGTCCCGATGGGGCCCCACCAGGGTCACCCCGCGCTCGATCTCCTGCTTGCGCGCCTGGGCCAGGGCCGCCATCAGCTGGGCGTAGAGATCCTCGCGCGCGTGGGCCTCACCGGGCGCCGACGGCTTGTACTCCAGCGCCAGCGGCCCACCGCCGGGGGCCAGCTGCTCGTACGCCTTGTCGGCCAGCGGCTGCAGCACCCCTATCAGGTCCAGCCGCTGCGCCAGCAACTCCGCGCCCGCGCGCGCGAGATGCTGGTCCCACACATCGAGCGTGGACAGATCCGCCCCCGTCCGCCCGCCGTGCCGGCGCGCGAGCGCGGCGGTCTTCAGCAGGGTGTTGCGCTGCTTGAGCACCCGCTCGTAGTCGGAGCGCACACCGGCCATGCGCGGCGACCTGGCCGTGATCAGCTCGTCGAGGAACCGCCGCCGCTCGCCGGGGTCCCCCTTCACCAGCGCGAGATCCTCGGGCGCGAACAGCACCGTCCGTACGATCCCCAGCACGTCCCTCGGCCTGACCTGCGAGGACCGGTTGATGCGCGCGCGGTTGGCCTTGCCCGGGTTCAGCTCCAGCTCGACCAGCTGCTGCCGGTCGCCCTGCCTGACCTGCGCCCGGATGACGGCGCGCTCGGCGCCCATGCGGACGAGGGGGGCGTCGGAGGCGACCCGGTGGCTGCCCAGGGTGGCCAGATACCCGACCGCCTCCACCAGGTTGGTCTTGCCCTGTCCGTTGGGGCCGACGAACGCGGTGACGCCCGGGTCGAGCGGAACCTCGGCCCGGGCGTACGAGCGGAAGTCGGCCAGCGAAAGATGCGTGACGTGCATGGTCGTTTCGCCGGCCTTCCCCAGAGTGCTGATGGACTGTGGATCGCGGGGGCGATCCTGTGGACAAGTTGTCGGCTACGGCCTGTCGGCTAAGCCTTCTTCTCTACGGCGTGGCCGCCGAACTGGTTGCGCAGCGCGGCGATCATCTTCATCTGCGGCGAGTCCTCCTGCCGGGAGGCGAACCGCGCGAACAGCGACGCGGTGATCGCCGGCAACGGCACCGCGTTGTCGATCGCGGCCTCCACAGTCCAGCGTCCCTCACCGGAGTCCTGTGCATAACCGCGCAGGCCCTCCAGGTGCTCGTCGTCGTCCAGCGCGTTGACCGCGAGGTCGAGCAGCCAGGACCGGATGACGGTGCCTTCCTGCCAGGACCGGAACACCTCACGGACGTCCGTGACGGAGTCGACCTTCTCCAGCAGCTCCCAGCCCTCGGCGTAGGCCTGCATCATCGCGTACTCAATGCCGTTGTGGACCATCTTCGCGAAGTGGCCCGCGCCGACCTTGCCGGCGTGCACCGAGCCGAAGTCGCCCTCCGGCTTCAGCGCGTCGAAGATCGGCTGCACCTTGGCGACGTTCTCGGCGTCGCCGCCGTACATCAGCGCGTAGCCGTTCTCCAGCCCCCAGACACCGCCGGACACACCGCAGTCCACGAAGCCTATGCCCTTGGCGGCGAGTTCCTCGGCGTGCTTCTCGTCGTCGGTCCACCGGGAGTTGCCGCCGTCCACGACCACGTCACCGGGCTCCAGCAGCTCGGCGAGCCGGTCGACGGTCGACTGGGTGGCCTCGCCGGCGGGGACCATCACCCAGACCACGCGCGGCCCGCTGAGCTTGCCCACAAGCTCTTCCAGGCTGTGGACATCCGCGAGGTCCGCGTTGCGGTCGTATCCGATGACGGTGTGGCCCGCGCGGCGGATCCGCTCGCGCATGTTGCCGCCCATCTTGCCGAGGCCGACGAGACCGAGCTCCATCAGTTGTGTTCCTTAGGTCGCTGTGTGGCGGGACAGGCACCTTCGTGCCGAGCCGAGCCTAAACCCGCCCCTTCACGCACAGCTGTGGGCATACGCGCTCATGCGTTACCCCCCTGACCTGCGACTTCTCGATGCACACCAGTGCCGGGCACCCACAGGGGCACCCGGCACTGTGGACAACCGGTCAGCCGCTGAGCCGGACCGGCATGATCAGGTACTTGTACGCGTCGTCGGCCTCGGCATCCAGCGCCGGCTTCCCGCTGAGCAGCGCCGGCTTCGTGGACGTCGTGAACGACAGCTGAGCCACCGGCGAGTCGATCGCGCTCAGACCGTCCAGCAGGAAGGTCGGGTTGAAGGCGATCGAGATGTCGTCGCCGTCCAGCTGGGCGTCGACCCTTTCCACAGCCTGTGCATCGTCGCTGGAACCGGCCTCGAGGATGAGCACGCCCTGCTCGAAGCTCAGCCGCACCGGGGTGTTCCGCTCGGCCACCAGCGCCACACGCTTGACGGCCTCCACGAAGGGCGCGGTCTCGATCACGGCGACGGAGTTGAACTCGGTCGGGAACAGCGTCCGGTACTTCGGCAGGTCGCCCTCGAGCAGTCGCGTGGTCGTACGACGACCCGCGCCCTCGAAACCGATCAGCCCCTCGCCCGCACCCGACCCGGACAGCGCCAGCGTGACACTGTCACCGGCGCCGAGCGACTTGGCGGTGTCCAGGAGCGTCTTGGCCGGGACCAGGGCGACCGCGGAGGCGTCGGGGTTCTCCGGCTTCCACAGGAACTCACGGACCGCGAAGCGGTAGCGGTCGGTGGAGGCCAGGGTGACCGTGTCGCCCTCGATCTCGATGCGCACACCGGTGAGGACCGGCAGCGTGTCGTCACGGCCGGCGGCGATGGCCACCTGGGACACGGCGGCCGCGAAGACCTCGCCGGGGACGGTGCCCGTGGCGTTCGGCATCTGCGGCAGCGCCGGGTACTCCTCCACAGGCAGTGTGTGCAGGGTGAACCGGGAGGATCCACAGACCACGGTCGCCCGTACACCGTCTGTGGAAATCTCCACCGGCCGGTTGGGGAGGGCGCGGGAGATGTCGGCGAGCAGCCGGCCGGAGACGAGGACGGCACCGTCCTCGTCGACCTCGGCTTCCACCGACACGCGTGCAGAGACCTCGTAGTCGAAGCTCGACAGGCTCAGCTGGCCGTCCTCGGCCTTGAGGAGGAGGCCGGCGAGGACAGGAGCCGGCGGACGGGCCGGGAGGCTGCGTGCCGCCCACGCCACTGCCTCCGCGAGTACGTCGCGTTCCACCCGGATCTTCACCGTAAGCCGCCTCCTGCTGTTGCTACTGAGTCCTCCGACTCGGTGTCACCGCCCATTGCGAAGGGAAGGACACCGGGGACCAGTCTGACGCACCGCACTGACAGTAGGTGCCCGTCGGGGTCAAGTCGGTCGGAGGGGCAGCCGGGCTCGAAACAGCGAGTTGTGCACAGGCCCCGCTTCAAAGCGATTGCCAGGCTCTCTCTAGTTGGAAGTAGTAGTAGGGCCTGTGGATACCGTGGATAACCACGTTTTCCCAGCTCAGAGGCGGAATTTTGTCCACTGGCCCTGTGGGCGGAGGCAGTGGACAACTAGGTGTCTCTGTGGAGAACAGAAAGTTCTGCACACACCGCCCACAGCCCGAGGGCAGTTCTCCCCAGCTGCGTCCCCAGGTTTACCCACGTTTCCCACACCCCAACCCGGCACCTTCGTGTGACGCCTTTCACTCGACGCGGTGATCGGGTGCGTCGGGTTGCCGAACAGTGGACAGCCATGTGGAGAAGCTGAGGATCGCTGGGGACAACTGGCCCCAGCCTGTGGGTCGTCGGTGGACAACTCCGTGCACACCCTGTGGATCTTCTCTTTGTCCACAGTCTGTGGAGATCGTTCGTCCACGATTCCACAGGGGGCTGAGCTGGGCGAACGTCGTATGAACAGGCTTCCTGTGGATGCCGTTCGGGACAACTCGGCAGTCCCCAACATGTGGACGGAAGAAAGTCGGCGAATCTGTGGAGAGCAGCCGTAACCCGGCACCTAATCGAACACGGGGTGACGGCCGAGCAACACTCCACGCGGCTCGGTGCACGGCGACCCTGCCAAAGGGCGCCCTCGGGATGCGTATCCCGAGGGCGCCCTCGACGTCGGCGTAGGCCCGGCGCGGCCGCCGTCAGCCGTTCTTGATGCGGTTCGTCAGCTCGGTGACCTGGTTGTAGATGGACCGCCGCTCGGCCATCAGCGCGCGGATCTTGCGATCGGCGTGCATGACGGTCGTGTGGTCGCGTCCCCCGAACTGCGCCCCGATCTTCGGCAGCGACAGATCGGTCAGCTCACGGCACAGGTACATGGCGATCTGCCGCGCGGTGACCAGCGCGCGCCCGCGCGAGGTGCCGCACAGGTCCTCCACCGTCAGCCCGAAGTAGTCGGCGGTGGCCCCCATGATCGCCGTCGCCGTGATCTCGGGCGCGCTGTCCTCGCCGCCGGGGATCAGGTCCTTCAGGACGATCTCCGTCAGGCCCAGGTCCACCGGCTGCCGGTTGAGCGAGGCGAACGCCGTCACCCGGATCAGCGCACCCTCCAGTTCACGGATGTTCCGCGAGATCCGGGAGGCGATGAACTCCAGTACCTCCGGCGGGGCGTTGAGCTGTTCCTGCACCGCTTTCTTGCGCAGGATCGCGATACGCGTCTCCAGCTCGGGCGGCTGGACGTCGGTGATCAGGCCCCACTCGAAACGGTTCCGCAGCCGGTCCTCCAGCGTGACCAGCTGCTTCGGCGGCCGGTCGGAGGACAGCACGATCTGCTTGTTGGCGTTGTGGAGCGTGTTGAAGGTGTGGAAGAACTCCTCCTGCGTCGACTCCTTGTCCGCGAGGAACTGGATGTCGTCCACAAGAAGGATGTCCATCTCGCGGTAGCGCTTGCGGAAGCTGTCGCCCTTGCCGTCGCGGATGGAGTTGATGAACTCGTTGGTGAACTCCTCCGAGCTGACGTAGCGCACGCGCGTGCCCGGGTAGAGGCTGCGCGCGTAGTGCCCGATCGCGTGCAGCAGATGTGTCTTGCCGAGCCCCGACTCCCCGTAGATGAAAAGGGGGTTGTACGCCTTGGCCGGTGCCTCGGCGACGGCGACCGCGGCCGCGTGCGCGAACCGGTTGGAGGCGCCGATGACGAAGGTGTCGAAGAGGTACTTGGGGTTCAGGCGCGCCGTCGGCTCGCCGGGGCCGCTCGCGGGCGCGGGCTTCGCGGCCAGCGGACCGGGGGCACCCGTCGAGGGGATGTCCGGGCGCCCGGGGCCGCCGCGATGCGCCGGGCCGCCGCCCGCCGGCTGCTCGGGCAGCTCACGGCGGACGGGGTCGCGCTGGTCGTACTCGGTCCGGGAGGGGTCGTAGTCCCCGCGCGGGCTGTCGTACTCGGCGCGCTGCTGTTCGTACGACGGCCGGTCCATGCCCTGCGGGCGGTAGTCCGAGGACGGCGCGCCGTAGGTGTCCGGGCCGGAGCCGTAGGCGTCGTGGGAGGACGGGGACGCGTACGGGTCGCGCTCGGGGAAACCGAGCCGCGGCTGCTGCCAGCCGTACTCGTCCTGCGTGGGACGCGGCCAGGCGCCGGGCTCGCGGCGCTGGTACTCGGAGGGATACGCCGGGCGCACGACAGGGAGCTGGTCGGCACGGCCGGCGGGCGGCTGGTCGGCGCGGGACTGCTGCTCGGCCGGCGGCTGGTCGGCGGCGCGGTGGCGGCCGTAGCCCTCGTACGGCCGGTCCTCGTACGGCCGCTCCTCGTACGTGCGGTCTTCGTACGTGCGGTCCTCGTACGGCCGTTCCTCGTACGACGGGCCGGAGGGCAGTTCCGGCTCTTCATAGCGCGACTTGGGCGCCTGCTGCACGGGCGCCGCGGGAGCCGGCGGCTCGCCCGCGGAGTCGTCCACGGTGATCGCGATCCGGATGGGGCGGCCGCACTCGCGGCTCAGCGTCTCGCTGACGATCGGCGCGAGACGGCCCTCCAGTACGCCTTTCGCGAATTCGTTCGGTACGGCGAGCAGAGCGGTGTCCGCCACCAGCGCGAGCGGCTGGCAGCGGCGGATCCAGTGCTCGTCCTTCACCTCGACACCCTGTCCGCGGCCCTCTCCGAGGAGCTGCTCCAGTACTCGTGGCCACACTGCGGCAAGATCGGCAGGTACGTCAGCCACAGGGCACGCTCTCTCACAGGTCCCACGAACGTGTGATCGCGGGACGGGTCGGGGTGTACTTCGGGTGGTCGGGGGGGCAAACCCGCCGGGGCGGGGGACAAAAGAACGAATCGGGGTTCAGCCACGGTAGTCAGCGCGGCGGGTGCGGTTCAAGTTGTTGTCCCCAGCCTGTGGATAGTGTCTCTCGGCGACCCTCGGTTTGACCGGATGGCGTAGCCCCGCGTACCGTAACCAGGTCGAGTTGTCGATGGCTGCTGCCGCCTGCCTCCGATGGGCACAGGTCACGTCAGGTGATCGGGAAGCGGTGCACTCGGGCGTGACGCGAGCTACTCGTGGGCGCACGGTGACAGCCAGGGCGGCACCCGCCACCACCGATTGATTTCTGGAGCCCCCGAGTGAGCAAGCGCACCTTCCAGCCGAACAACCGTCGTCGCGCGAAGACCCACGGCTTCCGGCTGCGTATGCGTACCCGTGCCGGCCGCGCGATTCTCGCGTCCCGCCGTAGCAAGGGTCGCGCCCGCCTGTCCGCCTGATCCCGGTCAGGTCATGCCGTCGTGCTGCCCACCGAGAACCGGCTGAGGCGGCGCGAGGACTTCGCGACCGCGGTCCGACGAGGACGCCGGGCAGGACGCCCGACTCTCGTCGTCCACCTTCGTAGCGGTGCCACGGACCCGCACGCGCCTGGGGAGAGCGCTCCCCCGACGCGTGCGGGTTTCGTCGTGAGCAAGGCTGTGGGTGGCGCGGTCGTGCGCAACTCAGTGAAGCGCAGACTGCGCCATCTGATGCGTGACCGTATCGCCCTGTTTCCCCCCGGTAGCCTGGTAGTCGTACGAGCGCTGCCCGGAGCGGGCGACGTAGACCATGCACAGCTGGCCCGAGACCTGGATGCCGCGATCCAGCGGCTGCTGGGAGGGGGCGCGCGATGAAGTACCCGCTGCTGGCTCTGATCAAGCTGTACCAGTGGACGATCAGTCCACTGCTGGGGCCGGTGTGCAAGTACTACCCGTCGTGTTCCCACTACGGCTACACGGCCATCGACCGGCACGGTGCGATCAAGGGAACGGCACTCACCGCCTGGCGCATCCTCCGGTGCAATCCGTGGTCGCTGGGCGGCGTGGACCATGTTCCGCCGCGCAAGCGCCCACGGTGGCACGAAATGCTGCGCAACGCTTGGCGCGCACGCAAGGGCGGGCCCTCCGCCTCCGAACCGGCCACCGAAGCGAAGCCTCCTTCCGAGCTTCCTTCGAGCCCGGTCGCAGAGACCTCGTCCCATGCCCAAGGAGCATGATTAGTGGACACGATTGCCAGCCTCTTCAGCTTCATCACGACACCCGTTTCCTGGGTCATCGTCCAGTTCCACAAGGTGTACGGCGCGATCTTCGGGCCTAACACCGGGTGGGCCTGGGGCCTGTCCATCGTGTCTCTGGTGATCCTGATCCGCATCTGCCTGATCCCGCTCTTCGTGAAGCAGATCAAGTCGACGCGCGCGATGCAGACGCTCCAGCCGGAGATGAAGAAGATCCAGGAGCGCTACAAGAACGACCGGCAGCGTCAGTCCGAAGAGATGATGAAGCTGTACAAGGAGACGGGTACCAACCCGCTCTCCTCGTGCCTTCCCATCCTGGCGCAGTCCCCGTTCTTCTTCGCCCTGTATCACGTGCTCAACGCCATCGCGACGGGCAAGACGATCGGCGTCATCAACGAGCCGCTGCTCGCCAGCGCCCGTAAGGCACACATTTTCGGTGCCCCGCTCGCGGCGAAGTTCATGGACAGTTCGGACAAGGTCGAGGCGCTCGGCGCCACGCTGACCGACGTCCGGGTCGTGACCGCGGTCATGATCGTCCTGATGTCGTTCTCGCAGTTCTACACGCAGCGTCAGCTGATGACGAAGAACGTCGACACGACGGTGAAGACCCCGTTCATGCAGCAGCAGAAGATGCTGATGTACGTCTTCCCGGTCATGTTCGCCGTCTTCGGTATCAACTTCCCGGTCGGTGTCCTCGTCTACTGGCTGACCACCAACGTGTGGACCATGGGCCAGCAGATGTACGTCATCCGCAACAACCCGACCCCGGGTTCCAAGGCCCAGGCCGCCTACCTGGAGCGCCTGACCAAGCACGTCACGCACTCCAGCAAGGTCCGCCGGCGCAGCGAGAAGACCATCGTCAAGGCGATCGTCGCCAAGGGCCGCGACCGCAACGAGTTCGAGCGCAAGTTCATCAACGCCCTGAACAAGGCCGGCCTCGCTGCCCAGGCCGACGGCACTGTGGTGAAGAGCGTGGCCGAGGCCACCGCACAGACCGAGGACGGGGTGGAGACCACCTCGGCGACCGGTGTCGGCGCCACGGCCCGGCGTCAGCAGCCCAAGCGCCAGTCCAAGGCCCAGCGTCAGTCCGGGCCCAAGCAGGCGGGCGGCACCACCTCGTCCACCTCGCTGGAAAAGTCCGACGAGCCGCAGGACGCCAAGCCCGCCGCTGCCAAGCAGGACACGAAGCCCGGCTCCGGCACCCGCAGCAAGGCCCAGTCCGGCCAGCGCAAGGGTGGCCCGCAGCGGCCCAAGTCCCCGTCCAAGAAGTAAGAAGGAGCCCATCCCGTGACGGAAGGCACCACCTCCGCCGCTGCCGAGGGTGCAGACACCCTGACCCGCCTGGAGCAGGAGGGTGAGATCGCGGCGGACTACCTGGAGGGTCTGCTGGACATCGCCGACCTCGACGGCGACATCGACATGGACGTCGAGGCCGACCGCGCCTCCGTGTCGATCATCAGCGACACCGGCGGCCGCGACCTGCAGAAGCTGGTCGGCCGGGACGGCGAGGTGCTGGAGGCACTGCAGGAGCTGACGCGCCTGGCCGTGCACCGGGAGACCGGCGACCGCAGCCGCCTGATGCTGGATGTCGCGGGCTACCGGGCCAAGAAGCGCGCCGAGCTGTCCGAGATCGGCGCCAAGGCTGCCGCCGAGGTGAAGAGCACCGGCGAGCCCGTGAAGCTCAAGCCGATGACCCCGTTCGAGCGCAAGGTCGTGCACGACGCGGTCAAGGCCGCGGGACTGCGCAGCGAGTCCGAGGGCGAGGAGCCGCAGCGGTTCGTCGTCGTGCTGCCCGCCTGATCGGTCCCACGTTCCACCGGCCCCGTCTGTAGAGCAGACGGGGCCGAACTTTGTCAGCCTGGTAGTTCTGGTGGCCGGTGCGCGGAGCGCCGGCGCTGTACGGAAGGACGGTCCCCGTGACGGAGGCAGCGGAGCTTCCCCCCGCGCCCGAAAAGGCGCGGGAAGTGTTTGGTGATCGCTTCGCCGATGCGGTCCGCTACGCGGAGCTGCTCGCCGAGGCGGGCGTGCAGCGTGGCCTGATCGGCCCGCGAGAAGTGCCCCGCCTGTGGGAGCGGCATCTGCTGAACTGCGCGGTGCTCTCCGAGGCCGTCCCCGAGGGAGTGACGGTCTGCGACGTCGGCTCCGGCGCCGGACTGCCGGGGATTCCGCTCGCCCTGGTCCGGGAAGACCTGAACATCACCCTGTTGGAGCCGCTGCTGCGGCGCACCAACTTCCTCACCGAGGTCGTCGAGCTGCTCGGCCTGGACCACGTCACGGTCGTCCGGGGCCGTGCCGAGGAGGTCCTGGGCAAGCTCCCGCCGGTCCATGTGGTGACGGCCCGGGCCGTGGCCCCGCTGGACCGTCTGGCTACCTGGGGCATCCCGCTGCTGCGTCCTTACGGCGAGATGCTCGCGCTCAAGGGGGACACAGCCGAGGAGGAGCTGAAGGCCGCGGCCACGGCACTCAGCAAGCTCGGCGCGGTGGAGACGTCCATCCTGCATGTGGGTGAGGGAGTGGTGGATCCGCCGTCCACTGTCGTGCGGGTCGAGGTCGGCGAGAGCCCCGGTGGTGTGCGGTTCGCTGCGAAGCGGGCGAAGGCGGCCCGGACCGGCCGCGCCCGTCGACGCCGCTGACCCTGGAGATCGCCGAGTCCGAGGGGGCGTCCGTGCCGGCAGGCGAGGGCGCCTCTGATCCGTCCTGAGGACGAGACGTACTCCACACAAGCTGCCAAACCTATGCAGGCCGGAGTGTCGCGAAGATTCGGTCGCCGCTGCTGTGCATCGTGTTTCACGTGAAACGTCGCTCACTGCTGCACGGCATCATCAGTCGCGGCCGCGCTGCGGCCGAACCTCGCGACCGCAAGCCTCTCGGTTCCCTGGGAGAGAATCCCGTTTCTCCGGGCACTCCGCCCCTCTCCCGAGGCACGGAGTTGTCCACAGAGGTGGATTTCTCCACAGAACACCAGGCCTCACTGGTTCACGACCCCGAAGACATGGGAGGCTCTGTTCATTGCGAGCCTGAAGTCGAGGAGAGTGAATCCTTGCGGTCCGACGCCAACATCGCGGGACCGATGACCGATCCGGTCCCCGGTCCCCGTACCGAGTCGATGGGGGCGGATGTTTCACGTGAAACACCGCCTCCGATGGACGACACTCCCATCGGCCGTGCGGCCCAACTGGCGGTAGAGGCTCTGGGCCGCGCCGGCGAAGGTCTGCCGCGACCGGAGCAGACCCGAGTCATCGTGGTCGCCAACCAGAAGGGCGGCGTGGGCAAGACGACGACGACCGTCAATCTTGCTGCTTCGCTGGCTCTGCATGGCGGCCGTGTCCTGGTGATCGACCTCGACCCGCAGGGCAACGCATCCACCGCCCTCGGGATCGACCACCATGCCGAAGTCCCTTCCATCTACGACGTGTTGGTGGAGAGCAAGCCTCTCGCCGAGGTCGTCCAGCCGGTCTCTGACGTGGAAGGTCTCTTCTGCGCCCCCGCCACCATCGATCTCGCCGGTGCGGAGATCGAGTTGGTGTCCCTGGTGGCGCGGGAGAGCCGGCTGCAGCGTGCGATCCAGGCGTACGAGCAGCCATTGGACTACGTCCTCATCGACTGCCCGCCCTCGCTCGGCCTGTTGACCGTCAATGCGCTCGTGGCGGGGCAGGAAGTCCTCATCCCGATCCAGTGCGAGTACTACGCACTGGAGGGGCTGGGCCAGCTGCTGCGCAACGTCGACCTGGTGCGGGGACACCTCAACCCCACGCTGCATGTGTCGACCATCCTGCTCACCATGTACGACGGCCGGACGCGTCTCGCCTCCCAGGTCGCCGAAGAGGTGCGCACCCACTTCGGCGACGAGGTGCTGCGGACGAGCATTCCCCGCTCGGTCCGTATCTCCGAGGCGCCGAGCTACGGGCAGACGGTGCTGACTTACGATCCTGGATCGAGCGGTGCCCTCTCGTATCTTGAGGCGGCCCGAGAAATCGCGCTGAAGGGCATCGGCATCAGCTATGACGCGAGCCAGGCCCACATCGGCGCCCAGAACGACCCGAGCATGGTGGAGGGGATCCAGTGAGCGAGCGACGGAGGGGGCTGGGCCGTGGGCTCGGCGCACTGATCCCCGCTGCCCCGACCGAGAAGAACCCGGCTCCGGCCGCGCTGGGAGGCGGAGCCTCCACCTCCCCGGCGGCGGTTCCGGTACTGACGACAGACCGCGGAGTGGCCGCCGCGAAGGTGGCCACACTGCCGCCTGTTTCACATGAAACCGAGGAGCCCCCGGCGAGCCCGGCCATGGACACGCCGGCTCCTCCGCTGGGGGCGCACTTCGCCGAGATCCCTCTCGACGCGATCTCGCCCAACCCGCGCCAGCCGCGTGATGTATTCGACGAGGACGCGCTGCACGAGCTGGTCACCTCCATCAAGGAGGTTGGCCTCCTGCAGCCCGTCGTCGTACGGCAGCTGGGGCCCGCCCGCTATGAGCTGATCATGGGTGAGCGCCGCTGGCGCGCCTGCCGTGAGGCCGGACTGGAGGCCATCCCGGCGATCGTCCGGGCCACGGAGGACGAGAAGCTCCTTCTGGACGCGCTGCTGGAGAACCTGCACCGCGCACAGCTGAACCCGCTGGAAGAGGCCGCCGCCTACGACCAGCTGCTGAAGGACTTCAACTGCACCCACGACCAGCTGGCCGACCGGATCGGGCGCTCCCGGCCCCAGGTCTCCAACACGCTGCGTCTGCTGAAGCTCTCGCCGACGGTGCAGAAGCGGGTCGCCGCCGGAGTCCTCTCCGCCGGCCACGCCCGGGCACTGCTGTCGGTGACGGATCCGGAGGAGCAGGACCGGCTGGCTCACCGCATCGTGGCCGAGGGGCTGTCGGTGCGAGCCGTCGAGGAGATCGTGACCCTCATGGGCTCGCGGCCCCAGAAGCCGCAGCGCCCCAAGGGCCCGCGCGCCGGTGCCCGGCTCTCTCCGGCGCTGAACGAGCTGGCGACCCGCCTGTCGGACCGCTTCGAGACCCGGGTGAAGGTCGACCTCGGTCAGAAGAAGGGCAAGATCACCGTCGAGTTCGCTTCCGTGGACGATCTCCAGCGGATCCTGGGCACGCTGGCTCCGGGCGAGGGGCCCGTGCTGCACCAGGAACTGCAGGAGGACGCGGCGGAGGATCAGGACGACTGATCCTTATCCTCTCGGCCTGCGGGGAGCGGACTGTGTCCGGTGTGTACCGGAACACGGCCCGCTCTTTGCTTTGAGGCGGTATCGAGAGAATCACATCGTGGATACGATGCGAACGGGTATGGCACATCCACCGGACAGCATCTGCATCTCTGAGTGGGGAGTCGGAGGCCATGCGATCGATGAGCCGCACCGGACTGGTGAGCGCAGGCCTGAGCCTCGGAGCGGTCGGCGGATTCGTCGGCAGCCTGCTCAGGGAACGGAGCGCTCTGACAGCCGCTCGTGATGCGGCGGGCGAAGGAAGCGAGGAACAGCCTTCATGGGGCGTCGGCTCGTGCCGCTCACGCTGGACAACCTTCAGGACCTTCCCCCACGCTGCCGCTCGTGTGTCTTCTGGGAGCTGGACCCCGTCAGTGGAGAAGCAGCCGTAAAGGCAGGCACCTCGGCCCTGGAGAAGGAGGGCTGGATCTCCGCCGTCCTCTTGGACTGGGGCTCGTGCGGCCGGGTGGTGTACGTCGATGACGTGCCGGTGGGATTCGCGCTCTACGCACCTCCGGCCTATGTCCCGCGCTCGACGGCCTTTCCCACGAGTCCTGTCTCGCCGGACGCCGTGCAGCTGATGACGGCGTTCATCCTGCCCGGCTATCAGGGCCAGGGATTGGGCCGTGTGCTGGTGCAGACGGTCGCCAAGGATCTGCTGCGCCGAGGCTTCAAGGCAATAGAAGCCTTCGGTGACGCCCGCTGGAAGGAGCCCGCCTGCATGCTTCCGGCGGAGCATTTGCTGGCCGTGGGCTTCAAAACGGTCCGGCAGCATCCCACGCATCCCCGGCTGCGGCTGGAGCTGCGGTCGACGCTCTCCTGGAAAGAGGACGTGGAGCTGGCACTCGACCGGCTTCTGGGAGCCGTCCAGAAGGAGCCTGCACTGAGGCCGCTGTAGCGTCGCTGGCGTGAGGGCCGGCGTCAGGCCAGGGACCTCATGCGAATGGGCCAACCCTTCGGGGTTGGCCCATTCGTGTTTCACGTGAAACATGCGCCCGCGAGAGGGCGCCGATCAGGTTTTCTGCCTTACTCGGCGATGAAGTCCTCGAGGTCCCGGAGGATCGCGGCCTTGGGCTTGGCGCCGACGATGGTCTTGGCGACCTCGCCGCCCTGGTAGACGTTCAGCGTCGGGATGGACATGACGCCGTACTTGGCGGCCGTGCCCGGGTTCTCGTCGATGTTGAGCTTGACGACCTCGATCTTGTCGCCGTGCTCGGCGGCGATCGCCTCCAGGGAGGGAGCGATCTGGCGGCACGGACCGCACCAGGCGGCCCAGAAGTCCACCAGGACGGGCTTGTCGCTCTTGAGGACGTCCTCATCGAAGGAAGCGTCGGTCACGTTCTTCAGGTCGGCCACAGGGGGCTCCTCAACTTGATCATGCGGTGGGGCGGAGAAGGGAAGAAGATCAGGCGGCGGCGGGCTCAGCGTTGTCCTCGTCCGCGAGGGCGGCGAGGAAGCGCTCGGCGTCCAGAGCGGCGGAGCAGCCGGTGCCGGCGGCGGTGATCGCCTGGCGGTAGGTGTGGTCGACCACGTCACCGGCGCCGAAGACACCGGTCAGGTTGGTGTGAGTGGACGGGGAGGCGACCTTGAGGTAGCCCTCCTCGTCCAGGTCCAGCTGGCCCTTGAACAGCTCGGTGCGCGGGTCGTGGCCGATCGCGATGAACAGACCCGTCACGGGCAGCTCCGACAGCTCACCGGTCTTGAGGTTGCGCAGCTTCAGACCGGACAGCTTCTGCTCGCCCTGGATCTCCGCGACCTCGCTGTCCCAGACGAACTTGATCTTCGGGTCGTTGAAGGCACGCTCCTGCATCGCCTTGGAGGCACGCAGGCTGTCCCGGCGGTGGACGATCGTGACGGACTTGGCGAACCGGGAGAGGAAGGTGGCCTCCTCCATCGCAGTGTCACCGCCGCCGATCACGGCGATGTCCTGGTCCTTGAAGAAGAACCCATCACAGGTGGCGCACCAGGAGACACCGCGACCGGAGAGGGCGTCCTCGTTCGGCAGGCCGAGCTTGCGGTGCTGGGAGCCGGTGGTGACGATGACGGCCTTCGCCTTGTGGACCGTGCCGGCGGTGTCTGTGACGGTCTTGATCTCACCGTTCAGGTCGACGGAGACGATGTCGTCCGGGATCAGCTCGGCACCGAAGCGCTCGGCCTGCGCCCGCATGTTGTCCATGAGGTCGGGACCCATGATGCCGTCGCGGAAGCCCGGGAAGTTCTCCACCTCGGTGGTGTTCATCAGCGCGCCACCGGCGGTGACGGCGCCCTCGAACACCAGGGGCTTCAGCGACGCTCGCGCGGTGTAGAGCGCCGCCGTGTAGCCTGCGGGCCCGGAGCCGATGATGATCACGTTACGGACGTCGCTCACGGCTTGATTCCTCGTCTCTGGTCTGCGTCAGTCGACCGGGGAGAGCCCGTTTCCGAACTCTCACCCCACCCAACGGATCCTACGGGGCGCGCATTCCCGGTGTGTCGGGGCACACGCCCGCTGCGCGGGGACTGACGGAAGGGTCCAGCAGACTCAGGGCCGGGGGAAGGAGTGCTTCAGGAGCACCTTGCCGGCGGTGCCGGGCTGTTGCCGGATGCAGGCCGCATCGACGACGTAGGCCGTGACCTGTGTACTGTCATCGGCATCGGGTACCACGACCAGATAGGCGGACTTCCCGTCGTACGTTCCCGTCTTGGCGCCCAGGACGTCGTCGCTCCGGTGAAGCACCGCCCGGACACAGTCGGGGACAGCGGCATTCGTCTGGAGCAGGGTGTTCGCGCTTTCGGTCGATTGCGGGGTGTTGTGCTCGGACTCGAGGCCTGACCGAGGCCGCTGGCCGTCGGATCCCGGGTGAGTCTTCTTCTTGGTGGAGAGCAGGTCCTTCACCTGGCTCTGGACACTGCTGCCGGAGAAGGGCTCGACGGAAGCCGTCGGCCTTCCGTGTGCGGTGGTGTCGGAGGAATGGTCGCCGAGCGACTGCAGTACCAGCGACCCGGCCCCAAGGACGGCTGCGGTAAGGACAGCCCCGAGGACCACCCGCCTACGCCGTCGGCCCCGCTCACGCCCCTTGCGTCCCGGACCGGTCGCCGCCTGAGGGCGCCCGGCGGGTCGGTCCGAGGGAGGCGATGTTTCACGTGAAACATGGCCCGCGCTGCCCTCATGGCCCGGCTCTGTCTTTGAGGAGACCTGGGTGCTCAGCGGATCCGGAGCGGAGGCGCTCAGCAATGCCTCGGCGGCGAGGGCGGCATCGATACGACCAGCCACATCGGCCGGCATGCGTTGCGCTCCCGACACGGATCCCAGCAGCCCCCGGATCTCCTCCAGCGCGGCATGGACGTCCGCGCACAGCTCGCAGGTCTTCAGATGGCGCCGTATGTCCGCGCTACGGTCCGGAGGGAGAAGGCCTTCGGTGAGGTCGGAGATCTCCGCGACGTCCGGGTGCCCGGCCGTGTCTGTCGTCGAAGTCACGCTCGCCCACCTCCGCCCTTCACTACGGCTGAATCGCTCGGTCCGGTGTCATCAGGGCTCTCGTCGGGAGACCCCGTTGCCGGTGGGACGGATGTCCCCTCCACCCGGTTCCGTCCGGCGCCGGGTTCTTTTCCGTTTCCGGAGCCTTCAGGCCGTAGATGGGTGAGGAGGGGCAGTAGCCGGGCTCTGCCCCGGGCGCACCGGCTCTTCACCGTGCCCGTGGGCACATCGAGGATCCGGGCGGCCTCGGCCACGGGATATCCCTGCATGTCCACCAGGACCAGTGCGGCCCGCTGATCATGCGGGAGAGTGCCGAGCGCTTCCAGCAGCTGCCGGTGCACATCGTTGCGCTCGGCCGGCGCCGAGGCCGACTCATGCGGCTCCAGTAGCTGCTCCAGCCGCTCGGTGTCGTCGACCGGCGAGGTCTTCCGTGAGGCCACCTTGCGCGCGCGGTCCAGACAGGCGTTCACCGTGATCCGGTGCAGCCACGTCGTGACAGCCGACTGGCCCCGGAAGGTATGGGCAGCCCGGTAGGCCGACACCAGGGCGTCCTGGACCGCGTCAGCGGCCTCCTCGCGGTCCCCCAGTGTCCGCAGCGCGACCGCCCAGAGCCGGTCCCGATGCCGCCGCACGATCTCACCGAAGGCATCGGTGTCGCCTTCCACATGGCGGGCCAGTAGATCCTTGTCGCCCACTCCGTCGTATCCGGCGCCGTCCGCCATCTGCCCCTCCAGTCCGGGTGAGACGTCAGCCCGTGAACTGAACTTCGCCGATGGCCTGCTTGAAGCCGGCGCCGGTGTACAGCACCGGGTCGTATCCCGACTTCGGCATGGCGGTCAGCCAGACGAGGACGTACTGCGTCTTCACTGACTTCTTGAGCTTCACCGTGGCGGTGGTGCCCGTGGTCGTGATGCTGCCGACCTTGTGCATCGAGTCCAGCGAAGCCGGCGAAAGCGAGTCGGCGGTCCACAGCTCCACCGTGGTGTGGTCGCCGCCATAGCGCAGATCGATCGTGGCCGTGCTGAGGTTCCTTGCCGAGCCGAGGTCATAGACGATACCGAGACCCGGCTTGTAGGGCGCGAGCGGCGGACCTTCGTTGAAGCTCCTGGTCTTCCAGTACGTCGACGCGTTGCCGTCGTGGGTCTTGTCGACCTCATCCGGGTGCTGGGCGTCGCCCCCGGCCACGAACTCCTGGGCACCCTCGATCTTTATCGGCGTCGGCTTGGGCTTCGCGGGACCCTTGTCGCCGTCGTCCGTCTGCTGGCTCTTGTTGGTGTCGTCGGACTTGCCGCTCTGGCCCATCAGCGCGTCCGCCAACTGCCAGCTGCCCAGGCCCAGGGCGGCGATGAGGAGGGCCGACACGGCCCACTTCAGGGCCTTGCCGGTGCGGCTCTGCAGCGGGGGTGGCGGGGCCGGGATCGGCTGGGTGGCGCCGGGGCGGGGTGCCGGGCGGCCGTACGTGCCCTGCTGGTAGGTCGTGCGCTGGTACTCCGGCGGGGCCGTGAACGCCGGCTCCGGCGGGCGGATGCGCGGCATCTCGCCGATCGCCTTCACCAGCTCTTCCGGCGTGGTGCACGGAGCCTCGTGGCGCGAGGCGGTGGCCCCGTCGTTGGCGAGTGCGCGCATGGCCAGTTCGGACAGGCCCCGGTGCACACCGGCCCGTACCTGGTCCGGTGCGATGAGGCCGACGCCCTTGGGTAGGCCGGACAGACCGTACGCGTCGCTCTCGTACGGCCAGCGCTGGGTCAGCGCCGCGTACAGCAGGGCGCCGATCGCCTCGGTGTCGGTGCGCTGCGGGGTGTCGGAGCCGATGCCGCGCAGCGCGGCGTTCACGGCCAGGCCCCGGATACGCCACTGACCGGTCGAGGCGCGCAGCACGGCGTTCGGGTTCAGCCGCAGATGGGCAAGGCCCTCGCGGTGTGCGGCGGCCATCGCGGAGGCGACCTGACTGACCATCTGGTAGGCGTCGTGCGGCTCCAGCGGACCGGGTGCGAGGAGCGTGGTCAGCTCGGTGGCGTCGGGCAGCCATTCGTGCACGACGTAGACGAGGTCGTTCTCCTCCACGGCGTCCAGGACCTGGACGAAACGGGGGTCGCCGAGCAGTGCGGAGGAACGGGCGGCAGCCAGCACGGAACGAGCCCGTGTGTGGTCCGCGGGCAGGATGTGCACGCCGACGGCCCGCCGGAGCTTCTCGTCGACGGCACGCCAACTGCTGAATCCGTCCAGACGGGTGACGCACTCCTCCAGCCGGTAGCGTCTGGCGAGCTTGTGACCGCTGTGCAGCTCGGGAGGCGAGGCCTTCTTCCCAGGACCCTCAGTCCCGCCGCTCCCCTGTGCCTCGTTGCTGTCCGTGCCCCGCTCCAGGTTCTTGGCCACCCCGTCGGCCGTGGACTGGTCCGCCTTGGCGGTCAGCGGTTGCTCACCGCTGTTGTCTGCCACGTCGACGGCAGCCGTGCTCCGTTCCGCCACCGTCGTCCCTGCCTCCCCATCCGTTGCGCGCTGTCCGACGCCGAAACCAATTGTGCCCACAGTCCGCCGCTATGCACGACACACGACGGCGGACGATGGTTGTGCGCCTACCCCCGCCTCAGCGGCCCAGACGCCCGCGGACCATGCCCACGAGCGAGTTGAGTTCCTCGATGCGCATCCGCCGGGCTGCGACGAAGAAGACGACGACCAGGACGGCCCCGCCGGCGACGAGCGCGGCGAAGGAACCGATGACGCCCTGGCCAAGGGTGTGTCCGATGCCGTAGCACGCCGCGCCGCTGAGCAGGGCCGCCGGCACCGAGGCGATGCACAGGCGCGCGTACGTCCGCATGACACGGGTACCGTCCAGGTCGCCGCCGAGCCGCTTGCGCAGCCGCCGCCAGGCGACGCCCACACCGATCGCATAAGCCAGGCCGTACGCGGCGGCCATGCCGGCCACCGCCCAGCGGGCGGGCAGCAGGAAGTAGCAGAGTGCCGAGGCGCCCGCGTTGACGGCGGCGACGATGACCGTGTTGTAGAAGGGCGTGCGGGTGTCTTCATAGGCGTAGAAGGCACGCAGGACGACGTACTGCACCGAGTACGGGATCAGGCCGAGGCCGAAGGCCATCAGCATGTAGCCCATGTTGACGGCCGAGCTGGTGCCCGCGGAGCCGAAGATCAGCGTGCACATCGGAATGGCCAGGGCGAGGAAGCCGAAGGCGATCGGGACGATGGCGACCGCGGTGGTGCGCAGGCCCTGGGAGATGTCATCGCGGACGGCGCCCGTGTCGCCCTCGGCGGCAGAGCGCGAGATGCGCGGCAGCAGGGCGGCCATCAGGGAGACCGTGATGATGGCCTGCGGCAGGCCCCAGATCAGCTGGGCGTTGGCGTACGCGGCGAAGCCGGTGCCCTTGATGCCGGAGTGCTCGCCGGCGGCGGTGGAGAGCTGGGTGACGACCATGGCGCCCGCCTGGTTGGCGAGGACGAACAGGACCGTCCACTTGGCGAGCATCGCGGCCTTGCCGAGGCCGTGGCCACGCCAGTCGAACCGCAGCCGGATTCGGAAGCCCGTCTCGCGCAGGTAGGGGATCATCGCCAGTGCCTGGACGATCAGGCCGAGCAGCACACCGACGCCGAGCAGGCGTTGGCCCTCCGGCGGGATGTTCGTGACGGTCAAGCCGGAATGCGAGGCCGTGCCGTAGACCCAGATGAACAAACCGAGCGAGACGATGATGACGATGTTGTTCAGGACCGGCGTCCACATCATGGCGCCGAACTTGCCGCGTGCGTTGAGGATCTGACCCATCACCACATGGATGCCCATGAAGAAGATCGAGGGCAGGAAGTAGCGGGTGAAGGTGACTGCGACCTCGTCGGCGGCCGGGTTGCCGGCGATGGTGGGAGACAGCAACCGCACCAGCAGCGGCGCCGCGAACATCGCGAGTCCGGTCAGCGCGGCCAGCGCCACCATCACCAGGGTCAGCAGACGGTTGGCGAAGGCCTCGCCGCCGTCCTCGTCCTCCTTCATGGACCGCACCAGCTGCGGCACGAACACGGAGTTGAGGCCGCCACCGACGGTGAGGATGTAGATCATCGTCGGCAGCTGGTAAGCCACCTGGAAGGAGTCGGCGAGGAAGCCGAGGCCCAGCGCCGCGGCGATCAGCGCCGAGCGGATGAAGCCGGTGAGGCGGGAGACCATGGTGCCCGCCGCCATCACGGCACTGGACTTCAGCAGCCCGCCCGCCTTGCCGCCCTTCTTCGTGGGCGCGGCGGCAGCCGCCTCTGGTTCCGCTTCGCTGAGCGGACCGGAGGGAGCCGGCGCCGCGGCCGGGGCGGGCACGGGCGACGGGGCCGGGTTCCCCGGGGCAGCCGGGTAGGAGGCTTCGGCGTACGGGTTGCCCTGCTGCGGGCTCTGGCCCTGTACCGGCGGGTACGCGGCGGCGGGACTGTACCCGCCGCCCGGAGCGGCGCCCGGCCGGGAGAAGCCCGGCGGGTCCATGGGCGGCTGCCCGCCGGTCTGCTGCTGGTCCTTGAAGAGATGTGCGAAGGCGTCCGGCTCGTGGTGCTCCTCGCCCGAGTGCGTGACCAGGTCGTCCACGCCCACGAACTGGGTCGTACGCGGGTCGTCGCCGTACGGCATGTGCGGGGTCGCACCGTCCGGCTCCGGCGCCGGCGTCTGCGCCCACACCTGCGGGTCGGGCGCGTAGGGCGACTGAGCAGGCGGGCCGTAGAGCGGCTGCTGCTGGTCGTAGCTGCCCGGAGGGGGCGGCGGGTGCGCGGCGCGGTCGTAGAGCGCCTCGGCGACCGGGTCCTGGGCGGCCAGGTCCTGCGCCCGGTAGGGGTCGTGGTCGTAGGCGTCCTGGAGGTACATGTCGGCCGCTTGCTGCGGCGGTACCTGACCGGGCTCCGGCGGCGGCGTCTCGGGGTAGCCCGAGCCGGCCGCGGCCTGGCCGCGATCACCGTCGTACGGCGCGTTCATGCTTTACCCCACCTCATCGTCCCGGGCCCACCGGCCACGACATCGCTCAACGGTCCACTCTCTCACCCGTCCCGGACGGGTCGGCGCTTTCCGGTGCGGTGTCCGGCGCAGGGTCACTCGGGTGCTGCGGGGCTTCTGCCCCGGAAGCGGAGCCGGATTCCTCCGGTTCCTCCGGTTCCTCTGCTTCCTCCGGGAGACGGTCCGCGGGGGCGTCGGGGTTCCCGGGTTCGTCGGTGGGATCATCCGCCGTGCCGGGGCCGTCCTCCTCCGACTGACGGGCCGCGGCGCGCTTGCGCTGGGTGTACATGCGGAAGCCGGCCAGGACGAGGAGGAGCACACCGCCGCCGATGACCAGCATCACAGTGGGCGTGATCTCGGTGACCTTCACGTCGAAGCTGACGGCGTTGCCGTATCGCTGGCCGTCCTCGGTGTACAGCTGGGCGACGACCGTGACCCGTCCGTTGGCGTTGGCCGAGGTGGTGAACTTCACGGACTGGCTGTGTCCGCCGGAGATCTCGACCGGCTGCTCGGAGTAGGCCTTGCCGCCGATCTTCAGACGGGTCGGCATGCTCGAGGTCAGGCGCAGGACCAGATGGCCGACGGGCTGGACGAGGTTGTTCTGGACGGTCACCGGGATGGTGGCGCTGCGGCCAGAGAGCTTGGTCTCCGACTTGTCGATCAGCTTGACCTGGTCGGCCAGGTTGTCGAGCCAGGACTCCACGCCGTTGCGGTAGCTGTTCGCTTCCGCGCTCCGGCCGCGCCACGACGCGGACATCTCACGGTTTATGGCCCGCCCGAACGGTGTGACGACGCGGGACTGGTCGGAGAGGATCACCTGGAAGCTGCCGAGCTTGTCCTGGGTGCGTGCGATCTGCTCGAAGGCCGACCGTGGCAGTTCCTGCGCACGCAGTGACGAGGGGTAGGAGGACGCCGACGGGATGCGCGTGGTGGCGTTCGGGTCGGGCTTGTCCTTGGCCGCGGCGCCGAGGTCCTGGGACTCGGACCAGTTCCCGCCCTGGAGCGCCTTCAGCGCCGCGGCCATCGCCTGTGCCTGGCTCCCCGTGGGCATGCGCTGCGGGGCGACCACGATGCTGCGCTGCTTGTCGGTCTGCGCGTTCACCTCGAGGCTCTGGGCCAGGAACTCCTGCACGGACAGCGTGGCCGAGCCCGCCTTCGTGAGGTCGCCCGTGAAGGCCGTGGACAGCCGGGCGTCGGAGACCACCGCCGTGGTGCCTCCGCCGACCGGGCGGGCGGCGGAGGGCGTGTACGGCAGTCCGGCGGTGTCCTGGAGGCTGTCGCTGCGGGCGATCACGCGGTCGGCTCCGGCGGAGGTCGCGACCTTCATGATCGCTGGGTCCACGGAGCCGTCCACAGGCCAGGCGAAGTCGGTGCTCGGCGTGACATGGAGCACGGTCTTGACGGTGGTGGCGGCGACGTCGGTGGCGTCCTTGAGGTGGCTGAGCGAGCCGGTGACGCTGGTGCCGTTGTGCGCGAGGGACGCGAGATCCGGGTCGGCGAAGGGCAGCGCGACTACCTCCTTGCCCGTCACCGCGTCCTGCAGGTCCGCCAGCCACTGCTTGGCGATCGCCTGGTGGTCCTTCGGGCCGGGCGTGGTGGCGTCGCCGTCGCCCGGCAGCCGGTAGTTCCCGGTCGCCATCGCGTCCACCGAGGCCAGCAGGTCCGGGTCGATCACCCAGGTGACATCCAGGTCCTTGCCCAGTTCCACCATCTGGGCCAGCCGGCCGCCCGGTGCCAGCTCCTTGGCCAGAGCGTCGTTGAGGAACACCGGCGTCTGGAGTTCACCGGCACCCGTCTTGGCCGTCATATGGACCGTGGAGATCAACGGCCACAGGAACGTCGTCTTCGTCTTGGTGTCAGCCTCGGACGGCTGCCACGGCAGGAAGGTCCGCTGGATGCCCAGCACCTGGTCCCAGGGCTGTGCGGCGGTCTGGCCGGAGAGGGAGACACCGAACTCGTAGACGCCGTCGTCGCCGAGGTCGAGCTTGTCCACGGGGACGGAGATGCTGAAGTGCTCCGCGACGCCGGGGGACAGCTTCGCGAACTTCTCCACGTACTTGCCGCCGACCTCGGAGCCGGTGCCGCCCTGAGGGTCGTCGGAGCGCTGGGCGACGCTGTCGATCGCCGAGCGGGTGTCCAGCAGGGGACCCACGCGCAGGCCCACATGGGCGCCCGTGACGGTCTGCTTGCCGTTGTTGGTCACCGTGCCCGACACGGTCAGCGTGTCCCCGTCCGTGGGGGCACTGGGGGTCAGCGTGTCCAGGGAGACGGACACCGTGTCCGCGGAGGCGGCCTGGGCGGGCGCCGCGGCGGGCAGCTGGAGCAGACCGGCCAGCAGCGGCGCACCGGCGAGCAGCGCGCCGGTGCGCCGCAGCCACCGGCGGGCAGGTGAGGCACTGGTCCCCTGGAAGTCAGCCGCCTCGGCCACGCGCTCGCCCGTCCCTCGTCGTCAGTGGTCGTCGGAATGTGCGTCCACGCATGGTAACGATGCGCGCTGAGGGTAAGTGCCGCGGTCTCCTCGACAAGATCGAAGAACACCGGTGACCCGTCCTCTATATCCAGTATCGAGTGGAGAGCTTCCGTACGCCGTGAGAGCAGTGCTTACGGCGGGTATGCCGGGAGCCTGTCCGCAGCCGCCTCCGGGGGCCGTGGACGGGAGGAAATGGAGGGCGCCCCTGGTCGCCGGGGCACGTACCCTCTTCTGTTGTGCCGAACCCCAACGAAGACACTCCCTCTGCCCTGAGCCAGGCGCAGCAGCGCGCGGTCGCCGAGCTGCTGCGGGTGGCCCCCGTCGCCGACGATCTCGCCCGCCGATTCCAGGAGGCCGGGTTCTCCCTCGCCCTGGTCGGCGGATCGGTGCGCGACGCGCTGCTCGGCCGGCTCGGCAACGACCTGGACTTCACGACCGACGCCCACCCCGAGGACGTACTGAAGATCGTCCGGCCCTGGGCGGACGCCGTCTGGGAGGTCGGCATCGCCTTCGGCACCGTCGGCGCGCACAAGGGCGGCTACCAGATCGAGATCACGACCTACCGGTCGGAGGCCTACGACCGCACCTCGCGCAAGCCCGAGGTGTCCTACGGCGACTCGATCGAGGAGGACCTGGTCCGTCGGGACTTCACGGTCAACGCGATGGCCGTGGCACTGCCGGAGAAGGAGTTCATCGACCCGCACGGAGGCCTGGAGGATCTCGCGGCGCGGGTGCTGCGGACACCGGGTACGCCCGAGGAGTCGTTCTCGGACGATCCCCTGCGGATGATGCGGGCCGCCCGGTTCGCCGCCCAGCTGGACTTCGAGGTCGCTCCCGAGGTCGTCACCGCGATGACGGAGATGGCGGGACGTATCGAGATCGTCTCGGCCGAGCGGGTCCGGGACGAGCTGAACAAGCTGATCCTCTCCGTCTACCCGAGCAAGGGGCTGGCCCTGCTTGTCGACACCGGGCTCGCCGATCATGTGCTGCCCGAGCTGCCGGCGCTGCGGCTGGAGAGTGACGAGCACCACCGGCACAAGGACGTCTACGAGCACACGCTGATCGTCCTGGAGCAGGCGATCGCGCTGGAGCAGGACGGTCCCGACCTCACCCTCCGGCTGGCCGCGCTGCTGCACGACATCGGCAAGCCGCGCACCCGCCGCTTTGAGAAGGACGGCCGGGTCTCGTTCCACCACCACGAGGTGGTCGGCGCCAAGATGACCAAGAAGCGCATGACCGCCTTGAAGTACTCCAACGAGCTGGTGAAGGACGTCTCGCGGCTGGTCGAACTGCACCTGCGCTTCCATGGCTACGGCACCGGTGAGTGGACGGATTCGGCGGTGCGCCGCTATGTGCGTGACGGGGGCCCGCTGCTGGATCGCCTGCACAAGCTGACCCGCTCGGACTGCACCACCCGTAACAAGCGCAAGGCGGCCGCGCTGTCCCGGGCCTATGACGGCCTGGAGGAGCGCATCGCTCAGCTCCAGGAGAAGGAGGAGCTGGACGCGATCCGCCCGGACCTCGACGGCAACCAGATCATGGAGATCCTGGGCGTCGGCCCCGGCCCTGTCGTCGGCAAGGCGTACAAGCACATGCTGGAGCTGCGTCTGGAGAACGGCCCGATGGAGCACGACGAGGCGGTGGCGGCGCTCAAGGAGTGGTGGGCCGGGCAGAGCTGATCTCTGCTGGGCCGGCACCGGTGGTGTTTCACGTGAAACATTCCGTCTGAGCCTGGGACGCCGAGGGGCGATGTTTCACGTGAAACATCGCCCCTCGGCATGTTCGAGCGCTACTTGTTGTTTCCCAGGCAGAGGACGAAGGAGTCGCTGCCTTCCTTCCACGTGATGGCAGCGGTCGTTCCCGTGACCGACTGGCAGGCGAGCATGGCGAGGCTGGTGCCGCCGTCCTTCTTGAGCACCTTGTAGTCCGCCTTCGGGTCGCTGCAGTTCAGCTGCTCGATCTGCGGGTGATCGTTGCTTCCCTTGTTCGTCAGGCAGTCTCCGACAGCCAGCTTCTTGGTGTCGTCATCGTGGTTGAAGTACCAGCCGCCGGCTATGACGATGAGGCCGACGACGATGCCGGCTATGCGCAGGTACTGCCTGATGCCGCGCTTCGGCCGCTGAGGAGGCATCGGTGCATACGGTGCCGCGCCCTGCGGGGGGAACCCGGGCTGGCCCGGCTGCTGCGGGTAGCCGCCCTGCGGCGGGTACGGGGCCTGGGGCTGGCCGTACGCCTGCTGGCCCTGTGCGAATGGGTTCTGGCCCTGAGGCGGCGGAGTCGTCACTTGGGGTTCCCCCTGGGAGAGTTGGTGAGCGGCACGCATAAGCGGCGCGTAAGACGCACGTAAGCTACCGGGCTCCGCTGACACTCCTGTAATTCAGAGGGACTCTGTGGCTTTGATGTGACACTCACCGGTGCTCAAAGCGGCCCATAGCGCGAGCAACCGCTCCGTAGATGACAGAGATGGTGACAACCAGCGTCGCCGAGCGGCCGTCCGGCGGCAGCATCAACGCGGCCACCGCGGCGGCACCGACGAAGGCGATGTTGAACAGGACGTCATAGACGGAGAAGACGCGCCCGCGGAAGCCGTCGTCCACCGAGGACTGCACGACCGTGTCGGTCGCGATTTTCGCGCCCTGGGTGGTCAGGCCCAGAACGAAGGTCGCGACCAGCATGGGGCCGACGGCGAACGGGAGTCCGAGAGCCGGCTCCAGGATCGCGGCCGCCGCGGCGCACACGACGATCCAGCGTCCCGGACCGAGCCGTCCCGCGGCCCAGGGCGTCACCACGGCCGCCGCGAAGAAGCCGGCGGCCGACGTGCCCAACGCGAGCCCCAGCAGGCGCAGTCCAGCGTCTGTGTTCGAGGCGAAGGCGTAGCGGCACAGCATCAGCAGCATGACCAGCAGGGCGCCGTAGCAGAACCGCATCAGCGTCATCGTGACGAGCGCCCAGGCGGCTTCCCGGCGTGGCGGTCCGGTGAGGTGGCGTACGGCTGCCGCCAGGTCGCGGGCGGTTCCGGCGAGGGCCACCGTCAGGCGGGGCTGTACCAACTCGGGGTCCGGCCCCAGCTGTCCGGGCGCGAGGCTCAGGGACGCGAGTGCCGCGCACAGGTACAGGAGGGCGCCGAGCAGCACCACCGCGGCGTCGGAGTCCGCCGCCACCAGCCGTACGACGAAGGCGAGGCCGCCGCCCGCGGCCGCGGCGAGTGTCCCGGCGGTCGGCGAGAGAGAGTTGGCCATCACGAGGCGCTCGTCGTCGACCACGCGCGGGAGCGCGGCGGACAGGCCCGCGAGGACGAAACGGTTGACGGCGGTGACGCACAGCGCGGAGACGTAGAAGAGCCAGTCGGGGACCTGGGCCATGATCAGCACGGCCGTCGCCGATGCCATCAGAGCACGCAGCAGATTGCCGTAGAGGAAGACTTGCCGGCGCCGCCAGCGGTCCAGCAGGACGCCCGCGAACGGGCCGACCAGTGAATAGGGGAGCAGCAGGACGGCCATGGCCGAGGCGATGGCGGTGGCCGAGGTCTGCTTCTCCGGGGAGAAGACGACATACGCGGCGAGCGCGATCTGGTACACACCGTCGGCGCCCTGGGACAGCAGGCGGATGGACAGCAGGCGTCGGAAGTACCGCAGGCGCAACAGGATGCGCAGGTCACGGACGACGGGCATGGGGCACAGCCTCACATATGCGGAAGGTCCCCGGGTCGGTGAACCCGGGGACCTTCACAGCCCTGGCAGGAGCGTTCTCGTACGAGCGGTCCAGCGCGCCTCGGCGCGCCGTGCCGTGTCGAGCCGGCGCGCTAAGCCGTGTCGGCCTAGCGCTCGACCTCGCCGCGGATGAACTTCTCGACGTTGTCGCGGGCCTCGTCGTCGAAGTACTGAACCGGCGGGGACTTCATGAAGTAGGACGACGCCGACAGGATCGGGCCGCCGACGCCGCGGTCCTTGGCGATCTTCGCGGCGCGCAGGGCGTCGATGATGACACCCGCGGAGTTCGGGGAGTCCCAGACCTCGAGCTTGTACTCCAGGTTCAGCGGGACGTCACCGAAGGCGCGGCCCTCGAGGCGGACGTAGGCCCACTTGCGGTCGTCGAGCCAGGCCACGTAGTCGGACGGGCCGATGTGGACGTTCTTCTCGCCGAGGTCCCGGTCGGGGATCTGGGAGGTGACGGCCTGCGTCTTGGAGATCTTCTTGGACTCCAGGCGCTCGCGCTCGAGCATGTTCTTGAAGTCCATGTTGCCGCCGACGTTCAGCTGCATCGTACGGTCGAGGATGACACCGCGGTCCTCGAACAGCTTCGCCATCACGCGGTGCGTGATCGTCGCGCCGACCTGGGACTTGATGTCGTCACCGACGATCGGCACACCGGCCTCGGTGAACTTGTCCGCCCACTCCTTGGTGCCGGCGATGAAGACCGGGAGGGCGTTGACGAAGGCGACCTTGGCGTCGATGGCGCACTGCGCGTAGAACTTCGCCGCGTCCTCGGAGCCGACCGGCAGGTAGCAGACGAGAACGTCGACCTGCTTGTCCTTCAGGATCTGGACGACGTCGACCGGCTCGGCCTCGGACTCCTCGATGGTCTGGCGGTAGTACTTGCCGAGGCCGTCGAGGGTGTGGCCGCGCTGGACGGTGACACCGGTGCTGGGCACGTCGCAGATCTTGATGGTGTTGTTCTCGGAGGCGCCGATCGCGTCCGCGAGGTCGAGGCCGACCTTCTTGGCGTCGACGTCGAACGCGGCGACGAACTCGATGTCGCGCACGTGGTAGTCACCGAACTGCACGTGCATCAGGCCGGGGACCTTGGACGCCGCGTCGGCGTCCTTGTAGTACTCGACTCCCTGCACCAGCGATGCCGCGCAGTTGCCCACGCCGACGATGGCTACGCGAACCGAACCCATTCCGGTTGCTCCCTGTGTGTACGAGTGAGGCCCTTGGTGGGACTCACGTGGCGGTGTCGTCGGGCGTATCCGTCCGGGGGGTGTCCCCGGCACGGGGCAGGCCGCCCGTCGCTCCAGATGTGGTGTCCTGCTGAGCGGGGCCCCCGGATGCGGAACCTCTCAGGTCCCGCCCGGCCCGCTCGCTCTCGATGAGCTCGTTCAGCCAGCGCACTTCGCGCTCCACGGACTCCATCCCGTGGCGCTGGAGCTCGAGTGTGTAGTCGTCGAGGCGCTCCCGCGTGCGTGCCAGGGAGGCGCGCATCTTCTCCAGGCGCTCCTCCAGGCGGCTGCGCCGGCCCTCCAGCACGCGCATCCGCACATCGCGCGACGTCTGCCCGAAGAAGGCGAAGCGCGCGGCGAAGTGCTCGTCCTCGTACGCGTCCGGGCCCGTCTGCGAGAGCAGCTGTTCGAAGTGCTCCTTACCTTCTGCCGTCAATCGGTACACGATCTTCGCTCGGCGTCCGGCGAGGGGAGCGGCGTCCTCGTGAGTGCTGCCCGGTTCCTCGATCAACCAGCCGTTGGCGACCAGCGTCTTGAGGCACGGGTAGAGGGTCCCGTAGCTGAACGCGCGGAACACACCCAGGGACGTGTTGAGCCGTTTACGCAGCTCATAGCCGTGCATCGGGGACTCGCGCAGCAGGCCGAGCACGGCGAACTCGAGGATGCCGGAACGTCGGCTCATCGTCGCCTCCTCTCGGTCCCGCTGGTCGCTCCCGCGGGTCTCACAGTGCTTCTCAGCGTCTTTATCTCGCGCTGATGTATCGACTCGATACATCACGACGATAGAACGGCCTTCCGCAGGCGACAAGAGGGGCGGTGGTGAACGGGGTCACATCACCGATTCATACGGTGCGGGTTGCCTGTTTTGGGGTGAACTTCAGGGCTCGGCAGGTTTTGGCGGTGCGTAGTCTGTGCGGCATGCAGACCACCGGGAACCAAGTGACGCCTGGGGGGCGTCGTCGTCCCCGGTGCAGTACGGGTGAATGCAGAACCGACCACATCCGTACTTCGGGGGGACCGGAAATCAGCCGCCGTTCCAGGCGCGCACGGGTGCGCCTGCCCGAGGAGTAATCGTTCGATGAGCGAGCACCGTCGCAAACCGCCGCAGCCGCAGGGAGGCGGACGTGCCGCGGCCCGACGCGGCCAGTCCGGCTCGTCCTCCGGTCGCCGTGCGGCACCGCGAGGCGACACCGGGTCCCCATCCGACTCCTATGGCTCCAGTTCCTATGGGTCGGACTCCAGCGGTCCCGGAAGTGAAGAGCGTCCCTACGGCAGCCGTGCAGAGGCCCGCCGGGCGGCGCAGAGAGGCAGCCGCCGCAGAGGCGCCGAAGCGGGCCCGGGCGGCCGGCGCGGCGGTCCGGGCGGCCCGACCGGTCCCGGGCGCGGCAGGGGTCGTGTGCCGACCGCGCCCGTCAAGAAGCGATTCATCGACTATCCCCGGGGAGGACGGTACGGCTGGCGCCGCTGGGTGCCCTCCTGGAAGCTCGTCTCCGGGCTGTTCATCGGCTTCGTCGGCAGCCTGGTGGCGCTGGTCGGCGTCAGTTACGCGATGGTCTCGATCCCCAACGAGAACGACGCGGCCAAGTCCCAGAACAACGTCTACTACTGGGCCGACGGCACACAGATGGTGGCCACCGGCACGGGCGTCAACCGGCAGAACGTCAGCATCGACCAGATTCCCGATGCCATGCAGTGGGCCGTGATCTCGGCCGAGAACAAGAGCTTCTACCAGGACTCGGGCGTCGACCCCATGGGTATCGCGCGCGCCGTGCTCAACATGGCGCGGGGCGGCCAGACCCAGGGTGGCTCGACGATCACCCAGCAGTATGTGAAGAACACCTATCTGAGCCAGCAGCAGACCCTCACCCGTAAGTTCAAGGAGATGTTCATCTCCATCAAGGTGGGGACGAAGCTCGACAAGAAGCAGATTCTGCAGGGCTACCTGAACACCTCGTACTTCGGCCGCGGTGCGTACGGCATCCAGGCGGCGGCGCAGACGTACTACGGCAAGAACGCGGTGGACCTCACGCCGAGTGAGTGCTCGGTTCTCGCGGCGCTGCTCAAGGGCCCCACATACTTCGACCCGGCGGGCAACGCGGACCTCGACCCCACGGCGACACAGGCTGCCAACACGAAGCGCTCGCAGGACCGCTCGAGGTGGATCCTCGAGCAGATGCACAACGATCACCACCTCAGCGACGCCGACTACCAGAAAGCCATCTCGAAGTACCCCGTGCCCGACGGCCGCAAGGCAACCAGGGGCATGACCGGCCAGATCAGCTACCTGGTGGACACGGCGAAGAAGTACGTCCTCGCCCACTCCGACATCACGGAGGCGCAGTTCGACCAGGGCGGCTACCAGATCAAGACGACCTTCCAGAAGGCCAACGTCATCGAGCTGGCCGCGGCTGTGAAGAAGATCCAGAAGGACCGCATCGATCCAAAGCGCCGAGACCTGGACAAGTACGTCCAGTTCGGAGCGGCATCGGTGAAGCCCAAGGACGGTGCGATCGTCGCCCTCTACGGCGGTGACGGCTACGAGAACGGTCACTTCACGAACAACGCCGACACCTCCGGTGTCCCGGTCGGTTCGACGTGGAAGCCGTTCGTGCTCGCCGCGGCCATGCAGTACGGGACCTACAGGTCCGACGGGCAAGGCATCTCTCCGCTGAGCAAGTACAACGGCAACGACCATCTCAAGGTGCTCAACCAGGACGGCAGCACGGTTCTGAAGAAGGACAACTCGGTCTTCTATCAGCGCAACGAGAGCGACTACAAGTGGGGCTACATCACGCTGCGCAAGGCAATGGAGCAGTCCATCAACACGCCGTTCGTCCAGCTCGGCATGGATGTGGGGCTGACGCACGTCCGGGATGTCGCCCAGGCGTCCGGCATCCTCAAGGACAGCTTCTCCACGCTCAACCCGTCGTTCGCCATCGGTACCTCGACCCCGAGCGCGATCCGCATGGCCGACGCGTACTCGACCTTCGCGGCGTCCGGCCAGCACACGGACCCGTACTCCGTGACCTCGGTGAAGAAGGACGGCCAGGATCTGCCGGGCTTCACCAAGCCGAAGATCACCACGGCGATGCCGGCCAATGTGGCGAACAACGTCACGGACGTCCTGCAGAACGTCATCCAGAACGGTACGGGTCAGAACGCCAAGGCCCTGGGCCGTACGGCAGCGGGCAAGACCGGTACCACCGACAGCAACAAGTCGGCCTGGTTCGTCGGCTACACCCAGCAGCTGTCCACCTCGGTGGCGATGTTCCGCGAGAACCCGAAGGACCATGAGCTGCTGTCCATGAACGGCACGGCCGGCGTCCCGTCGATCCACGGTGGTGACATCCCGACGTCCGTGTGGACCGAGTACATGCAGGCCGCGCTGAAGGGCGACAACGACAGCGGCTTCCCGGACGCCACCGAGATCGGCAAGGTGCAGGACGAGCCCGGTGCCCCGTCTCCGAAGCCGACCCCCAGCATCACGCCGAGCCCGACGCCGAGCAACTCGCCGAGCCCGTCGCCCAGCCAGGCGTCTCCGTCTCCGTCCCCGTCGGCGAGCGACACCTGCCAGTGGAGCTGGGGCAACCCCTGCAACGGCAATGGCAATGGCGGCACGGACACGGGAGGCACCGACGGAGGCACCACTCCGACGCCGAGCGTCACGGATACAACCGGCCCCGGCAACACCCGTGGCAACGGCAATGGAGGCATCTTCGCAGGTCAGAATGGTTAGCCGCCGGTCCTGACCGGTTGGCGTCATTTCACCCACCGCGGGTGTTTCACGTGAAACACGGGCCGCCGTACCTTACGAGGTGCGGCGGCCCTCGGTGTTCTCCTAGGCAGGTACGGCAGGATGTGTCCCATGCCCAGTGCAGAGATGACGCCCGCGAGCATGCACGAGCCCGAGCCCGTGCGGCCCGCCACGGCAGAACCGGTGCGGCCGACCAGTGAGGACGAGATCGCCCGGGCCGGCAGTGAGCTGATCGGGGGTCCGCTCGGGCGGCGCGCCCTGCCAGGCACCTCCTGGTGGACCCCAGTCCGGGTCGTCCTGCTCGTGGCGATCGGTATGTTCGCCCTCGGCCTGGTCCAGAAGGCGCCCTGCTACAACAGCGCCTGGTTCTTCGGTGCGAGCAGCCAGTACACCCACGCCTGCTACTCGGACATCCCGCACCTCTACCAGGGCCGCGGATTCGCCGACCATCTCGTGCCGTACTTCGACAAGCTCCCCGACGACATGTCCGGTGGCATGGGCTACCTCGAATACCCGGTGCTGACCGGCGTGTTCATGGAGGTGGCGTCCTGGATGACCCCGCACAGCGGCACCATCCAGCACCAGGAGCAGTGGTACTGGTTCGTCAATGCCGGAATGCTGATGGTGTGCGCGGCGGTCATCGCCGTCTGCGCGGCCCGCACCCACCGCCGGCGCCCCTGGGACGGCCTGCTGGTCGCCCTGGCGCCCGCCTTCGTGCTCACGGCGACCATCAACTGGGACCTGCTGGCGGTGGCGCTCACGGCCGCCGCGATGCTGATGTGGTCCCGGAGCCGTCCCGTCGCCTTCGGCGTCCTCCTGGGTCTCGCCACGGCCGCCAAGCTCTATCCCGCGTTCCTGCTGGCCCCGCTGCTCGTGCTGTGCTGGCGGGCGGGCAAGTGGCGGGAGTACGCCCAGGCCGTGGGTGCCACGGCGATCGCCTGGGTCCTGGTGAACGCACCGGTGATGCTCTTCGCCTTCCAGGGCTGGTCGAAGTTCTACACGTTCAGCCAGGAACGGGGCGTTGACTTCGGCTCGTTCTGGTTGATCTGGGCGCAGAACTCCAGCAACCCGCCCAGCACTGGTTTCGTGAACACCGCCGCCCTGGTGCTGGTGGTGCTGTGCATCCTCGGTATCGCCGTGCTGACGTTCACCGCGCCGCGCCGGCCGCGCTTCGCCCAGCTGGCCTTCCTGGTGGTGGCGGCCTTCATCCTCACCAACAAGGTCTACTCCCCGCAGTACGTGCTGTGGCTGGTGCCGCTCGCGGTACTCGCCCGGCCCAAGTGGCGGGACTTCCTGATCTGGCAGGCGTGCGAGGTGGCGTACTTCCTGGGCATCTGGATGTACCTCGCCTACACAACCAGCGGAGATGCCCACAAGGGCCTGCCGACGCACGGCTATCAGTGGGCCATCGTGCTGCACCTGGTGGGCACGCTGTACCTGTGTGTCGTCGTCGTACGGGACATCCTCATGCCGGAGCGGGACGTGGTGCGCCGGTCGGGCGACGACGATCCCTCGGGCGGGGTGCTCGACGGCGCGCCGGACGTCTTCGTGCTCGGCGCGGCAGCCCACCCGCCGAGGCACGCCGCCCATCTCGAAGGGCCGCAGGTGGACTGGGGCAGGTCGCTTCCGCCCTCCCCCGAGAGCCGTTCGCTCTGAGCGAACGCGCCTGCAGGAGGCCATGAAGAAGGCCGTACACGAGCGATGCGTGTACGGCCTTCTCGCTGTCCTGGGACGGGCTCAGCGGTCCACGAGCCGGTCGAACTGCGTGGTGGTGTGCCGCAGATGGGCCACCAGCTCGTCGCCGACCTTCGGCTCCGAGGCGTCCGACGGGACGAACAGGATCGACACCTGCATGTGCGGCGGCTCGGCGAACCAGCGCTGCTTTCCGCCCCAGACGAACGGAGAAAGGTTCCGGTTGACCGTGGCGAGGCCGGCCCGTGCGACGCCCTTGGCGCGTGGCATGACGCCGTGCAGGGCCTTGGGGGCCTCCAGGCCCACCCCGTGGGACGTTCCGCCCGCCGCGACCACCAGATAGCCGTCGGAGGCCGCCTTCTGCTGCCGGTAGCCGAACCGGTCGCCCTTGGACACGCGCGTGACGTCCAGAACGGCACCGCGGTACTCGGTGGCCTCGTGGTCCCCCAGCCACAGCCGCGTACCGATGCGGGCGCGGAACAGGGTCTGCGGGAACTGCTGCTGGAGGCGGGCGAGTTCATCGGCCTTCAGGTGGCTGACGAACATCGTGTGCAGCGGCAGCCGGGCCGCGCGCAGCCGGTCCATCCAGCCGATGACCTCCTCGACGGCGTCCGAGCCGTCGGTGCGGTCCAGCGGCAGATGGATGGCGAAGCCCTCCAGCCGGACGTTCTCAATGGCCTGGTGCAGTTGGGGCAGGTCCTGCTCGCTGATGCCGTGGCGCTTCATCGAGGACATCACCTCGATGACGACACGCGCGCCGACCAGGCCGTACACGCCGTCGACCGATGACACCGAGCGCACCACCCGGTCGGGCAGCGGCACGGGCTCCTCGCCGCGCCGGTACGGCGTCAGCACCAGCAGGTCACCGCCGAAGAAGTCCTTGATGCGCGCGGCCTCGTACGTCGTGCCGACCGCGAGCAGGTCCGCGCCCAGCCGCGTGGCCTCCTCCGCCAGCCGTTCGTGCCCGAAGCCGTAGCCGTTGCCCTTGCAGACCGGGACGAGACCCGGGAACTGCTCCTGCACGTGCTTGTGGTGCGCCCGCCAGCGCGCGGTGTCGACGTAAAGCGTGAGCGCCATGGCCGGACCCGGAACCTTTCTCGTGGCTGCGGTGTATCAGAGAGGTGAAAGCTGTGAAGCCTATGGAATCAAACGCCCGCGGTTCAGCGGCGCGACATGTAGATGTCGAGTGCCTTGTGGAGCAGCTTGTTCAGCGGGAAGTCCCACTCGCCGAGGTACTCGGCGGCCTGACCGCCGGTGCCGACCTTGAACTGGATCAGGCCGAAGAGGTGGTCCGTCTCGTCCAGTGAGTCGGAGATGCCGCGCAGGTCGTAGACGGTGGCGCCGAGCGCGTACGCGTCGCGCAGCATCCGCCACTGCATCGCGTTTGAGGGCCGGACCTCTCGGCCGATGTTGTCGGAGGCCCCGTAGGAGTACCAGACGTGCCCGCCGACGATCAGCATCGTCGCCGCGGAGAGGTTCACGCCGTTGTGGCGGGCGAAGTACAGCCGCATCCGGTTCGGGTCCTCGGTGTTGAGGGCCGTCCACATGCGCTGGAAGTACGACAGCGGACGGGGCCGGAAGTGGTCGCGCACAGCCGTGATCTCGTACAGCCGCTGCCACTCGGCCAGGTCCTGGTAGCCACCCTGGACGACCTCGACGCCGGCCTTCTCGGCCTTCTTGATGTTGCGGCGCCACAGCTGGTTGAAGTTCTTGTGGACCTCTTCCAAGGAACGGTTCGCCAGCGGCACCTGGTAGACGTAGCGCGGCTGGACGTCGCCGAAGCCAGCACCGCCGTCCTCGCCCTGCTGCCAGCCCATACGGCGCAGCTTGTCCGCCACCTCGAAGGCGCGCGGCTCGATGAAGTCGGCCTCCAGGTCACGCAGGCGCTTGACGTCCTGGTCCTGGATGCCCTTCTTGATCGTCTCAGCGTTCCAGCGCCGGATGATCACCGGCGGGCCCATCTTCACGGAGAAGGCGCCCTGCTGCTTCAGGTGCGCCAGCATCGGCTGGATCCAGTCGTCCAGATTCGGCGCGAACCAGTTGATGACCGGGCCCTCGGGAAGATAGGCCAGGTAGCGCTTGATCTTGGGCAGCTGGCGGTAGAGGACCATGCCCGCACCGACCAGCTCGCCGGTGCGGTCGTCGAACCAGCCGAGGTTCTCCGAGCGCCACTCCGCCTTCACATCGGCCCAGGCCGGGACCTGCATGTGGCTCGCCGACGGCAGGCTCTGGATGTAGGCCAGATGCTGCTCGCGGCTGATGGTCCTCAGGGTCAGGCTCATGTCGGGGCGCTCCTCGGGCTGGTGTGTCCCCATGGGTACAGGGGCTCCGGCTCTCGCGCCGAAGCCTACTGCGCCGTGCGAGCGCCCCGACTGGGCGTACGGGCCTTAACCCCGGCCGGGTGGGCGACCGGGGCGGTTCGTGGGTTCGAAAGGACGTCGCGCGGACGCCGTCGGTCAGCGGCCGATGAGTCCGCCGAACAGTCCGCCGTGTGCCATGCCGATCAGGAAACCGACCCCGGCGGCGCCGAGACCCAGGATCAGACCGAAGCGCTGTCGCGTGGTCACCGAGATCCACTGTCCGTAGATGCCGACGCCAAGCCCCACCAGGCCTGTCCACGAGGTCAGCAGGTGGAGGCCGTGGAAGAAGGACGTGATGAAGGACAGCACGCCGAGGACGAAAGTGGCCGCCATCAGGCTGTCCTGAAGGGGATGGGGCTTGCCGTCCGTGGCGAAGAGGGAACCGGCGGTGTTGGGATGCAATGCCTGTGCCATGGGCACCTCCTGCGGAAAGCGGCGCATCGTAGCGCCGCGCACACCCGTCGTGTACAGATTGGCGGCCTTCCCGGCCGGATTTCAACCGGAAGCGGGTGTGCGGGTAGTCTGTACCGTCTGCACCGGTGTCTGCCCAAGCCTGCCCAGGTATCACTGCGGGAACCCTTTGGGACCCCCGATTGTCAGTGGTGGCCGATACCGTTGCGTACGCATCACAACCCTCCTGCCACGGAACGACCGTGGCCGCTGAGTCCAAAGGAGGTGGGTTCCACATGCGTCACTACGAGGTGATGGTCATCCTCGACCCCGATCTCGAGGAGCGCGCTGTCTCCCCGCTGATCGAGAACTTCCTCTCCGTCGTCCGCGAGGGCAACGGAAAGGTGGAGAAGGTCGACACCTGGGGCCGTCGTCGTCTCGCGTACGAGATCAAGAAGAAGCCCGAGGGCATCTACTCGGTCATCGACCTGCAGGCCGAGCCTGCGGTCGTCAAGGAGCTCGACCGCCAGATGAACCTGAACGAGTCGGTCCTCCGGACCAAGGTCCTCCGCCCCGAGACCCACTGAGCTTTTCCGCTCAGCTGATCTCGGGATTCGAGTAGCAGCACAAGCAGCCAGCAGCAAACCCGCCGAGAGGTTCCCCATGGCAGGCGAGACCGTCATCACGGTCATCGGCAATCTTGTCGATGACCCCGAGCTGCGCTTCACCCCTTCCGGTGCCGCGGTCGCGAAGTTCCGTGTCGCGTCCACCCCCCGCACCTTCGATCGTCAGACGAACGAGTGGAAGGACGGCGAGAGCCTGTTCCTGACCTGCTCGGTCTGGCGTCAGGCGGCGGAGAACGTCGCCGAGTCGCTCCAGCGAGGCATGCGCGTCATCGTGCAGGGCCGGCTGAAGCAGCGGTCCTACGAGGACCGTGAGGGCGTCAAGCGCACGGTCTACGAGCTGGACGTCGAGGAAGTCGGCCCCAGCCTGCGCAACGCCACGGCCAAGGTCACCAAGACCGCCGGTGGCGCTCGCGGTGGCCAGGGCGGTTACGGCGGCGGTGCCAACCAGGGTGGCGGCGGCTGGGGCGGAGGCCCCGGTGGCGGCCAGCAGGGCGGCGGCGCTCCGGCCGACGACCCGTGGGCGACCGGCGCTCCCGCCGGTGGCAACCAGGGCGGCGGTGGCGGCGGCTGGGGTGGAAACTCCGGCGGCGCTGGCGGCGGCTACTCGGACGAGCCCCCCTTCTAGGTCCTCGGACCGGAGGCGGGCCGTACCCCAACTTCTTGATCACACAGGAGAAACACCATGGCGAAGCCGCCTGTGCGCAAGCCGAAGAAGAAGGTCTGCGCTTTCTGCAAGGACAAGGTCACGTACGTGGACTACAAGGACACGAACATGCTGCGGAAGTTCATTTCCGACCGCGGCAAGATCCGTGCCCGCCGCGTGACCGGCAACTGCACGCAGCACCAGCGTGACGTCGCCACGGCCGTGAAGAACAGCCGTGAGATGGCGCTGCTGCCTTACACGTCCACCGCGCGATAAGGGAAGGGTGACCGACTAATGAAGATCATCCTCACCCACGAGGTCTCCGGCCTCGGTGCCGCGGGCGACGTCGTCGACGTCAAGGACGGTTACGCTCGCAACTACCTGATCCCGCGGAACTTCGCTATCCGCTGGACCAAGGGCGGCGAGAAGGACGTCGAGCAGATCCGTCGCGCTCGCAAGATCCACGAGATCCAGACCATCGAGCAGGCCACCCAGATCAAGGCCCAGCTCGAGGGCGTGAAGGTCCGTCTGGCCGTCCGCTCCGGCGACTCCGGCCGTCTCTTCGGTTCTGTCACCCCGGCCGACGTCGCGTCCGCGATCAAGGCTTCCGGTGGCCCCGAGGTCGACAAGCGCCGCATCGAGCTGTCCGCTCCGATCAAGACCCTGGGCGCCCACGAGACGTCCGTGCGTCTGCACCCCGAGGTTGCCGCCAAGGTCAACATCGAGGTCGTCGCGGGCTGATCGCTGCGTGATCGCTGCGCTCGTGTGAGCCAGTGAAAGGGGCCGCACCCGTACGAGGGTGCGGCCCCTTTCTCATGGCCGGAGCGACCACCGGACCATGTTTCACGTGAAACGGTGAGCGGTCAGCGGGTCGCGCCCGTGACGATCCAGCGGCCTGAGCGGGTGCGTAGCCACAGGGTCAGCATGCGGATGGTCATCATCAGTGTCATGGCGGCCCACAGGGCGGTGAGCCCGCCGCCGAGCGTGGGGACGAGCAGGGCGACGGGAGCGAACACGGCGAGGGTGACGACCATGGCCACGGCCAGGTAGGGCCCGTCGCCGGCACCCATCAGGACTCCGTCCAGCACGAAGACGATCCCGCAGACGGGTTGCGAGAGCGCCACCATCAGCAGGGCGGGCAACGCCGCATCCTTGACCACGGAGTCACTGGTGAACAGCGGAAGGAAGAGCGGCCGGGCGGCCACCACGAGCAGGCCGAGGACCACACCGGTCGCGACGCCCCACTGAACCATGCGGCGGCACGCCTCACGCGCTCCTTGCGGGTCGTTCGCGCCGAGATGGCGGCCGATGATGGCCTGTCCCGCGATCGCTATCGCGTCGAGCGCGAAGGCCAGCAGGTTCCACAGGGACAGGACGATCTGATGGGCGGCGATGTCGGCGTCGCCCAGATGCGCCGCGACGGCCGTGGCGATCATCAGGATCGCCCGCAGTGACAGCGTACGGACCAGGAGCGGAACGCCTGCCTGAGCCGAGGCCCGGATCCGGGCGGCGTCCGGGCGGAGGGAAGCCCGGTGCCGACGGGCCCCGCGTACGACCACGGCCAGATAGACGGCTGCCATGCCACACTGCGCGATGACCGTGCCCCAGGCCGAACCGGCGATGCCGAGCCCGGCGCCGTAGACGAGTCCCGCGTTGAGGGCGCCATTGGCGACGAAGCCTGCGATGGCGACGTAGAGCGGGGTCCTCGTGTCCTGCAGCCCACGGAGCACTCCCGTGGCGGCGAGAACGATGAGCATGGCCGGGATACCCAGTGCGGAGATGCGCAGATAGGTCGTGGCATAGGGAGCCGCGGTCGTGGAGGCTCCGAAGAGGTCCACGATGCCGGGGGCCAGGGGAAGGAGGACGGCGATCACGCCGATACCGAGCAGCAGTGCCAGCCAGATGCCGTCCATGCCCTGGCGAATGGCCGCCCGCGGATCGCCGGCGCCGACGCGTCGGGACACTGCGGCGGTGGTGGCGTAGGCGAGAAAGGCGAAGACGCTCACCGCGGTGGTGAGGAGGGCGGAGGCGACGCCGAGTCCGGCGAGCTGCGCGGTCCCGAGGTGGCCGACGATGGCACTGTCGGCCATGACGAAGAGTGGCTCGGCGACGAGGGCGCCGAAGGCCGGGACGGCCAGCGCGACGATCTCTCTGTCGTGCCGCCGGCGGGTGGCCTCGGGTATCGCGGGAGCCTGTGTCATGAGCATTAATCTAATCGTCCACAGGTAAGTGATGCAAATGGCTACTGACCATTACTTTGCCTGCGGGACTGTATCCTTTCGCGCAGCGTTCGAAGCGATCTTGGTCCGACTGGGAAAGTTTTTCTTCTGCACAGCCGGTGGACGGTAAAAGTGCAGGTCGGGGCGGTCTGTGGCGTGTGATCGAGGGCTTGTTCACAGAGCTGTCCACCGGGTCGTGCACAGGTTTCGGCGAGTTCTCCACAGCATCCGGGCCGTCGTCCACATGGCCTGTGGATAACCAGATTGGCTGACGGTGCCGAGGGGCCTACCGTGGTCCGGCGCCCGCTCCTCCCCTCGGCCTTGGACAGCGTCCTGGTTCCGGCCCTGGAACCGGCACAAATCCGACGCGTCGGAACCGGAGTTGGGCCTCTCAGTTGTCAGTGTCGTGCCGTACAAAAGAGGACACGGCGAGGTCCGCTGTGCGGACGGGAGGAGGTGGCTCGGTGAGCATTTCCGAGCCCTTGGACGATCCGTGGGCCGATGCCGGACCCAGTGATCGTCTGCCGGCCTCCCGCCGACGCGGTGACAGCGGCCGGGGTCGTGACGAACAACACGACCGGGGCCGGGAGAACGGCTCCTGGGACGGTGGGGGTTCTTCCTTCGAGCGGGTGCCACCGCAGGACCTGGATGCCGAGCAGTCGGTGCTGGGCGGCATGCTGCTGTCCAAGGACGCCATCGCCGACGTCGTCGAGATCCTCAAGGGCCACGACTTCTACAAGCCCGCGCACGAGACGATCTACCAGGCGATCCTGGACGTCTACGCCAAGGGCGAGCCGGCCGACCCGATCACCATCGCCGCCGAACTCACCAAGCGCGGCGAGATCAACAAGGTCGGCGGGGCCGCGTATCTGCACAGCCTCGTCCAGACCGTGCCGACGGCGGCCAACGCCGAGTACTACGCGGAGATCGTCCATGAGCGGGCGGTGCTGCGCCGCCTGGTCGAAGCCGGTACGCGCATCACGCAGATGGGATACGCGGCCGACGGCGATGTGGACGAGATCGTCAACCGCGCGCAGGCCGAGATCTACGCCGTCACCGAGCAGCGCACTAGCGAAGACTATCTGCCGCTCGGCGACATCATGGAAGGCGCCCTCGACGAGATCGAGGCGATCGGCTCGCGCAGCGGCGAGATGACCGGTGTGCCGACCGGCTTCACCGACTTCGACTCGCTGACGAACGGCCTGCACCCGGGCCAGATGATCGTCATCGCCGCCCGGCCTGCCATGGGTAAGTCGACGCTCGCGCTGGACTTCGCGCGAGCCGCCTCGATCAAGAACAACCTTCCCAGCGTCATCTTCTCGCTCGAAATGGGCCGCAACGAGATCGCGATGCGTCTGCTGTCCGCCGAGGCCCGGGTCGCCCTGCACCACATGCGGTCCGGCACGATGACTGACGAGGACTGGACCAGGCTTGCCCGCCGCATGCCGGACGTCTCGGCCGCACCGCTCTATATCGACGACTCTCCCAACCTGTCGATGATGGAGATCCGCGCCAAGTGCCGGCGTCTGAAGCAGCGCAACGACCTGAAGCTGGTGGTGATCGACTACCTCCAGCTGATGCAGTCGGGTGGCTCCAAGCGCGCCGAGAGCCGTCAGCAGGAGGTCTCGGACATGTCCCGTAACCTCAAGCTGCTCGCCAAGGAGCTGGAGCTCCCGGTCATCGCGCTCTCCCAGCTCAACCGTGGCCCCGAGCAGCGCACCGACAAGAAGCCCATGGTCTCCGACCTGCGTGAGTCGGGCTCCATCGAGCAGGACGCCGACATGGTCATCCTGCTGCACCGCGAGGACGCCTACGAGAAGGAGTCCCCGCGCGCGGGCGAGGCTGACCTGATCGTGGCCAAGCACCGAAACGGCCCCACAGCCACGATCACGGTCGCCTTCCAGGGCCACTACTCCCGCTTTGTGGACATGGCCCAGACCTGATCGACCCGTTTGTGGGAGCTCATTTCCCGTGTCGGAATCTCACGGTCGATGTCGGATGGAAGTCGGATCCGACATCGCGGTGAGACACCGCAGTTCAGCGGGCCACGCCGCAGCCGTCGGCCGGCGACGCCCTCGGTTCCCCGACACGGGGCTGAGACGCCGAGCGTCCGACACGACATGAGACAGTGGGCGGACTCGCAGGGCAGGCGGCCGACGTCCGACATGAGCCGCGAGACCCTACACCGTTGGCGTGGTCTCCCCTTCCGGTCCGAGTGGGGCGCGCTTCACCGGATGGTGTCCGTGAAATGAACTCGACGGCCGTCGCGTGACCCGATGGACTGGGCCCATGACGACACCTCAGGAAGAGCTGCTCCCCACGACCCGACGGGCCCTGCTCCACCGGATCGCCGTCGCACAGGCCGAAGGCCGGGCGCCGTCGTTGGTCGCGTCCGTCGTGCGGGGCGGGCGGGCCGTGTGGCACGGGACGCGGACTTCGGTGGACGGGCACGGGCCGGACGAGACCGTGCAATACCGGATCGGGTCCATCACCAAGACCTTCACCGCCGTCCTGGTGATGCGGCTGCGCGACGAGGGCCTGCTCGACCTCGGTGATCCGCTGGAGAAGCATCTGCCGGGCACCGGCGCGGGCGAGGCGACGATCGCCGAACTGCTCGCGCACACGGCAGGGTTGGCGGCCGAGTCGCCCGCGCCCTGGTGGGAGCGGACTCCCGGAACCCTCCGCCCCGAGCTGAGCGATGTGCTCGGCGAACATCCCCTCCTGCACCCCGTCGGCCGCCGGCATCACTACTCCAACCCCGGCTACACGGTGCTCGGCGCGCTGGTGGAGGAGGTGCGGGGCGCTTCCTGGGAGGAGGTGCTGCGCGATGAGATCCTCGACCCGCTCGGCCTGCACCGTACAAGCACGCAGCCACAGGCCCCGCACGCCGGTGGATGGGCCGTGCACCCGTGGGCGGACGCCATGCTGCCGGAGCCGCTGGAGGACCTGGGCAGGATGGCACCGGCCGGCCAGTTGTGGTCGACCACGGGGGACCTGGCGCGCTTCGCGGCGTTTCTGGTCGCGGGGGACGACCAGGTACTCAGCGCGGAGTCGGTACGGGAGATGCGCACACCGGCCGCGCCGGCAGAGGCGGCGGATGTGCTGGACGGGGCCACATACGGCCTCGGTCTGCAGATCCAGCGCCGGGACGGCCGACTTCTGGTCGGGCACTCCGGTTCACTGCCGGGTTTCCTGGCGAACCTCAGTATCAGCGTGGACGACGATGTGGCCGCGGTGGTGCTTGCCAACTGCACCAGTGGACCGCTGTTGGGAGCGGTGGGCGCCGACCTGGTGCGGATCGTCGCCGAGGCGGAGCCGCGGATCCCGGAGCCCTGGCGGCCGCTGCGCGAGGTCGATCCGGCGGTCCTGGAGCTGGCGGGGCAGTGGTACTGGGGGACCAACGCCTTCGGCCTGCGGGTGACCGCAGACGGCCTTCTCGCGCTGGGCCCGCTGACCGGCGCCGGCCGTCGCACCCGCCTCCGCTCGAACGGTGACGGCACCTGGACCGGCCTGGAGGGATACTTCGCCGGGGAGCTGCTGCGGCCCGTGCGACGCCCGGACGGGACCGTGGGCCATCTCGACCTCGGCTCGTTCGTGTTCACACGCCAGCCGTACGACCCCGCGTCCGCGATCCCTGGTGGAGTGGACCCGGAGGGATGGCGGGGCATTCGCTAGGCCCTGGGCAGCGGGGGTGTGTTTCACGTGAAACACACCCCCGTCGTGTTGTGGCCCCGCTGCGCTCAGAGGCGCAGTTTGAAGCCCTCGTGTGAGGCGCTGAATCCGAGCCGTTCGTAGAAGCGATGGGCGTCGGTGCGCGACTTGTCGGACGTCAGCTGGACCATCCGGCAGTCCAGGTGGCGGGAGGTGTCGATCGCCCACTCGATCAGCAGGCTGCCCAGACCGCTGCCCCGTTCGTCGGCGTGGATGCGCACGGCCTCGATCAGGGCGCGGGTCGCTCCCTGGTGGGAGAGCCCGGGAATGATCGTGAGCTGGAGGGTTCCGATCACGCGGTCTTCGCGGACCGCGACGACGAGGTGCTGGTTCGGATCGGCGTCCAGGCGTTCCAGCGCGGTCCGGTAGGGCGTCATGTCGTCGAGGGACTCGCGCTGAGCACCCAGTGGATCGTCGGCGAGCATCGCGACGATGGCCGGAAGGTCCTCGGTGGTCGCAGGCCGTATTTCAAGATCTCCCATACCCGCACCCTATGCAGGTATGTTCAGAGACTCCACAACCCTTACGAGCGGCGCCAGTTCGGGGTTTCTGGAGGCTTCGTCCAGGGCCTCGCGCAGGGCGGCGTCATTGGTGGGTCGTGCCTCTTCGAGCAGCCGCAGGCCCGTCTCGGTGACGTTGGTGTAGATGCCGCGCCGGTCGGTGGGGCAGAGATAGCGCTCCAGCAGGCCGCGGTCCTCCAGCCGGGTCACCAGGCGCGTGGTGGCGCTCTGGCTGAGGACGACCGCATCGGCGACCTGCTTCATCTGCAGATGGCCGCCCTCGCCGTCGTGCTGGCGGCTCAGCACATCGAGCAGCGAGTACTCCCGCACGCTCAGCTCGTGCTTCCCCTGCAGGGCGCGCTCGATGTGCGCCTCGATCCTGCCGTGCAGCGCAGAGAGGGCGCACCAGCCCTGCGCGAGGGCGGTGAGCGCGGGGTCCGTCGCTGTCATTGGCGTTTTCCTCCGTCCCGGAGTGGCTGCATCAAGAGTAGAGCAGGATCGCAATAGTGTGCGGTTGCCATTAACCCGCGTCTGCAATTAATGTGGACGCAGGCAAAGTGCTTCTGCAATCTTCTGGGAAGGTGTACCCCTCCATGCCTCTCGCGCTTCTGGCCCTCGCGATCGGGGCCTTCGGAATCGGAACGACCGAGTTCGTGATCATGGGTTTGCTGCCCCAGGTCGCGGGCGATTTCGGGGTCTCGATCCCCACGGCGGGTCTGCTGGTGACGGGCTACGCGCTCGGCGTGGTCATCGGCGCGCCGCTGATGACCGTGCTCGGCACGAAGGTCTCCCGCAAGCGCATGCTGATGCTGCTGATGGGCCTCTTCATTGCCGGAAACCTGCTCTCCGCGTTGGCCCCCTCCTTCGCGGTCATGCTGATCGGACGCGTGGTGGCCTCGCTCGCGCACGGCGCCTTCTTCGGCATCGGCTCGGTCGTCGCGGCCGAGCTGGTGGCGCCCCACAAGAAGGCCGGTGCCATCGCCATGATGTTCACCGGCCTGACCGTCGCCAATGTCGTCGGTGTCCCGCTGGGCACGCTCATCGGCCAGCACGTCGGCTGGCGCATCACGTTCGGTATCGTCGCGGGCCTCGGGGTCATCGGCCTCGCCGGTGTCGCCAAGCTGGTGCCCGAGATGCCGCGGCCCGAGGGGGTCCATCTGCGGCACGAGCTGGCCGCTTTCAAGAACGCCCAGGTCCTGCTCGCCATGGCGATGACCGTCCTCGGCTTCGGCGGCGTCTTCGCGGCCATCACCTACATCGCGCCGATGATGACCCACATCGCGGGCTTCGCCGACGGCTCGGTCACCTGGCTGCTGGTCCTGTTCGGCCTCGGCATGGTCGGCGGCAACCTCATCGGCGGCAAGTTCGCCGACCGCGCCCTGATGCCGATGCTGTACGTCTCCCTGGGTGCCCTGGCCGTCGTCCTGGCCCTCTTCACGCTCACGGCCCACAACAAGATCGCGGCGGCCGTCACCATCGCCCTGATCGGCGCCTTGGGCTTCGCGACCGTACCGCCGCTGCAGAAGCGCGTGCTCGATCAGGCGCACGGTGCTCCGACGCTCGCGTCGGCCGTGAACATCGGCGCCTTCAACCTTGGCAACGCGCTCTCCGCCTGGCTCGGCGGCATCGTGATCGCGGCCGGCTACGGCTACACCGCCCCCAACTGGGTCGGCGCCGCCCTCGCCGCGGCCGCGCTGGTCCTCGCCGTCTTCTCGGCGGCCCTGGAGCGCCATGACGACGCCCGCAGCACCGTCGTCACCTCCGGTGCGCCCGCCAAACGGCAGACCCCGGTCCACCACTGAATCGCTCGGACCACAGGGCGGCGCACCAGCCGTATCTCACAGATCTCCGTGCCGGGTCGCATCTCCGGCACGGCAGGCACCCCGATTTCAGCACCACCGAGGAGAGAATCTCCATGAGCACCACCGCCGTCGCCCCGCTGTCCATCGAGGACGCCGAGCTACTCGTCGCCACGGCCCGCCGCGCGGCCGAGGACGCCGAGGTCACCGTCAGCATCACCGTCCTGGACGCCGGCGGCCATCTGCTCGCCTTTCGCCGGGACGACCGGGCCGTGCTGATCTCCGGTGAGACCAGCACCCGCAAGGCCTACACGGCCCTGCAGCTGAACGCTCCCACCGCCGATCTGGTCGACGCCGTCCAGCCGGGTGGCCTCTTCCACACACTGCCCACGGCCCTCGACCGGCCCCTGCTGTTCATCGCGGGCGGAGTGCCCGTCCACCGGGACGGCAGGCTGATCGGCGCGATCGGCGTCGGCGGGGGCGCGCCCGAGCAGGACCACGGCTTCGCCACCGTGGCCGTGCAGGCGCTCGCCTGATCACCCCATCCGGTAGGGACAACGCCGGCCTGGCCGCATGACGCGGCAGGGCCGGCGCTCGTCGTACGACGGTCAGCCAGCGGCCACCGTCAGTGGCGCGAACCGCCGGGTCCAGTCCCCCGGGAGATCCGTGATGCCGTAGGTCATCACCGCGTTGAAAGCCACGGAGGCCAGCCCCCGTGCCTTCGCCCAGGTCCGCAGTTCCTCATGGCGCGTGTCGATGTCGGTGCGCAGCGGACGGTCTGTATGGGCGGCCAGCGAGCTGATGAGGGCCTGGGCAGTCTCCGTGTCCCGGGCGATCAGTGGACCGATGACATGGGTGTCCATGTTGGGCCATGCGGCCGCGTAGCCGATGATCCGGCCGTCCTGTTCGGCCACCCGCAACTGGTCGGCGAAGGCGGGCAGCCGGGTGATCAGGGGAGTGCGGTCGACGCCGAACACCTCCTCGTCGAGCCGCAGGATCGAGGGAAGGTCCTCCGCGGTAGCGGCGCGGGTGAGCAGGCCGGTCTCCGGACCGCCCGGAGTGAAGTGGCCGCACAACATCTCCGCCCGGCCCGTCACCTTGAAGCCCAGTTCTTCGTACAGGGGAAGGCCGTTGGGTGTGGCGTGCAGGGTGAGCGGAGTGGTCCCCATGGTCGAGACGACATGGCGCATCAAACGGCGTCCGACACCTTGGCGGGCATGGCGTTCGGCCACCAGAACCATGCCGATGGCACGAAGATCCGGGCGCCCCCACGAGCCGTACTCCGTGACGACGCATACGGCGACAAGCCCCCCTTGAGGGTCGTCGATGCCGAAGCCCTTTCCGGCCGCGAGAAGGAATCCCCACTTGTGCTCCTCGCGTGGCCACCCCCGGTCCTCGGACAAGTCGGCGCAGGCGGTGAGATCGCGAAGCGTCAGACGGCGGATGGGCAGAGCGGCAAGGGAAGGAGTCGACACGCAGGTCAGGCTGTCCGACCGGCGGCCCCGGCGTCCACCCGTTTCGGCGTAGACACACGTGCTTTTGGCCATGCCGTAGCCATATGCACAGCACACGGACAGCGGGACGTGTTTCACGTGAAACGTGGGCAGGCGGTTAGCCTCAGGCCATGCCGAGACTTCATCTCTTCGATCTCGATGGCACGTTGCTGCACGGCAGTACGGCACCGGTGGAGATTTCCCGCCAGTTGGGCCTGGAAGCGGAGACCGTGGCGCTGGACCGGGCCATCGCCGAGGGACGGATCGGTCCGCCGGAGTACGCGGCCCAGGTGTACGACCTGTGGACAGAGCTGACCGAGGCGGATGTCAGCGCCGCATTCGAGGCGGCTCCCTGGCTGGCCCGCATCCGTGAGGTCTGGGCAGAGATCAGAAGCGCGGGCGAATACTCCGCGGTGGTGTCGCTCTCGCCGTCCTTCTTCGTGGAACGCCTTCTCGACTGGGGCGCTCACGCGGCTCACGGATCCCGCTTCCCGGCCCTGCCGTTCACCGAACCGGTCGATCCGTCCGGGGTGCTCAGCTCAGCAGCCAAGGTGACCATCGCGGACCGGCTCTGCGAGGAGTTCGGAGTGGTTCGGGCGGACTGCGTGGCGTACGGCGATTCCTCGTCTGACAAGGATCTGTTTGCTGTCGTACCGGTTTCCGTGGCGGTCAATGCGGACGCCCATCTGGCCGGGCTCGCGACTCACTCCTACACGGGACGGGATCTGTGGGATGCCTATGCATTGGTTCGCTCTGCCCGCTAGCTGACGGACTCCGTGGTTCGCCCTCTTGTCCGATTCGTGACGGAGTCAGGGGGGACTTGTGTGTGCGGCGATGGCCGGTAGGGTCGACTCCGGTTCACGCCGTGCTACGGCTGACCGTCCGCCGGGGGAAAGCATGCACCTTCCGGGGAGGTGCGCAGACCGACCGCAAGACGTTCGAGGCGAGGGCACACCATGGACGCTCCGACCACCACGTCGGGGGAGAACGGCATATCGGGCGGAGGCGACTGGTTCACGCCGCGCAAGGCGCAACCGGCTCCGCCGCTGGACGCTGACCAGGAGACGCCGCAAAGCCCGCACCCGGCGGATCCGCTCAGCCAGTCCCCGATGGCCGCATCGGCCCCACCGCGTGTGCCGGACCAGCGGGCAGCCCCGCCCGTCGAGGAGGGGTCTCAGGACGCCATCCTCATACGCCGCACGATGACCGAGATAGGCCCGGTCGCCGACAAGGTCACCTCCTACTTCTACGCGCTGCTGTTCATCCGCCGCCCCGACCTGCGCGCGATGTTCCCGCCCGCGATGGACACCCAGCGGGACCGCCTGGTGAAGGCGCTGCTCACTGCGGCCGAGCACCTGGACAACACTCCGGTCCTCGTCGACTACCTGCAGAACCTCGGTCGTGGGCACCGCAAGTACGGGACGCATGCCGAGCACTATCCGGTCGTCGGGGAGTGCCTGATCGGCGCCTTGAGCAAGTACGCCGCCACCATATGGAACCCGGAGACCGAGGCGGCCTGGGTGCGGGCGTACACGACGCTCTCCCAGGTCATGATCGACGCTGCGGCGACGGACGAACTGCGGTCCCCGGCCTGGTGGCAGGCCGAGATCGTCACTCACGACCTCAGAACCCGCGACGTCGCGATCCTCACCGTCCGTCCGGACCAGCCCTATCCCTTCCTCGCCGGCCAGTACACGAGCGTGGAGACACCCTGGTGGCCACGGGTATGGCGGCATTACTCCTTTGCCTCCGCGCCCCGCTCGGACGGACTGCTGACCTTCCATGTGAAGGCCCTACCGGCAGGCTGGGTCTCCAACGCGCTGGTGCACCGCGCCCGGCCCGGAGACGTCATACGTCTCGGCCCGCCGATCGGCTCCATGACCGTCGACCACACGACCGACAGCGGACTGCTCTGCCTGGGCGGCGGTACCGGCATAGCGCCGATCAAGGCCCTGGTCGAGGATGTCGCTGTGCGCGGAGCACAGCGGCCCGTCGAGGTGTTCTACGGAGCCCGTACCGACCACGACCTCTACGAGATCGACACCATGCTGCGGCTTCAGCAGAGCAACCCCTGGCTGTCGGTCCGGGCCGTCATCGACCAGCAGGCGCGCCTCCGGCTTCCCGATGCGCTCCGCGACTACGGCCCCTGGAACGAGTACGACGCCTATCTCTCCGGTCCGCCCGGAATGATCCGCAGCAGCGTCGACACGCTCCGGAACATCGGCGTCCCGTCGAGCCGGATATGGCACGACGAGGTGGAGGAACTGCTCGTCATCGGGAACTGAGGCGCTATCCGAGGTCGGGAGCATGCATGGCGCGTACCCCCTCGATGTTGCCGTCCAGATAGTGGCGCAGCGACAGCGGGACAAGGTGGACGGAGGCGATGCCGACGCGGGTGAAGGGGACGCGGACGATCTCGTACTCACCGGCCGGTTCGTCCACTTCGGGGCCGTGCCGCAGGGCAGGGTCCATGGACTCCAGCCGGCAGACGAAGAAGTGCTGCACCTTCACGCCGGTCGCGCCGCCGTCCTCGCCGATGTGCTCGACGGTGTCCACGAAGCACGGCACGACATCGGTGATCTTGGCGCCGAGTTCCTCGGACACCTCCCGGTGCAGTGCGTCCACGACGGTAGGGTCCCCGGGTTCGACCCCGCCACCGGGAGTGACCCAGTAGGGATCGACACCGGGCTTGGTGCGCTTGATCAGGATCAGGTCGTCACCGTCCAGCAGAACGGCACGGGCGGTGCGCTTGACCACGGGTCGGACGGTCATGGGAGAAATGTGGCCCGGCTGGTTCCACGTGAAACATCGCATGGCGTCATCGCATGGCCGCCGTGGGTGGCGGCTGCGCCGAAGGGCCTCAGCACCAGTCCGCAGCGGCCCGCTGGAGCCATTCGTGAGCCCGCGCTATATGAGGCATGGCAAGGGTGCCGGTGCGCACCACCAGGAAGTAGGTGCGCAGCGGCGGCACCACCGGGTCGTTCAGGGGCGCGATCGTGCCGTCGTCGAGAGCTGCGGTGCACAGATACCGGGGCAGCACAGCGAGTCCGGCACCCGCGATCGCACAGGCGAGCACCGCCCGCAGATCGGGGACGATGACCGTGCCCGAGGCGGCCGGCCGGGAGTCAAAGACGGAGGCCCAGTAGCGCGAGACGAAGGGCAGCGACTCGTGGACCTCGACGACGGGCAGATTCTCCAGTGCGGGCGCCCCCTTCAGGCGCAGTGCCTCCGCACCGATCCGCTCCACCCAGCGAGGGGCGGCGACCAGCACATGCTCCTCGTCGCAGAGCGGAGTCGCGGTGAGTAGCGCACCGCGTGGTCGAGCCGTGCTGATGGCCAGATCGTGGTGTCCTGAGGCCAGCCCTTCCAGCGTCTCTTCCGCCGTGCCGAAGGAGGCGCGGAGCGCGAACCCCTGGCCGTCGTCACCGGTCAGCTCGGTCAGGGCGGGCAGGGCGCGTTCGGCGGTGAACTCGGGCGGACCGGCGAGATGCAGGGTTCTGAGCGAGGACTCGTCGTCCAAGCCGCTCTCGGCTATCTCCACCAGGGCGTCGAGATGGGGCGCTGCCTTGTGCGCGAGTTCGTCGCCGATGGTCGTCGGGGTCACTCCGCGCGCCTGGCGAAGGAAGAGAGGCTTGCCCAGCTGCCGTTCCAGCGTGCGGATCTGCGAGGTGACGGCGGGCTGGGAGAGGCCGAGCAGAGCGGCGGCGCGGGTGAAGGAACCAGCCCGGTGCACAGTGACGAAGGTGCGCAGCAAGGCCAGGTCCATGGTGGTGTGCCCTCCCTTATCCCTGCCCTCCTTCGGCCCCAGGCAGGCCCCAACTATAAATAAGTCGATAGGTCTCTGTCGCTAGCGTGATTGGACACTGACGGAGAGTCAACTAGCCTTGTTCGCGCGGTTCTTAGCGCGCGGAACCGAAGGCGGTCCGAGCCACGAGGGGGGAGGCTCGGACCGTCGTGCGCCACCGGCCGGCGGGCGGGCGAGGGCTCACTCGGCGGACTCGTCGAGCGCGCGCAGCACGTCGGCGATCAGGTCCTCGGGATCCTCGGCGCCCACGGACATGCGGATGAAGCCCTCGGGGACCGGGTCCCCGCCCCACCGGCGGCGGCGCTCGGCTGTGGAACGCACACCGCCGAAGCTGGTCGCGTCCTCCACCAGGCGCAGAGCCTGGAGAAAATGCTCCGCACGCGCGCGCGTGGGCAGCGTGAAGGACACCACGCAGCCGTAGCGGCGCATCTGCTGTGCGGCGATCTCGTGCGAAGGATCGTCGGGCAGCCCGGGGTAGCGCAGGTCTGACACCTCGGGCCGCTGCCTGAGGGACTCGGCGACCGCGAGGGCGGTGGCGTTCTGCCGGTCGACGCGCAACTGGAGTGTGGCGATGGACCGGTGCGCGAGCCATGCCTCCATGGGCCCGGAGATCGCCCCGCCGATCTTGCGCCAGTGCCGTACAGCGGCCATCGCCTCGGCGTCGCGGCCGGCGACATAGCCGAGGAGCAGGTCGCCGTGGCCGGTGAGTTGCTTGGTGCCGCTGGCCACGGAGAAGTCGGCACCCAGCTCCAGCGGGCGCTGCCCGAGCGGTGTGGCGAGGGTGTTGTCGACGGCCACCAGGGAACCCTGCGCGTGGGCCGCCCGCACCTGGCGCCGGATGTCGCACACGTCCAGCCCCGGGTTCGACGGGGACTCGATCCACAGCAGCCGGGCGCCGTCGAGGGCCTCCAGCTGGCCGTCACCGCCGGTGGCCGCCGTGCGCACCTCGATGCCGTACGCCTCCAGCTGGGCGCGGACCAGCGGCAGCACCTGATAGCCGTCGGAGGGCAGCACGACCGCGTCCCCGGCACGCAGCTGGGAGAACAGCACGGAGGAGATGGCCGCCATACCGGAGGCGAAGACCAGCGTCTCGACGTCATCCCGCCCGGGCGCCTCCAGCTCGCCGATGGCCCGCTCCAGCAGCGTCCAGGTCGGGTTGCCGTCACGGCCGTACACGTACGGGCCCGTCGCCTCGCCGGGCAGGTGGAAGTGCGCCGCGAACACTGGTCCGGGCAGGGGCGGCTCGTGTTTGACGGGCTCGGGCAGGCCCGCGCGTACCGCGCGCGTGCCGTCGCCGGTGCGACCCGCGTCCTCGGAGGTGTCGCTCATGCGACCCGTCCTCCCAGCTGCTCACGTACGGCGTCGAGCAGACCCACGCTCGCCGCCTCCACCATCCCGAGGCACTCCTCGAAACCGTCCCGGCGTCCGTAGTACGGATCCGGCACGTCGAGGTCGTCTTCGGCGTATTCAGAAGGGGCGTGCGAAGCACTCGTTGAGGAGTGGTGGCCGGGCGACGGGCGGGCGTAGGAGCGCAGGAGGCGGACCTTGCGCGCGTCCTTCTCGGCGGGCGCGAGGCGGCGCAGGGCCTTCAGATGGCCGTGGTCGAGGGCGATCACGAGATCGAGGCGGGAGAACCACGAAGGCTGGAACTGGCGCGCCGTGTGATCGCTGTCGTACCCATGCTCCTCGAGGACCGAGACGGTCCGCGGGTCGGCGGGTTCGCCCTCGTGCCAGCCGCCGGTGCCCGCGCTGTCGACCCCCACCCGGTCTTCGAGACCGGCCTCCGCCACCCGCGCGCGGAAGACGGATTCGGCCATCGGGGAGCGGCAGATGTTGCCGGTGCACACAAAACAGACGCGGTAGGTCATGGTGCGCTCAGTCCTCGTCCGGCAGGACGACGTGCAGCGCCCAGGAGACCACGGAGACGATCAGACCGCCGACGACGGCCGTCCAGAAACCCTGCACATGGAAGCTCAGGTCGAGCTTGCCGCACACCCAGGAGGTCAGCAGCAGCATCAGCGCGTTCACGACCAGGGTGATCAGGCCCAGGGTCAGGATGAACAGCGGGAAGGTGAGTACCTTCACGATCGGCTTGACCAGCCAGTTCACCAGGCCGAAGACCAGCGCGACGACGATCAGTGTGCCGGCCTTCTTGGCCGTGCTGTCACCGGTAAGAGTGATCTTGTCCAGCAGCCATACGGCAACTGCCAGGGCTCCTGCGTTGGCGATCGTCTTGACTACGAAATTCTTCATGTGTCTGATCGTGGCAGACCGGATCGGAACCGAGCAGTGAGGCGAGGGCGACAGCGGCGATGAAGGCATTCCGGCTGGACGAACTGGAGACGGAGCGCGCTGCGAACGAGGGGGCCTACCTCCAGTTCCTGCGGGAGCGGAACATGTCCGTCGGCTTGTACGCCCTCAACGCGGGCGAGCACGACCCGCAGAAACCGCACAACCAGGACGAGGTGTACTTCGTCGTGAGCGGCCGGGCGTCGATCACGGTCGGACTGGAGACGACCGAGGTGGCGCGGGGCAGCATCGTCTACGTGCCGGCCGGAGTCGCCCACAAGTTCCATCACATCAGTGAGGATCTGAGGGTTCTCGTCGTCTTCTCTCCGCCCGAGGCGTGAGCCCGGGTCTCGGGGTTCCCTAGGGGACGGGTCAGGGGAGGACAAGGGACGCGAGGCCCCCGCGGGACCCCCTGCCGGCCCTAGCATCGAGTGCAGAACACCAAAGCTGTACTGAGAACCCAGACGTACGACAAGCAAAGGACGAGGGCGATGCGTGAGATCTTCGCGGGACTGCCGTGGTGGGTGAAGTGGGTCGCGGTGCCGGTCATCGCCCTGGTCGTGTTCGGCGGCCTGATAGCGACCGTGGTCGGATTCGTGATCGGCCTGCTGTTCAAGGCGCTGATCTTCGTCGCCCTGGTCGGCGGACTCATCTACATCGTGCGCAAGTTCATGTCGAACTCCTCCTCGCGCAGCGACTGGTGACGTACGCGAGGACCGGTGACCGGCGAAGAGGCCACCGGTTCTCGGCAAGGTGAGCACCGGTTTCCCTCGGGCGAGGGAAGTTTCCCCGCGACGCCGTCTGGGTGCGGCAGCGGACGGTTAGAGTCCGGAACTCCCGCGGGGTCCGGCCCCGCGGGCGGCGCAGATCCCCTCCGTGCTCTTCCTCCGCACGGGCTGCCCCTCGTGCTCCGGGAGTGACCCTTGGCCACGGTTGACACCGCACCGCCAGAACCGCACGCACCCCCCACTCAACCGCGCTCGTGCGCACCCCCAGCCCAACGGCCGCCCACCGTGGCGGTCCCGGAACAACCGCACGCGACCGACGCTCCCAGCCCCTCGCACCCGACCGAGGCTCCCAGCTCCCCGCACCCGACGGACGTTCCTGGCCCTCCGCGCTCCACCGGCGTCGGTACGCCACTGCGCCCCAGCCGCACCTCTGGGCCCCCGCACGACGCCCACACCCCCGGCCGGCCGGCCGCCGCGACACTCATCGGATCCGTCCAGCGCGCCATGCGCCTGCTGGAGACCGTCGCCACACACGCCTACGGCGCCCCCGCCAAACAACTCGCCCGCGAGACCGGCCTCGCCCTCCCGACGACGTACCACCTGCTGCGCACCCTGGTGCACGAGGGCTATCTGCGCCGTGAGAAGGGGTTGTTCTTCCTCGGCGACGCGGCCGAACGGCTCGGCAGCAGCGGAGCGGAGCAGAAACGTCGCACCGCGGTGGCCGACACGCTCGCGCACTGGCGCGACTCCATCGGCGTCCCCGTGTACTACGCGATGTACCGGGACGGCGAGATCGAGGTCATGTGCGTCTCCGACTCGCCCGAGGCACCAGCGGTCGAGGAGTGGGCCGACTTCCGCGCGACCGGCCACGCACACGCGATCGGGCAGTGCCTGCTCTCACAGCTCGACGAGGACGCCCGCCGCGACCATCTCGCCCGCTATCCCGTGCAGTCCCTCACGCCGTACACCGTGCGTGACAACGATGCTCTGTTGCGTCGGCTGGCCCGGATGCCGCGTATGGAACCGGTGGTGGAGCGCCAGGAGTACGCGGTCGGGACGGTCTGCGCCGCGGTCCCGATCACGGTCGGCACCACCGTGGCCACGATGGCCATGTCGCTGCCCGCCGACCAGGCCGACCGGTTGCTGCCCGCGGCCCATCGGCTGCAGACGGAGATCGGGCGGCATGCAGGGACGCTCACCCTCTCTATCAGTATCTGAAAACTTACTCCTTGTGATCTCTCATGTACGTTCAGCAAGATTTGACCACCGTTAGAGGGACCAATCCCGGCCAGTCGACGTCATATGACGGGGTAGACGATGCGCGAGTCCGTACAGGCAGAAGTCATGATGAGCTTTCTCGTGTCGGAGGAGCTCTCCTTCCGCATTCCGGTGGAGTTGCGCTACGAGACCTGTGATCCCTATGCCGTGCGGCTCACCTTCCATCTGCCCGGTGATGCCCCGGTGACCTGGGCGTTCGGACGCGAGCTGCTGATCGACGGCGTCGGCCGGCCGTGCGGGGAAGGGGATGTGCACATTGCTCCCGCCGATTCCGAGATGCTGGGCGAGGTGCTGATCAGGCTTCAGGTCGGCGGCGACCAGGCCCTGTTCCGCTCCTCCGTACCGCCGCTCGTGGCCTTCCTGGACCGTACGGACAAGCTCGTGCCGCTCGGACAGGAGGGCGCTCTCGCCGACTTCGACGCTCATCTGGAAGAGGCCCTGGACCGCATCCTGGCCGAGGAGCAGAGCGCCGGCTGAAGCGTTACGGCACGGGGCGCCGGGTGCTCCGCAGCGCCGCGTGGAACCACGCAGGAACGCTTCTGCTCCCCAGTCGGCCGACGCATCCCCCCGGTGTCCGCCCCGGCGGGCCGACCATGTCCCGTGTCGGCCCGGCCGGCGTCACCGCTTGCGGCGCCGCCCGCGCCCGCCGCGTGCCGGGACGGGCTGTGCCGCTGCCGCTGCTGGGCCGTCCGGGCCAGGGCGGTCGGCCGCGACCACCAGGGCGGCGAGCACGGTGGTGACCGGGACCGAGGCGACCAGACCGATCGAGCCCACCAGCGTGCGCACGATCTCCTCTGCCACCAGTTCGCTGTTGGCCACGGTTCCGACACTGCTCTGCGCGATCGAGAACAGCAGGAGCAACGGCAGTGCGGCACCGGCGTAGGCGAGGACGAGGGTGTTGACCACGGAGGCGATGTGGTCGCGGCCGATGCGGATGCCCGCCCGGTACAGCCCTCGCCAGCCCATCGACGGATTGGCCTCGTGCAGCTCCCAGACGGCCGACGTCTGCGTCACGGTCACATCGTCCAGGACGCCGAGCGAGCCGATGATGACGCCGGCCAGCAGCAGACCGCTCATGTCGATCGACGGATACAGACCGTGGATGAGACCGGTGCTGTCGTCCGTGTTGCCGGTCAGGGCCGCCCAGCCGATGAACAGGGAGCCGAGCACACCGATCAGCGACAGGGAGATCAGCGTGCCGAGCACCGCCACCGATGTTCGGGCCGACAGGCCGTGGCACATGTAGAGGGCGATCAGCATGATGGCGCTCGACCCGACCACCGCCACGAGCAGCGGATTCGAACCCTGAAGGATCGCGGGCAGGATGAACAGGGTCAGCACCAGGAAGCTCACGGTGAGTGCGACGAGTGCCATGACACCACGCAGCCTGCCGACCACCACGACGGCGAGCGCGAAGATCCCCGCGAGCAGCGTCATGGGGAACTTCCGGTTCACATCGGCCACCGAGTACTGCAGATCCTTCGGTGCCGAGGGCTCGTAGGCGGCGACCACCTTCTCGCCCTGGTGCAGCTGCCGGGGCTGGTCCGGCTGGACGATCTCGGTGAACGTACGGCCCGTGTCCTTGCCGGTGTCGACCCGGACGGTCGCCTTCTTGCAGGCTCCCTTCGCTTCCTGTTCCGCCGAGGTGCCCTCGGCGGTGGAGGTGTCGCCGGTCGGGGTGTCGCCGGAGGCGTTCACCGACTTGCAGCTCACCTCGACGACCCTGGTCACTGTGGCCTGCTGTGTCTCCCGGTCGAAGCCGACGCCGGTGCGCTTGTGGGGTGGGGCTCCCCCGGGCCAGAGCACCATCAGGCCGACGACGACCGCCGCGGTGAACGGGACCAGGATCGCGGCGATGACCTTGCGCAGATGCTTCGAGACGGGGGCAGCGGGCCCGTGGCTATGGCTATGCCCGTGCCCGTGCCCTTGCGCGTGCCCCTGGCTGTGACCGCTGTCGTCGCCCCCGCTGGATCCCCGCTCGGCACCATGCCCGTCGCCCCCGCCGAAGCCGGCCCTCTGACCGTGACCGGCCCCCGAGGCCGCACGGGTGTGCTCATGGCTCTGCCCGGTGCCGGCCGTCTGGGCGCTGTAGCCATAAGGATCGCCGGCTGTGTGGCCATCGTGGCCGTAGCCGCCGTCCTGCCCCGAGCCGCCTCTGTGGTGCGGCTCGGACGGCCGATACGGGTACTGCTCCATCCTGGTCACCGCCAGATCATTGCAACAACGGCAGGGGGCCCACTGTTCACCGCGCCACATATGACGCTAGCGTGGAGGCACCTTTGCACACGCGGGAGCTCGGAGCACCGGGCTGAGAGGGCGCTGACCTCCGTAGGCGCGATGTTTCACGTGGAACAGGCGATGTTCCGCAGGAAATGTCGACAGACGGAAACCGCTGCGTCGACCGCCGAACCTGTTACCGGGTAATGCCGGCGTAGGGAGTAGGTCTCATGACCAACAAGGACGCACGCACGCCTGCCTCTGTTCAGGACGAGAAGTCCCAGGAGGCCGGGAAGTCCATCGGCTGGCACAAGGCGTACGTCGAGGGTTCGCGCCCCGACCTGCGCGTGCCGGTCCGCCAGGTGCACCTCACCAATGGGCGGGCGGTCACGCTGTACGACACGTCGGGCCCATACACCGATCCACTCGTCGACACCGACGTCCGCAGGGGCCTGCCGCCGCTGCGGGAGAACTGGATCATCGCCCGCGGTGACACCGAGGAGTACGCGGGCCGTCCCGCCCGTCCCGAGGACGACGGGATCAAGCACACCTCGCCGCGCGGCGGACTGCGCAACCTGGACGCGGTCTTCCCCGGACGGCCGCGCCAGCCGCGGCGGGGCCGCACCGGCCAGGCGGTGACGCAGCTCGCGTACGCCCGCCGGGGCGAGATCACCCCGGAGATGGAGTACGTGGCCCTCCGGGAGAACGTTTCTCCCGAGGTGGTCCGCGAGGAGATCGCGGCTGGCCGGGCGGTGCTGCCGGCCAACGTCAACCACCCGGAGATCGAGCCGATGATCATCGGCAAGCGGTTCCTGGTGAAGGTCAACGCCAACATCGGCAACTCCGCGGTGACGTCCTCCATCGAGGAGGAGGTGGAGAAGATGACCTGGGCGACCCGCTGGGGCGCCGACACGGTCATGGACCTCTCCACCGGCCGCAACATCCACACCACCCGCGAGTGGGTGCTGCGCAACTCCCCCGTTCCCATCGGCACCGTTCCGCTCTACCAGGCCCTGGAGAAGGTCGACGGCAGGGCCGAGGAACTGACCTGGGAGATCTACAAGGACACGGTCATCGAGCAGGCCGAACAGGGCGTGGACTACATGACCGTCCACGCGGGCGTGCGGCTGCCGTATGTGCCGCTCACCGCCAACCGCAAGACCGGGATCGTTTCGCGCGGCGGCTCGATCATGGCCGCGTGGTGCCTGGCGCACCACAAGGAGTCGTTCCTGTACGAGAACTTCGAGGAGCTGTGCGAGATCCTCGCCGCCTACGACGTCACCTACTCGCTGGGCGACGGACTCAGGCCGGGATCGATCGCGGACGCCAACGACGAGGCGCAGTTCGCGGAGTTGCGGACACTCGGGGAACTCAACACGATCGCCAAGCGTTTCAACGTACAGACCATGATCGAGGGCCCGGGTCATGTCCCGATGCACAAGATCAAGGAGAACATCGACCTTCAGCAGGAGATCTGCGATGAAGCTCCGTTCTATACGCTCGGCCCGCTGACCACCGACATCGCGCCGGCGTACGACCACATCACCTCCGGCATCGGCGCCGCGATGATCGCCTGGTGGGGCACGGCGATGCTCTGCTACGTCACGCCCAAGGAGCACCTGGGCCTGCCCAACCGGGACGACGTCAAGACCGGCGTGATCACCTACAAGATCGCCGCGCACGCGGCCGACCTCGCCAAGGGACACCCGGGCGCCCAGGAGTGGGACGACGCACTGTCCGACGCCCGCTTCGAGTTCCGGTGGGAGGACCAGTTCAACCTGGCCCTGGACCCGGACACGGCACGGGAGTTCCACGACGAGACCCTGCCGGCCGAGCCCGCCAAGACGGCCCACTTCTGCTCCATGTGCGGCCCGAAGTTCTGCAGCATGAAGATCTCGCAGGACATCCGCCGTGAACACGGCGGCAGCCGCGCCGAGGTCGAGGAGGGCATGGCCCAGAAGTCGAAGGAGTTCGCGGCGAGCGGCAACAGGGTGTACCTGCCGATCGCCGACTGAGCCGGATGCGCTGAACCTGCCGCGCCGGATCGCCTGTTGAGGCCTCCGGTGCGGTCGAGGAACGACGGGATGGCGGCTTACCGGGGTGGTGGCGCCACACCGGTTGGCCGCTCGGTCCGCTCGGTCGGCCCCATGCTGCTGTGGGGCGCGAGCCGGGGCTGTCCAGCCGAGGATGCGGGTTACTCGGTCTGGTGCTCCGGGCCGCCGAATTCCGGGCTCGTGTAGTCCGGGCTGGTATAGCTCGGACGGCCGGACTCGGCGCCGTCGTGAGGGCTGCTGAAGCCGGGGCGGTCGTATCCCAGGCGGGGCATACGGCCGCTCGGGGCGGGCGGGGTCGTGCGGTGCAGGGCGGCCGGTCCGGGCTCGGCGAGCGCCTCCTGCAGGAACGGCACAATGCCGCGCTCCAGCAGGGCGTTCCGCCAGGCCTCCCTGGCTTTGTCCAGTTCCCGGTGCGCCGCGTCCACCTCCTGGGCCTCGGCCGAGCTGCTGTTGCGCAGGGCGGTGAGGAGCAGTCCGACGGCGGCGACGAGGACCGCGGCCGCGGTCACCGCGCCGAACACCCAGCCGGCGGTGAGCAGGGTCTGGGCGAAGGCCTGACCGGGGCCCAATGTCTTCAGGATGTAGCCGACGAGCAGGAAGATCGCTGCGGCGGTTCCGGAGAGGACGGGCGCCAGTACGGCGATGACCGCGACGGCGCCCGCGCCGGTGCTCTCGGCTGCCTCGCCGAGAGTGGTGACGAACTCCGTCGTGGCCGAACCCGGCTGTGTGGAACCGGAGTCGCCGGCAGCCGAAGTGGCCATCGCCGGGTGCCGCACTTCCTCGCGGACCTTTACATAGTGCTGGTATTCGGCCGCGGCGGCGGCCGTGATCAAAGCGGTGGCGTTGAGCGCCATGGTGCGCAGTTGTTCGAGGTTGAGCCGCTGTCCGACAGCGGCCAGTTCCGGTCGATGTGGTGCGGAGCGCAGCGCCTCATTGAGGAGCCGCTCGAATTCCTGGCGGTCCTCGCTCTGCAGGTGCTGCGGAACGCTGTTCATGTGCATCCCCCGATGCTCCGTAGGGCTTGGGGCTCGCACGCCGGCGAGCCGTCGGGCAGAAACGGAGGGGAGCCTGCTACGGATAAGCCGATGGTAGAGCCGTGACGGCACGCGGTGACAGGGGGTTGCCGGAATTTGCCCCCAGCCTGTGTGTACTCCGCCGGGAGACGCCTGCCCAGGGAACGGTCAGGTAGTCAGAGGCAGTTGCCGGACCAGTAGCTTTCCGGCCATGGTCACCCCGCCGTCCATCGCGATGGCGAGCCCGTCGGCGTAGATGTGCGGTCCCTCCACGACCGGGCCGGTGCCCTCCTCGCCGTCTTCCGAGCCGACCTCGCCGAGGAGGTAGGGAATCGGGCTGTGGCCGTGAACGATGCGGGTGCCGCCGTACGTATCGAGGAGGGAGCGCACGGCGTCGGCGCCGCCCTCGTCGCGGAAGGAGAAGCGCTTGGTGAACTTGCGGAACAGATCCCAGCACTCGTCCGCGTCGTTACGGGTGAGGGTCTCGCGGACGGTGTCGTTGACCGCCTCGATGGAGTCGCCGTAGTCGAGGTAGGCAGTGGTGTCCGAGTGCACGAGAAGGTAGCCGTCGACCTCTTCGATGGCGTCGAGGCGGGCCATCCACTGCAGATGGTGGTCCTGGAGGCGGTCCATGTCGGTCTTCTGGCCGCCGTTGAGCAGCCAGGCCGCCTGGAAGGTGGCGGTGCCCGCGCCGGAGTTGACGGGGGTGTCGCCGAACCGTTTGGCACCGAGCAGCAGCAGCTCGTGGTTGCCCATGAGGGCTTTGCAGTAGCCGCCGGCCGCCGCGGCCTCGGCGGACAGCCGCATCACGAGGTCGATGACGCCGATGCCGTCGGGCCCGCGGTCGGTGAAGTCACCGAGGAACCACAGCCGGGCGGTGCCGGCGCACCACTGGCCCGAGGCGTCGATCAGCCCCTGCTCCTGCAGGGCGGTCACCAGTTCGTCGAGGTAACCGTGGACGTCTCCGACGACGAACAGCGGTCCGGGCCCGGTCGCGGGCTGCGGCGCCGGGGCGGCAGCCGCCGGCTCGACGGGGACCTGGAGCGTCGCCGACCGGTTGATGACGGGAAGATCGCGCTGGGTGGGTGTGTAGCCGTCGGGGTACGCCTCGTCGGCGGGCGGCGCGGTGTCGCCCGGGTGGGCGGTGCGGACGTACGGACCGGTCTCGTGGACGTACGCAGGTACCCGGAAGTCGCGCAGCGTCGCCGTCCGCTCCACTTCGGGTCCCTGACCGGCCCCCTGAGTCATCAGACCCCTCCACCATCGCGCCGCAGCTGCACCGCTTCGGACTGCCTGGTCGCAGCGGTCCACGGTGTCGTGGGCCCATCATAGGAATGCGCGTCGCGCCGTGTGATGACCCAGGGGTGGTGAATCGGAACAAGACTCCAGTTCACCGCGGCTTTCGCCCCGTTTGGGCAGATGTTCGGCCGGCTCTGTGCCGACCGGACACCCGGTCCACCGGTCGCCGGCCTGTCGCGTCCCCTCCCTCCGCCGGTTCAGGTACGGGGTGAGCGCCCCGCTTTGCGGCGCCGTTCCTCGTCCCCGCCGCCTCCGGTCCCCGCTGTTTTCCGTCCCCGCTGCCTCCCGGCCGCGTTGCTTCCGTCCGCGCTACTTGTCGTCCGGCATCCGCGGCGGGCTGACCGTCGTGCGCGGCGGGCGTCGCTGGGAGGAGGTGCGCACGATCAGCTCGGTCGGTATCACCTGCTCGACCGGCTGGTCCGAATCCACGCCCTCGATGGCGTCGATCAGGAGCTGGACCACGGCGGTGCCGATGCGGCGTGGTTTCAGGGAGAGCGTGGTGATGGGCGGCTCGGTGCTGGCGTACACCATCGACTCGCTGCAGCACACGAGCAGCAGGTCGTCGGGGACGCGGAGCCCGTAGCGCCGGGCGGCGGCCAGCAGGTCGGTGCCGTTGGGGTCGAAGAGGCCATAGACCGCGTCGGGCCGGTCGGGGCGGGCGAGCAGCCGGTCGGCGGCGACGGCGCCCGCGCACGGGTCGTGCGCCGGGTAGGCCTCGTAGACGGGGTCCTGGCCGACCCGCTCGCACCAGTGCAGATAGGCGGTGGTCGACAGATGGGTGTACGTGTCGGTCGTCGTGCCGGTGAGCAGGCCGATACGGCGGGCGCCGGCGGCGGCGAGGTGGTCGAGGATGCCGAGGACGGCGGCCTCGTGGTCGTTGTCGACCCAGGCGGTGACCGGCAGCGAGCCGGCCGGGCGGCCGTCGGAGACGACCGGCAGTCCCTGGCGGACCAGCTCGCTGACCACCGGGTCCTGGTCGGAGGGGTCGATGACGACCGTGCCGTCCAGGGCGACGTTGGACCACACGTCGTGGCGGGAGGTCGCGGGCAGGATGACGAGCGCGTAGCCGCGGGCGAGCGCGGCCGAGGTGGCAGCCCGGGCCATCTCGGCGAAGTACGCGAACTCCGTGAAGGTGAAAGGTTCATCCCCGTACGTCGTCACGGTCAGGCCGATCAGTCCCGACTTGCCGGTACGGAGGGTGCGGGCGGCGGCCGAGGGGCGGTACCCCAGCCGGTCGGCGACCTCGCGGACATGGCGCCGGGTGGCATCCGGGAGCCGGCCCTTGCCGTTGAGGGCATCGGAGACGGTTGTGATGGAGACCCCGGCTGCGGCGGCCACATCTCTGATGCCCGCCCGGCCCGGCCGACTGCCTCGACGTGAGGTTTCCGCGCGGCTCACCTGGTGCTTCCCTGCTGCTGTCATGGCGAGCCGATAGTAGGGCTCATGCGGTGGGGTAGTGCGGACGCATATGCACGCGTTGACAGGCACGTTTCTGCATGGTCATTCAGGGTCAACTGCCTTAGAAATTAAGGAAGTTGATCGATCCATTGATAGGACGTGACTTGTCAACGCGCATGGGCCTGCCAAGTGTCCGATGTTTCGAAGAGGTCTCAACTCACCTGCACGGGGGATGCGCGCCACGGCGCGAGCCACCGGCGCATAGATATATGTACAGCGCGCCCCTTGATGCGTACGCCTTCGTACGGTGATGCCCCTGATGGTGCCGGGCCGGAAGCGGCTCATGTATTGCTGGCCCGCCACCTGTACGCACCGGGGCCGAATCCTCATAAGGTGAGGAGTATTGGAAGCCGGCGGCGTCGACGGTCCGCCGGTGGTCGCGAGGAGGACTGCGGTGAGCGAGACGAGCCCCAAGCTGCGCGCTGAGCTGGAGGGTATCCCCACCTACAAGCCGGGCAAGCCCGCCGCGGCCGGCGGGCCGGTCGCCTACAAGCTGTCCTCCAACGAGAACCCCTACCCGCCGCTGCCCGGCGTGATGGAGAGCGTGACGGCTGCGGCCTCCAGCTTCAACCGCTACCCGGACATGGCCTGCACCGGCCTGATGGACGAGTTGTCGGAGCGCTTCGGCGTCCCGGTTTCCCACCTGGCCACCGGCACCGGCTCGGTGGGCGTCGCCCAGCAGCTCATCCAGGCCACCAGCGGTCCGGGCGACGAGGTGATCTACGCCTGGCGGTCCTTCGAGGCGTACCCGATCATCACGCAGGTCAGCGGCGCCCGATCGGTGCAGGTGCCGCTCACGCCCGGCGATGTGCACGACCTGGACGCGATGGCGGAGGCCATCACCGACCGGACGCGTCTGATCTTCGTCTGCAACCCCAACAACCCGACCGGCACGGTGGTACGGCGGGCCGAGCTGGAGCGCTTCCTGGACCGGGTGCCCGGCGATGTCCTGGTCGTGCTCGACGAGGCCTACCGCGAGTTCATCCGCGACCCCGAGGTGCCCGACGGCGTCGAGCTGTACCGGAGCCGGCCCAACGTCTGTGTTCTGCGCACCTTCTCCAAGGCCTACGGGCTCGCCGGGCTGCGCGTCGGTTTCGCGATCGCCCACGAGCCGGTCGCGGCCGCGCTGCGCAAGACGGCGGTGCCCTTCGGGGTCAGCCAGCTCGCGCAGGAAGCGGCGATCGCCTCGCTGCGGGCCGAGGACGAGTTGCTCGGCCGGGTCGGCTCGCTGGTGTGCGAGCGCACACGTGTGGTGGACGCACTGCGTGCCCAGGGCTGGACGGTGCCCGAGACGCAGGCGAACTTCGTCTGGCTGCGGCTGGGGGAGCGTACGGTCGCATTCGCTCAGGCCTGCGAGCAGCACGGTGTGGTGGTCCGGCCGTTCCCGGGCGAGGGTGTGCGGGTGACGGTCGGAGAGAACGAGGCGAACGACATCTTCCTGAAGGTGGCGGAGGCGTTCCGCAAGGAGCTGTAGCCCTTGAGGGCCAGGAGCTGTAGCTCCTGGTGATGTGTGTGCCGTGACCCCTGGTGTGTGTCGTGCTCCTGGGGTCAGCCCTGGCTGTGGATCAGTTCCACGCGGATGGGGTCGCCGTCGCGCACGGTCGCCAGGGCCCGGGCGTCTCCGTCGAGGCGCCCCAGGATGTTGCACGGGCTCGCGAGGCGGCATTCGTCGCCTCGCGAGATCGGCGTAGGGCCGTAGGGGAGGGCAAGCGCGTTGCCGTCTGTCCAGAAGGCGACCGTGCCCGGTTCCACGACCTGCCGGGCGTCCGTTTCACGTGAAACAGCGACACCTGTGTCGAAATAGACCTCCTCGCCCCATGTGCAGGCGGTGGAGGTGAGCGGCAGTGCCTTGGCGAGGGCCTGTGCGGTCGGTGTGTCCGCGTCGAGGGTCGCGGTGATGTTTCCCGTGGGCCAGGAAAGACGTATCTGCATGGAGCGCAATTCAACAATATGTTGAAGTCGCTGCCAAGGTCTTGACGCGGAGGCGAAGGGGGGACCCCCCTTCGGTTGCCGAAAATCAGTGCGTCATAATGGCTTGTGAATGTGAACGCGTTCACAAGCGCATCCCGATTGTCCTGTATGTGCGCGATAAACAGGGCAAACCGCCGCTGTACCACGGCGTAGTAAGGAGAGTGACGACGTGGACCTGGCTTTGGCGCCGGAGACACTGGCGCGCTGGCAGTTCGGCATCACCACCGTCTACCACTTTCTGTTCGTCCCCCTGACCATCTCCCTGGCCGCTCTCACGGCTGGGCTGCAGACGGCCTGGGTGCGCACGGAGAAGGAGAAGTACCTCAGGGCGACGAAGTTCTGGGGCAAGCTCTTCCTGATCAACATCGCCATGGGCGTGGTCACGGGCATCGTGCAGGAGTTCCAGTTCGGCATGAACTGGTCCGACTACTCCCGCTTCGTCGGTGACATCTTCGGTGCCCCGCTCGCTTTCGAGGCGCTGATCGCGTTCTTCTTCGAGTCGACCTTCATCGGCCTGTGGATCTTCGGCTGGGACAAGCTGCCCAAGAAGATCCATCTGGCCTGCATCTGGATGGTCTCGATCGGCACGATCCTGTCGGCGTACTTCATCCTCGCGGCCAACTCCTGGATGCAGCACCCGGTCGGATACAAGATCGACAAGACCAGGGGGCGGGCCGAACTGACCGACTTCTGGGCCGTGCTGACCCAGCACACCGCACTCAGCCAGGCCTTCCACACCCTGTCCGCGGCCTTCCTGACCGGTGGCGCCTTCATGGTGGGCATCGCGGCCTACCACCTGGCCCGCAAGAAGCACATCCGCGAGATGAAGACCTCGCTGCGGCTCGGCCTGATCACCGTGGTCATCGCCGGTCTGCTCACCGCGGTCAGCGGTGACACCCTCGGCAAGGTCATGTTCAAGCAGCAGCCGATGAAGATGGCGGCGGCCGAGGCGCTGTGGGACGGACAGAAGCCGGCACCCTTCTCGATCTTCGCCTACGGCGATGTGGAGAAGGGCCACAACACCGTGGCGATAGAGATACCCGGCCTGCTGTCCTTCCTGGCCAACGACGACTTCACCTCGTCCGTCCCCGGCATCAACGACGTCAACAAGGCCGAGCAGAAGAAGTTCGGCCCGGGTGACTACCGGCCCAACATCCCGGTCGCCTTCTGGGGCTTCCGCTGGATGATCGGCTTCGGCATGTCCTCCTTCGCCATCGGCCTGGCCGGACTGTGGCTGACCCGCAAGAAGTTCATGCTGCCGCAGCATCTGCGGGTCGGCGAGGACGAGGTGCCGCATCTGGTGCTGTTCAAGAACAAGGCACTCAGCCCGAAGCTCACGAGCTGGTACTGGCGCATCGCGACCTGGACCCTGGCCTTCCCGCTGATCGCCAACTCCTGGGGCTGGATCTTCACCGAGATGGGCCGCCAGCCGTGGGTCGTCTACGGCGTCCTGCAGACCCGGCACGCGGTCTCCCCCGGTGTCTCCCAGGGCGAGGTCCTCACCTCGATGATCGTCTTCACCTCGCTGTACGCGATCCTCGCCGTGGTCGAGGTCAAGCTGCTCGCGAAGTACGTCAAGGCCGGCCCGCCCGAGCTGACGGAGGCCGACCTCAATCCGCCCACGAAGATCGGCGGCGACACGCGTGACGCCGACAAGCCGATGGCCTTCTCGTACTAGGCCGGGGGAACAGTCATGGAACTTCACGACGTCTGGTTCGTCCTGATCGCCGTCCTGTGGACCGGCTACTTCTTCCTGGAGGGCTTCGACTTCGGGGTCGGCATCCTCACCAAGCTGCTGGCGCGCAACCGGCCGGAGCGGCGGGTGCTGATCAACACCATCGGGCCCGTCTGGGACGGCAACGAGGTCTGGCTGCTCACCGCCGGCGGCGCGACCTTCGCCGCGTTCCCGGAGTGGTACGCCACCCTCTTCTCCGGTTTCTACCTCATTCTGCTGGTCATCCTGGTCTGCCTGATCGTCCGCGGTGTCGCCTTCGAGTACCGCGCGAAGCGACCCGAGGAGAACTGGCAGCGCAACTGGGAGACGGCGATCTTCTGGACCTCGCTGATCCCGGCGTTCCTGTGGGGCGTGGTCTTCGGGAACATCGTGCGGGGCGTCAAGATCGACCAGCACTTCGAGTACGTCGGCAGCCTCGGGGACCTGTTCAACCCCTACGCGCTGCTCGGCGGGCTGGTGACGCTCACGCTGTTCACCTTCCACGGAGCGGTCTTCACTGCACTCAAGACTGTGGGTGACATCCGGGTGCGGGCACGGAAGCTGGCTCTACGGGTCGGTCTCGTCACGGCAGTCGTGGCGCTGGGCTTCCTGTTGTGGACGCAGGCTGACAGCGGTGACGGCAAGAGCCTGGTGGCCCTCGTCGTGGCAGTCGTCGCCTTGGTGGCCGCTCTGGTGGCCAATCAACTCGGGCGTGAGGGTTGGGCGTTCGTGCTATCGGGTGTCACCATCGTGGCAGCCGTGGCGATGCTCTTCCTGTCGCTCTTCCCGAATGTCATGCCGTCCACGCTGAACGGGGACTGGAGCTTGACGGTCACCAACGCCTCGTCGAGCCCGTACACCTTGAAGATCATGACGTGGCTGGCTGCTATTGCCACGCCTCTGGTGCTGCTCTACCAGGGCTGGACCTACTGGGTGTTCCGCAAGCGGATCGGCACGCAGCACATCGCTCCCGATGCTGCGGGCAGCGCCGCACACTGAGTCTGCCGAGGGTGTGTTTCACGTGAAACACACCCTCCGGACCGAAGGGCACGTTCCACGTGAAACCAATCGATCCACGCCTGCTGAAGTACGCCCGCGCCACCCGTCTCTTCCTCGTGGCGGTCGTCGGTCTGGGTGCCGTCGGTGCGGGGCTGGTCATCGCCCAGGCGATGCTCATCGCCGAAGTCGTCGTCGGTGCGTTCCAGCACGGGCAGTCCGTCGCTGAACTGCGCGCTCCCCTACTGCTGTTGGCGGCCGTGGCCGTCGGTCGATCGGTCGTCGCGTGGCTCACCGAGCTTGCCGCCCACCGGGCAAGCGCGGCGGTGAAGTCCGAGCTGCGGGGACGGCTTCTCGACCGGGCGGCGGCGCTGGGTCCCGGGTGGCTGGCCGGGCAGCGCACCGGGTCGCTGGCCACTCTGGCCACGCGCGGAGTCGATGCCCTCGACGACTACTTCTCGCGCTATCTGCCCCAGTTGGGGCTCGCAGTGGTCGTGCCGGTGGCGGTTCTGGCGCGGATCGTCACCGAGGACTGGGTGTCGGCGGCGATCATCGTCGGCACCCTGCCTCTCATCCCGCTCTTCATGATGCTGATCGGCTGGGCCACCCAGTCCCGGATGGACCGTCAGTGGCGGCTGCTGTCCCGGCTGTCCGGGCACTTCCTGGACGTGGTCGCCGGACTGCCCACGCTGAAGGTCTTCGGCCGGGCCAAGGCGCAGGCCGAGTCCATTCGCCGGATCACCGGCGAGTACCGGCAGGCCACCCTGCGGACCCTGCGGATCGCCTTCCTCTCCTCCTTCGCACTGGAGTTGCTCGCCACGTTGTCGGTGGCCCTGGTCGCGGTGACGATCGGGATGCGGCTCGTGCGCGGCGACATGGATCTGTACATCGGTCTGGTGATCCTGGTGCTGGCGCCCGAGGCGTACCTTCCATTGCGCCAGGTCGGTGCGCAGTATCATGCAGCCGCCGAGGGGCTTGCCGCCGCGGAGGAGATCTTCACCGTGCTGCAGACGCCGGTTCCGGCGCCCGGTTCCGGTGCGGTGCCCGCGGGCGCCGTGGCCTTCGAGGGGGTCACCGTTCGCTACCCCGGCCGTTCCGTGGACGCGGTGACGGATGTGTCGTTCAGCATCGAGCCCGGTGAGACGGTCGCGCTGGTCGGGCCGAGCGGGGCGGGCAAGTCGACGCTGCTGAACGTGCTGCTCGGGTTTGTCGAGCCCAGCGAGGGGCGGGTGCGGATCGGTGGAGCGGATCTCGCCGGTCTCGATGTGGAGGAGTGGCGGTCGCGGGTCGCGTGGGTGCCGCAGCGGCCGCATCTGTATGCCGGGAGCATCGCGGAGAACGTGCGGTTGGCCCGGCCGGGCGCGGACGATGCCGATGTGCGGCGGGCGTTGCGGGACGCTGGGGCGCTGGAGTTTGTGGAGGCGCTGCCCGAGGGGGCCGAGACCGTGCTCGGGGAGGACGGGGCCGGGCTGTCGGCGGGGCAGCGGCAGCGGTTGGCTCTTGCTCGGGCGTTTCTCGCGGATCGGCCCGTGCTGCTGCTGGATGAGCCGACGGCCTCGTTGGACGGAGGGACGGAGGGCGAGGTCGTGGCGGCGGTGCGGCGGCTTGCGGCGGGCCGTACGGTGCTGCTCGTTGTGCATCGGCCGGCGCTGTTGGAGGTCGCCGATCGGGTGGTGCGGCTCCAGTGTGCGGAGTCGTTGACCGACCGGAGCTGCAGTCGGCCGTCCAGGGAACTCCGCCCCCTGGACCCCCGTCCTCGTCCACCCGCCACCCGACTCGGTGGACTGGATGGCGGGTCGGGTGAGGCGGCTTCGGGGCGTTCTCGGCGGGTGCTTGGGCGGGTACGGGGGCTTGCTGGGCCGCGGCGGGGGCGGCTGTGGTCGGCCTGGGTGCTGGGCAGTCTGGCGCTTGGCAGTGCCGTGGGGCTGATGGCGACGTCCGGGTGGCTCATCTCGCGGGCCTCGCAGCAGCCGCCTGTGCTGTATCTGATGGTGGCCGTGACCGCGACGCGGGCCTTTGGGATCGGGCGAGCCGTGTTCCGGTACGCCGAGCGGCTGGTGTCCCACGATGCGGTGCTGCGGATGCTGGCCGACACCCGGGTCGCGGTCTACCGGCGCCTGGAACGACTCGCGCCCGCGGGGCTGCTGACCGCCCGGCGCGGCGATCTGCTCTCCCGGCTGGTCTCGGACGTGGACGAACTGCAGGGCTACTGGCTGCGCTGGCTGCTGCCCGCGTCGGTCGCCGTCGCCGTCTCCGCCGTCTCCGTCGGCTTCACGGCCTGGCTGCTGCCCGAGGCCGGCGTCGCGCTCGCGGTGGGCCTCGTGGCGGCCGGCGTCGGTGTACCGCTCGTCACCGCGACCGTGTCCCGGCGGACCGAGCGACGGCTGGCCCCCGCCCGGGGCGCCCTCGCCACCCGCGTCACCGAGCTGCTCACCGGTACGGCGGAGCTGACCGTCGCCGGTGCGCTGCCCGCTCGTACGGACGCGGCCCGGCGAGCCGACGGCATCCTGACCCGGATCGCCTCGCGCGCCGCCGCCGTGACCGCGCTCGGCGACGGCCTCACCGCACTGATCTCCGGGCTGACCGTCACGGCGACGGCACTGCTCGGAGCCCAGGCGGTGGCCCCGGGCCGGCTCAGCGGCGTGGCGATGGCCGTGGTCGTCCTCACTCCGCTGGCCGCCTTCGAGGCCGTACTGGGACTGCCGCTCGCCGTGCGCCACCGGCAGCGGGTGCGGCGGAGCGCGGAGCGCGTCTACGAGGTGCTCGACGCTCCGGAGCCGGTGCGCGAGCCCGAGCGGCCCCGACCGGCGCCCGCCTCGCCGTTCCCGGTGGTGGTCAAGGGGCTGGCCGCGCGGTACGAGGGGCAGGGGAGGGAGGCGCTGGCCGGTTTCGACCTCACCCTGCGAGAGGGGCGGCGGATCGCGGTGGTCGGGGCGTCGGGCTCCGGCAAGACGACCCTCGCCCAGGTGCTGCTGCGCTTCCTCGACCCGCAGGAGGGCTCGTACACGCTCGCCGGTGTGGACGCCTGCGCGCTGGCCGGTGACGACGTACGAAGGCTCGTCGGGCTGTGCGCTCAGGACGCGCACCTCTTCGACAGTTCGGTGCGCGAGAACCTGCTGCTGGCCAGGAAGGACGCCACCGAGGCCGATCTGCGCCGGGTGCTGGACCGGGCCCGCCTGCTGGACTGGGTGGACGGGCTGCCCGACGGCCTGGACACGCTCGTCGGCGAGCACGGGGCGCGACTGTCGGGCGGTCAGCGGCAGCGGCTGGCGCTGGCCCGGGCCCTGCTGGCCGACTTCCCCGTGCTGGTCCTCGACGAGCCCGCCGAGCACCTGGACCTGCCGACGGCGGACGCGCTGACCGCCGATCTCCTGGCCGCCACACAGGGCCGTACGACACTGTTGATCACCCACCGGCTAGCCGGGCTGGAGGCGGTGGACGAGGTGATCGTGCTCGACGCCGGCCGAGCGGTGCAGCGGGGCACGTACGCGGAACTGCTCGCGGTGGACGGGCCCCTGCGGGCGCTGGCGCGGCGGGAGGCGGAGGCGGAGTCGCTGGTGGGGGCGTCCTGACGGGTGCTGGGGGGGGGCCGGTCGGCGGCGGTTCTGGTCCTCCCTCCGGTCCCACTCCCGTCCCCCTCCGGTCTCCCTCCAGTCGGTCACCCCGGGTCTCGTCTCCGGTTTCGGTGATAAACGGGACTAATTACGCTCGGGGCATGTGCGCTCCATCCCCACCCGGACCCGAGCCCGCGCTGCGGGTGCCGCAGTTGCTGGAGGCGATGCGGTCCGTGGGCAGCGGGCTGGAGCTGCACTCCACGCTGGACCGGATCTGCGAGACCGCCGCCGGTCTGACCGGTGCCCGGTACGCGGCGATCGGGGTCGTCGCCGAGGAGGGCGACGGGCTCTCCGACTTCGTCTACCAGGGCGTGCACGAGGAGACCGCCCGCCGGATCGGCCGGCTGCCCGATGGGCACAGAGGGCTGCTCGGCGCGCTCATCAGGGATCCGGAGCCGGTCCTGCTGGCCGCTCTGAGCGAAGATCCGCGCTCGTGCGGCTTTCCCGAGCACCATCCGCCGATGCGCAGCTTCCTCGGGGTGCCGATCCGGGTGCGGGGCGAGATCTTCGGCAATCTCTATCTGACCGAGAAGCGCGACGGCCGGCCCTTCGACGACGACGACCTCGCCATGGTCCAGGTGCTGGCCACCGAGGCCGGCATCGCGGTCGGCAACGCCCGGCTGTACGAGGCGGCCATGCAGCGGGAGCGCTGGATCGACGGATCCGTGGCCGTGACCACGGCGCTGTTGTCGGGCGGGGACGCCGACGACGCCCTGCAGGTCGTGGCGGAGCAGGCGCGCCGGCTGTCAGGAGCGGCGGCGGGGATCGTGCTGCTGCCCGCGGAGGAGGGCGGCCTGGAGGTGGTGGCCGTGGCAGCCGACGAGCCGACGGGCATGCTGGGCGCGGTGATTCCGCCGGAGAGCCGGATCGTCGCCGAACTCCTGGACGGCCAGGCGGTGTTCGTCGCGGACGCGGCCACCGACTCCCGGATGCTGACGCAGTACGCGAGCGGCTACGGACCGGCGATGATGGTGCCGCTGCAGAGCGACGGGCGGGTGCTGGGCACGCTGGTCACACCCCGTGCGCGCGGCGGACGGCCGTTCACTCGGGCCGAGCGGACGCTGGCCGTGCAGTTCGCCTCACAGGCGGCGCTGGCGCTGATCATGGCCGAGGCGCAGCGCGACCGGGAGCGGCTGGCGGTGTTCGAGGACCGTGACCGGATCGCCCGGGACCTGCACGACCTGGTCATCCAGCGGTTGTTCGCCACGGGGCTGATGCTGGAGAGCGCACAGCGGCGGTCCGTGGTGCCGGAGGTGCAGGAAGGCGTCGGCAAGGCGGTGGACGAACTCGACGTCACCATCCAGGAGATCCGCACCGCGATCTTCGCGCTGCAGCAGGGCCCGGCGGAGGTGCCGTCGGGGTTGCGGACGCGGGTGCTGCGGGAGATCAACATGGCTGCCGTGCCACTGGGGTTCAAGCCCTCGCACCGCCTCCTCGGTCCCGTCGACACCGTCGGCGACCTCACGGGCAAGAACCTGATCGCGGCGCTGCGGGAGGCGCTGTCCAACGCGTTCCGGCACGCCGGCGCCGCCCGTATCGACGTCGTGGTCGATGCGACGGTCACCCTCGCCGACGGGCGCCCGGGGGTACGGCTCACCGTCGCGGACGACGGCGTCGGCATCCCCGAGGGCGGCCGGCGCAGCGGGCTGCGGAACCTGAAGCGGCGGGCCGAGTCGCTCGGTGGGGACAGCAGGCTCGGCCCGGGCATCGGGGAGAACGGCGGCGGGACGACGGTGCTGTGGGAGGCGCCGTACTAGACGCTAGCCGCGGCTGGACGGTGTCACAGGCGGGCGGCGAGGAGTTGCTCGATCACGACCGCGACTCCGTCCTCGTTGTTGGCGACCGTACGGCCCGACGCGGCGGCGATGACGTCCGGGTGGGCGTTGCCCATCGCGTACGACTGGCCGGCCCAGGTCAGCATCTCGACGTCGTTGGGCATGTCGCCGAAGGCCACGACCTCCTCGTGCGAGATACCGCGCTCGGCGCAGCACAGGGCGAGTGTGCTGGCCTTGGAGACGTCGGGGCCGCTCAGTTCCAGCAGGGCGCTGGGGCTGGAGCGGGTGACGTTGGCGCGGTCGCCGATCGCCAGCCGGGCCAGGGTGAGGAAGGCGTCCGGGTCGAGATCCGGGTGGTAGGCCAGGATCTTGAGCACGGGCTGGTCGGCGTCCGGGCCGTCGGGGGCGAGGAGTCGCTCGGCGGGCAGGAGGTGGTCCGGTATCTCCATGTGCAGCTTGGGATAGTCCGGCTCCTGGTGGAAGCCGTAGGTCTGCTCGACCGCGAACACCGTGCCGGGTGCCGCCTCGCGCAGCAGTCGTACGGCGTCCAGGGCGTTCGCGCGGGCCAGTTCGCGCACCTTCACGAAGCGGTGGGTGCCGGGGCCGCCGTGCAGATCGACCACGGCGGCGCCATTGCCGCAGATCGCCAGGCCGTGGCCGTGGACGTGGTCGCTGACGACGTCCATCCAACGGGCCGGGCGGCCGGTGACGAAGAAGACCTCGATGCCCGCCGACTCCGCTGCGGCCAGAGCGGCGACCGTGCGCGGGGAGACCGACTTGTCGTCCCGCAGCAGCGTGCCGTCGAGGTCGGTGGCGATCAGCCGCGGGGGTGTGGCGGCGGCAGGGGTCCCGGGCTGTCTGGTCGCTGAGGTCACCGCGCCATTCTCGCGCATATGCCCGCACGGCCGTGCGGGACTCCGCGCAGATGAGACACAGATGACGCTCAGTCCCGCTGCGGCCCGGTCCGCCCTGTGGTGATCCGGTCAGTGCTCACGTCGGCCCCTCTGCCCCGCGGCGGGCCGGTCAGCCCAGCTGAGCCGTGGCTTCCATGGCGATCTGCTCGAAGATCTTCTCGTCGGCGGCGAAGTCGGAGTCCGGGATGGGCCAGTGGATCACGATCTCGGTGAAGCCCAGCTCCTGGTGCCGGCCGGCGAAGTCCACGAAGGCGTCCAGGGACTGAAGCGGCCGGGCGCGGTCCGGGGTGAAGCCGGTGAGCAGGATCTTGTCCAGGCCGGCCAGGTCCCGCCCGGCGTCCGCGCAGGCCTCGGACAGCTTGGCGACCTGCCCGCGCAGGGCCTCGACGGACTGCTCCGGGGTGCCCGTCTCGTACAGCTTCGGGTCGCCCGTGGTGACCCAGGCCTGGCCGTACCGCGCGGCGAGCTTCAGGCCGCGCGGGCCGGTGGCCGCCACCGCGAACGGCAGCCGGGGCCGCTGCACACAGCCCGGGATGTTGCGCGCCTCGTGCGCCGAGTAGAAGCGGCCCTCGTGGGACACCGCGTCCTCGGTGAGCAGCCGGTCCAGCAGCGGAACGAACTCGGCGAGCCGGTCGGCGCGCTCGCGCGGGCTCCACGGCTCCTGGCCGAGCGCCGTCGCGTCGAAGCCGGTGCCGCCGGCGCCGATGCCGAGGGTGATCCGGCCGCCGGAGATGTCGTCGAGGGAGATCAGCTCCTTGGCGAGGGTCACCGGGTGCCGGAAGTTCGGCGAGGTCACCAGCGTGCCGAGGCGCAGTCGGTCGGTGGCAGCGGCGGCGGCCGTCAGCGTCGGGACCGCGCCGAACCACGGGCCGTCGCGGAAGCTGCGCCAGGACAGGTGGTCGTAGGTGTACGCGGTGTGGAAGCCGAGCTGCTCGGCCCGCACCCAGGCCGAACGGCCGCCTTCGCTCCAGCGGCGGTAGGGCAGGATCACGGTGCTCAGGCGCAGACTCATGCGTTCGAGGGTAAGCGGCCCGACTGACAACGGACCAAACGGTCACCGAACGCGGGTGCTCGGCCACGGGCTGAGCAGGATCAACGGGGCCCGGGAAAGCGCAGGTAACGCGGGGGTACAGCCTGGGTCAGCCAGACCCCGTTGGCGCTGATGCGGAAGACGTGGCCGTCGCGGTGCATGGCGCCGGCGTCGACGGTGAGCACCACGGGGCGGCCGCGGCGGGCGCCGACCCGGGTGGCGGTCTCACGGTCGGCGGACAGGTGGACGTCTTGCCGGTTCATGGGCCGGAGGCCGTCCGCACGGATCGCGTCCAGGTTCCGGGCGACGGTGCCGTGGTAGAGGTACGGCGGCGGGGTCGCCGGGGGCAGGCCGAGATCGACCTCGATGCTGTGGCCCTGGCTGGCGCGGATCCGGCTTCCCTCGATCGCGAAGCGCTGCTTGTCGTTGGTGGCCACCACGTGGTCCAGCTCCTCGCGCGTGAACCGGAAGCCGTGGGCGGCGGCCGCGGCGACCAGCGTGTCGATCTCCACCCAGCCGCCCGGGTCCAGGGTGAGCCCGATGCGCTCCGGCTGGTGGCGCAGGTGTTTGGAGAGGTACTTCGACACCTTCACGGTGCGTCTGTCGTCGATGTTTCTTTCCTTCATGCGTCCAGCCTGCGCGAGAGACACGGATCACGCAGGTTTTTTTCTTCGCAGGTTTGATCCACAACCAAGTGAGGTTATCCACAGGGGAATTGACAATTCTGTGGACAAGTGACGTACCTGTTGCGGTGATTCGCGAACTTATCTGCCCTGTGCGGTGCCAGAGGCAAGGCGGTCCAAGCTGCGTGCCTGAAGCTCGCGTTCGGTGGCCAGTGCGATGAACTCGGAAACGTGTTCCCGCCCAACGAGCTGTTCCACCACCCCGATTGTGCTGGCGGGAAGAGCGACGGATCGGTCGCCGCACGGCGCCTTGGCGGGTTGCTCGGCGCCGAGGTGCGTGCGCAGATGCCGGGTCGCCAAGGAGCGCATGGCGCGCGCCAGTTCGGCGTCGATCGTCTGCCGGGCCAGCGGGCGCAGCCGGCGCACCAGCGAGGCCGCTTCCGCCGCATGCGCGTCCGTTCGGTGCTCGGGGTCGTCCAGATAGCGCGCGAAGACGTACTCGGTGGTGAACTCCAGGAATCGGGCGGCGATGTACTCGACCTGACCCCTCAACTCCCTCAGATGGCCCGAGATCGCGGACAGCGGCACACCGGCGGCGTGCAACTCGACGGCCACGGACAACTCTTGGGGACTCGGCACGAGGAAGGTGTCGGGGTCGCCGTCGATCCGCTCCAGTACGCCGAGTTCGACCGCCTCGCCCACGGCGCCGTCGTCGGGCGTGCCGCCGAAGCGGGCGTCCAGTTCGGCGCGGGTGATGCGATCGGGGCGTTCGTCCGTCCAAGGCCCCTCCACCTCGGTGACCAGACCGAGGACGCCGCCGAGGCCGCGGCCGGTGTCCCAGGCGTCCAGCAACTCCTTGATCGAGGCCAGGGTGTAGCCGCGGTCGAGGAGGTGGGCGATCTGGTGGAGGCGGGTGACATGGGTCTCGGAGTAGAGGTTCGCGCGGCCTCGGCGTTCGGGGCGGGGGAGCAGGCCGCGGTCCTGGTAGGCGCGGATGGTTCTTACGGTGGTGCGGGTTTGGTGGGCCAGGTCGTCTATGCGGTAGGTGTTCTGGGCCGGAGGGTCGGGCATGTGCGACTCCTTGCCTGGTGGGCCTGGGCTGGGGACGGGCGGTGGTGGGGCCGCTCACCTGCGCCGGCAGGGTGCCGCTGCGCCCACCCGTGCCGCCCCAGCGGCACGACTGCCTGCGGCTACGGCGGTGCGACTGCCTGTGGCTACGGCGTGCGCTTGCCCGCAGCTACGGCGGTGCGCCTGCCCGCAGCTACGCGGGTACGACTGCCCGCGGTGGCGGCGGCACTGTGAAGCCCGCGGGACCGCACCCCCAGGGGCGCGGGGAACTGCGCGATCAGCCCACCCGCACCCGCACGCGCACCCGCACCTGCACCCGCCTCCGCACCCGGCAACGGACCTGCACCTACACGGCGCGAGCCCTGCCGCTCTCACAACTTCGGCTCCACGCGCGCGAGCCGGCGCAGTGCCCCCGGCATGACGCGTGACAAGAGATGGGCGCCCCGGGCCTCCGGGGTCACCGGAACGACCGCTCTGTTGTGTGCCACGGCGTCCAGGATTGCCTCGGCCACCTTTTCCGGCGGGTAGTTGCGCAGGCCGTACAGCCGGGCGGAGTTCTTCTGGCGACGGCGCTCCTCGGCCTCGTCGACGCCGGCGAAGCGGGCCGTGGCGGTGATGTTCGTGTTGACGATCCCGGGGCATATGGCGCTCACCCCAATGCCCTGCCCGGCGAGTTCGGCGCGCAGGCACTCGGAGAGCATCAGCACCGCCGCCTTGGAGGTGCTGTAGGCGGGCAGGGCCCGGGAGGGCTGGAAGGCCGCCGCCGAGGCGGTGTTGACGATGTGGCCGCCCTGGCCGCGCTCGGCCATCCGCGCGCCGAACAGCCGGCAGCCGTGGATCACGCCCCAGAGATTGACGTCCAGGACCTTGCGCCAGTCCTCGGTCGTCGTGGCGAAGAAGGAGCCCGACAGACCGATGCCCGCGTTGTTGACCAGCACGTCCAGCACGCCGTACTCGCGGTGCACCTTCTCGGCGAGCTTCTCCATCGTCTGCTCGTCGGAGACGTCGGCCGTCTCCGCCCAGGCCTCGGGCGCGCCGATCAGCCGGGACAGCTCGGCGGTGCGGGCGGCGGCCTCGGCGTCGCGGTCGACGGCCACCACGCGCGCGCCCGCCTCCGCGAACGCGAACGCCGTGGCCCGGCCGATGCCGCTGCCCGCCCCGGTGATCAGCACCAGCTGCCCGCCGAACCGGTCGGCGTGGCGGCCGGTGGCCTTCGGCTCGGGGCGGCCGCCGTCCACGGACATGATGAATTCCTCGATCCAGGAGACGAGTTGATCAGGGCGGGTGCGTGGGACCCAGTGCTTGGCGGGGAGTGTGCGGCGGGTCAGCTGGGGCGCCCACCGCTCCAGGTCGTCGTAGAGACGCTCGGAGAGGAACGCGTCCCCCTGGGGCATGATGAGCTGCACGGGCGCGTGCGCGTACGCGTCGGGGCGCGGTCTGGTCAGGCGGGCGCGGACGTTGTCCCGGTACAGCCAGGCGCCGTGCGCCGCGTCCGAGGGCAGGGACGCGGTCGGGTAGTCGCCGCCGGGGACCTTCTCGACCCGCTCCAGGATCCTCGGCCACCGCTTGCCGAGCGGCCCGCGCCAGGCCAGCTCCGGCAGGACCGGTGTGTGCAGCATGTACACGTACCAGGACTTGGCGCCCTGGCCGAGGAGCTGGCCCACGCGGCGGGGCGTCGGACGCTTCACGCGTGCGTTGATCCAGTGCCCGAAGTGGTCGAGGGACGGGCCGGAGATCGAGGTGAAGGAGGCGATACGGCCCTCCGTGCCGCCCACCGTGACGAACTCCCAGGACTGCACCGAGCCCCAGTCGTGCCCGACCAGGTGCACCGGCCGGTCCGGGCTGACCGCGTCCACGACGGCCAGGAAGTCGTCGGTCAGCTTGGCCAGCGTGAAGCCGCCGCGCAACGGCTTCGGCGCCGTCGAGCGGCCGTGGCCCCGGACGTCGTACAGGACGACGTGGAAGCGGTCGGCGAGGCGGACGGCGACCTCCGACCAGACCTCCTTGCTGTCGGGGTAGCCGTGCACCAGCACCACCGTCGGCTGCTGCGGGTCGCCCAGCTCGGCCACGCACAGCTCGACCCCGCCGGTCGCCACCCGGCGCTCCCGGGCACCTTTCAGCGTCACTTCTCCTCCGCCCAGCGCCGCACGTGCGGCAGATCGTCGTCCAGCCAGAACGCGCTCTCCTCGGCGTCCTTCGAGTCGGTGACCACGAGGATCTCCTCGAACTTCGCGCCCGTCCCCCGGAAACCGAGGTGCGGCTCGACCGCCCACAGGCCCGGCTGCGGCGGGTGGTCCGAGAAGCGGTACGGCGACCACAGGGGCGACCAGCCCTCGCGGTGGCCGTGCAGCGCGTCGGCGGCCAGGCCCTTCAGGGACTGGGTGCCGAATCCGAACAGGTGGGGCGAGAAGCGGCGTTGCCGCACCCGGTCCACTTTGTGGGCGATCACGCCGAACGGGTAGGCGCGATGCCGGTTGGCGTAGCCCTGGTGGACCATGAGCCGGTCCACGTCCTCGTAGATCTCGCGCAGCGGGCGCCGCTCGCGCACCTCGCGCAGGATCAGCTCGCGATGCGCCTCCAGGTCGGCCAGCAGCCGGTCCTGCACCGGGTTCACACCGAGCGAGCCCGAGTAGCCGATGTCCGCCGTACAGCCCTCGTACACCGGCGCCATGTCCAGGATGAAGGGCATCCCGGGCTCCAGAGCCCGGTCGGTGGGGAAGAACTGCAGGGGGATGCGGAAGTTCACGAACGCCGTGCGGTCGCCGAACCAGGCGAAGGGCAGGTGGAACCAGTCCCGCACCCCGCGCTCGCGCAGATACTCCCGCTGCATCCGCGCCGCCTCGCGCTCGGTCACGCCCGGCTCCAGCCGCGCCGCGACCGCCTCCGCGCACTCGTAGGCGAGGCGCTGCACCCGCCTGAACCCCCGCAGTTCCACCGAGAGTTCACTGCTCACTGCCGTCGTCATGCCGCCCCGTCCCGTCGTGCCGTCGACTCGCGTCGACTGCGGTACGCGTCCGTAACTTGACACTGGTGAATGTGACAGTTGTTAGAGGCGGCGTCAATAGGAGGGCGGCAGGCTGTGGAGAACCCGGGGTAACCCCTAGGCGGTGTGACCCTTAGGGTCCCGTAATACCTGGGTCTGACGCGAAGACGGCTCTGAGGTCTGACGACCGGCGTGGTCCGGATCACTACGGTCGTATGCGTGACTGTGATCGCGACCGAAAGCCTGAGCAAGCGGTTCCCCCGGGTGACCGCGCTCGACCGGCTGTCCGTGGACATCGGGCCCGGTGTGACCGGACTCGTCGGAGCCAACGGCGCCGGCAAGTCCACCCTGATCAAGATCCTGCTGGGTCTGTCCCCCGCCACGGAGGGCCGCGCCGAGGTGCTCGGCCTCGACGTCGCCACCAAGGGCGGCGCCATCCGTGAGCGCGTCGGCTACATGCCGGAGCACGACTGCCTGCCGCCGGACGTCTCGGCCACCGAGTTCGTCGTCCACATGGCGCGCATGTCCGGCCTGCCGCCCACCGCGGCCCGTGAGCGCACCGCGGACACCCTGCGCCATGTCGGTCTGTACGAGGAGCGCTACCGCCCCATCGGCGGCTACTCCACCGGCATGAAGCAGCGCGTGAAGCTCGCCCAGGCCCTGGTGCACGACCCGAAGCTGGTCTTCCTCGACGAGCCGACCAACGGCCTCGACCCCGTCGGCCGGGACGAGATGCTCGGCCTGATCCGCCGTATCCACACCGAGTTCGGCATCTCGGTCCTGGTCACCTCCCATCTGCTGGGCGAGTTGGAGCGCACCTGCGACCACGTCGTCGTCATCGACGGCGGCAAGCTCCTGCGCTCCAGCTCCACCACCGACTTCACCCAGACCACGACCACCCTCGCGATCGAGGTCACCGACAGCGGCACCCACCCCGACGGCACCCGCGCGGTCCGCGACGCGCTCCACGCGCGCGGGGTGGAGACGCACGCCGAGGGCGCGGGCCTGCCCGGCGCCGGGCACATCCTGCTGCTCACCGCCCAGGGCGAGGAGACGTACGACCTGGTCCGGGACGTGGTCGCCGACCTCGGCCTCGGCCTGGTCCGCATGGAGCAGCGCCGGCACCACATCTCCGAGGTGTTCACCGGCGACGCCGAGCACCACAGCGACGAGCAGCGGAAGGAGGCCGTCGGCCATGGCGGTTGAGCACCCCTTGCAGCCCCTGACCTCGCCCGGGGGCGACCAGACCCGCATCCACGACATCGGCTACCGCGGCTACGACGGCCCCCGCCTCGGCCGCGCCTACGCCCGCCGTTCGCTGTACTCGCAGTCCCTGCGCGGCTCCTACGGCCTCGGCCGCTCGGCGAAGTCCAAGGTGCTGCCGATGCTGCTGTTCGCGGTGATGTGTGTGCCCGCGGCCATCATGGTGGCCGTCGCGGTCGCCACCAAGGCGCATGAACTGCCGGTCGCCTACACCCGCTACGCGATCATGATGCAGGCCGTGATCAGCCTGTACGTCGCCGCGCAGGCACCCCAGGCCGTCTCCCGCGACCTGCGCTTCAAGACCGTGCCGCTGTACTTCTCGCGGCCCATCGAGACCGCCGACTACGTCCGTGCCAAGTTCGCGGCCCTCGCCTCGGCGATCTTCATCATGACCGCCGCTCCCCTGCTCGTGATGTACGTGGGCGCGCTGCTGTCCAAGCTGGGCTTCGCCCACCAGACGAAGGAATTCGCCGAGGGACTGGTCTCCGTGGCCCTGCTCTCCCTGCTGTTCGCCGGCATCGGCCTGGTCATCGCCGCCGTCACCCCGCGCCGCGGCTTCGGCATCGCCGCCGTGATCGCCGTGCTGATCATTTCCTCCGGCGCGGTCAGCACGCTCCAGGCCATCGCCGATGTGCAGAACCACACCTCCGCCATCCCGTGGATCGGCCTGTTCTCGCCCATCACGCTCATCGACGGCGTCCAGTCGGCCTTCCTGGGCGCGACCGCCCGCAACCCCGGAGCGATCAACCCGTCGGCCGGGCAGGGCGTGCTCTACGTCGCGGTCGTGCTCGCCCTGATCGCCGGCAGCTACGGCCTGCTGATGCGCCGCTACAAGAAGGTGGGACTGTGACGACCCTCAGCATCGACCACGTCTCCCGCTGGTTCGGCAACGTGGTCGCCGTCAACGACATCACCATGACCATCGGCCCCGGCGTCACGGGCCTGCTCGGCCCCAACGGCGCCGGAAAGTCCACCCTGATCAACATGATGGGCGGCTTCCTCGCCCCCTCCACCGGCACGGTCACCCTCGACGGACAGCCGGTGTGGCGCAACGAGAAGATCTACCAGCACATCGGCATCGTCCCCGAGCGCGAGGCGATGTACGACTTCCTCACCGGCCGCGAGTTCGTCGTCGCCAACGCCGAGCTGCACGGCCTCGGCGCCAAGGCGGCCCAGAAGGCGCTGGCCACGGTCGAGATGGAGTACGCGCAGGACCGCAGGATCGCCACGTACTCCAAGGGCATGCGGCAGCGCGTGAAGATGGCGAGCGCGCTGGTCCACGAGCCCTCGCTGCTTCTGCTGGACGAGCCGTTCAACGGCATGGACCCGCGCCAGCGCATGCAACTGATGGATCTGCTGCGGAAGATGGGCGACGAGGGCCGCACCGTGCTGTTCTCCTCGCACATCCTCGAAGAGGTCGAGCAGCTCGCCCGGCACATCGAGGTCGTGGTCGCCGGACGGCACGCGGCCAGCGGCGACTTCCGCAAGATCCGCCGGCTGATGACCGACCGCCCGCACCGCTACCTGGTCCGCTCCAGCGACGACCGCGCCCTCGCGGCCGCGCTGATCGCCGACCCCTCCACGGCCGGCATCGAGGTCGACCTGACCGAGGGCGCACTGCGCATCCAGGCCGTCGACTTCGGCCGCTTCACCGCCCTGCTGCCCAAGGTCGCCCGGGACCGAGGCATCCGGCTGCTCACGGTCTCGCCGTCCGACGAGTCCCTGGAGTCCGTCTTCTCGTATCTGGTCGCGGCGTAGGAGGCCGAAGATGTACGACCCCACCGTCGCCCGGCTCACCTACCGGGCCCTGCTCGGCCGTCGCCGGGCCCTCATCCTCGGCGCGCTGCCGCTGCTGCTGATCGTGCTCTCCGTGGCCGTACGCGCCCTGACCGGAGCCGACGACCAGACCGCCGCCGACGTGCTCGGCGGCTTCGCGATCGCCACGATGGTGCCGATCATCGGCGTCATCGCGGGCACCGGCGCGATCGGCCCGGAGATCGACGACGGCTCCGTCGTCTACCTGTTGTCCAAGCCGCTGAAGCGGTCCGCGATCATCTTCACCAAGCTGATCGTCGCCATCGCCGTGACCATGGTCTTCTCGGCGGTGCCGACCCTGATCGCGGGCCTGATCCTCAACGGCAACGGCCAGCAGATCGCCGTCGCCTACACCGTCGCCGCGCTGGTGTCCTCCATCGCCTACTCGGCACTGTTCCTGCTGCTCGGCACGGTCTCCCGGCACGCGGTGGTCTTCGGGCTCGTCTACGCGCTGGTCTGGGAGGCGCTGTTCGGCTCGCTGGTGCCCGGCGCGCGCACGCTCAGTGTCCAGCAGTGGTCGCTGGCCGTCGCCCACAAGATCGTCGGCGGGGATCTCGTGACCTCGGACGTGAGCCTGCCGACGGCCACCGTGCTGCTGGTCGCGGTCACCGTCCTGGCCACCTGGTACGCCGGGCAGAAGCTGCGGACGCTGAAGCTGGCGGGCGAGGAGTAGGCGCCCCGGAGGTCCCCGTCCGGCCCCGGTGGCTTGACGGGGACTTCACCTCGGCCCGGGCACACTGGGCGAAGCGGATGTACGGCTAGGAGGCCGGTGATGGCAGAGGAGATACCGCAGCACGACGGGCGTGGGCGATCCGGCGAGGACGCCTTTGACGGGCTGGTCCTGGACGAGGCCTTCGTACACGCCGCCGAGACCTCCGAGCCGTCCGCGAGAGCCCGGATGCTCGCCGCCCGCTGGCGGGCCGAGGAGCCCGAGCCGCAGCCGTGGCGCTCCGACGAGCCGCCGGCGGGCTGGTTCTTCAGCAAGGCGCGGCGCCGCAGATGGCGCCGCCGGTAGTGCGGGCTTTCGGCGCCGGTTAATTCAGTGGCGCCCCACTCGGCGGCGGGGCAGAGTGATGGTGCCCCATCCGCCGGGATCGTCCCGGCGCCGCGTTCTGGGAGTGGAGGTGGGCGATGTCCATGCACGGCAGTACGCCCGGCTCCCGACAGGGCGGTCCGAGGCCGGCTCCGGTGTAGTTACCCCGCCGTGGAGCCACAGGAACCGCCCGGGGCGGCCGCTTCGAGCACGCGATGTGTCTCTCGCGTGGGCCGCCCTCCCGGAGGATTGGCCGAGTGGTAAGGCACTGGCTTGCTAAGCCATGGTCGGGGGCAACCCCGCGCACGTTCGATCCGTGCATCCTCCGCAGAAGAAGCTGAAAATCTCAGCCCAGCAACCGCTCCAGTACCACCGCGATACCGTCCTCCTCGTTCGAGGACGTCACCTCGTCCGCCACCGAGCGCAGCTCCTCGTGGGCGTTGGCCATCGCCACGCCCCGGGACGCCCAGGCGAACATCGGGATGTCGTTGGGCATGTCGCCGAAGGCGATCGTGTCCGCGGCCTTCAGGCCCAGACGGCGGGCCGCCAGTGACAGCCCCGTGGCCTTGGACAGACCGAGCGGCAGCAGCTCCACGATGCCCTCGCCCGCCATGGCCACCGTGACGAAGCCGCCGGCCGCCTGCCGGGCCGCGTCCGCCAGAGCGTCGTCGGAGAGCGTCGGATGCTGTATGTAGATCTTGTTCAGCGGCGCCGCCCAGAGGTCGGACGCGTCCGTAAACGGGGTCGCCGGCAGCGTGCCCGTGACCGTGTAGCCCGGGCCCACCAGCACATCGCCGTCGAGGCCGTCGCGGCTGGCCGCCAGGTACAGCGGGCCCACCTCGGCCTCGATCTTGGCCAGCGCGACCCCTGCGAGCTGCCGGTCCAGGGTCACGGACGTCAGCAGGCGGTGCGCCCCGGCGTCGTAGACCTGTGCGCCCTGGCCGCAGACGGCGAGGCCGTCGTAGCCGAGGTCGTCCAGGATGTGCCGGGTCCAGGGGACGGCGCGGCCGGTGACGACGATGTGGGCCGCGCCCGCCGCGGTGGCCGCGGCGAGCGCGTCACGGGTGCGCTGCGATATGGACTCGTCGGAGCGCAGAAGCGTTCCGTCGAGGTCGGTGGCGATCAGTCGGTACGGGAAGCCGGTCACTTGGCGACCGGCTCCAGGACCTCCCGGCCGCCCAGGTACGGGCGCAGCACCTCGGGCACGTACACCGAGCCGTCGGCCTGCTGGTGGTTCTCCAGGATCGCCACGATCGTGCGCGGTACGGCGCACAGCGTGCCGTTGAGGGTGGCGAGCGGCTTGACCTGCTTGCCGTCGCGGACACGGATCGACAGACGGCGGGACTGGAACTCGGTGCAGTCCGAGGTCGAGGTCAGCTCGCGGTACTTGCCCTGGGTCGGGACCCACGCCTCGCAGTCGTACTTGCGGGCGGCCGAGGAGCCGAGGTCAGCGCTGGCGACGTCGATGACGCGGAACGGCAGCTCCAGCGAGGTCAGCCACTGCTTCTCCCACTCCAGCAGGCGCTGGTGCTCGGCCCGGGAGTCCTCGGGGGCGACGTACGAGAACATCTCGACCTTGTCGAACTGGTGCACACGGAAGATGCCCCGGGTGTCCTTGCCGTGCGAGCCGGCCTCGCGGCGGAAGCAGGGCGAGAAGCCCGCGTACCGCAGCGGCAGGCGCTCGGCGTCGATGATCTCGTCCATGTGGTAGGCCGCGAGCGGCACCTCGGACGTGCCGACCAGGTACAGGTCGTCCTTGTCGAGGTGGTAGACGTCCTGCGCGGCCTGGCCGAGGAAGCCGGTGCCCGCCATGGACTGCGGGCGGACCAGCGCCGGGGTGAGCATCGGGGTGAAGCCGGCCGCGGTGGCCTGGGCGATCGCCGCGTTCACCAGGGCCAGCTCCAGCAGGGCGCCGACGCCGGTGAGGAAGTAGAAGCGGGAGCCGGAGACCTTGGCGCCGCGCTCGACGTCGATGGCGCCGAGCAGCTGGCCCAGCTCCAGGTGGTCCTTGGGCTCGAAGCCCTCGGCACCGAAGTCGCGGATGGTGCCGTGCGTCTCCAGCGTGACGAAGTCCTCCTCGCCGCCGACGGGCACGTCGGGGTGGACGAGGTTGCCCAGCCGGAGCAGCAGCTCCTGGGTCTCGGCGTCGGCCGCGTCCCGCTCGGCGTCGGCGGTCTTGACGTCCGCCGCGAGCTGGCTCGCCTTCTTCAGCAGCTCGGCCTTCTCGTCGCCGGTGGCCTTGGGGATCAGCTTGCCGAGCTGCTTCTGCTCGGCACGCAGCTCGTCGAAGCGGACGCCGGAGGACCTGCGCCGCTCGTCGGCAGAGAGGAGGGAGTCGACGAGCGCGACGTCCTCTCCACGGGCGCGCTGGGACGCGCGCACACGGTCGGGGTCCTCACGGAGCAGGCGAAGGTCAATCACGAGGCCAAGGCTACCGGTGCGGGCTCGCCGCCCACGAATCCCTATTTCGAGGAGTTCTGATTTGCCACTCTTCGCCCGCTTACGTTCTGTTATGCGCAAAATGCGGAACGTGTCAGAACGCGTCAAGGAAAAGTGTCTCACTCCCTGGGACGGGGCATGCCCAGGGCGTCGGGTTGACTGGATCTCCTTGTGGAGAACGGGACTTGGCGAGACCGCTGTCCACAGAAATCCACACCCCCCGAAGAGTTATCCACAGGCTGTGTGGAAGATCTGTGGACTTCGGAATTGATCACTCCGGAAGTTGTCTCCGGACCAAGGAATTCCCAGGGCAAACCCGGGTCACACCCACTTTTGGGTGGAAAGGGGTCGCCCCAAAAGATGAATCAACGGAAACGAGTGGACGAAGGGCGAGGTGTGGAGTGATGGCCACCTCGGGGCCGCGAGAGGTGATTTGTCGACCGTCTCACCCACCCTTGTCGACTTGTCCCCAGGTCGAGAAGCGGACCTGTGGATAACTTCTGTGGATAACGATGATATGAGGGTATGACCGGCTAGAACCGGCCGTCCTGGCAGCGTGCCACCCAGTCCGCCGCCGCCATGAATTCCTCGTCCGATGTCCCCGGGAGCGTCCGCCGGGCCTCGGCCGGCGTGATGTCCGCGCGCGGATAGGAGCCGAGGAACCGCACCTGGAGACAGATCCGCTTCAGCCCCATCAGCGCCTCTGCCATCCGACGGTCGGAGATATGGCCCTCGGCGTCGATGCAGAAGCAGTAGTTGCCGATGCCGGCGCCGGTCGGCCGGGACTGCAGCAGCATGAGGTTGATGCCGCGCGAGGCGAACTCGCCGAGCAGGTCGCGCAGCGCGCCCGGATGGTCGTCGCGCTGCCACAGCACCACCGAGGTCTTGTCGGCACCGGTCGGCGCGGCGGGCCGGGCCGGGCGGCCGACCAGCACGAACCGGGTCTGTGCGTTCTCCGCGTCGTGGATCCCGGTCTCCAGGGCCTCCAGGCCATAGCGGGCGGCGGCGAACTCGCCCGCGAAGGCGGCGTCGTAACGGCCCTCCTGGACCAGGCGGGCGGCGTCCGCGTTGGAGGCGGCCGACTCCCAGACCGCGTCCGGAAGGTGCTTGCGCAGCCAGTTGCGCACCTGCGGCTGGGCCGCCGGGTGGGCGGAGACGGTCTTGATGTCCGCGAGCTTCGTGCCGGGCCGGACCAGCAGCGCGAAGGTGATCGACAGCAGCACCTCGCGGTAGATGGTCAGCGGTTCGCCCGCGACCAACTCGTCCAGGGTGGTGGTGATGCCGCCCTCGACGGAGTTCTCGATCGGCACGAATGCCGCCTCGGCCTCGCCGGAGCGCACCGCGTCCAGCGCGGACTGCACCGAGACGAACGGGACGAGTTCCCGGGTCGCGGCTTCAGGGAGCGTCCGCAGGGCGACTTCGGTGAAGGTGCCCTCGGGGCCGAGATACGCATAGCTCGCTGGCATGTCCCTCACCCTAATGGCCGCGCGTCGCCCCGGCGCGGGTGTCTCACGAGAGTCACTCGACCGAGTGGTTTGCCCCGGGAAAGCCCAGTAGAACCGGTAAACCCCGTGAACCCCATAGACCCCGTAAACCCCGTAAACCCTGCAACCCCATGAACTCCGTCAGGCTCCCGGCTACCCCTCCAGCAGCCGCTGCCCCACGTACTCGCCCTTCGCAGCCCCGCCCGGCACCGCGAACAGTCCGCTCGCCTCGTGCCGGATGAACTGCGACAGCGCGTCGCCCCGGTCGAGCTTGCGCTGCACCGGTACGAAGCCGCGCAGCGGGTCCGTCTGCCAGCAGACGAAGAGCAGGCCGGCGTCGGGCGTGCCGTCCGCGTCGAAGCCGTCGTGGTAGGAGAAGGGGCGCCGCAGCATGGCCGCGCCGCCGTTCTTGTCGGGCCGGGTGATCCGGGCGTGCGCGTTGAGGGGGACGACGTACTCGCCCTTGGCGTTGGCCTTCTCCAGGTCCATCGGGGTGGTCTCGTCGCCCCCGGACAGCGGCGCCCCAGTGGACTTGCGGCGCCCGATGACCGCCTCCTGGGCCGTCACCGACAGCTTCTCCCAGTCGTCCAGGAGCATCCGGATGCGGCGTACGACGGCGTAGGACCCGTGCGCCATCCAGGCCGGGTCGCCGGAGGCAGGCAGGAAGATCCGCTGGTCGAAGTCGGAGTCGGTGGGCTTGGGATTGCGGGTGCCGTCCAGCTGGCCCATGAGGTTGCGGGCGGTCATGGGGTGGGCGGTGGCGCCCGGGGTGCGGTTGAAGCCGTTCATCTGCCAGCGCAGCCGGGCCGCGCCGCCCGCGTCCTTCTGGATCGCGCGCAGGGCGTGGAAGGCGACCAGGGCGTCGTTCGCGCCGATCTGCACCCACAGGTGGCCGTCGCTGCGCGCCTTGTCCAGATGGTCGGAGGAGAAGTCCGGTAGCGGGTCCAGCGCGCTCGGCCGCTGCTTCTCCAGGCCCGTCCTGCCGAAGAAGCCGTGCCCGAAGCCGAAGGTGATCGTCAGCGAGGAGGGCCCGGCGTCGCGGGCCACGTCGGTGTCGTCGTGCGGCGCGGCCTCGCCGGCCATCAGCCGCTCGGCAGTCGCCGACCAGCGGCGCAGCAGGGCTGCGGTCTCCTTGCGGCCCGCGCCCGGCGCCAGGTCGAAGGCGGCGAGATGGCCGCGCGCCTGGAGCCCCTCGGTGATGCCGGGCTGATGTTTCCCGTGAAACATCGCCCGTTCGGAGCCCACCGAGGTCAGCGGGGTGGCCTGGGCGGGCGCGGCGGCATAACCCACGGCTCCGCCCGCCGCGCCGAGCACGAGCCCGCTGGCGCCCGCGGTGCCGAGCAGTGCGCGCCGGGAGATGCCGTGGCCGCCCGCGGAATCGGGCGCCTGCGCGACCTCGGCGGAGGTACGGACCTGGGGGATGGACTGGTCGGGCATGGTGGGGGTCAGCCGATCTGCGCGTTCTTGGAGACGGTCGCCTGGTCGATGTCGGAGGTCCGCACGGTGACGGCGATCTTCCAGTCGCCGGCCATGGGGATCTGCACTCCGCTCGCCGACCAGTGGCCGGTCGTGATGTGGTCGGGGGTCACGGGAAGCGGGCCGATCTTCTTCGCCTCCAGGGTGAAGGAGACCTTCACCTCAGGGATGTCGAAGGCCCGGCCGCCCGGCCGCTGGACGTACACATGCATCTCGTTGCCGCCCACACGCGCGGGGTCGAGGTCGATGCTGACGACGCCCTTGCCGTCGGTGCCGCCGGTGTCGAAGGGCATGTCCAGGGTCAGCGCGCCGTTCGAGGGCGCCGCGGCCGAGCCGGCGGAGGACGTGGCGGCCTTGGCGTCCAGCTCGGTGCGGCCCGGCTCGGTCTGGGTCAGCCAGGTGGTGACCGCGAGCAGTACGACCGCGACGCCCGCCTCGACCAGCACCGAGCGGCGCAGTCCGAAGCGGTTCGTGTCACCGTCCCGCAGGCGCTTCTGCCGGGCGGCGTCCATGGCGGCCCGCTGCCGGGCGAGCTGCTCGGCGCGCCGGGGGTCTCCGCTGGTCCTGCCCTTGCCGGCGGACTGCTTGGCCGCACCGGAAGCGACCCGTTCCCGCTCGGGCTCGTCGGCCGCGCCGGCGACCGTGTCGGCGAGCCGGCCCGTCCACCGCCGGGATACCGAGGCGATGCCGACCAGCAGCGCCACCAGCCCGATCTTGACCAGCAGCAGCTGTCCGTACCGGGTGTCGGTGAACGCCGACCAGGAGCCCAGCTGGCGCCAGGACTGGTAGGTGCCGGTCGCGACAAGCACGAGAACGGAACCGAAGGCCACGCGCGAGAAGCGGCCGACGGCGGCGGCCTCCACCGGTGTCTCGGCGGGCGCCCGGTACAGGGCGACCAGCAGGGCGGTGAGCCCGCCCAGCCAGGCGGCGACGGCGAGCAGGTGGAGGACGTCGACGGGCATGGCGATGCCCGGCTGGAGCCCGACCGAGGCGTGCTCGGCCATGGCCCAGCTGGTGGCGAGCCCGGCTGCGACGACCACTCCGCCGATGGCGAGCCCGAAGGTCAGGTCGCGCTTCTCCTGGCCCTCTTCCCGCTTGGTGTAGGCGCCGAAGAGGACGGCGATGAACAGCGCGGCGGCGGCGAGCAGCAGCAGCCGGGAGACCAGGGCCGCGCCGGTCTTGGTCTGCAGCACTTGGCCGAGCAGTCCGAGGTCGAAGACGTCGGCGAACTTCCCGGAGGTGGTGTACGAGCCGCGCAGGAGCAGCAGCCACAGGGTGGCCGCGGTGAGCGTGAGCCAGCCGCCGACGACCAGCCGCTGCAGGGCCCGTACGCCCGCCCCGCGCTGCCAGCAGGCGAGCACGAAGGCGGCACCGCCCGCGAGCACGATGAAGCCGGCGTACGACGCGTACCGCCCGAACGCGTAGAGCGCGCCGACCACTCCGCCGCCCGCGACCGGCCCGGTGCCGGAGACCACGGTCTGCGAGGGCGCCCCGATGGAGAAGGTGTAGGCGCCGGAGACGGGGTGGCTGTCGGCCGAGACGACCTGGTAGGTGACCGTGTAAGTGCCCTTGCCCAGGCCGCTTCTGAGCCGCACGGCGTATGTCGTCCCGCTCACGTTGGCGGGCTTGCCGCTCTGCACCGGCTTGCCCCGGGGGTCGAGGACGCGCAGGGAGTCGTCGTTCGTCGCCACCTTCTCGGAGAAGGTGAGCGACACCTGGCTGGGTGCCTGCTTGACCACCACCCCCTGCGCGGGGTCGCTGCCGGTCAGCGCCGCGTGCGCGGCGGCCGGTCCGGCGCCCGCGAGCAGTGCGCCGGTGACGGCGAGGAGCAGCAGCACCAGGATGCGCAGGCTGCTTCGCTGTCCCTTGGGGGTGATGGTCCGCGTCACGGTGGTCGGTCCCTCCCTCAGTGGCCGGTCGACGGGTTGTACGTGGCGGACTTCACCGGCATCTCGATGGTGAGGGGCCCGGATTCGGCGAAGGTGAGCTTCACGGTGACCGTCTGGCCCTGCTTCGGCGTGCGCTTCAGCTTCTCGAACATCAGATGGTTGCCGCCGCTTTTGAACACGAGTTGACCGTGGGCGGGTATGGCGAAGGAGTTCTGCTCCCGCATGGCGCCGCCCGCGGTGCTGTGCATGGTGACCTGGCCGGCGACGTCACTGCTCACCGAGGTCAGCTCGTCCTTGGAGCCGCTCTTGTTGGTGATCGTCAGAAAGCCTGCGGCCATGTCGGCGGAGACCGGCTGCGGGATGTACGACCCGCTCACCGACAGCTCGGCCTTCTTGGTGCCGGAGCCGGACCCGGACGTCGAGCCGGACGTCGAGCCGGAGTCCGAGCAGCCCGCGAGGGCCAGCGCACCGGCGAGCGCGGCGGCCGTGGTCAGGACGGCGGAGCGGTGCCTCACGGGTTCTCCCCCTTGATGAGCTTGGGCAGGTCCTTGGTGTAGTCGTCGACCGTGGCGCTCTCGCCGTAGAGGACGTAACCGCCGTTCGTCTTCGGGGAGAAGGCGATGACCTGGGTGCCGTGGACGGAGACGAGCTTGCCGTTCTTGTCCTTCGTCGTCGGCTCCACGGAGATGCCGACGGAGCGGGCGCCGGCCTGGATGGTGGCGAAGTCCCCGGTCAGACCGATGAACTGGGGGTCGATGCCCTTGAGCCACTTGCCCAGCTCGGCCGGTGTGTCGCGGCCGGGGTCGGTGGTGACGAACACGACCCTCAGATCGTTCTGCGCGGCCTTGGGCAGCGACTTCTTGGCGACGGCGATGTTGCTCATCGTCGTCGGGCAGATGTCGGGGCAGTGCGTGTAGCCGAAGTAGACCAGGGTCGGGTGGCCCTTGGTCTGCGCGCGGAGGTCGTACTTCTTGCCGTGCGTGTCGGTGAGGACGAGGTCCGGCTTCTCGAAGGGCTGGTCGAGGACGGTGGCGGCCTTGTTCGAGCCGGACTCCTCCGCGACCACGGAGACCGGCGACTTGTCGTCGTTCCCGCTGCCGCAGGCGGACAGGGTCAGGGTGGCGGCGGCGAGCAGCGCGGCCGCGGCGAACGTCTTCTTACGCATAGAGAAATGTCCCAGATGTAAGTAATCCGGCACGCACCGGGGTCGTACGACGGCCACGACAGCGTCGCATGCGCCGCACGAGCCCCGGGGCGCGGTTCCGGAACGGTGGGGCTCAGGCGGTCCGGCGGCGGCCCGCGAGGACGCCGTAGGCGACGCCTGCGGCGCCGACGACGATGCCGACCACGCCGAGCACGCGGGCGGTGGTGTCGGTGTCGGAACCGGAGTCCTCGGCGGCGGCCGTGTTCTCGGTCTTCTCGGCGGTGTCCTTGGCGTTCGCCGAGCCGTGGTGGTCGTCGCTCGCATCGGACAGCCGCAGGACCGGCGCCGGGTTCTCCGGCTCGTCCTGGCCGGCCCGCGGCACCTCGATCCAGCGCACGACCTCGTTGTCGGAGTACGTCTGGAGCGCCTTGAACGCGAGCTGGTCGGTGTTCTCGGGCAGGGCGCCGACGGAGAGCGGGAACTTCTGGAAGTAGCCGGGCTGGATGCCCTTGCCGTCGGCGGCGGTCCAGGTGACCTTGGTGACGGCCTGGTCGATCTTCTCGCCGTGCATGGTCAGCGGCTTGTCCAGCTTGGCCTTGGTGACCTGCACGTTCCAGCCGGGGACGGGCTCGGGCATGACCGAGGCGAGCGGGTGGTCGGCCGGGAAGGCGACCTCGACCTTGGTGGTCGAGGCCTTGTCGCGCTCGTTGGGGACCTTGAAGTCGACGACCGCGTAGCCGCCCTTGGCCGCGGTGCCCTCCGGCTCCACGGCGACGTGGGCGAAGGCGGGGACGGACAGCGCGAGGACGGCCGTGCCCGCGGCGGCGGTGGCGGCGGCGACGCGAGAGGCGATACGAGAGGCGATACGAGATGCCTGCATGGCAGGAGCACTCCACTCTGAGAGTTCCGGTGACGAGGAGGTAGGCGGGCGCGTGGCCGTGCCGCAGCTCGGAGCCGTGCCGAGCCTGCGGAGATGCGCACGCGCGCGTGCCGCGCGACGGCAGCGGCCGCTCCCGTGGCTCTCTGATGGGGCTCTTGCGTGGAGTGGTGTGCGCGTCGCGTCAGGCGGCGAGGAGGAAGGGTGCGGCGGGCGGGCCGCGCCGGATCACCGTGTGCTGGAGTGCGGTGGTGTGCGGGGCGGGCGGCTCGTCCCGGGCGGTACGGCGGTGGCGCGGGCCGGGCGCGGAGGCGGGCAGCAGCCCGGCGCACAGGGCGCGCGCCAGCGCGAGCGCCGCGCGCAGGGAACGTACGAGAGCCCCCTCCGCGACTCCGTGCGTCGACAGCTCGGTCAACCGCAGCAGGGCCAGATCGCCGCGGCGCAGCAGCCAGCCCGCGGCGACGGCCGCGAGGACGTGGCCGAGCAGCATCGGCAGCGAGGGCAGCAGCGCGGCGGAGGAGCCGGTGACGTCGTACGCGTGGTACCTGCCGCCCGTGCCGGCCAGGGGCCGGCCCGAACGGTCGATGAGATGTGCGGCGAGCAGGACATGGAAGGCGCGCCCGGGGGTGAGGGCGCTCGGGCTCGCCCCGCACAGGAACCGCGCGGCCTGCTCGACCAGCGCGGTGTCACTGAGCGAAGAGCCCGTCGAGCCCCCCGAGCCGGCGGGGTTCATCGCCCCCGTCGCCATCCGCCCGGAGGCCATGGCGGCCCCGTGCTGACCCAGCCCGAACAGCAGGTGCAGCGCGGTCTGGCCGAGCGCGAGGGACGCGGCGATGCCGGGCAGCGAGCGAGCCCGCCCGGCAAGCGGCACCACGAGCAGCAGACAGCCGGCGAAGCCCGCACCCAGCGTCCACAGCGGCACGCTCGCGCAGGAGGCGAGGGCGTGCCCGCACGCGGCCAGCGCGACACAGACCGCGGCGAACACCGCGGCCCGCAGGATCCGGAGCCCGGCTCCGGGGCGCGCCGTGCGCGGGTGGGGGGCAGTCATGGCGGGCCCATCATCGCACTGGGCTTATCGGAGCCCTACGGCAGGGCCGCGGGATCGTCCCTCATACACCGATTCCTCCCGCGGCGCATCGGCTGTATGGGCGGAGTCACGTCAACGGTGTGCTTACGGCCCCCTATGGGCGGCAATAGGTATCGGTATGTCGAGCCGCGGCCAGGAGGCTGGAGCATGAGCATCTGGTGGTCACTCCATCTGCGCCGCGAGGCCGCGAGCGTGCCGCTCGCCCGGCGGCTGCTGATCGGCACCATGGAGACGGCGGGCGTCGACCCCGAGATCTCCTACGACCTTTCCGTCGCCCTGAGCGAGGCCTGCGCGAACGCCGTCGAGCACGGCGGGAGGCTGCCGCACGGCGGCTCCCCGGGGGCGTACCGGGTGACCGCGTATCTCGACGGCGAGAAGTGCCGTATCGAAGTGGCCGATTCCGGGCCGGGAATCCCGCGTGTGCAGGAGATCCGTCCGGCCCGTCCGGACGCCGAGCACGGCCGCGGGCTCTGTCTCATCCGGGAACTCGCCGATCACGTCCAGATCGGCGCCAAGCCCGGCCGGGGCGGCACGGTGGTCAGCTTCGACAAGATCCTGAAGTGGAAGAAGGATCCTTCACTGCTGACGGCGTGACAGCCGGCGGGAGAGGCCGGCGGGTGCGGTCGGCTCAGCCCTTGTCGAGGACCTTCGCCAGCGCCTCCAGCGCCTCCGGATACGCCCGTTCGCGGGGTGTGCCGTAGCCGACGACCAGGCCCTGCGGGCGGCCGGGACCGGGGGTGTGCCAGTGGTCGCCGAGGGCGCCGAGGGCGAGGCCCTCCGCCTCCGCGCGGGCCAGCGCCTCGGCCTCGTCGGGCACGTCGATCAGCGCGTGCAGCCCCGCCGCGATGCCGCGCACGCTGCGGCCCGCCCCCAGCCGGTCCAGCAGCTGGTCCCGGCGGCGCCGGTAGCGCAGCCGGCAGGCGCGCACATGCCGGTCGTAGGCATGGCTGTCGATCAGCTCGGCGAGCGCGAGCTGGCCGATGGTCTCGGTGTGGTGGTCGCTGTGCAGCTTGGCGTCGGCGACCGCGTCGACCAGCTGCGGCGGCAGCACCATCCAGCCGAGTCGCAGCGCCGGGCCGAGCGTCTTGGAGGCGGTGCCCAGGTACACCACCTGACCGGGTGCCATGCCCTGCAACGCGCCCACCGGCTGGCGGTCGTAGCGGAACTCCCCGTCGTAGTCGTCCTCGACGATCAGCCCGCCACGCGCGCGTGCCCAGTCGCCGAGCGCCCGCCGCCGCTCCGGGTGCAGGGTCACGCCGGTCGGGTACTGGTGTGCCGGGGTGAGCACCACGGCGGCCGCCTCGCCCAGCTGCTCGGGGCGCAGCCCGCGCGCGTCGACCGGCACCGGCAGGACCGTTCCGCCGTTGCGCCGCACGACCTCCCGGTGGAAGGGCAGCCCGGGGTCCTCCATGGCGACGGCGGCGCCGTCCAGCACGCGCGTGAGGAGCGCGAGACCCTGGACGTACCCGGAGGTGATGACGATCCGCTCCGGCGGCGCGAGCACCCCGCGCGCCCGGCCCAGATAGCCGGAGAGCGCCATGCGCAGCTCGACGCGCCCGCGCGGGTCGCCGTAGTCGTACGCCAGTGAGGGCGCCGTCGCTATGGCCCGGCGCAGTGCGCGCAGCCAGGCGGCCGCCGGGAACGCGCCGACGTCCGGGCTGCCGGGGCGCAGGTCGAAACGCGGGGCACGCGTGCGTGTCGCCGTGCCGGGCTCCGCCGACTCGACGGTCGGCAGCTCGGCGACCCGGGTGCCCGAGCCCTGGCGCGCCGTCAGGTAACCCTCGGCGACGAGCTGGTCGTAGGCGGCCTTGGCGGTGCCGCGCGAGATGCCGAGTTCGGCGGCGAGCCGCCGGGTGGCCGGCAGCCGGGTTCCGGGGGTGAGCCGCCCGTCCCGTACGGCGTCTCTCAGGGCCCGCTCCAGCCCGATACGGCGGCCGTCCGCCGAGTCGGGTTCGAGATGCAGATCCACACCCACACCGGACCAGAAGTCGTTCACGAGAACCTTCCCCCTAGGCACGCGAATGGCCGGGCACCTCCCCGGTACCCGGCCATTCAAACCCAGATCAGCCCTTCAGCGACGCCATCCATGCCTCGACCTCGTCGGAGCGGCGCGGCAGACCGGCCGAAAGGTTTCGGTTGCCGTCCGCGGTGATGAGGATGTCGTCCTCGATGCGGACGCCGATGCCCCGGTACTCCTCCGGCACGGTCAGGTCGTCGGCCTGGAAGTACAGCCCCGGCTCGACGGTGAGCACCATGCCCGGCTCCAGCGTGCCGTCCACGTACGTCTCGGTCCGCGCGGCGGCGCAGTCGTGGACGTCCATGCCGAGCATGTGGCCGGTGCCGTGCAGGGTCCAGCGGCGCTGCAGGCCCAGCTCCAGGACCCGCTCGACCGGGCCCTCGACCAGGCCCCACTCGACGAGCCTCGTGGCGAGCACGTGCTGGGCGGCGTCGTGGAAGTCGCGGTACTTGGCGCCCGGCTTCACGGCCGCGATACCGGCCTCCTGAGCCTCGTACACGGCGTCGTAGATCTTCTTCTGGATCTCGGTGTACGTGCCGTTGATCGGCAGCGTGCGCGTGACGTCGGCGGTGTACAGGGTGTGCGTCTCCACGCCGGCGTCCAGCAGGAGCAGGTCGCCGGAGCGGACCGGGCCGTCGTTGCGCACCCAGTGCAGGGTGCAGGCGTGCGGGCCGGCGGCGCAGATGGAGCCGTAGCCGACGTCGTTGCCCTCCACGCGCGCGCGAAGGAAGAACGTTCCCTCGATGTAGCGCTCGGAGGTCGCCTCGGCCTTGTCCAGGACCTTGACGACGTCCTCGAAGCCGCGGACCGTCGAGTCGACGGCCTTCTGCAGCTCGCCGACCTCGAACTCGTCCTTGACCAGCCGGGCCTCGGAGAGGAAGACGCGCAGCTCCTCGTCGCGCTCGGCGGTGACCTTGTCGGTCAGCGCGGCCTCGATGCCGGCGTCGTGGCCGCGCACCACGCGCACCGGGCCGGTGGCCTCGCGCAGCTTGCCGGCCAGCTCGCGCACATCGGCGGCCGGGATGCCGTAGAGCGCCTCGGACTCGGTGAGGGAGTGGCGGCGGCCGACCCACAGCTCGCCCTGGCCGGAGAGCCAGAACTCGCCGTTCTCCCGGTCGGAGCGGGGCAGGAGGTAGATCGTCTCCTCGTGGCCGTCGTCCTTCGGCTCCAGCACCAGGACGCCGTCCTCGGTCTGGTTTCCGCTGAGGTACGCGTACTCGACCGAGCAGCGGAAGGGGTACTCGGTGTCGTTCGAGCGGGTCTTCAGGTTGCCCGCCGGGATCACCAGGCGCTCGCCCGGGAAGCGGGCGGAGAGCGCGGCGCGGCGGCGCGCGGTCTCGGCGGCCTGCGGGATCGGCTCCAGGTCACGCAGCTCCGTGTCGGCCCAGCCGGACTGCATGTTCTCGGCCAGCTCGTCGGAGACGCCCGGGTACAGGCCGTTCTTCCGCTGCTTGATGGGCTCCTCGGACTCGGTCTCGGGGCCCTCCGCGGTAGCGGAGTCGGGCACAGCCGGGTTGAGCTCGTCGGACACGTGATCCTCCTCGATACGCCTTGTGATCTCCCCCGGGGCCCGCGACGCTCCTGCTTGTGGCCGAGCGGGGACCTCCATCATCGTACGGTCGTACCAGGAGCGGGCGAGGGCCGGATGCCCTGTTATGCCCGGTCATTACAGGCGGGCTCAGTCGAAGCGGGCCGCCAGCAGCACCACGTCCTCCTCGTTGTCGTCCCCCAGTCTCGAATTCGCTCGACCGGGAGGTGCCCCCACATCCAGGCCGTTCGGCAGGACGGTGCGCAGGACATGGTCGGCGACGGCGCCGGGGTCGTGGCGCAGCGCGCGCGGGATGCTCGCGGCGGCCGCGTGCAGGCGGGCGAAGGCGCGGTCCATGGGGTCGCCGGTACGGTGCAGCAGCCCGTCGGTGTAGAGCAGGACCGTCTCTCCGGGCTCGGCCTGGATCTCCACGCTGGGCGCCTCCCAGCAGGCGAGCATGCCGAGCGGCGCGGAGACGGAGGTCTCGGCGAACTCGGTGCGCCGCTCGCCGATCAGCAGCGGCGGGCTGTGGCCGGCGCCGGCCAGGGTGACCTTGCGCAGGGCGGGCTCGCAGTAGGCGAACAGCGCGGTGGCCGAGCGGGCGGGCTCGGTCAGCCGCAGCAGCAGCTCCAGGTCGGACAGGACGGCGACCGGGTCCTCGCCCTCCATCACGGCGTAGGCGCGCAGGGAGGCGCGCAGACGGCCCATCGCGGCCACCGCGCTCGGACCGGAACCGGTGACCGAGCCGACGGACAGACCGAGCGCGGCGTCCGGCAGCGGCAGCGCGTCGTACCAGTCGCCGCCGCCGTGCGGGCCGGTGCGGTGCCGGGCGGCGAGCTGGACGCCGGGTACGCGGGGCAGCCGGGTGGGCAGCAGTTCCTCGGTGATGGTCGCCACGCGCGCGCGGGTGCGTTCCACTTCCAGCAGCCGGGCGAGGTGCTCGGTGGCCTGCCGGACGTAGAGGCCGACGAGGTGGCGCTGCCGCTCGTGCGGCTCGGCCGGTTCGTCGTAGAACCAGACGGCGGCGCCGAGGCGGCCGGCGGAGTCGGAGGCGAGGGGCAGGGCGTAGCTGGCGGCGTAGCCGAGGCGGGCGGCGACCTCGCGGTGCCGGGGGTCGAGGCCCTCCTCGGCGAGCAGGTCGGGGTGGACGATCTCGGCGGCCGTGCCGGTGTCGTACGGCAGCGCGCCGCGCGGGACGGTCTCGATATGGCCGAGGTCGGCGCGGCCGAGGCCGAGGCCGAGGGTGGTGCGGGGGCCGAGTCCGTCACCGGGCTCCAGGGCGACGAGGCCGCGGCGGGCGCCGACGAGGGCGGCTCCGGCGCGCAGCAGCTCGTGCAGGGCCGGCTCCAGGGCGTGCGTGCGGGACAGGCGCTCGGTGAGTTCGTGGAGGGTCGTCAGGTCCGAGACCCAGCCGGCCAGCCGGTCCTGGAGGAGGGTGCCGGGCGCGGGGGCGTGCGGGGCGGGGACGGGAGCGGCGTCGGGGGAGGGATCGTCGCCGGGGCCGTGGGGGGCGGGCGCGACAGTGTGTGCGGGCGTTGGAACCGCAGGATCGATTCCAGCCACTTTCGGAGGGTGCGGGGCGTTCATGGCGTCCGGCCTTCAGACCGGTGCGTATTGCTGAAAAGCATCGCAAAACCCCCATGTCATTCTGCGCCGCTAGCGGTGTCTCCACATGTACACGCACTCGTGAGGGGATGTCCAGCATTGTCCTGCAGGGATTCCTGGTGTCCATGGGGCGGACGAGGGTTTCTTTCGAACCCCTTGCCTTACTGCCAAGTTGGCCTAAAACTGCCTCGGGTATCGGTTCATTGCGGTCGACTGGCCTTGCTCCACAGAGCGTCACAGCGGTCGTGATGGGTACGTACTCGGAGAAGGCCAGGGGTGGTTGGGGGCCACCCGGAACCTGGCGACGGACCCGGGCGTCATAGCCACCGACGGCCGAGCCCCATCCTCCCTGGCGGAGGCGGAGAGAAACACGCGCGACGGCAAAACGCCATACTTCGCCACCCCCGCGCCGCAACCGTGCTTTTGATGGACGCACTACGGACGTGGACGCGGCTCATGCTCAACCCCCTGGGGTTCCCCCTGTCCTGTGCAGGGGTGTGATGCGCCAATAGGTACGCACAGTGAAGTGATCGACACATGGTGTGATGCGGACCACGGTGTTGCCAGCGGTGCAACGGAAAGGAACGAGCGCTCATGCGCGAGATCCTCGGAAGGCGACGCAGGCTCCTGTCCAGGCGGAAAGCCGGGAGGCCTGAGCTGATCGGCGCGGCCCTGACCTTCGCGACCGAGTGGCAGTGGCCGGTACTGCCGGGTGTGGCCCCGGACCCGCAGGGCCGGGCCCGCTGCGCCTGCCCCGACCCGGAGTGCACGGTGCCCGGTGCGCACCCCTTCGACCCGGGCCTGCTCGCGGCCACGACCGACGCGCGGATGGTGCGCTGGTGGTGGACCAACCGGCCGAGCGCGCCGATCGTCCTGGCCACCGGAGGCAAGGCGCCCTGCGCGGTCAGCCTGCCGGCGCTCGCCGCCTCCCGGGCCCTCGCCCTGCTCGACCGGCGGGGCATGCGCCTCGGCCCGGTGATCGCCTCCCCGAACCGCTGGGCACTGCTCGTCAAGCCGTACTCCATGGAGCAGCTGGGCGAACTGCTCTACGCCAAGGACTTCGTCCCCGGCTCCCTGCGCTTCCACGGCGAGGGCGGATATCTCGCCCTGCCCCCGTCCGAGACCGGCCAGGGCGCCGTCCGCTGGGAGCGGGCCCCGCTGCCCGGCTCGGCCGCGCCCTGGGTCCCAGGCGTGGAGGCCGTGGTGGATGCCGTGGTCGACGCCCTCACTCGTACGGGTGTGAGCGCACCCGAGTTCTAGCGGTGTCCGGCGCGGACGTGTCAGGCGAGCCCCGCTCGCTCGTTATCTTCCGCACATGCTGCGAATTTCTGGGGGACAGGGCGGTCGGTCGTCGGGGCGGCACGGCCGTCGAGCGCCGCGGCGCGCGCCGCGGCCGGCGGGGGTGCGTGGACCGGACAGCCGAATGTGGTGGCTGTTCGGGCTCATCGGTGTGGTGGCGGCCGCGGTCGTACTGCCACTGGCCGTGGCCTCCGCGGGGCAGGTCCGCGAGGCGGCCCGGCAGGCGATGACGGGCAGACCGCACGACGCCGTAGGGACCCCGGGGGGCGGGGGCACCTCCGGGAGCGGCCGTCACTCCGGGCGCGGCCATGCCGGCAAACCCCGCGAGAAGGCCGGGTCGCACGAGGACGCGGCCGGGGGCGCGGACGCGAAGGTCCCCGCGCCCGGCTCGCCCCGGCTGCTCGGGCTCGGCCTGGACACCGCCACGCGCTGCGGTCCCCAGCTGACCGCTCCCGACGGCCTGGAGGCCCAGACCTGTGTGCTGACCCAGGGCGCGGACACCTGGGCCCGTACCTACTACCGCAACGCCACCGGCCAGCCCCTGGACTCCATGCTGAGCCTGATGGGTCCGGACGGCCGCAGTGTGCAGATGCACTGCGTCACGAACGAGGACGACGAGCCCGCCACCTGCGAGACGCCCCGTCAGCGCACCAAGGGCCGGCCGGACGGCTACACGGCCGTCGACGAGTTCGCGACCCGGGGGATTGATAGCGCGCTGCTGCTGCGCTCGGGCAGTGATGCGGCGGGCGGTGACCGCAACTCCCCGCCCACTGACGGGAGTTGACGCACCGCGACGGACTGTGCACCGTACACGGACATGGAAAGACCCGGTTGCTGGCGACGGGGGATGCACCAGCAACCGGGCTATGGGAACCGTAACAAGAGATCGGCGGTTCGCAAATTCCGTCTGGGGCATTCGGCCACCGATTTCCCTGTCTCCAGGGGGAGTTGTGACAGGAGTCACCTGTTTCGCGGGCGCGGCACCACTCACCGACCGTTCAGTCGAGAACCGCGCCCGCGAACGCGTCAGCTGAGCGTGACCTGCCGGTTGGTCAGTCCGCCGCGTGCCCGGCGCTCCTCCGGTGTGAGCGGCTCGGTGGTGGCGAGGGCGGCGGCGAGTCGCTCGGCGAACTCGGTGGCCGGCTTCTCCACGTCGTCCGCCGTGACCCCGCTCGGCAGGTCCCAGACCGGCACGGTGAGGCCGTGAGCACGGAAGGAGCCCACGAGCCGGGTGCCCTCGCCCAGGTTGGAGCGGCCCGCCGCGTGCAGCCGCGCGAGAGCGTCCAGAAGCTGCTCCTCCGGGTGCGGCATCACCCAGCGCAGGTGGTTCTTCTCCGGGGTCTCGCACCAGTACGCGGCGTCCACGCCGGTCAGCTTCGCCGTCGGGATGGCGGCGGCGTTGGCCCGCTCCAGGGACGCGGTCACCTCCGGCGTGGCGTTCTCCGCGTCCGGCACCCAGAACTCGAAGCCGCTCTGCACGACCGGCTCGAAGGGCGCGTCGAGGTCGAGCACGTCCTGCAGCCGCGGACCGCCGGACGGGGCGCGGCGGCCCTGCACGGGGGTGCCGGGCTCGGCCTCCAGTGCGCGCAGCAGGGTGTCGGCGAGGTCGCGGCTGAGGTCGCCGGACGCCGTGTCGTTCTGCAGGCCGAGCAGGACCGAGCCGTCGTCGCGGCGCAGCGCGGGCCAGGCCATCGGCAGCACCGTGGCGAGCGTGACCGAGGGAACGCCCTCGGGCAGGCCGTCCTTGAGGGTCAGCGTGACGGTCGCGGCCGGCACCAGCTCGCGCAGTGCCACCCAGTCGCCCTCACCGGGCAGTCCCTCGAACGGGCGGGGCACCAGCTCGGTCGCCGCGTGCGCCGCGGCCCGGCCGTGGCACGCCTTGTAGCGCCGGCCGCTGCCGCAGGGGCAGGGCTCGCGGGCGCCGACCACCGGAATCTGTCCATCAGCGCCTGCGGCGCGGGCGCCGCCGGTCGGCTGCGGCCGCCCGGCCTTCGTCTGGGGTCGCTTCTTGGCCATCGTGGGTGTCTCCCGGTTACGGCTCTTCTCGTACGGGCGGGAGCCTAGCCGTTCAGGCCGTGACCGGCGGGAACCTGTGGACAACGCACGCCGGCTCGACGCCAAGGGTGTGAACCTGTGGACGACTTGGGGGCGTTCCGCGTGTTGTTCCGGACCCGCACCGGACCGTCCTCGGCCGGGTCCGTCAGTCCAGGTCGTCGAACGCGTCCGCGAAGTCCAGACCGGCGATGTCCGCGAGCGCGGGGGCAGTGACGCGCGTAGCGAAACCGTCCTGGCGGCACCCGGCATCGGGATCGTGGACGTCCACGTGGACCACCACCCAGACCGTCACCTCGCCGCGGACGTCGTCGCGCACGCCCCAGTCGTCGGCGAGGGCCGTGATGATGTTGAGCCCCCGGCCGCCGTGCGCCGTCACCGACGGGGTGGCCGGCGCCGGGCGGGTCGGACCGCCGCCGTCCGTCACCTCGACGATGAGCCGGCCGCGTGGGTCGACCCGCCAGGCCGCGAGCACGTCGCCGTCGCCGACCGTCGCGTCGCCCAGGGGCCGCCCGTGTTTGCAGGCGTTGCTCAACAGTTCGGAAAGGATCAGTACGGCATCGTCGATGACCGATTCGGAGACGCCGCCGCTGCGCAGCTGCGAACGCATCCGGTGCCTCGCCTTCCCCACGCCCGCAGGGCCATGGGGTACGGCCATGCTCGACGACGTGGGCACCTCCTGTGCCACCACCAACGCCACCCCCGAGACCTCCTTTGCCCCACGCCACGGTGTGGATGCCCCATTGGCCTGTACCGGAAACCGGCCAATCCCCTTCCGGTGACGCATTCGCAATGGCCCTGCACGGAGCGAACGCGCCGGAGCACTCCCTGTGACGAAGGTCTTTTCCCTGGTCGCCGTATGGCTGGATTTCATTGGTGTGGCCGAGACTGGAGGATTCAGCAGCCGCACAGCAGGGTCAAGGGATGTGCGCGGCTCTTTACCGGCCTCTTGAGGTCACAATCGGTCTTTCGCGGTCAGATACGCCCCAGTTGGCGCAGGACCGCGCGCGGGCGGTTGGTGATGATGGCGTCGATGCCCAGGTCCACACAGAGATCGACGTCCTCGGGCTCGTTCACGGTCCAGACGTGGACCTGGTGACCGGCCCGTTTCAGCCGTTCCACATAGCCGGGGTGGTTGCGCACGATACGGATCGAGGGCCCCGCGATCCCCACGCCTGCGGGCAGCCGTCCGTCGCGCAGCCGCGGGGTGAGGAACTGCACCAGGTAGACCGTCGGCAGCGTCGGCGCGGCGGCACGCACGCGATGCAGCGAACGCGCCGAGAAGCTCATGATGCGGACCGGGGACTCGGCGGCCGAGGCCGGCGCGTCCAGGCCGAACCGCTTCAGCAGCGCCAGCAGCCGCTCCTCGACCTGTCCGGCCCAGCGCGTGGGGTGCTTGGTCTCGATGGCCAGCTCCACCCGCCGCCCGGCGTCCGCGACCAGCTCCAGCAGCCGCTCCAGGGTGAGCACGGAGGTGTCCGCCGGATCCTCCGGCCGGTGTACCCAGTCGGGCTCCTCGTCCCGTCCGCGCCAGGCGTCGCGCGTCTTCCAGGAGCCGAAGTCGAGGGCGGCGAGATCGGCCAGTTCCAGGGCGGAGACGGCGCCGCGGCCGTTGGAGGTACGGTTCACGCGGCGGTCGTGGACGCAGACCAGATGGCCGTCGGCGGTCAGCCGTACGTCACACTCGAGGGCGTCGGCGCCGTCCTCGATGGCCTTCTTGTAGGCGGCCAGAGTGTGCTCGGGCGCGTCTTCGGAGGCGCCTCGGTGGGCGACGATCTGGATGGAGCGCTGTGGTGCGTGGGTCACCGCGACATGGTGCCACCGTCGCGGGGTACGCGCGGAGGCGCGGATGCGTCCGCGCGGCGAACGGCGGTTGTTCGACCTGTCCGTTTATATAACTTTTGTGTGAAAGATCCTATGTAAACAAAGTCCCCGGACCCACAGGCACCGCTTATGGTGCTCTGACGGCCCGTGGGAAAAGCTGACTGCATACAGCAGCCGTGGATCGAGGAGAAGAGCTGTGAGCACCGAGAACGAGGGCAACGAGGTACCCCCGGCCCCGTCCGCACCCCCCGTGCCGGTGGCCTCTCCCGACTCCCCGCAGGGCTCCGCACCCGAGGGGACCGCACCGACGGCTCCCCTTCCGCCGGTACCCCAGGACGCTACGGCCCCCGAGGGCTCCTGGCCGCCCCCGGCCACCCCGCCGCACGGCGAGGGCCCGGCCCATAGCGGGGGCCCGGCCTACGGCGCAGGCGGTGCGGGCGCCGACGGAGGCTTCGGCGGTGCGGGCGGTGCGGGCGGTGCGGGTGGCGCGGCCGGAGTCGGCGGCTGGGGCGCGTCGTACCAGCAGCCCGCCCCCAAGCCGCGCAACGGACGCGGCGGGCTCGTCGCCGCGGTCCTGGTGGCCGCGCTGGTCGCGGGCGGCCTTGGCGGCGGCCTCGGCTACACCCTGGCCAAGGACAACGACAACAGCGGCTCCACCACCGTCTCCGCCTCCGACAGCAGCGCCGCGCAGGTCAAGCGCGCGCCGGGCACGATCGCCAACGTGGCCGCCAAGGCGCTGCCCAGCACGGTCACCATCGAGGCCGAGAGCAGCAACGGCGAGGGCGGCACGGGCACCGGCTTCGTCTTCGACAAGCAGGGCCACATCGTCACCAACAACCATGTGGTGGCCGACGCGGTCAACGGCGGCAAGCTCACGGCCACGTTCCCCAACGGCAGGAAGTACGACGCCGAGATCGTCGGCCACGCGCAGGGCTACGACGTCGCCGTCATCAAGCTCAAGAACGCCCCGTCGGACCTCACACCGCTCGCCCTCGGCGACTCCGACAAGGTGGCCGTCGGCGACGAGACGATCGCCATCGGCGCCCCCTTCGGCCTGTCCAACACCGTGACGACCGGCATCATCAGCGCCAAGAACCGCCCGGTGGCCTCCAGCGACGGCAGCTCCACCAGCAAGGCGTCGTACATGAGCGCGTTGCAGACCGACGCGTCGATCAACCCGGGCAACTCCGGCGGCCCGCTGCTGGACGCCTCCGGCGCGGTCATCGGCATCAACTCGGCGATCCAGTCGAGCACCAGCGGCGGCGGCTTCGGCGGCTCCGGCCAGTCCGGCTCGATCGGTCTGGGCTTCGCCATCCCGATCGACCAGGCCAAGTACGTCGCCCAGCAGCTGATCAAGACCGGCAAGCCGGTGTACGCCAAGATCGGCGCCTCCGTCTCGCTGGAGGACTCCACCGACGGCGCGAAGATCACCGACCAGGGCGCGGGCGGCGCCGCCGCGGTCGAGTCGGGTGGTCCGGCCGACAAGGCGGGCCTCAAGCCCGGTGACGTGATCACCAAGCTGGACGACATGGTGATCGACAGCGGCCCGACCCTGATCGGCGAGATCTGGACCCACAAGCCCGGCGACAAGGTGACGATCACCTACAAGCGGGGCGGCCAGGACCACACGGTCGACCTGACCCTGGGCGCCCGGGCGGGCGACAGCTGAGCCGGGCGCCCGTACCCCGTCAGGGTTCTCAGAGCCGAGGTCCGGACTTTCAGAGCCGGAAGACGCCTCGCCAGATCCACCCCGCGCCGAGCACGGTGTTGCGCAGCGGGTCCCGCATGTCACGGGAGTCGAACAGGACCACCTTGTGCCGCCGCCCGTCCGGTCCCCGTTCGTACGTCCACTGCCGCTGGACGGACGGTCCACGACTCCACTGCCGGGACAGACCCCGCCGTGGGGGGTTCCCGACCAGGGCGACTTCTCTTACTTCATCGAGGACATGCACCTCGCGCCTGACGGGAGCGAAGCGCATTCGGGCCTTCATGGTCCGCTCCACGTTCTTGGCGGAGAGCATGTCGCCCGAGTAGGGCACCACGACCTGCCACTCCGCCACCAGATCCGCCTTCTCCGCGCCGAAGGCCTGACGTATCCGGAACGGCACGCCCGTCCCGTTCAGAGCGAGCAGCGCGGCCCGCAGCTCCTGGGCGGGCAGTGGACTCACCCCGTCCTCGGGGTACTTGGTGCCACGGAGCCGGTCGAGGAAACCCATGCCGTCACCTTGCCATGGGCACCTGTCGGCCGGGCAAGGCCGGGTGACCATGTAGCCGACGGTGTCGGCGATGTCCTGGCTCTATGGCCGTTCGATGCCGTCCATGTGAGCGGCGAGCTGCCTGGTCGTGGCCTGTCTCCTGACCAAGGATCCGCTCGCTCTTCCAGGGGCTGCTCACCCGGCTCGGCCACGCCGACCCGGAGTCGGCCGCCGGTGCGCTGCTGATGCTGTACGACGGCGCGATGGCCGCGGGTTACCTGGACGACTCGACAGCCGCCCACACGACCCTGCTGAACGCGGTCCGGCTGCGGATTCCCATAGAAGCTCTGATCTCTCGGGAGGCAGGAAGACCGGTCGTTCTGCCTCTCGGCCATAACCTCCTCGCCGTCCTCGCGCCACCGGCGGACCCCCGGCCGCCGGACCCCGTGTGGATCTCCTGTGGACCGCGCCGCCCGCGCGATAGCGGAGACCGGTACGCTGTACCCGCTCCGTCCCAGGTGGACGGAGGCCAGGTGGGTTGCCCGAGCGGCCTAAGGGAACGGTCTTGAAAACCGTCGTGGCGCGAGTCACCGTGGGTTCAAATCCCACACCCACCGCGCAGGTTGAAGGCCCCTGACCAGCAACATCGGTCGGGGGCCTTCGGCGTGCACGTTGCCTGTTGGTGACCGCGATTCCCCGTGATTTCCCGGTCTATCGGGCACGGACGGGGCACGGTCGCACACGGCTTTGAGGTTGGTCCTCCTACTAGTGACTAGTAGGTGATCCGCTCGCTACTCCCATCTTTCCCTGCTCCTGTCGGCGGAGAGCCAGCAACGGCGAGAGGTCGGCTCCGAGGCTTTGGGCGGGAGCTGCCATGGGGCGAGTGATCATGGCCCCGTAAGCTTCCGGCGCGTCGGGCAGTCTGTGGACCTGCCCGGTAAAGCACGACGTTGGGGCCATGATCTTCGAGGCTCGCCCCATGGTGGCTGCCTAAAGCCTCGGAGCCGACCGGCCCCGCTGGCGGTTTGGCAGTATGGGCCTCCACTCATGGCCACGGGCCCTATCCACATGTGGGCGCGCGTCGGCGCAGCGCGGGCGGAGCGGGCCGGAGGCAGGAGCGTCGCCCGCAGCGGAGCCGGGAGCGCGCCCGGCGGAGCGGAGCGCAGCCGGGGCTTGATGAGGTAGAGAAACCTGTAACAGCCTGCGAGGGCTACGCGTCGAAGTCGTACTCCAGGATGTACGAGGCGGCATCGAGCGTCATTTCGTTGATCTCGACGGGGCGGCCCTCGTCCGCGAACGCGGTCCGGCAGATGAGGATGACCGGCGTACCCGCAGAGATGCTCAACTGCCCAGCCTCATCCTTTGAAGGCATGCGTGAGCGGATCTCCTCGCGGAAGTGCACTGGCTTGTATCCGAGTTCGGCAAGCCGGGCGTAGGTGCCGCCGGGGCCCGTGTCCTCCTGCGTGATTGCGGAGCCTGCGACCACCGACGTTGGAAGATAGCTCGTCGCAAGCAGGACGGGCTTCCCATCTAGGACGAAGCGTCGGCGCCTCACGCACACGCTGTCCTCGTCGGCCAGCTCCAGAACCAACTTGACTCGCTCCGGCGGCGCCTCCTCCGACACCGTCACCTGATCCACCACAAGCGAGCGGTTCTCGATGTCGGCGGCCCAGATTGACCGGCCGCTACCCCACTGTTCCTGCGCGAGCCGTTGGATGCCTCGACGCCTCAGGGGGCGGAAGTCGCGCACGAACACGCCTGCACCCTTGCGGGACTCGGCGACCCCTTCGTCCTTGAGTACGCCCAGGGCCTGGCGAGCCGTCATACGAGCTACGCCATGCTGGGTCATCAGGTCGTTCTCTCCCGGAAGCCGATCACCGGGACCGTACTCGCCCGACTGGATCGCCTCACGTAGGGAGTCCGCGATCCGCTGGTACTTCGGCCGACGGTCGTCGTCGGTGTTGGCCATTCCGGAACCCTCCTCGCTTCTCTAGACAGCCTAGGCCATAGGTGGGGCGCCCGCTCGGTGCGTGTATCCGCGATCCTTCGCCGACAACATCTCTAGACATCTCTCTTGCAACGTCTCTAGACATGTGCTTTCCTGGAGATGTCTAGAGAGGTCGCGAGAGGCGGCCTCCCAGAACGAGGGATGTGCTCATGCCGTCTTTCAAGATCGACCTTTCGACCGCTGTGGTGTTCGTGGCGACCGCCCCGGAGCCCAAGATGGTCAACAAGAAGGCCGGGGAGCGGGCCGTGGACCGTGAGACCAACGCGAGCCTCTCGACGGTGGGTCTGCTGGTCTCGGATGAGGGGGAGGGGAACCTCTACCAGGTGACCGTGCCGGAGACCGGCGTCCCCGAGGGAATCGCGCCGGGTACTCCGGTGGCCGTGACCGGACTGAAGGCCCGTGACTGGGAGAACGAGTTCAACGGCCAGAAGCGGCACGGGATCTCGTTCCGCGCGGTCGCCATCACACCGCTCGGAGCCTGACCATGACCGACGTAGCCGCCTGGTTCGAGCTGGGGAGTGCTGCGGCCGGTGTCGGTGGGCTCGGCTACGCCAAGACCCGAGCCCCCCGCGTGTACTGGTCGCTGGTCGGCCTGCCGGTCACCTGGTCCCGGTTCACCTGGTCGTACGGGTCGACGATGGAGGTGTGCGGGCTGGCGGTTCAGCCGTCTCGCCTGCGGGCCTTCATGACCCGGAACGTGGCCCGTCGGGAGGTGCGGCCGGTGCCGCCGAAGGTCCGCCGGGTCCGGCCGACCATGACCGGGCTGCGGGTCACGCTGCGGCTTCCGGCGGGCCTGGAACCGGCGGACGTGGCCGCGTCCTCCGAGCGGCTCCGGCACGCGTTCGGGGTGCAGTCGGTGACCGTGGCGGAGATCAAGCCGGGGTACGTCGAACTACGGATGACCGGCTACGACGTGCTCCGCCGGGTCCGGCTGCCTCGCTCGGCGCACCCTCGTGACCTGGTCGTCCCGGTCGCGCTGCGCGAGGACGGCACGGTCTTTGAGCGGGAGTACCGCAAGGTGCCGCACGCCCTGACCCTGGGTGCCAATCAGTCGGGCAAGTCGGTGTATCAGCGCAACCTGGTCAAGGGCCTGGCCCAACTGCCCGTCGCCCTGGTTGGTATCGACTGCAAGCGTGGGGTGGAACACAGCGCCTATGCCCCTCGGCTGTCGGCGCTGGCCACCGACCCGCAGAGCGCCGGGTACCTGATTGACGCGCTGGTCGGCGAGATGGAAGACCGCTTCGACCTGCTGGCCCGCCACGGCGTATCCGACGTGTGGGCTCTGCCGGACAAGGTCCGCCCGGTCCCGCTCGTCGTCCTGATCGATGAGGTGGCTGAGCTGTTCTGGGTGACCTCGAAGAAGGACGAGGCGGCCCGGGACCACACGGTCATGCAACTGGTCCGGCTGGGCCAGATGGCCCGCGCGATCGGGATCTACCTGGAAGTGTGCGGCCAGCGCTTCGGCTCCGACCTCGGCAAGGGCGCGACGGCTCTGCGGGCTCAGCTCACCGGGCGGGTCGTGCACCGGGTCAACGACAAGCAGACCGCAGAAATGGGCTTGGGCGACATCGCCCCCGACGCGGTCTCGGCCGTGACCACGATCCAGCCGGACCGCCCCGGTATCGCGGTGGCGGGTGACACCTCCGGCGGCTGGTCCCGCATCCGCACCCCCGAAACCACCCCCGCAGAAGCTGCGGCGGTCTGCCGCGAATTCGCCCACCTGACGCCGGAGTTGCCGTTCCTGGCCCCGTTCCGGCCCTTCCTCGGCATCCCGACGCCGAAGGGTGCCCCGGCCGTCGAGTCCATCCCGGCCGCTCCCTGACCACCCCTGCTCCACGGTCGGCGTGACCGCATCGCGCCAAGTCCCTACCCGACCCATGCCGAAAACAGGAGGACAGCAATGCCCAGCAGGCCCTGGTTCGACTTCCCCCCGCAGGAGCGAGACGACGCCAACCGGCTCGGCTTCCTGTTCGAGACCTTGCACAACGACATGCATCTCGGTCTGGAGACGGACCAGTTCGTCATGGTCCTGGGTGACGCCCTGGACTCCGAGTTCGCTGCCCGCGCAGATGGCGTCTACCCGCCCGCCGGTCACGGCTATCCCCGCCTCGACTCCGACGGGGAGTGACCGGCATGGCCAGGCGAAAGGTCACCGTCCCGGAGTCCCCGAAGTGCCCGGTCTGCAAGGGCACCGGAGAGGTCTCCCGCACCGTCCGGGTCGGCCGCAAGCGTCACGCGGTCGGGGCTCAGACGGGCCTGTGCCTGAACTGCCTCGGCTCCGGCGACGCCCCCGCCGACTAGCCCCCTGCCGGGACCGGGCGGCCGGACAAAGACCGCCCGCCCTGGCTCAACCCTCTGAAGGAGGTGAAGACGATGGTCCGTTCGATCCGCCCGGATGCCGTTCTGGTTCAGGCTGTGATTGCCGGGGCCCTGTCCTTCGCCCACCTGCATGACCTTGCCGCAGCGGCCGGACAGTCCGGCTGGAAGGCCTGGGCCTACCCCGTCAGCGTTGACCTGCTCCTGGTCGCTGCCTGGCGTCGGCTGCGGGTGCAGCGGTCCCGGCTGGCCTGGTGCTGGTTCCTCGTGGCCCTGGTCGCCTCGCTGGGCGCGAACGTCGCCACCGCCGGATTCCTCGACCTGGCGAACCCGCCCGCGCTGCTCCGCCTCGGAATCGCCGGATGGCCCGCACTCGCCTTCCTGGGCGGCACCCTGCTCGCTCACTCGGCCTCACCCGACCCGGCCCCCGCACCCGACCCGGAGGTGGAGGCGGAGCAGATCACCGCCCCGGAGCTTGCTCCGGCTCTGCCGGAAACGGCACCGGTCGTGCCTCCCGCACTGGTCGAGCACGCCCGCAAGCTCGCTGCCGACCACCGCACCCGCACCGGCACGGACATCGACACGGCGACCCTGCGCGCCCGGCTCGGCGTCCCTGACGACCTCGCCGGGGCCATCGCCGCTCAACTCGCCTGACATCCAAGGAGGTTCAACCGTGCGCCCGAACCGCTACTACGACGTGATCCGCATCGGGCCCGTTCAGGTCGGCTCGTACAACAACGGCCGTGGCCAGATCCGGCACGCCGCCGCCTGCACCGCCCCGAAGTGCGGCTTCTCCACCGACCACGGCGACCGCTCGGCCGCCGAACTCGCCGCCCGCACCCACCGCTGCAACGCCTGATCCGGAAGGAGACCCGCTCGTGTTCACCCCGAAGTACCCGACCCCGGACACCGCCCCGCCCCCGGCGCCCGTCCAGCCGCAGGCCCCCGTCACGGCTCCCGCCGTACAGGCTCCGGCTCCGGTCGCCCCGGCGGCCCCGGCCTCGAACCGGCCGACCATCCAGCTCACCCCCGGCACCGCTCTTGCCCTCGTCGGCGGCGGCACCGCCGTGGTCCTCGTCGTCGGCGCGGTCCTGGTCTCGCTGCTGCTGGCGGTCGCCATCACTGGCATGTCTGTCGCCGTGTGCGCGGTCGTCCTTCGCTCACTCCTCAACAACCAGAAAGGCCACTGACATGGGGATCTTCAGCCGCAAGAACAACACGCCGGAACCCGCCCGCAACGAAGAGATGGTCGAACTCGGCCGTGACTACGCCATCGCCCGCCGCCACCGCGACACCAAGGCCATGAACCGGATCATGCGCCAGGTCGGCAACGACAAGGACGTGACCGACCTGAGCGACTTCCGCTCCGGCCAGGAGTCCTACGACTCCATCCCGCCCATCCCTCGCGGACGCAACCGCCGCCGCTGAACGGCCCCCGGGGCGGCTCTCTCGCCAAAGAACCGCCGCCCCGGACGCCTGCACCCATTCCTGATCAACGGACCCGAAAGGGAAGCCCCATCATGCCTCAGCACGCCCTGAACACGCCCGTCTGCCGTGACTGCGACGGCTTCGCCACCGCCGCGATCACCACCGGCACCCGCAACACCGACGGCACCCGCGCCACCCTCCGCGTCGTCTGCCCGACCTGCAAGGGCACCGGCCACAGGATCCCCGTCCTCGTGCTCGCCCAGGTCGGGAGGTGACCGTCGTGGCTCTTCTCGACTGGCGCTCTCCGGAGCACTTCGACCACAGCGGTGACCAGCCCTGCGTGATCTGTACCAAGCCCACCCCGCTGCGTTCCGACCGGGGCAAGCCCGTCCACAAGGTTTGCGCTGAGGAGTGGATCGACGCCCACACCGCGAAGGGGGATGAGCGTTGACGGACACCGCCACCATGGCGGGCCTGGACCCGGCCACCCTCGCCGACGTGCTGAGGCTGGCCGGGTCCACCGGCTTCGACCGCCTCCAAGACCAGATCCGCCGCACCGGCGGCTGCTCCGACCCCATCCACCTGCAAGGCGCCACCGTCACCCGAGACAAGGCCACCGGTCATGTCCTGCACCACTACTCCACCGACACCGAACCCGGTGGCCGACTTCGCCTCGCCTGCGGCAATCGCCGTGCCTCCCGCTGCCCGGCCTGCGCCTGGACCTACGCCGGAGACACCTACCACCTGATCCGCGCCGGACTGGTCGGCGACCCCGCCAAGGGCACCCCCGAAACGATCCGGGATCACCCCCGCGTCTTCGCCACCCTCACCGCCCCCTCGTTCGGCCCGGTCCATAACCGGCACGACAACCGGCCCTGCCGCTGCGGCATCCGTCATGGCGAGGACGCGCCCGAACTCGGCACACCGCTCGATCCCGAAACCTACGACTACGCGGGCGCGGTGCTGTGGAACAACCATGCCTCCGAGCTGTGGCGCTACTTCACGATCTACCTGCGTCGCGAGATCGCCCGCCGCGCCGGGCTCACGCAGAAGGAAGCCCACGAACAGTCCCGCGTCTCCTTCGGCAAGGTCGCCGAGTACCAGAAGCGCGGTGCCGTCCACTTCCATGCCGTGATCCGCTTCGACGGTCCAGACGGACCCGACAGTCCGCCCCCGGCCTGGGCCACCCTCGACCTGCTCACCGACGCCATCCATGCCGCCGCCGACCCGGAGCGCTTAACGGTCGACATCAAGCCTGCCAGGGACCAGCCCGCCCGCAGCCTCACGTGGGGCAAACAGCTCGACGTGCGCCCGATCCGGGCCTTCGGCAAGGGCGAAGAGATCACCGAACAGGCCGTTGCCTCCTATCTCGCCAAGTACGCCACCAAAGCGGCGGAGACCACCGGCACCGTCGACCGCCGCATCGGCAACAAAGAAGCCCTCGCGCTCCTTGGCGTGCCCGACCACCCTGCCCGGCTCATCGCCGCGTGCCTCGACCTGCACGCGCTCTACCCGGACCGCAAGCTCCGGGACTGGGCTCACATGCTCGGCTTCCGTGGCCACTTCTCCACCAAGTCCCGCCAGTACTCCACCACCCTCGGCGCCCTCCGCCAGGTCCGCGCCGACTACCGCGCCGCCCAGCAACGCGCCGCCCTCGGCCTGCCCGACCCCGACGACACGGAGGCAACAACGCTCACCCTCGCCCACTGGACCTACGCCGGACACGGCCACACCCCCGGCGAATCCTGGCTCGCCGCCAACATCCGCCGCGACATCGCACAGAACCGCGACCTCGCCCGTCAGGAAGCGGCTGACCAGGTCGATGCCAGTTCAGAGGGGGTGTGGTGACCATGGATCGACTGCTGACCGTGCAGCAGGTAGCAGAGGCACTCGGTACCGGAGTGCGCTTCCCGCGACGCCTCATAGAGGAACGCCGAATCACCTTCGTGAAGGTCGGCCGCCACGTCCGCATCCCGGAGAGCGCCGTAGAGGCGTACGTGACCGCCCACACCGTCGAACCGGTCGTTCTTCGCCCGGCGAACCTGAGGAGGGCTGCCTGATGGCTGGCAAGCGCAAGTCTCGCCGGAACTTCGGCCGGATCCGCAAGCTTCCCTCGGGGCGCTTCCAGGCTCGCTATCCGGGTCCGGACGGCGTGCTCCGTCCCGCCGATCGCACGTTCGCCACCTCGACCGACGCTGACCGCTGGCTCGCGAAGAAGCGCGTCGAGATTGAAGAAGGACGGTGGCTCGACCCCGTTGAAGGACAGACGACCGTACGTGACTGGTCCGCCCGCTGGCTCGCTGCCGTGTCCCCGCAGCTCAAGCACAAGACTCAGGCGTCGTACCGATCACTGATCAAGTCGCTGATCAATCCGGCGCTTGGGGACCGGGAGCTGTCGAGCCTGCGACCGATCACGATCGCCGAATGGGTCGGCTCGATGCGGGCCAAGGGACTCAGCGCTTCTCGTATCCGGCAGGCGTACCGAGTGCTCTCGCAGATCATGAGATCGGCTGTCGACAACGACATGATCCCGCAGACACCATGCCGGGGCGTGAAGCTCCCCCGGATGCCACAGACCGAGCCGCACATCCTGACTCCGCTCGAAGCCTCACGGGTGGTGCGGAGTGCGGACAGGCCCCATGACCTGCTGATCGCGCTCCTCGCGTACGCGGGCCTCCGTATCGGTGAGGCGTTCGCGCTGCGGCGTGTGGATGTCGACCTGTCCGGCGGCTTCGTCCTCGTGGATGAGAACCTCGCCGAAGCGAACGGCGCACTCGTCTTCGACACCCCGAAGTCGCATCAGAAGCGCCTGATCCGCATCGGTACCGCCCTCACGAAGCGACTCGGCAAGTACCTGGAGACGCTCCCTGGTGGGGATGACGCGCTTCTGTTCACCACACCCGGCGGCAAGCCCCTGCGCTACAACCAGTGGCGCAAGGCGTACTTCGACCCCGCTGTGTCGGCGGCCGGTTTGACCGACGTGACTCCGCATGATCTCCGGGCTTCGCACGGCACCTGGGTCGCCGACAAGTACGGCGTAATGACCGCCGCGCACAGGCTCGGGCACTCGAACGCGAGTGTCACGACCCGGCACTACGCCCGGCCTGTCGCCGGTCGTGACGATCAGGTGGCCGAAGCGTCGGACTCCTGGCTCAGCGGGCACGATCATGAACCAGGGGCACGTAGCGGGCACGACGACGATGACGACGGCTCCACTGGGTCACTCGTACCCGTCTGACCTGCGGTGGAGCGGCAACCGCTCGTGATCGGAAAGAGGTCTTGAAAACCGTCGTGGCGCGAGTCACCGTGGGTTCAAATCCCACACCCACCGCGCATGTTGGGAAGGGGCGCCGCCGAAGCGGGCGCCCCTTCCGTGTGCCGGGCCCTGTCCGGGTCGGTCAGGGCCGATGCCCCGTCATCCGGGCCGCCGAGGCGATCGTCGCCCGGGCCTCTTGTTCCGACAGGCCGGTGCCCCGGGCCGCCTCGGTCAGGGGGTCGACCAGGGCGGGCCCGATGCCGTTCTCGTAGGCGCGGCAGGCCGCCCAGAACAGACGGGTGTTGCGCTGGCCCTCGTGCGCGGAGAGGACGAACTGGACCAGGCCGCGGCCGTGGTCGCCGGGAACAGGCGGGACCAGGGCCGGCTGCGCGGGCCGGGGCGGTGGTGCGAGCAGGCGCAGCAGCGCGGGCGGGCAGGGCGCGGGGGCCAGGTGCGCGGTGCCGGGGGCGGTCGTGTACACGCCGTGCCCGGTGCGGGAACCGGGGCCCACGAGGTAGCCGCCGGCGCCGCGGATGTCGATCCCGGGGGCGAGCCGGCCGGCGGAGTTCGGTACGACGACGTCCGGCGGGCCGGTGAGCCACAGGTGACGGCCGCCGCTGGGAGTGCGGACGACGACCGTCTCCGGGATGGTGAACAGGTGGCGCAGGGCCAGTTCGCGCAGCGCGGTCGAGGAGTCGGTGCCGGACTTGGTGTCCAGGTCGACGCCGATCAGGTGGTACGGCGGCAGCCCGCACGCGATGCCGTAGCCGGTGGCCCAGGGTGCGGCGGCGAACAGCTCGCGGATACGGACCGGGTCGGTCGAGGCGTCGTACACGCCGTGGCCGAAGCGGCCGCACTCGCCGTGGCAGCGGGGTCCGGCCGGGTCGGGGTCGTCGTGGTGGGGGGAGCGCAGGGCCGGGAGTTTCGTCCGGGACAGGGGGATGACGGCCAGGCCGCGTTCGGCGGCTGACAGCGCGTGTGCGAGGGCCAGCGTCGTGGCCTGCCGGTCGGTGGTGGCCATGGCTCCATGTTCGTACGCATGTTCGAAAAAGGGAAGAGGGGGTGGTGGTGACGCGCCGGGGGCGGGGATATTGGCCGGATGTGGGGCGAAACGATTCACCGCTTGTGCCGCTTGAGGGGTGAAGGGGTTCTGTAGTCCCTCTTGGGGGAGTAGAGGCCGAAAGATGGCGATAGAGGTTTATCGACTTGTCATCACGCTTGCGTGCGAATCGCGGCTTCCGGGGTGGTTCGCCGGGGATTCGGTGGGCAACTCTGATCCCGCGACGTCGCCAGTCGAAGTCGGAGCGGTCGGCCAACTGCCCTGACACAAGCCGTACTTCACGTACTTCCGGCCCTAGGGTCGAGTTCTTGGTTCTGGAGGAACAACATGGCAAGTATCCGTACCGCCCGCGTTCTCGCCGCCGTTGCCGCTCTTCCGCTCGCAGCCGCTCTCTTCGGCGGCGTCGCGACCGCCGACAACGGTGCCCTCGCGGACAACGGATCGAGCGCCAACACCGGTGTGGCGGGCGTCGTCGGCAGCGGAGTCGGTCACGACAACTACGGCAACTCGTCCACCACGCAGCAGAACGCGGTCGGCAACGGTGCCTCGAACCAGAGCAACTCCGCACAGGTCAACGACTCCGCGTTCGCGGCCGTCCAGCAGGGCAACGAGAACGTGGCCGTCCACTTCGCCGACCTGTGGTGAGCCTCGGGCGAGGCCCCTCCCGGTGAGGGTCCTCGTGGGGTGTGCTTCAGGGGTGTGACACGTCCGCGCGGCGGTACTTCGGTGCCGCCGCGCAGGCGTGTTCCGGCGGCCGTGCCACGGGGACGGACCTGCGGGGCGGTGGCCGGGCTTGACACCCACCATTATCTGACGGACAGTCAGAAACCATTCGTGGTGCGGCTCGGGATGGCGAGGGGGCGGCGGTGAGCGGGGAGCGTGTGGAGCTGGAGGCCGGGCCCGGGGCGGGCGCGGACCGCGACCCCCTCGGTGCGCGACTCAAGGCGTACGAGGGTCAGCCGGCCGCCGTCGCCGGGGCGGGCAAGGACCCGGTGAACGTGCCGATGATCCGGCACTGGTGCGAGGCCATGGGCGACACCAACCCGGCCTACACCGGCCCGGACGCCGTCGCCCCGCCGACCATGCTCCAGGCCTGGACGATGGGCGGCCTGTCCGGGCACGAAGGCCGCACGGGCGCCTACGACGACCTGCTGTCCCTCCTCGACGCCGCGGGCTGTACGTCGGTGGTGGCCACCGACTGCGAGCAGGAGTATCCACGGCCCCTGCGCCCGGGCGACCAGGTCACCTTCGACTCGGTGATCGAGTCGGTCTCCGGCCGCAAGACGACGAAGCTGGGCAGCGGGTACTTCGTCACGACCCGCACGGACGTCCGGGTCGACGGCGACCTCGTCGGCACGCACCGCTTCCGCATCCTCAAGTACGCCCCGGCCCGCCGCACACCCCCGGCCCCGCGTCCCGGCCCGGTGGTCAACCGGGACAACGCCGGCTTCTGGCAGGGCGTGGCCGACCGCCGGCTCCTCATCCAGCGCTGCACGGACTGCGGCACCCTGCGCCACCCCTGGCTGCCGGGCTGCAACGCCTGCGGCTGCCCGGACTGGGACACCGTCGAGGCGAGCGGCGAGGGGACGGTCTACTCGTACGTGGTGATGCACCACCCCCCCTTCCCGGCCTTCGACCCTCCGTACGCGGTGGGTCTCGTCGAACTCGCCGAGGGCGTACGGCTGGTGAGCAACGTGGTCGGGGTGCCGTACGACAAGGTGCGTATCGGGCTGCCGGTCCGGGTGGAGTTCCGGACCTACGAGGACACGGAGGGTGCGCTGGTCCTGCCGGTCTTCCGGGTCGTCGAGGGTGCGGGCGGGGGCTGACCGGAAGTGCGGGAAGGATCAGGGAAGTTGATCGCTGGTGGGGAGTGGGGCATGACGACGGCGTCGACGAGGCCGCCGGCGGAGGGCGCCGAGCTGCCCCCGCTGGAGATCCCGATCACGCGGACGCTGATCGTGGCGGGGGCGATCGCGTCGCGGGACTACCAGGACGTGCACCATGACGCCGAGCTGGCCAGGCAGAAGGGCTCGCCGGACGTCTTCATGAACATCCTGACGACGAACGGCCTGGTCGGCAGGTACATCACGGACCACTTCGGCCCGACGGCGGTGCTGCGCAAGGTCGCCATCAGGCTGGGGGCGCCCAACTATCCGGGGGACACGATGGTGTTGACGGGCAGGATCGAGGCGGTGGACGGCGACACCGCCACCGTGCGGGTCGTCGGCGCCAACGCCCTCGGCAGGCATGTGACGGGGACGGTGACGGTCACGGTCCCGGCGCGGGCGCCCGGCCGGGAAGGCACGGCATGAGCGCGCGTACCCGCGACACCCTGTCCGGGAAGGCCGCGATCGTCGGGATCGGGGCCACCGAGTTCTCCAAGGACTCCGGGCGCAGCGAGCTGCGGCTGGCCGCGGAGGCGGTGCGGGCCGCGCTGGACGACGCGGGGCTGGTACCGGCGGACGTGGACGGGATGGTGACGTTCACGATGGATACCAACCCGGAGATCACGGTGGCCCAGGCCTGCGGGATGGGCGAGCTGTCCTTCTTCTCCCGGGTCCACTACGGCGGCGGCGCGGCCTGCGCGACCGTGCTGCAGGCGGCGCTCGCGGTGGCGGCGGGCGTGGCGGAGGTGGTGGTCTGCTACCGCGCCTTCAACGAGCGCTCGGGCCGCAGGTTCGGCGCGGGCGTGCGGCACCGGGAGCCGTCGGCGGAGGGCGCGGCGCTCGGCTGGATGCTGCCGTTCGGGCTGCTCACCCCGGCTTCCTGGGTGGCGATGGCGGCCCAGCGGTATCTGCACGCGTACGGGCTGACGCCGGAGGTGTTCGGGCGGGTGGCCGTGCTGGACCGCAAGCACGCGGCGACGAACCCGGCGGCGTACTTCCACGGCCGTCCGATCACGCTCGCCGAGCACGCGGCGTCGCGCTGGATCGTGGAGCCGCTGCGGCTGCTGGACTGCTGCCAGGAGACCGACGGCGGGCAGGCGATCGTCGTCACCTCCCTGGAGCGGGCCCGGGACCTGCCGCGTCCGCCCGCCGTGATCGCGGCGGCGGCCCAGGGCGCGGGCCGGTCGCAGGAGCAGATGACCAGCTTCTACCGGGACGATCTCACGGGCCTGCCGGAGATGGGGGTGGTGGCCCGCCAGCTGTGGGGCACCTGCGGACTCGGCCCGGCCGACATCGACGTGGGGATCCTGTACGACCACTTCACGCCGTTCGTGCTGATGCAGCTGGAGGAGTTCGGGTTCTGCGGGAAGGGGGAGGCGGCGGACTTCGTGGCCGGGGAGCGGCTGCCGCTCAACACGCACGGGGGCCAGCTCGGCGAGGCGTATCTGCACGGCATGAACGGCATCGCGGAGGCGGTGCGCCAGCTGCGGGGCACGGCGGTGAACCAGATACCGGGAGCGACCCGGACCCTGGTGACGGCCGGTACCGGAGTGCCGACGTCCGGGTTGATCCTGACGGCCGACGGCGGCTGACGACGGCTGATGCCGCTGGGACGGCTGACGGCAGGGGTGAGCCATGGCCCTCGTGTCAGGGCCGTACCCGTAGACGGAGTGCACCCGCCGTCCACCTTCAGGAGGTGCAGTCAGCCCCACCCCTACAACCTGAGGGGGATTCCGCTTCGGGACCTGCGGGCGATCCGCCGGAGGGTGGGCCGCTCCTAGCGTGGAGCCATGACCACACCCGTCTGCACCAGCGCCTCGGCCGCCGCCGCACCAAGGCGGCAGACCCTCCCCCACCCCCGGCTCCGGGCGGGCGGGGACTTTCCCACATATCCCTCGTTCGCGTCGTACGTGCGGGCCCGCCAGCCGGTCCTGCTGCGCACCGCACGCTCACTGACCGCGAACCTGAGCGACGCCGAGGACCTGCTGCAGACCGCGCTCGCCAAGACCTATGTGGCGTGGGAGCGGATCGAGGACCAGCGGGCGCTCGACGGCTATGTGCGCCGGGCGCTGCTGAACACCCGGACCTCGCAGTGGCGCAAGCGCCGAGTGGACGAGTTCTCCTGCGACGAGCTGCCCGAGCCGGAGCCGGTGCCCGGTGACGACGACACGGCCGAGCGGCAGGCGCTGCACGACGCCATGTGGCGGGCGGTCCTGAAGCTGCCGGCGCGGCAGCGGGCGATGGTCGTCCTGCGGTACTACGAGGACCTCAGCGAGGCCCAGACCGCCGAGGTGCTCGGGGTGTCGGTGGGCACGGTGAAGTCGGCGGTGTCGCGTGCGCTGGGCAAACTCCGCGAGGATCCCGAGCTGGGCCTGGTCCGCTAGAGCCTGTCGGCCCGCACGGGCCCGCGTTTTCCTCCTGCGGGTGTCACTCCCCCGGGGCCAGTGACGCAGCCCCTAGTGACATACCGCGCGGTATGTGAGCAGAATCAGCGGAACCTCTACTACCGCGTAGGCAATGTCGCCCCTGGAGGACCCGTGCTGAGCACCATGCAGGACGTACCGCTGACCGTCACCCGCCTCCTCGTCCATGGTGCGCTGGTGCACGGGCGGTCCCAGATCGTCACCTGGACCGGGGAGCCCGAGCCGCAGCGGCGCAGTTTCGCCGAGGCGGGGGTGCGTGCCGTACAGCTGGCGAACGCCCTGCGGGACGAGCTGGGCGTCCGGGGCGACGACCGGGTGGCGACCCTGATGTGGAACAACGCCGAGCACGTCGAGGCGTACTTCGCGATCCCGTCCATGGGCGCCGTGCTGCACACGCTCAATCTGCGGCTGCCCGCCGAGCAGCTGGTGTGGATCGTCAACCACGCGGCCGACAAGGTCATCATCGTCAACGGCTCGCTGATCCCGCTGCTCGCGCCGCTGCTGTCCCAGCTGCCGACCGTCGAGCATGTCGTGGTCTCCGGCCCCGGCGACCGTTCGCCGCTCGCGGGCTCGCACGCCCGGATCCACGAGTACGAGGAGCTGATCGCGGACCGGCCGACGAGGTACGACTGGCCGGAGCTGGACGAGCGCCGGGCCGCCGCGATGTGCTACACCTCCGGCACGACCGGCGATCCCAAGGGCGTGGTGTACAGCCACCGTTCGATCTATCTGCACTCCATGCAGGTCAACATGACCCAGTCGATGGGCCTGACCGACCAGGACACCTCACTCGTCGTGGTCCCCCAGTTCCATGTCAACGCCTGGGGGCTGCCGCACGCCACGTTCATGACCGGCGTGAACCTGCTGATGCCGGACCGTTTCCTGCAGCCCGCGCCGCTCGCCGAGATGATCGAGCGCGAGCGGCCGACCCACGCGGCGGCCGTCCCGACCATCTGGCAGGGCCTGCTCGCCGAACTCACCGCCCGCCCCCGCGACGTCTCCTCCCTCACCCAGGTCACCATCGGCGGCTCCGCCTGCCCGCCCTCCCTCATGGCGGCCTTCGACCGGCTCGGCATGCGGGTCTGCCACGCCTGGGGCATGACGGAGACCTCGCCGCTCGGCACGGTCTCCCGCCCGCCGGCCCACGCGGTCGGCACCGAGGAGGAGTTCGCCTACCGCCTCACCCAGGGCCGCTTCCCGGCCGGCGTCGAGGCTCGCCTCACCGGACCCGGCGGCGAACGCCTCCCCTGGGACGGCGAGTCGGCGGGCGAGCTGGAGGTGCGCGGCAACTGGATCGCGGGCGCCTACTACAACGGCCCCGACGCCGAACCCCTGCGCCCCGCCGACAAGTTCAGCGAGGACGGCTGGCTGAAGACCGGCGACGTCGGCACCATCTCCCCCGAGGGCTACCTCACCCTCACCGACCGCGCCAAGGACGTGATCAAGTCCGGCGGCGAGTGGATCTCCTCGGTGGAGCTGGAGAACGCGCTGATGTCCCACCCGGACGTGGCCGAGGCCGCGGTGGTCGCCGTACCCGACGAGAAGTGGGGCGAGCGCCCGCTGGCCACGGTCGTCCTCAGGGAGGGCGCCACCGCCGACTTCGCGACCCTGCGCACCTTCCTCGCCGAGGAGGGGCGTATCGCCAAGTGGCAGCTGCCCGAGCGGTGGACGATCGTCGAGGCGGTGCCGAAGACGAGCGTGGGCAAGTTCGACAAGAAGGTGCTGCGCCGGCAGTACGCGGACGGCCAGCTGGACATCACCCGCCTCTGACGCCACGGCGCCCCCTGCGGTACGAGGCTCAGCGCCGCCCCGCCGTGGTCACCCAGCCCACCACCAGCCACACCCCCGCGATCGCGCACACCCCGGTCCAGCCCCAGTGGCCGTAGGCCGGGCCCGCGGCGGCCGAGGCGAGGGCGCCGCCGGCGAAGCCGGAGACGACGTAGGCGGTGTTGGCGGTGGCCGGGCGGGACGTCGTGGTCAGGGCCAGGGTCTGGTTGGCGACGTGCGAGGCGACCAGCGCGGCATGGATGGCGATCGCGGCGGCGAACAGCGCCACGAGGACGTGCCCGCCGAGCCAGAACAGCGGCACGGCCACGGCCGCCAGCAGATACGCCGTGCCCACGACCCGCGCGGCACCGAACCGGTCCACCAGGCCGCCGGCCAGCGGCGCGACCGCGCTGGAGGCCAGCCCGAAGAGGCCGAAGAGCCCGGCGGTCGCGGTCGACAGGCCATAGGAGGGGCCGGTCAGCAGCAGCGCCAGGGACGTCCACAGCGCGCTCCAGGCGCCGAACATGCCCGCCTGCCTGAGGCACGCCCGCCACAGTTCGGGCGAGCGGCGCAGCAGCCCCGGCAGCTCGGCCAGGCCGGAGAACAGTCCGCCCTGCCGTGCCCGCCGCTCCGCGGGCAGGGCCAGGGCGGTGGTCAGGCCCAGGGCCAGGGTCAGCACGGCGGATCCGGCGAACACCCAGCGCCAGCCGAAGGCCTGCCCGGCCAGGCCGCCCACGACTCGGGCGGCCACGATCCCGGTGAACAGCCCGGCGATGACGGCCGCGACATGCCGGGCGCGCCGGTCGGCCGGGGCCCGCTCGGCGACCAGCGGGACCAGCAGCTGCGGTACGACGGTCGCGGCGGCGGCGAGGAACACGGCCGCGGCGAGGGCGGCGGTGCCCGGGGCCAGGGCCGCGCCGACCAGCGCCACCGTGGTGGCCACGGACAGCCCGGCGACGAGCGCGCGCCGGTTGACGCGGTCGCCGAGCGGGGCGAAGAAGAGCAGGCCGGCCGCGTAGCCGAGCTGGGCGACCGAGGCGATCCAGGTCACGGCCGAGGCGGTCGTACCGAAGGTGTGGGCGATCAGGGGGAGCAGCGGGGCCGCGAGGTAGATGTTGGCGGCCGTGACGGCGGTGCAGACGGCGATGAGCAGGAGGAACGGCCCGCCGGACGCGGCGGGGGGTTCATGGGCCTGGACGTGGATCTGCTGTGCTGGACGGGTGCCGGTGGCTGACGGCATGAGCGGATCTACTCCTTGGAGCCGGCTTTAACAACTAACTGGTTGGTTGATAGCTGAGAACAGGGTGCACCGCCCGCGCGTTCCCGTCAACCAAATAGTTGGTTACTTGTCTCTCCGGCCCCTACCCTGTGCCCCATGGCAGCAGTGAGGGACCCCGAGGCCACCAAGGCCCGTATCTTCGAGGCGGCGATCGCCGAGTTCGCCCGGCACGGCATCGCGGGCGCCCGTATCGACCGCATCGCCGGCGCGGCCAAGGCCAACAAGCAGCTGATCTACGCCTACTTCGGCAACAAGGCCGAGCTGTTCAGCCAGGTCCTCGGAAAGTGCATGGTCGACCTCGCCGCCGCCGTCCCGGTCGACCCCGACGACATCGACGCCTACGTCGACCATCTCCTCGACTACCACGCCACCCACCCCGAGTTCCTCCGCCTGCTGTTCTGGGAGGGCATCGAGTACGGCAGCGCCGAGCTGCCCGACGAGTCGACCCGCCAGGAGCACTACGCCCGGAAGGTGGCCGCCTTCGCCGACGGCCAGGCCCGGGGCGTGATCACCGACGCGATCCCGCCCGGCGACCTGATGCTGCTGCTGACCGCCCTGACCAACTGGATGACCGTGGTCCCGCAGATGCGGCGCATCCTCACCGGCCCGCAGGACACCGACCGCGACCGCCTGCGCGCCTCCATCAAGGAGGCGGCCCGCAGGCTGGTCGCGAAGTGAGGGCTGCCTGACGGATCAGCGGAAAGGGCCGGACCGGTGGCTCAGTTGGTGCCGATCCGCGCCAGCAGGTCCACGATCCGGCTCTGCACATCGGTGCTCGTGGAGCGCTCCGCGAGGAACAGGACCGTCTCGCCCGAGGCCAGCCTGGGCAGGTCGGCCTGGTCGACGGCGGCGGTGTAGACGACCAGCGGGGTGCGGTTGAGCTGCCCGTTCGCGCGCAGCCAGTCGATGATCCCGCTGAACCCGGCCTGCCGCCGGTGCATCTGCATCAGGTCCATCACCACGAGGTTCGGCCGGAACTGCCCCGCCAGCGTCACCGCGTCGTTGTCGCTCGCGGCCCGCGCCACCTGCATCCCGCGCCGCTCCAGCGTCGACGTCAGCGCCAGCGCGATCTCCGCGTGCTCCTCGATGAGCAGCACCCGCGGCGGATGCTGCTCGCTGTCGCGCGGCGCCAGCGCCTTCAGCAGCACGGCGGGATCGGCGCCGTACGCCGCCTCGCGCGTCGCCTGCCCGAGCCCGGCCGTGACCAGCACCGGCACCTCGGCGGCGCCGGCGGCCTGACGCAGCGACTGCAGGGCCGTACGCGTGATGGGGCCCGTCAGCGGATCCACGAACAGCGCGGCCGGGAACGCCGCGATCTGCGCGTCGACCTCCTCACGGGAGTGCACGATCACCGGCCGGTAGCCGCGGTCGCTCAGCGCCTGCTGGGTCGTCGCGTCCGGCGCGGGCCACACCAGCAGCCGGCGCGGGTTGTCCAGCGGCTCCGGGGGCAGCTCGTCGTCGAGCGGCTGCGGCAGTGGCGCGTTCGCGATCTCGACGGCCCCGCCGGGACCGTCCAGCGGCTCCGGCCCCTCCGCGGCGTCCGCGTCCGGCGCACCGATCGCGTACGACCGCCCGACGCCCTCGGTGACCGGGGCCAGCCGGGACTGCCCGGCGAGCGACGGCTGCGCGGGCGCGGGGCCCGGCTGACCGGGAGCGGGCTGACCGGGGGTCGGTGGTGCGGGAGTCGCCGGTTCGGCCGGTGGATGCGGCAAGCCCGTCTGCGCCGGCTGCTGGTCCGGACGCCCCGCCGGGTCCGGGGGCGTGCCGAGCTTGCGCCGACGGCCGGAACCGCCCGGTGCGTGCGGCGGCGGGGTCGCCGTCGGCTGCTGCACCTGCGCGGCCTGCCGCGAGAACGGCACGCCCTGCCCCAGCGTGCGGACGCTGATCGCCCGCCCCTGCGTCGAGTTCGGGTCGACCGCGGCACCTTCGGCGGGCAGCGGCTGCGCGGGCAACGGCTGCGCGGGCGGCGGCGCCTGGCCACCGGCACCGGCATGCTCCGCGGGGAGCGCGGTGCCGGTGGCGGGCGTGCCGGTCTGCGGTACGGGAGTGCCCGCGCCGGAGGTGTCGTCGGCGCCGGCCCACTGCTGCGGCACGCCGGGCGCCTGGGCCGCCGTCGGCTCCGCGGGCAGCGGCTGGGGGTTCGGGGTCCCGCCGGGCGGGGTCGCGCCCGGCACGAGCCGGCCGGCGGCGTCCTGCGCGGGTGCGGCGGCATGCGGTACGGCGGGCTGCTGACCGGGCACGGCGACACCGGCCTGGACGACACCGGGTTGGGTCGCACCGGCCTGGGCGACACCGGGCCGGGCGCCGGGCGTCGGCTCCGCGGGCACCTGCACCGGCGCGGGAGTCTGCCCCGCAGCCGGAACGGGACCGGCCTGGACGGGGATGCCCCGCCCCGCCGTACCCTGCGCCGGGATACCGGGAACCGGCGTGCCCTGTCCGGGAGTCGGCGCCCCCGCGGGGTGCGGCCCGGCCTGCCCGGGCACGGCCCCCTGCGCCGTCGCCGGCTGAGCGGGATCCGCCGGCTGGGCCACGGCCCGGCGGCGTCGGCCGGTCGGCGCGCTGGTCGGATGCGGCTGCGGCGGAGTGTGGTCCGCGGCCTGGTCGAGCGGTACGGCGTCGTGGCGGCCGTCGTCTCCGGATGCCCCTTCGACGGGCACCGGCAGCTGAGCGGGCTGAACGGATCGAGCGGGCTGAACGGGCCGGCCGGGCTGGCCGGGCTGAACGGGGAGCTGTGCGGGCACCTGCACCTGCACCGGCCCGGCGCCCGGACCCGAAAGCTGCGGCTGCCCCTCGACAGCACCCGGAACCCCACCCGTTGCACCTGCGGCAGGGACCCCGCCGGCCGCAGGAACCCCAGTGGCTCCCGGGACCGCGGCCACGCCGCCGTTCGCCGAGTCGGCGGACTGCGGTGAGCGGTCGGCCTCGGCCGGCGGCAGGGCGAAGACCGTACGCGCACCGCCCGCCTCCTGGGCCGCAGCACGCTCCGCCGCGGCGGCCAGCGCGCGCCGGCGCCGCCCGGTCGGCTGCGCACCCTCGGCCGGAACGACCTCCGCGCCCGGAGCGGCCTGCGTGCCCGGCCCACTGCCCGCCGGGGGCAGGGCGGGCGGCAGGGCGGGCTGCGGGGCGCCGGAGCCGGGGCGGGCGGGCAGACCCGTGGGCGCGGGTACGCCCTGCGGCGGCACGGCGGAGCCGAGTCCCGTACCGGACGCGGCGGCCCCCGCGGCATGCTCGGCCGCCATCACCACCGCGCCCTCGCTCACCCCCTCGCCGTCACCGGCGTCGGTCTCGGCGGGCCGGCCGCGACGCCGCCCGGTGCCGCCGGACGCGGACTCCGGGGCCTCGGCCGGGACCGCGACGATCTCCTCGGCGGGTCCGGCCGCACGCCTGCGGCGCCGCCCGGTCGGTGCGGGCGCGTCCGTGTCACCGGTCTGCCCCGCGCCGGATACCTCGCTGTCCAGGAAGGCGTCCGTGGAGCCACGCCGGGCCCGCCGCCGTCCGCCACCGGCGGCCTGCTCGGCGGCACCGGCCTCCTCCGCGCCACCCTCACCGGCACCGGAGACCGGCCCGCCCGGACCTTGCGCGCCCGGACCCTGCGCGGCCGGTACCTGTCCGGTCGTCATCTGCCCGGTCGCCGGTCCCTGTCCGGTCGCCGGTCCCTGCGCGGCGGGGAGCGCTGCGGCGGGAGCCGGCCCGCCGGCCGCCCCGCCGACCGCTCCGGCGCCACCGCCGAGCGGTACTTCCAGCACATACGCGCTGCCGCTCATGCCCGGCACCTCGTGCGTCTGCAGCACGCCGCCGTGGGCCCGCACGATCCCGCGCACGATCGGCTCGTGCACCGCGTCGCCCCCGGCGTACGGCCCGCGCACCTCGATCCGCGCGACCTCACCGCGCTGCGCGGCCGCGACCACGACGGTGTTGTCCAGGTAACCACCCGCGGAGACGGGCGAGTTGCCGGTCGCGTCGACACCGGCCACGTCCGCCACGAGGTGGGCGAGCGCGATGGCGAGCCGCTGCGCGTCGACCTCGGCCTCGATGGGCGGCGCGTGCACGGCGAACTGCACCCGGCCGGGACCGATCAGCTCCACGGCCCCGTCCACACCGGCGGCGACGACGGCGTCCAGCATCACCTTGGTACGGGTGACGTCCTCGGTGCCCGCGTCCAGCCGCTGATACCCGAGGACGTTGTCGATGAGGGTGGTGATGCGCGAGTACCCGGCCGACAGGTGGTGGAGCACCTGGTTGGCCTCGGGCCACAGCTGCCCGGCGTCATCGGCGGCCAGGGCGGCCAGCTCGCGCCGCAGCTCGTCGAGCGGGCCGCGCAGCGACTGCGCGAGCAGCGTGAGCAGCTGCTCGTGCCGCCCGGCGAGCGCCTCGTAACGGTCCTTCTCGCGCTCGGCGAGCGCGGCGTACCGCTCCTCGCCGGCCGCCAGCTCCTCCGCGTGCTGCTCGCGCAGCTCGTCCAGCTCGGTGACGTGCTGCTGGCGCAGCGAGGTCAGGTCGGAGGCGTGCTCCTCGGAGAGCCGCTCGATCTCCTCCGCGTACGCCTTCTCCTGCGCGGCCTTCTCCTCGGCCAGGGCCTCGTAGGGCCGCCGGTCGGTGAAGGTCATCACGGCGCCGACGAGCTGGTCCCCGTCGCGCACGGGAGCGGTGGTGAGGTCGACGGAGACTCTCTCCTCCCCCTTGGACCACAGCACCTGCCCGCGCACCCGGTGCTTGCGCCCGGAGCGCAGGGTGTCGGCGAGCGGGGACTCCTCGTACGGGAAGGGGGAGCCGTCGGGGCGCGAGTGCAGCACGAGGGCGTGCAGTTCCTTGCCGCCCAGCTCACCGGCCCGGTACCCCAGTATCTGGGCGGCGGCCGGATTGACGAGCACGATCCGCCCGTCGGTGTCGGTGCCGACGACACCCTCCGCGGCCGCGCGCAGGATCATCTCGGTCTGCCGCTGCGAGCGCGCCAGCTCGGCCTCGGTGTCGACGGTCCCGGAGAGGTCCCGTACGACGATCATCAGCAGCTCGTCGCCGGTGTAGCCGTAACCGTCGTAGGCCTGCTGGCCGTTCTCCAGATTCGCGCTCGTGACCTCGACCGGGAACTCGCTCCCGTCGGTCCGCCGCGCGATCATCCGGGTCGGCTTGGTCCGCCCCTGCGGGTCCATGTGATCGGGCCGGCGCATCGACCCGGGGATCAGCCGCGAGTCGAACTCGGGCAGCAGATCGAGCAACCCGCGCCCGACCAGCGCGGTGCCCGGCGCCTCGAAGGCCTCCAACGCGATGGTGTTCGCGTTCACGACGGTTCCGTTGGCGTTGACCAGGACCAACGCATCCGGCAGCGCGTCGAGTATGGCTGCGAGGCGAGCAGCGCCTCGGGATGGCCTGCTGCTCACGAGACGCTTCCTCCCTGTTACCGCACCTTGCCGACCGCTCGGGCCATCTTGCCAACCGGCCCGCGACGTGTCACGCGAGGGAGTCTAAGCGCACGCGTTGCGCTCGCGACGCCGGATGAGAGGGAGGTCCCACGACGAAGTGACACCGAACCCGTGACCACACCAGACCCGGCCCTCCGCCTCCGCACCGGCTGTGCACCGGCCTCCCCGCTGGCCTCGCCGTTCGGCCACGTGTCCGGCTCCGCCCTCGGCTCCACCTTCGGCCACGCCCTCGGCCGCACCCTCGGCTTCGCGAGAACTTCGCGGGACTTTTACCGGGCCGGCGATTTCACCAAGAGCCCCCAAAGACCCGAGGCCACTCATGGGCAGGCCCGGCAGTCCTGCACGGGCAGGCCCGGTCGGTCGGTCCTGGGGCAGACCCGGTCGGTCCTGGGCGGACCCGGTCAGTCCTGGGCAGCCCCTACGTCGCCTCGCCCAGCTTCGGCAGCAGCGGCACCATCCGGTCCCACCGTCCGATCTCGCATCCGTTGCTGCGGTCGTAGTCGGCGTCGACCGGGCGACCGGCCCAGGTGCCGGTCACATGGGCGGTGGCCGGCCCGCCGTAGAGCATGGTGCAGGTGGAGTCGGGTGCCACCGGCGCGAAGAGGTCCTGCCCCCACCGCGTGTGCTCGTCCAGCACCCGGCAGGCCTCGGCCGCGTCCGGGTGACTCCCGCCGGCCGGATGACAGAACAGCTCGTGCGCCCCGTCCCGCTCGGATCCGGCATGCCGCACGACCACGGTGAGGTGATCACCGGCCCGGTCCTCGGGCCGCACGGGCGGCGGCGCGGCGGGCACGGCGACGGCGGGCACGGCGGAGAGGGCGAGAAGCCCCGAGACGACGGCGAGCGCGGACACACCACCACCGCGCACCGCCCACGACCGCACACCGACCCGCACGGGACCCTGCGGCGCCGCACCCTGCCGAATCGGACCCTGCCGCGCCGCACCCTGCCGAATCGGACCTTGCCGAGTCGGACCCTGCTGAAGACGAAAGACCATGCCCTGCCCAACGCTCCCGCCCGCCGGACGTTGCGTCCGCGCCTCGCCGGGCGGAAGCCCTTTGCCCTGCGACCCGACTGCCTAGTACCGTGGGAGCCGATTGGTGACAAGCCACCCGGCTGTGTCATCATCTGCACGCACCACTCGCGCGCTCGCGTGAGCGGTTGTGCTGGAGGCGTCGCCTAGTCCGGTCTATGGCGCCGCACTGCTAATGCGGTTTGGGCCTTAAAGCCCATCGAGGGTTCAAATCCCTCCGCCTCCGCACCGATCCCGAAGCCCCGGTCCCCAGGACCGGGGCTTCGGCGTTCTCGCCCCAGGTGTCTCCGGATGATGTCCCAGCCGTCTCCCATGGGCCCCCAGCTGGCGTTTTCGCAGGTCACAAGGGGTATGCGAATCGGATTTCACATGACGGCGGCAGTCATGTAATGTTCTTCCTGTCGCCGCGAGCGGGCCGAAAGGGCCGAGAGCGGAGGCCAAACAAAAGAACAAGCACTCGTAGCTTAACGGATAGAGCATCTGACTACGGATCAGAAGGTTGCAGGTTCGAATCCTGCCGAGTGCACAACAGATCAGAGGCCCTGTGGAGTGATCCACGGGGCCTCTGGCTTTTGCTTTGACGGCAGTGTTTGACGGCAACCGCCTCGGATGCCAGGCGAGGACCGGCTTAGGCCATGTCCGCCGGATCACGCCCCTGTGCGAGAACTAGGGACCGAATCACTACTCGCACAGGAGGAGGCTCGCATCGCTGCTGTCGCTTCGTGCCGCGAAGAGTCCCTCTTCGTGACTGTCGTCCGCGATGAGGACTTGCAGGTCGAGAAGTGCCATGGCCAAACCCTTCCTACCAGCGAGAGAGAGCTAGGACACCGGATGGCTGCCCGGCCTGCCGCCTTCAAAACAGAGGTCCCAATCCAGAGCACCGCCTAGACGGCTGCCGGGACACCGGCCGCGCCGTCGTCATCGTCCGGCTCGTTGGCGTCACCCCTCAGTGCATCCCCGACGCGATCGATTGCGGAGCGCTGGGAGTCGAGCCGTACGAAGGTGTAGATGTCCATGGTCACGCGGATCGAGCTGTGACCCAGGACTTCCATGATCGTGCGAGCGTCGGCGCCCTGTTCGTGGAGGAGCGACGCGCAGGTGTGGCGCAGGTCGTGGAAGCGGACCTTACGAACGCTGGCACGGACGCACAGGGCGTCGAAGGACCGGTTCACGTTGCGCGGCTCGATGGGGGTCCCGTTCTTCGTGGTGAAGACGAGGCCGTGACCCGTCCCCTTCCAGTTGTCTCCCGCGCCCTTCCGGTCGGCGATCTGCTGGGCACGCTGAGCGCGGAGCGCGGTCACGCACTCGGTCGGCAGGGCGACGCGGCGGGCCGACCGCTGGGTCTTCGGCGCGACGATCAGCAGTTCGCCGCCGTAGTTCGCGGTGACGGCAGTCCTGCCGGCCATCGCATGAGGACGGCAACAGCCTGAATCACTGCACCGGTGTGTGGCGGTCACATGATGGAGGACGAGTCATCGGTGCGGCTCTGCCAGCCAACTCAACAAAGGGGCCCGCTGGCCAGGCCGACGGGCCGTTACGAAGGATCGAGGCTAGCCGGGAGGGTCGATGGTTTTGGTCCATCCCACCGAGAGTCCCCAGGATCCCTTTGTCTTGGCAGTAACCGAGACAGCGACGTTCTTGTGGCTGCGCCTCAGACCTACCTCGTTGAACTGCCCAGGATGGCCGTTTCCGCATACGACCGTATAACTCACAAGAGAGTCGATATTGACATCGATGGACCCGGACCCCGAGCAGATTACGCCAACTTCCAGAGTTCCTCGCTGTACCTGAGGAATTGCCGGAAATGAGTGAGGTCCGGTCTTTCCGCCTACGTTGATGAACGTCTTCTGCGTATCTGGAAGTTGGGGCGGCACGCGAGGGTCCGCGTTAACGCTGGGCGCGCCGGGGGGCGTACCGGACGAAGCCGTTTGATGCGGAATTTTGCTCGCAGTTGCTCCACTGCCGGTTGACGTCTCACTGGTACATCCGGCCAACGCGAGCAGGACTACAGGAACGACTATCCCTATTCGTCCCATGTGTACCACCCCACATACATGGGGCCGTATCCAGTCACCTGATTCTTCGTCAGAAAGCAGGTGTGGTGCTCGTAGTAGGCAGTGCCGGTGAACTTGCGTCGCCACACACCGTATTGTGCATGGACGGTCTTGTGCGGAGGGACGTTCTTGACGTGAACCACGTTGCCGAGTTCGGCGGTTACCGATGCATGCAACGTGACGTTGTACTGGGTGCTGACTTCGGTCAGTACGTCGCTGACCTTGGTCGTGATCTGACCGCTGAAGCTTGCGCCGACGGTCCCGGACACCTTAGCGGTGAAGTCCACGTCTTCTTTTTCGCTGGTGCCGTTGTAGTTCGACTGCGAGGGGCCGACAGCCTGGTGGTACTTGCCGCCAAGAGAACTCGCCTTGAACCACCGACTCTCGTCGCAGTCGCCAGCTGCGGGGCACTTCTGTCCAGGTGTGCACGTGCCGCCCGGGATGTCGGGGTCACGATCAAGCGCAGGGTCGGTCGGAGCGTCGGTCAGAGATTCTGCAGGAGTGGCCGGCGGCACTGTGTTGAGCAGCCCCGGGGTGTCGTCGTTACCGTCTTGAGGCGTTGCCGCAGCAGCCGTCGGGGATGTAGTTGAGTTAGCGGCCATTGCCGGGGTTGATACCCCCAAAAACCATGGCACTTGCAAACACTATCGAGCCTGCGAGAAGGCGCACTTGTTCCCCCTTGTTCCCTGTGGGTGGAATTGGTTGGTCAGACCGTCGATCATGGAGCCTAGAGATCGAAAGACATGCTGTCTGCCAAATTGAGCCAACCTTGAGGCTGAGATTCGCTTCGTCGCGCGCCAAGCAAGCTGTCTGGCAGGCGATCTGCACAGTAGTCCGGATTCAGCTTCATTGACTGATTCGCGAATGTATGGCGGGTGCTCAGCGGGTTTATCCTTGGGCGTCATTGAGGCCGACCGCCCTAGCCGCGATCACCGGCCGCCTTCCGGTCCCCGCTTCTCCGTCTTGGTCTCCCGGTGGAGGATCTGCCGGCCCGCACGCGGGAGGCAGAGGACCAGGATTCAGGCCGCGAAGAGCGGATCTTCCCGGGCGGGGGAATCGGCGAGGAAGCGCCCAGCCTCGACCACGGGCCAGGGCTTGATCCGGGTTGGTCGGCCACTCTCGAACGTCCCGGACGGTCAGCTTGTCGAGCCGCTTCCCGTCCAGGTGCGGGTTGATGTGGAGCCGCGCGGAGTCCTCGTACGACACGTACGACAGCGGGGCGAGGTCGGGCTTCACGATCGACGAGTGCTGGACCCAAGGCCTCACCGAAGAGGAACGGCCGACGCTTCGGGCTTCCTTCGGCGCCTACTCGGCGCCCCAGGCAGACGAGCCCTCTCGCACTCCGAGCCCTGCGGGATCATGGTCGCCCAGGACCGCACCCGCATCACGTGGACGATCCGACCGGTGCTCTTCCTGCCGCTCGCGCACCGCCAATTGGCCGAACTGCCCGCCTGCTCCCACGACGTCACACCCAGCATCTGCACACTCAGACCCAGACACAAGCCGCCCGCCACGGGGAATGGCGGGCGGCTTCTTGATGCTTCGTGCGTCCGGTGCTGGCCGGGGGCTAGGCGTTCCCCGAGTACCAGGGGGCGGGTGGTGGTTTATCAGGCAGCGATTACGTACGTCACTTCCTGCTTGGGGCAGTCTTTCGCCTCCGTCGACAGAGCGTCCACCTCTCCCGCGTCCGCGGACAGGCCCCACCGGAGCTTGGTCGCGACCCAGTCCGCCACGTACTGGCAGCGGTATGCGGGTACGGGCAGCCAGTCCGCCGGATCTTTGTCGGCCTTCTGTCGGTTAGAGCTGCCGGACACGGCGATCAGGGAGGTGGGAACGCCCTGGTCGTTCGCGTATGCCCGTCGGCGGTCCTGCGTCCAGGATGCTGCGCCGGAGTCCCATGCTTCAGCGAGTGGGACCATGTGGTCGACATCGATCGAGGATGCGGAGGTCAGCCACTTCTGGTCGTAGGGGGAGTACCACATGCCACCGGTGAGCTGGCACTTCGGGCCTACCGCGGGGGCCTCGACTGCTTCTTCGAGAATGACCTCTTTGCGGGTGTCGCACCCATCGCTGGGGTTGAGGCCCGCCGTCCAGTGGGGGAACTTCTTGTCGCGGTCGTAGCCCACGCGAGGGTCGGGCTCCTCCTCCACTGGGAGCCGTGAGATCGCTGTGAGCAGCGAGACTGTCTCCGGCGCCGCCCTGTGACCGCTCCCCGAGATCCTTGCGGGAGCGGTCGCTGCCGTGGGTGAGTGGGTGGCTGCCATTGCTGTTGGTGAAGCCAGGGCTGGGAGAAGCAGCAGGGCGAGCGCCGGCAGCACTCGCAGGATGTTTTTGATCATGAACAGGGTGTCGGCGCACAGCCTGTTCTTAGGACCTCAGTGCTATGCCTGCTTCACCCAGCCGGCTCCAGTCATTCACCGCAGAAACGATGCGGTGATCCGCCACTTGGATTCGCTGAATCGCTCTTGGAGATGCGGGGCGGGGAACGTCTAGTGCCGCATCCGAGAATCTTTGACGGGCCGGCGTCTCACTCTGAGGCCGGGACCTCAGGCATGCTCAGCTGCATGAGTGCCTACAGCAGCGACCAGGACTTGAAAGGACTTGAAAGGACTTGAAAGTCACCGACGCCACCGGGGACGGCGTCGAGCTGGACGTAGCGACCAACCTCTCTGCTGGTCAGAGAAGGGGTACGTCGTGGCTGGGGCGGTCGGCTCCGCGATTAGCGGCTCCAGCCCGAAATCGTTCCGCCGACCGCTCGTATGGCGCCGAACAGGGCTGGGAATCATCCCCTCGAACGAGCCGCAGACAAACAGCTTGGCAGCAGATTCCGGCAGGGCAAAGGAATAAGGGGCAAAGCGTGGAATTCTGGCGAAACAGGCACTTCCCGTGGGGTATTGCTGTTGCCGCAATCGCCATCATCGGGCTGACGCCGGCAATCCTTAAAGGTCTCTCATTTCTTGGAGACGATTGGCAATCGCTCAGCAACGTCGGGCAAGCCTACGGATTCCTCTCCGTGATCTTCTCGGGCGCAGCGCTCATTGGGGTTGCAGTGTCTCTCGCCTATCAAGCCCACCAGGCCAACATATCCAACGAGGAGGAGCGGCGGGCCGCGCACCGCGAGCTGGCGCTTATGTCGATCAACGATCCTGAGCTTCTCGTTTGCTGGCAACCATCACAGAGCCCGCTCCCTTTGGCTCTGGCAAGGCAACTCCACTTCACACATTTGATCGTCACGCAATACTACTCCGATTATTTGCTCAAGCGTGTGAATGGCGAAGCAACGCGCGTCCAGCTTGAGGCCCATTTTCGAGGTGAGCGAGCGCGAGACCATTGGGGTGATCGTTCCGTAGGCTGGCGCGAGTTTGCAGAGGCGTCGGGAGAGGCGCGACAGATTCGATTTGTCGATCTCATGGACGAGGCATACGAAAAGGCTGTGGCCGCCGGACCGGCGATAGCGGCCTCCTCTTATTTCGCCCCTGATCCCGGAGCATGATCCCGCGTGGATCTGTAGCAACCGGTAACGCCCCACACCGGCTCTCATAAGCGTCATGGAAACCTGTATGACCTTCAATGGCCAGAGGCCCTGTGGAGTGATCCACAGGGCCTCTGGCTTTCGGGCTCCGGCGCGGTTCGGCGCGGCGTTCAGTACTGCTCGGTCTCCATGAAACCCGTGCCCCCGTTGTCGTCCGCGTCGAAGGCGGCGGCGGTCGGGTCGAATCCGGGCGGGCTGTCCTTGAGGGCCAGGCCCAGGCCGGCCAGCTTCGCCTTGACCTCGTCGATCGACTTCGCACCGAAGTTGCGGATGTCCAGGAGGTCGGCCTCGGAGCGCGCGAGGAGTTCGCCCACCGAGTGGACGCCCTCACGCTTGAGGCAGTTGTAGGAGCGGACCGTGAGTTCCAGCTCCTCGATGGGCAGCGCGAGGTCGGCGGCCAGGGCGGCGTCCGTGGGGGACGGGCCCATGTCGATGCCCTCGGCGTCGATGTTCAGCTCGCGGGCGAGACCGAACAGCTCGACCAGGGTCTTGCCGGCCGAGGCCATGGCGTCACGCGGACGCATGGCCTGCTTGGTCTCGATGTCGACGATCAGCTTGTCGAAGTCGGTGCGCTGCTCGACACGCGTGGCCTCGACCTTGTAGGTGACCTTCAGCACCGGCGAGTAGATGGAGTCGACCGGGATACGGCCGATCTCCTGGCCCACCTGCTTGTTCTGCACGGCGGAGACGTAGCCGCGACCGCGCTCGACGGTCAGCTCCATCTCCAGCTTGCCCTTGCCGTTGAGCGTGGCGAGGACGAGGTCGGGGTTGTGCACCTCGACACC